>NZ_JBEPRQ010000009.1:0-248632 GCF_040548425.1 Bradyrhizobium sp. i1.15.2 | reverse complement strand
TGAGTTCATCGCGCTCCTCGGCGGCGCGGCGGCAATCCGACCACTCGGCGCGCATGCGGAGCGTCCGCCAGAGCGCATCCTCTATTTCACATACTGAACCTCCTCCGAATGGGTGGACACCTGTAGTAGGCTTGTTGAGCCCGGAGGTGTCGAATGGAACGTCAACGTCGGTCGTTTACGGAGGAGTACAAGCGCCAGGCCAAGGAGCTCGGTCTGCGCGACTCGGTATTGCGACGCTGGGTAGATAAGCTCCGGCAGGAGCCGGCATCGGCGGCGTGGCGCTCCACCACGCAGGCGACGCCGATGTCGGCGGACCAGGCTTCGGAGATCTCCCGCCTGCGCCAGGAGAACGAGCGGCTGCGCATGGAGCGCAACATTTTAAAAAAGTCGATCGCGATCTTCGCCGGAACCCGGACATGAGCTTTCGCTTCATCGAGGATCACCGCGAGACCTATCCGGTACGCTTGATGTGCGCGGTGCTCGAGGTCTCACCGGCCGGTTATTATGCCTGGCGCGAGCGGCCGGTGAGCGAGCGGGCAAAATCCAATGCCGCGCTCCTGGCTGTGATCCGGCAGATCCATCGGGACAGCAGCGGCCGCTACGGCAGCCCCCGCGTCCATGCCGTCCTGCGGGCGCAGGGACGCGATACCAGCCGCGGCCGGGTCGAGCGAATGATGCAACGACACGGTATCCGCGCCATCATGGCGCCGCCGCGCCGGGTGCGCACCACGGACAGCCGCCACGACCTGCCGATCGCACCGAACCTGATCGCGCGCGACTTCACGGCGGATGCGTCAAACCGGGTCTGGCTGGCTGATATCACCTACATCCCGACCGCGGAGGGGTGGCTGTACCTTGCTGCCGTCATGGATCTCTTCAGCCGGAAGATCGTCGGCTGGGCCATGCGGGATCATATGCAGGTCGAACTCGCATCCGCGGCCCTGAAAATGGCGATCCAGCAGCAACGGCCCCAGGCTGGGTTGATCCATCACTCCGATCGCGGCGTGCAGTATGCCTCACGCGCCTATCGTGATGCTCTTACCGACGCCGACATCACCGCATCCATGAGCCGCAAGGCCGATTGCTACGACAACGCCCCGATGGAGAGCTTCTTCCATACCTTGAAGACCGAGCTCGTCCATCATCGCGACTACAACACCCGCGCCGAGGCTCAGCGCGATATCTTCGCCTTCATCGAGGGCTTCTACAACCGAACCAGGCTCCATTCCGCCATCGGATATATCGCCCCGATCGAAATGGAGCTAAAAGTCGCTTAAACCCGTCCACTTTTTCGGGGGAAGATCATACTCCGCCGGCTACCGGCATGATGTCATACCGCTTTCCAAGGTAATCCTGACCCAGCTCGGAAGCAATTCGGGTGCCTTTGAAGTCATTGCAACGGAAGACACGTCCGAATTTTCTACCGAAAACCTCGAGCGCTACGCGGCGGTGATGTTCTACACAACCGGAGAACTTCCGATGAGCGCCGCGCAAAAGAGAGCTCTTCTCAAGTTTGTGCGCTCGGGCCGCGGGTTCCTCGGGGTTCATTCGGCGACGGACACATTCTACACTTGGCCGGACTATCTCGATCTGGTCGGCGGCTACTTCAATGGTTATCCTTGACATCAGGCCGTGAAGATCGAGGTGGTTGATCCTGGCGATCCCCTGGTGGCTTTTCTCGGGAATTCGTTGCAAGTCGAGGACGAGATCTACCAAATCAGCGACTTCGACTATCGTGGTTCACGCGTGCTCCTGCGTCTCGACCCAAGCTCGGGGACCTTGGCAAGACCGACGTGCATCAACGTTTCTATGGCTGGCCTCTCACCTGGACCCGATTCTATGGCGAGGGACGAGTATTTTATTCGGCGCTAGGCCACGAGCCGTCAGTTTGGCAGGACGCCCGCTACCAGCGAATCCTCACGAACGCTATCCTCTGGTCTATGCGAAGGTCGCCCTAGGAGACGCCGCCGCACTTCGCATTTGCGCCACCGCCGGATTCGTCGGGTGGTGTCCGTGCCAGAGGTTCGGACGGTCTTGGTCTGCGACCTTCCGTTCCGGGTCATAAGCGGTCCTGGACCGGTTGCTTGTGGCAGGTCGGCAATGGCCAAAAGGCGGCTTAGCAACCCACGTTCGCTCACGCTCCCGGCGCTTCGGGTTTCAGATAGACGGTCAGACAACAACAACAAATGGCAAGTCCAACCAGAGGATATTTAAGCGCAACACCCGCGGCCAGCCCAAAAAGGCATAGAGTTACGATCGGTCGGACACGCATGAGACCCTGCGCACCTTCGGCGGCGTATCATCGACCGGGGCGCGGTCGATGAGCTCCAAGATCAAAAATATATAGGTCGCGTTCACCAGGAAGAATACTGCCGCGTAGAAGGCAACCGGCTGCGGGGCTAATTCGCTCACGGCCATCCAAGCGGTTGAGAGCGGAAGCAACGATACAGAAAACAAATGCGCGAAATTAAACCACATCAGGCGGGGCGTGGCATCTGTCGCATAGCGCATGAGATGATGGTGATTAGCCCAAACAACGGCGATGAACAGGTAGCTCACAGCATAGCTTAGCCATGTAGGCCAGAGCGCAAGCAACGCTTGGAAGGTCGGCTGCTCCGGCGGCGGAGTTCTAAGACCAATACTGTGATAAGGACAGCGAACACGCCGTCGGAAAACGCGCTCAGTCGCTCCGGGGTCGCTCTAGCGCGGGGCACCGCAGGCCTCCACCGTTCCACTGCCTTGCGATTGCAACAGAAACGATAATCGGGCCAGACCGAAGAAGCAACCCCAAGCTCCGAGGAGGTTGCCACCACTAACGGAGTGGCCTCAACGCATGTCTCCTGCGGGTCAAAATGCGAAGAACTCAGCCTGAGCAAATCTTGTCTTCCATGCCTCAATAAGCGGACCTCTAGAGCGATGCTGCCTCTTCGCTGAGGCCCACAAGCGGCATTCCCAAGCAAGCTCAAACCGGAACAGCGAAGTAGACGGTCCTGCCATTCAGCAGTAGCATTCTGTCGCTTAGGTGGAGGGCGATCCGTGACGTTGAACAGACGAGAGACGCTAAAGATTTCCGCAGGAGCACTTCTCGCACCGGCGCTGGCACCGAGACTCGCGGCGGGACAATCTGCCCGCACGATTGTGTTGTTGGGCACCACCGGCGGTCCGCCCTTGCAGGTTGGGCGAGCTGCACCTTCAAATGCCATTGTAGCCGGGGGCTCCCTTTACGTTATTGTTGTGGCAACGGCGTTGCCCGACAGATCGTGCAAGCTGGTCTTGGGCTAAACGCGTTAAAAAGCATTTTCATTACGCATCAGCATTCGGACCACAATCTAGACTACGGGCCGAGACTTACTTGAAGTTTGAATTTAGCGTCGCGTTTGACAGTCAGGTCCGCAATGGGTCTTGGCTGTGTAAAAAATGCAGCGCCGCACAAATTACAGAGAAAAGCATTCCTTCAGAAGCCTGTTCCGGGAGCGTGAGGAGCATACTGAACTGCGACGCCGCTCCATCTGAGAAGCAGATTCTCCGCGCTACGCGAGATTTCACGTTTTCACGCAGCCAGGGTCAAAACGCGAAGCGCAGAGCCCGAGCAGGTCTAGTCGGCTATTCTTACTGAACAAGCAGTCAGCGAAAGACGTAGCTACATCGCCTACGGGCCAGATGCATCGCCGCCCACGGTGACGTGTCGGCGCTGCCGTGCAAGAGCAACCACACGGGGCGAATCCGTGAAGACGGCGGTTGCCGCTTCCCGCTCGATTCCGCCCCCAATCAACAACATCCGAAACACATCGTGACTGAAGTAATTGCATACGCAGCAATTTGACGGCGGCCGGGGCTTGCTTCAGTTCGTTCTGTATCCGGAACGAACTGAAGGAAAGTCGCTGGCGTTGCAGATTTACAACCCGCACAGCCGACCGAAATACTAAGCTCGGCCATTGAGACAACCGAAACATATTTCATTCTTAGTTCAATATGGTCAGCGGGGACGAACGATGTTTGATATCTATCGCAATGACAAGCGCGGCTTGCTCGTTCTAAGTACAGGCTCTGCCGTACCTGCGCTTTACTCTGCACATACCTGGCGCAAGAGCAGAAAACGAGTTCTCAACGTTAGCAACGAAATCAAGTCAGCCGTTCAGGCACAAGGCTATTACATCCGCAGCCTGCGGGCCACTAAGGAACGAATGATCTACGTCAAGTAGGTCGGCGGCCGGTGTTCCCCATTTGCAAATCTCTATGACATCGGCAGGAGCCAATCCGCCAAGATCGCGCTTCGTCCACTGTCGACGCCCGCGCTTCGATGCCACGGGCAAGTCTGTTTGGTTGGCTGGGACTGATCGCCGCTTGCTCGGGTTCGAACAATGACCGCCAACGTGACCGCGCGCTTTCCGACGGAGGTGAACGCCCGAGTCCGGTGATGTCCCAGGGTGGAAGGTCGACGCAGCAGCCAGCGGCCCTTTTCGCCATCCGGACGAATTTAGCGCTAAAACTTCGACACCGGGGCTGGCCCGATATTTTACTTGTCCATTTTGACCCGGTGCTTTTCCACCGCGTGGACCGGCGGCCTCGCTTAGAAGTCTCAGATAACCTGCCGACGGTTTGCAGTGATCGCTCACGATTGCGTAGCTCACCCTCACGTGCTGCCAAGCTGCTGAAGTCCTCCACGGCGGAAATGTACTCCGCCGTCCCCCTTGCTGTTTGAACCAACTCACAGACGCACACCTCCCGCTGCAAAATGCAGTCGCGAACTTGCCAGGGCGTAGCGAGGACGAGACGGCGTCGAGCTGGGGTTCGGTGACATTTTCGAAGTGAGAAGCCGGCAGCGCCACATCGGGTTGACTATCCCCTTCACTCGGCCAGTTCGCATGATCCGCGTTAACCCTGTCTTTGATCTTCTCCCATAGCAGCGCTTCCCGGTTCACCTCTGCCGCTAAGGGGCCTTATTGGACCTTTGCAATCCGTCCTTGATTTCTGGAGCTCATTTCTAAGAGGATTTGAGTGAGGTTTCTCGTTCGGAGGGCGTGAAATCAGATGAGAGTAGCTCTCTTCCTAATTGGCCTCGGTACACTCGCCGTGATGGAGCTCGAGGCGCCCCCGCGCATCACAGAGCCTGTGAACGAGCCGCCGGCTCTCGCAACGGTCGGATTACGTCCCTCACACGATACACTGACCAAGGCAGACCGGCTCGAAACTCCGCAACTCCAAGCGCCACCGCAGCCACTTTCCTCGAGCGAACTAAAGGATCCGCCGGACCACATTGCGATCGTTGCACCAGCACATTCGAAGATCATCGAGCAGAAAGGCAACGCAAGCGGAAAATCCGCGATCATGCTGCCCAGGCCTCGGCCCCGCCACGGAATTTCCAAGGCAAGCGCAGGCGCCAGTCGCGCCAAACCAATCGCGGAGGCAAAGCCGTGCCTGTCAGGTGCCTTCGATGGCGTTTTGAAAGCATTAAACCTGCAGACGCGATGCCAGACCTAGAGCATGGATTCCTCTACGTTGGGACGACAGCTGATGGCAACCCGCGGCTCCCGCCGCATGTGTCAGAGCAAATACGCCGCGACGAGGAAATCCGACCGCCTCGCCCCGACGAGCGTGGATCCGTTGTCGCCGCGCGGAAGTGGTTGTCCGCGGAATTCATCACGCTCGTTGTTGGACTGGCAATCGGCCTGGCTTTCGTCGCAAGTTTCGTCCTGTTTCGCGATGCTCAATTGAAGGGGAAATCGATCGACAGAGCGGCTGCGAAGGCATTGGTCGAGCGCATTATCATAGCCGAGTCCAACGGTGACCCGAATGCAAGGAACAAGCGGTCGAGCGCCGCCGGCGCCGCCCAGTTTCTCGATGATACGTGGCTCGAAGCCGTTCGAAGGCACCGACGCGATCTGATCAAGGGCCGCAGCGACAAGGAAGTCTTGGACTTGCGCGGAGATGCCGAGCTTACGCGCGACGTTGCCGCACGGCTGGTCGAGCAACATGCCGCGATGCTGACCAAGCGCAGTCTGCCGGCCACGCCCGGTTCTCTCTACCTCGCCCATTTCGCGGGACCGGCGGGAGCCGTGGCGCTATTTTCCGGCGCAGAAACTGCCGATGCTGCTTCAGTTATGGCCGCCGCTGACATAACGGGTCGAACCACACGCGAAAAGCTGGTCAAGGCGAACGCGTTCCTCAAGGCGACGACCGTCGGCGATGTTAAGAGCTGGGCCGATCGCAAAATGGCAGTAGGCACTCGGCCTGGCCGTTAGCGGCTCAGATAACTACGCGATTTGCGGTCGCGAAGCTCTCGGCTGGAAGCCAGCTCGGTAGCCGATCCATAGCGTTCAGGACGGCGCTTGCCAGATCTCACCTGACGCAACCTCATCGATGAGGGAACCGGCGGCAGCGCCGCGGCTTGCCCGTCGCGATAACCACCATGTCCCCGTACCGCAGCGCCGGCGATGGCGTCCGCCGCTCCGCTTTCTGAGGAGACCCACTTTTGCCGATCAAGATGAAGGTCAGTGAGGTCTTCGGCGAACTGTGATTGTTGTGCAAAGGGGCAGCCGATGAACTGATCTGATTGCCGGCACGATCAGAGGCCCTTCAGTTCACGCTGGCGCGCCTCCTGCACACGGCTGTGATGCGCATTGTGTGAAGTAGTTCACAAGCGGCAAGTATCACCGAGCGTAGCGTGTACGCTTCCACTGGAGGGAAGCGCAATGAAGTGGAAATTGGCAACCTATCGAATGCTCGCGCTGACCGCCGTTGTTTTGATGGCGGCTGGTACTACTATGGCGATCGGTACTCCTCGTGGAGTCTATGAACCGATGTTGGGAACCGATTGGCAATGCACCCGGACCATGCTGCTCGTGACCACCTGTGCTCACTCAAGCAGTAGATCGGAATAAACTCCGGATGCTTGCAGGCGCACGCAGGGCGACGCTCATACCTATTTAGAAGGGAGACTGAGCGTGTTTGCAGACCACAGAACGGTCCAGGTAGTCCTCAGCCTCAGCTCTGTCGGGTCCCTCAGGGCTCTTTGACAGCCCTCCTTACCAGGTTGTCACTGGCGGTGCGGCGGTACGGCAGAGACATTAAAGCATTATAGGAACAGACATTGAAAGGTGAAGAACCGTAGCCCCGGCGATGGCGCCTGGCTGTCACGGCGGCTGCATTAGTCAAGACAGCTTTGCTGACCGATTCTTCAAAGCCGAGCGACTAAATACCAGTAGCTTTTATTCCACGAGAACTCCAAATTTCGTGAATTAGATGGCTCGCTTTTTATTGGGGGACATTGCGATGGCAAACCTATCGTTTCCCGTGAAGCTTTTCGTGGCTTGTTTGCTTTTTATGCAGCGAAGGCGCATCAGGACCACAACCACGATGGCGAACATCGCTTACTGAACCTGTTTGGAATCTATGAAAGACATTCCCGCGAATTTGCTTCAGCTATGGGCAGACCGCGCTTGAACTGCTCGGTCCCGAAATCGTTGGCGCCCTACTTGGCCCGCGCGCCCAGCAGATCGTAGATGGCAGCGCACAATATGACCATGCAAGCGACTTTCTCCGCTCCTCAGAGACATAGAGCGAAGGGACGCACTGACGATTGGTAGCCTGTCGGCGAACCAATGACGTGAGGAGGCCAGTCGCTCCGCACCGGTCTCGATCCACTAGCGGATAACCGCGCCGATGGCGTGAACCGCAGGGCCTCTCGCTCAGGCCGGATCTACGAATCCCCCTAGATGCGATGTGCCTTCGCAGGCTTGTATCTCCGCCCGAGGGTATTGAATTGCGGCTCTGTGATCTACCTCCAATTGCAACTTTTTCCCAAATGGTGCAGTATTGGGTTTTCATCCCGGCCCGCATTTTAGGAATCCAATGGGTGTCAAATTTGTACTGGCGAAGCTCCTCGAAGCGGAGCTTAACGCACGAGGCGTGAGATCCATACCGTCATCAGACTGCGTCGACATCGTGCATCGTTTGTTGGAACAGCTCACCGAAATAGAGCTTACCTTGGCCGCGCGCGAGGTAGATGAACAGTCTCGACGCTAGGCTCTTGATCGGAGCGCATCTTCATAAGGTGGCGCGATCAGCGCTTATGCGTTTTTTTTTGCGGAAAGAACATTGATTAATGACTAAGCCAGATTGCGTAATAGTTCGGGCCTATGGACGACAGTTGGATCAGCTCCGCTCAGAGGCGGCCCGGATATCAAAAGGAAGGAAGATCGACTGGTGGGTAGAACGTGCGGACTCCGGGACCCGATTCTGTTTCGAGGACACCGACACAACGAAAGCGTTCGCTTCTATCTGCGAGAGCTTAGCGATCCCCTGCCGCGACGTCTAACTCGCGTCGCTCGGGGTCTCGGATCAACCACCACGGCTCCCGCGCATCGTTCTGCCAAAGTCCGGCCAACAGAGAGTCCGAACGCTTTTCAATAGGCATGAAAACTACTAGTCTTCCGCGGCAGTGAAATTCGATCGGAGCATAACCACACAAGAGTCAACGGAGGATGCCATGGCGAAGAGAGCAATAACGCTCGGGGGTGGTGGACCGGCGGCAGGGCTGCACATCGGGGTTCTGGAAGCTCTCACCGCACACAACATAACGTTCGATGTCTGGGCACTGTCCTGCATCGGCGCATGGGTCGGGATCGTCTACAACCAATGGGACGATCATGAAGACAAAGTCGAAAAGACTCACCAATTCTTCAGGAATGGCGTCTTTCGGGACGACGAAAGCTATAAGCGTTTTCCCATAAACACAGTCTTCGGTCCGGATTGGCGCAGCAACATAAAGGCGCTGAACAACTTCGTCAGCGATTCCGACAACTATAAGGACTTCCTATGGGATCCATACCGGATGATGGACGTCTTCCAGGACTCGATGGAGATTTTGTTCAATCAGCTGCCTGACAGAGACAGAAAAAAGAAGTTCACAAGATTGGATGAAGGGGATTTCAATAGATGGATTCTCAATCAAGCGATGGCAACCAATCCCTTCATCCGTTATTTGACGTCCTTAATGTACCTTTCCAAAGTCAACGGCCTGTCAAGGATCAACTATCCAGATAGCGAGTTCATGAAGGGGATAGATTTCGAACAGCTGAAAAAGCCTGGAAAACCAGTAATCTTCCATAACGCCTGGAACCTTGATCAGCAGAAGCTCGCATTATTTTCCAATCGTCCCATGAAAAGGGCGAGCGGAAAGTTTATGTTTGAGGGCCCTATCGACGCAAGCACCTTGTGTGCGTGTTCAGCTCTTCCCTTCGTCGAAGGTACCGTAGAGATTGGCGGAGTGACCTACTGCGAAGGGGCGCTTGTCGATACCGTCAACTTCGAAAGTTTGCTGGAGGAGCACCCGGAGCTGGAAGAGATATGGGTGAGCCGGATTGTCGATTCAAAGCAAATCCGCAAGCCGGAGAATCTTCATGACGCGCTGGCAAATCTTTGCCAATTGTTCGCCTCGACGGTTGGCGAAGATGACGTCAAGCTTTTCAAATACCACATCCGGTGTGACAAAAAATCGAAACAGGAGGAGGCAAGGGACAAGAAACTCAAGATCATAGAGATTCACGTTCCGGGTCACATCAATTTCAAATGGAATCACAGCAATCTCGATAATGGACGCAAGCTGGGAAAGGCCGCTGCGGAGCAGGCGCTCGAGGCATTCGGAAAGCATGAGGCGCGACCTGCGCACAACGGGCCGCATTTCATCAACGAGAAGCCAGAGGGGTCAGCTTGGCAAAGCGTGTGCGAATATCACAAGGAGCTGAAGCGAGCCGCTGCATAAAGGCTCGAGCATCATTGGAAGGGCGGAAGTCTTCCGAACGGAAATCCTCGACCTCGGATAATGATTTGAGGCCAATCATCCGGGCCTGACGCAACGAACCGGCGTTTTGCGATAGTCACCGCAGCTTGTCGAGCAGCGCCTTCGCCTGCTTCATATCTCTCGTGTCGAAGCCCTCGGTGAAGGAGTCATAGATCGGCGCAAGTAAATCGAGCGCCTGCTCGCGTTGTTGCTGATCGATGCATAGCGCGGCAAGGTCTGTCGCGGCCCGAAGCTCAAGGGCCTTGGCGCGTTGCCCCCTTGCCATGGCCAATGCCTGTTCGATCAGTGACTGTGCCACAGCCTCGACATCTGGTCCGCCGCGGCCTATTAGCACCCGTGCTTTGAGTCGGTACAACTCGGCTTCCAAAATTCGTTCGCTGTTGCGGGTACTTATAGCGAGGCCCGACTCGATCAACTCCAGCGCGGGCTCGTAGTCTCGATCAATCAACAGGCGCTGACACAAAAGTACCAAGAGCGCGGTAATGGCCAACTGATAACCTGCGTGACGATACTCGTCCAACGCAGGACGGATTTCTCCGAGCGCGTTGGGTGAGGGATCGAGCGATGCCATGCATATGCCGCGAACGGCGCGGGCCAAACGCCACTGCCGGAATCCATGCTCCTCTGATAAGGCGATACAGCGCTCGGCATAACTTTGCGCTATCAGGAATTCGCCGCGGAGAGCTTGGAGAATGCAGGCATAATAAAAAGCGTATGCCTGCGAATGCGGATGGCCAATGGCATCCGCGCGCTGAATTGCAGCGTCCATTCGCATAATGGCCGTATCGTCGCGGCCAAGTAGCCACAGTGGCCACGACATCAGCGCAAGGTCGGCCACGCCGGCATCCTGGCCGGCCACACGCGCTGCCAGTCTATCCTCCTCGCTGCTCGCCTCGAAGGCTTCGAAAGCCCGTTCGATCGCTTCCTGGGCTCCGGTGATCTGTCCCATGAACAGGCGGATCATCGCCTGCCCGCGCATCGCATTGAGCAAGGCTGGCCGGTCGCCGCGCGTTTGGGAGAGATGAAGCAAAGCGGCGATCGTTTCCTGGGCCAGCGGCAGCTCACCGCGAATGACGCTCGCAGTGGTTAGCCAGAACATGACCTGAAGTTGCTCGGGAGGATCTCGCAGGCGCTCGCACAGCTCTCGCGCGCGGGTAAAGGTAGCCATCGCCTTGTTGGAGGCCGGCCCTTGGGTAGCGATCAGGCAGGGGCCTAAAGCGAACTGGAGGTCAAGTTCAAGCCTGTCGTTTCGTGCGTCATCGGGCCGATGGCTCGTGGCCTCGATCCCTCGTTGCAAGTGCGCAATGGCCTCAAGATTGGCGGAGCGCGTGGCTGCCTTCTTGCCGGCTTGCAACCAGTATGCCTCCGCTTTTTCGAACAGTCCGGCCTCAGTGAGATGGTGCGCGAGCGTTTCGGGCTGAGCATCCACAATTTCCGGGAACCGTTGCTCGAAGGCCTGCGCGATCGTGGCATGCAGCGCTGCGCGTCGGCTCTTCAGGAGCCCTGAATAGGCAGCGTCCCGCACAAGTGCATGCTTGAAGGTATACACCGCCTGCGGTAACTCGCCGCGGCGGAAGATCAACTCCGATCGGACCAACTGGGCAAGAGCCTCCTCCAGTCTCTCTCTTGGCAACCCGGCCACCGTGCTCAGCAGTTCGTACGAAAACTCGCGACCCACCACGGCGCCGACCTGAGCTACCTCCCTTACCGGGGCCAATCGATCGAGTCTGGCCATTAGCGATGCCTGTAACGTGGTCGGAATCGCCATCGCTGGCAGAGGGCGGCTTAGGGTGTAATGATCGTCCTGCTCTTGCAAGAACCCGGTTTCGAGCACGGTCTTGGTCAGCTCCTCTACGAACAGAGGCACGCCATCAGTGCGGGCGAGTATCTGATCCAAAACCTCCTTCGGGAGCGCCTTGCCGGCGGTGACCCGCTCGATCAACGCCGCTCCGTTGCGACGGTTAAGTCGCGTCAAAGAGAGCGTCGTAACATGCGCATGACCAGGCCAAGGCGGCGTGAATTCCGGTCTCGCGGTGATGAGCAGCAGCACCCGAAGCCGCGGTACTTGTTCCAAGGTCATCGTCAGGAGCTCGAGAGAAGTCGGATCCGCCCAATGGACATCCTCAACAATGACGAACACTGGTTGCAGTGCTGCCAGGCTTTTCAGCTGAGCCAATAGCGCCCCTAATGTCATTTCTTTGCGCTTTTGCGGGCTCAGCTCCTGCAGTCGGTAACGCTCACCGAGTGGCAAGGACAAAAGATTGGCCAGAGGCACTACGCGATCTGCGTCAGCTCCGGATCGACCGAGCAGGACCTCAAGCTTGGCGAATTTAGCCGTCGGCGAATCACTCCGCTCGAACCGGGCGGCTCGTTCGAGTTGCCGGATAAACGGGTACAACGCACTATTAGTATGATGCGCCGAGCAGAATTGGCGCACCGTGATGTGCTCCTCTCCTTGCAGCCGCTCGTCGAGCGCCAAGGCGATATGCGATTTACCGATGCCCGCCTCTCCGGTAAGCATTACTGCGCAACCCTCGCCGCTCATGGCGCGCTGCCAGCGACGCAACAGCAACTCGATCTCCTCCTCGCGTCCAATTGGCTGCGTCAACTGAGTTTTGTGCTGGGCCTCGAAGCGGCTGTCGATGCCGGTAGTGCCCAGCACCTGCCATGCTTGTGTTGGCTCCGCCCAACCTTTCAGGATGACCGGGCCAAGATTCCGGAATTCAAAATGTCCTTCGGTTAGCCGGTGAGTACTCTCGCAGATCAGGACGGCGCCCGAATCGGCGAGCGTCTGCAAGCGCGCAGCTAAATTTGGTGTTTCGCCAATAACCGCCTGCTCTTTCGCCGCACCTTCTCCCGTCAAATCGCCTACGACCACCATCCCGGTAGCAATCCCGACGCGGACTCGAAGTTGCGTGGACGGGAATGTCTGGAGGTTGGCCACGGCATCGACCAGCGCCAGCCCGGCGCGCGCCGCTTGCTCGGCATCATCCTCGTGGGCATGTGGATAACCGAAATAGGCGAGCACTCCGTCGCCCATGTATCGCGCGATGATACCCTCATTCCGAGCGATCACCTCCGCAATGCAGCTGTGGTAGGCGCCAACAACCCCTCGCAAATCTTCGGGATCAAGACGGGCCGAGAGCGCCGACGAGCCGACCAGATCACAAAACATAACCGTGAGTTGACGCCGCTCGGCTCCGTCCCGCGCCGCCTTGCCGCCCGCTTGAGGCGTGCGCGCAATGTCGCCCTTGAGCTCCGTGATAGCACGCAACATCTTGCGGCGATGGCCGAGCAGGACACCGAGGTCCTTCAGGTCCTGCTCGGTGAGATCCCCAACAACTGATAGGTCAATGGCGTTCTCGCCAAAGCGCTGAGCGTACTCTCCCAAACCGATCGATGATAGCCATTCTGCAATACCGGACATGGCACACCTATTGGCTGTTATAATTAGCATAGCACGTCAAGAACGTAAGCGTAGGCACATCTGAGACGAAGGCATGAAGCCCGGAATCTTCCCGCAACGCAAAACCGGCACTCCTCCTGGCTCAGGGTCGGCGCGGTCAAGCACGGTCTCTGAAGGTCCATCGTGGCGTTCGCTTGATGCCGATCACCTTCCGCTCTTCCACGTCTGAGGCGCCAGAAGCGGAAGCCGTAGCGCCGGAGATGCAGGCATTTGAAGGCACTGGCCATCGAAATCGATGGCGCCCGGGATCAATGGCGAGCGTCGTCGTTCCCCGAAATGCGATGCTTGCCAAAAATAAGGCAGTGCTTGCGGCGGCTCATCTGTTCGCCGTGAGGAACGATTGCATCAGCCCCGCTTTAGCCGTCCGCACCTTCAAGAGTTTGATCGGGGATTTGCGATACCCGGCCGTCGATCGAAGGACCGGTCCAATACGTATCCTTCTCGTTGTGCCCACGGTTTCCGAACCACGTCTCGAGCCTGTCTCACCACGATGAGATCAAGGACGCCAAGGCTTGAGATGACCCACTACTGTGGAGGCGCTGTTCTCTTACCGGAGGGCAGCTTAACTCCCCGACCTCGCGCCCTGATAGCCCGCCATCTTGGTCGTTTGATGTTTTGACGATACGAGAGGAAGAGCAAGTCCAGGTTGAGCAATGCGCCAGCATCAGCGTAGTTTTAATCGGTCGAACCGCTCCCCAGCGTGTTTTGTTGGAGCAGGACAGCTTCACGCTCGTCGAAATGCTCGTCGTGATTACCATCATAGGTCTCGTCGTCGGTCTGGTGGGCCCGCGTGTGCTCAACCATCTGTCGGAATCGAAAACCAAAGCGGCCAGGATTCAGATCGAGAGCTTTGCGCAAGCGCTCGACCTGTACTATCTCGACAATGGCTCATATCCGGCGACGGGTGTTGGATTGGCCGTGCTCGTGCAGAAGCCAAACAACGTCGAACGCTGGAACGGGCCTTACTTGAAAGGCAGCGTGGTTCCGAACGATCCTTGGGGCAAGCCATATGAGTATGCATCTCCGGGGACGCATGGGCTAGCCTACGACCTGGCGTCCTTTGGAGCCGACGGTCGCGAAGGAGGCACCGAGCAGGCAGCCGATATCGCTAACTGGCAGAAATAGTGAGCGCCGCACCGTGGCCGCGAGCGCGTCCTCTGCGTCCAGGACGACATCGTCCGCGTTACGCGTCCTTGCGAACTTCATCCGGCCGGGATAGTCCCCGAGCCGACTAGCCGAGCGAGTTGATGATTTCCCGATAGGCGGCTTCGGGAAACGCCTTCAACGTGCGCGTCCGAACGTTTCCCTGCATCCCCAGCTGCAGGCTGAAACGCGCCGCGACCGCGTCGTCCGGGGCTTCCAGGATCACGACCATGTCATAGTCACCCATGGTCAGGAAGAAGGATTTGATCTCGCCGCTCATATCCTTGAGAGCCTTCTTCGCAGCGTCCAGACGGCGTGGCGAGTCCTTCGCCTTCTAGATGCCTTGCTCGGTCCAATTTGCAAGCATGACATAGGTGGTCATTGCCGTCCTCCTTCTGGCACGAAAGCAATGCTAGCTATGCCGTTGAAGCGAAAAACAAGACCCGGAGCAGATGCGTGTAGTCGGATTCGAGCACCATGATCGTCACGAAGACCAGCACCAGCACCGGCGGCAGCAGGATCGCGTAGGCCAAAGCCAGCCGCTCCCAGGCCATGTGCATGAAGACCGCAACGATCAGGCCAGCCTTCAACACCATGAACAGCAGGATCAGCGACCATCGGAGATGGCCGTGGAGGCCAAAATAGTCGACGAGATAGGAGCAGGTGCTGAGAACGAACAACCATCCCCAGACCACGAGGTAAAGCTTGATCGGATGCTGCTGGCCCTTTGTGTGCGTGGCTCCTGATGCAGATGCGTCATGCATGTGAGCTTGCAGCGCGTGTTGCTTTGCTTCCAGATGTACCGCGACGTTTGTCATGCTGCGACCTCACCAGAGATAAAAAAGTGCAAAGATGAACACCCACACGAGATCGACGAAGTGCCAGTAGAGGCCGGTGATCTCGACGATCTCGTAATGCCCTTTTCTGCTCGTAAAGAAACCGCGCCTCTCGACATCGAAGTCTCCCCGTAAAACCTTTCGCGCAATGGCGATCAGGAAAATCACGCCGATCGTCACATGGGTGCCGTGGAAGCCGGTGATCATGAAGAAGCTCGAACCAAACTGCGCCGCACCCCAGGGATTGCCCCAGGGCCGGACGCCTTCCACGATCAGCTTGGTCCATTCAAAGGCTTGCATTCCGACGAACGTTGCGCCGAATGCTGCTGTGGCCAACATCAAGGCCGCCGTCTTCACGCGGTCGCGGCGATAACCGAAGTTGACGGCCATCGCCATCGTCCCGCTGCTGCTGATCAGGATGAAGGTCATGATCGCAATCAGGATGAGCGGGATTTTCTTTTCCCCGATCGTGAGGGCGAAGACCTCGCTGGGATTGGGCCACGGCACGGTCGTGGACATTCGCGCCGTCATGTACGACAACAGGAAACAACTGAAGATGAAGGTGTCGCTGAGGAGGAAGATCCACATCATGGCCTTCCCCCAGGAAACGTTCTTGAAGGCGCGCTGATCCGAGGACCAATCGGCGGCGATGCCTCGCCAACCTGCAGGCCGCGCCGGCGGTTCTACGTTGTTTATCAGCGCCGTTTCTGCCATCTGGTCCTTGCCTCCCTAGCTCAGCAACTGGCGACAGATGTCGACGAAATTGTCTGTCCAGCCCGTCAGCAGGCCGGCCAGGACCAGCCAGACCAACAGCAGGAAGTGCCAGTAGATAGTGCAGAGTTCCACGCTCAGACGAATTTGGCTCGCCTCGGCGCCACGCAATACCTTGGCAGTCGTTCTACCGAGCGCCACCAGACCGCCCATCAGATGCAGCCCGTGCACAGCGGTGATCAGGTAGAAGAACGAATTGGCTGGATTGGACGCCAGGAAGTACCCGGCGCCACTCAGCTGGCGCCACGCCAGCAGTTGCCCGACAAGGAATGTAATGGCGGACGCTCCACCCGCGCACAGGCCGATGCTTATGCCGTCGATGTCGTCGCGACGCGCGGCCATATACGCCCATTGCAGTGCCACACTGCTCAAGAGTAGGACGCCGGTGTTGAACCACAACAGCGCTGGCACTGGCAGCGTCCGCCAGTCCACCATGTTCATGCGCATCGAGTAGGCGCTGATGAAGAGTGCGAATAGCGAGCCGACGACCGCGAGAAATACGCCCAATCCGAGCTTCGCCGCCGGCAGGGACGAGGTACTCTCCTCGCGAAGATCGACCATCACGCCTTCCTCCAGCCATGGCTTGGCTGCCAGCCGCTGTTGCGAGAGCCACCATCCCGCAATTGCGGCTATTCCAGCCATGAACAGGATGATGGCGCTCATGCGTGGGGCCCTTGCGCCGACAATCCTGCCGGCGGTTCATTTTGCGGCACGAAATCCATGGCGGCGCCGGGGACGCTGTAATCGTAGGCCCAGCGATGGACGATCGGGAGCTCCTTGCCCCAGTTGCCATGCCCCGGCGGGGTCTCTGGCGTTTGCCATTCCAGCGACGCGGCGCCCCAGGGATTGCCGCCGGCCTCTTTTCCTTTGAACAGGCTCCAGATCAGATTGAACAGGAACACGAGCTGGGCGAAGCCGACGATCAGGGCCGCGACGCTCATGAACGCATTGAGGTCATGGGCGGATGCCGGAACGAATGCCGTTTCGCCGATGTCGTGATAGCGGCGGGGCATACCCAACAGGCCCAGATAGTGCATGGGGAAGAAAATCGCATAGGCGCCGAGGAACGAGACCCAGAAGTGGAATCGTCCAAGCGCCTCATTGAGCATTCGTCCGGTGACTTTCGGGTACCAATGATAGATTCCGCCGAACACCGCCATGATCGGCGCAATACCCATCACCATGTGAAAATGAGCGACAACGAACATCGTGTCGGACAACGGAACGTCTACGACCACGTTGCCGAGAAACAGGCCAGTCAGGCCGCCGTTTACGAAGGTGACGATGAACGCCAGCGCGAACAGCATCGGGATGGTGAGATGAATGTCGCCGCGCCAAAGGGTCAGCACCCAATTGTAAACCTTGATCGCAGTCGGGATGGCGATGATGAGCGTCGTGGTGGCGAAGAAGAACCCGAAATACGGGTGCATGCCGCTCACATACATGTGGTGCGCCCACACGACGAAGCTGAGGGCGCCAATCGCGACGATCGCCCAGACCATCATGCGATAGCCGAAGATGTTCTTCCGGGCATGGACGCTGATCAGATCGGAAATGATGCCGAAGGCCGGCAAGGCGACGATGTAGACCTCGGGATGACCGAAGAACCAGAACAGATGCTGGAACAGGATCGGGCTGCCACCCCCGTATTTCGTCAGCGTGCCCATCTCGACTAGCGTCGGCATGAAGAAGCTGGTTCCCAGCAGGCGGTCGAGCAGCAACATCACCGAAGCGACGAACAGCGCCGGGAAGGCCAGCAGCGCCATGACGGTGGCCGTGAAGATGCCCCACACCGTCAAGGGTAAACGCATCAACGTCATGCCGCGCGTGCGCGCCTGCAGCACTGTCACTACGTAATTCAGCCCGCCCATGGTGAAGCCGATGATGAACAGGATCAGGGAGGCCAGCATGAGAACGATGCCCCAATCCTGCCCGGGAGTACCGGAGAGAATCGCCTGCGGCGGGTACAGCGTCCAGCCGGCGCCGGTGGGCCCGCCGGGTACGAAAAAGGTCGAGGCCAGCACCACGACCGCGAGCAGGTAGACCCAGTAGCTCAGCATGTTCACATAGGGAAACACCATGTCCCGGGCGCCGACCATCAGCGGGATAAGGTAGTTGCCGAAGCCACCAAGGAACAGCGCGGTGAGAAGATAGATCACCATGATCATGCCGTGCATGGTGATAAACTGGAGATATTGGTTCGGATCGATGAACGAAAACGTGCCGGGGAATCCGAGTTGCAGCCGCATCAGCCATGACAGCACCAGCGCAACCATCCCAATGGACATCGCCGTGATCGAGTACTGGATGGCGATGACCTTGGCGTCCTGCGAAAAGACGTATCTCGTCCACCAGCTTCTCGGATGATAGAGCTCGACCTCGCCCACTTCGGCGGGCGGGACGCCTGCGACTGTGTCAAACGGGACATCGACCATCGGAATCCCCTCCTTGGTCTCTCTCTTCAACGAAGAGTTCGCCCTCTGCTATGCGGCGCTCCTCGCCGATGTTTTCATTCGCTCTCTCTCGTGTAAGCCGCTTTCGCGACATCCCGCTGCCCGGAAAGCTCGGCGAACGTCCGCTGCTTGTCCAGCCACGCGTGATAGTCTTTCTCTTCCTCTACGACGACCTTGCTCCGCATCTGCGCGTGCGCGGCACCGCAGAGTTCCGCGCAGAGAACCTCGAATGTTCCGGTGCGCGTGGGCGTGAACCAGTAATATGTGACCGAGCCCGGTATCATATCCATCTTCGCCCGAAACTCGGGCACATAGAAATCATGCAGGACGTCAATCGAGCGGAGCAACACCTTCACCGGTTTCCCGAGCGGCAGGTGCAAGTCGTCATTTTGAATGACGACATCGTCTTGGCCGGCGGGATCGTCGGGATTCAACCCCATGGGATTTTCGGCACTGACATAGCGGGCATCCGAAGTCCCGAGCCGGCCGTCCTTTCCGGGAAGCCGATAGCTCCATTGCCATTGCTGTCCCATGACCTCGACCTCGGTCGCATTGGCCGGCACTGTGACGAACTGGTGCCAGACGACCAGGCCGGGTGCCAGCATGGCTGCGACGCCGATTGCAGTACCGACGCTGAGCCACCATTCGAGCTTCTTGTTTTCGGGATTGTAGGCTGCGCGCCTTCCCTCCGTGTGTCGAAAGCGGAAGACGCAATAGGCCATGAACGCGACGACCGCGAAGAAAACCGCCCCGGTTATCCAGAATGTCAGGGTGATCGTGTCGTCGATGTAGCGCCAGTTTGAGGCGAGCGGCGTCCACCACCACGGGCTGAAAATGTGAAACAGCACCGAGGCGATTGCGACCAACAGCAGAATGATTGCTACAGCCATCCCTCATGCATCCTTGCCGCTAAAGGCTGCGGATACGAACCAGAGGGCGGAGCTCACGTCTGCTGCGATGGCGGAATCACATCCGCCGCCGTCATGCCTCTTGCCTCGCCCATTCAACCGGTCGCGACGCCGAGTGCACGTTACGACCGCACAAGTCTCAACGGAGCTGGGGGCGTTGGATTCAACATGGTACGCGTCGAGCCGGGCGTCAATAGTGGAGTGTGTCGCACCGCGAGGTCTCCGGCATCATTTCAAGCCGGCGGTGGAGGCCGGCAGCGATCGCTTGGTGACGCAACGCAACAAAACGAACTGTGCAGATGCACAATTCACCCAGCCGCAAGCGCTGTCTTGTTTCTTCCACCCATCGCGCTAAGCTGGGTGCACCGGTCGCGACGGGTGTCGTCCGGCAAAGCTCCTTCTCGTTGAATCTGGTTTGCCGGGCTCAATCGCGATTTTCGCGCATGAGGCGAATGTGCGCGACTTGAAGGCGCGCCATTTCCCCTGCGATCAGAAGCAAGGAGACCGGCGCCATGACCACCGTATTCGCAAGACCCAGACTGCAAGTGTTTGGCGTCTCCACCCCGTTTGTCGTACGCAAGATCAGCCTTTCCGATTTGGGCAACGCGTTGCGACTGGGCTGGGAAGACTTCAACGCCATCCCATCTCACGCCATCGTCCTCTGCGTGATTTATCCCGTCCTCGGAATTGTCCTATTTAGACTTGTCATCGGCTATTCGGTGCTGCCGCTGCTGTTTCCGCTGGCTGCGGGCTTTACGCTGATCGGTCCCTTTGCCGCGCTCGGCCTGTACGAGCTCAGCCGCCGCCGCGAGCGCGGAGAGGAAGCAGCGGCTTGGGATGCCATGCAGGTGCTGCGCGCACCGTCTTTCGGCGCCATGCTCGAACTCGGCATCCTCCTGCTGGTTCTGTTCGGGGTGTGGATCGGCGCCGCTAACGCGATCTACGTTGCAACCTTTGGCCACGCCCCGGCTGCAAGCATCCCTGACTTCGCAACGCGTGTTTTGACGACGCCGGAAGGATGGTCGCTTATCATCGTCGGCTGTGGCGTCGGCTTCCTGTTCGCCGTCGTGGCCCTGTGCGTCAGTGTCGTGTCGTTTCCGCTGATGCTCGACCGGCATGCGACTGCGATCGACGCAATCCGGACGTCGCTGCGGGCCGTGAGGGAAAATCCAATTGAGATGGCGGTATGGGGTCTGGTTGTTGCGGCACTGCTGGCGATCGGTTCGCTACCGTTCTTCGTCGGTCTCGCCGTCGTTCTGCCGGTGCTCGGTCATGCCACCTGGCATCTTTATCGGAAGGTCATCGAGCCTGACCCGAACCCGCCGGAAGAACAGCCGCGCCCGCCGATTGGTCACCGCTATGCGGCGGATTTCCCGGCCTCACTCTTCCCGTGGAGCCGCGAACGCTAGCCGGAGGCAGCAACGAACGGTCGCACCATCACTGTGTTCGGCGGAACCGGCTTTCTCGGCAGCCGCATCGCTCGCCATCTGTGCAGTCATAAATTTCCCGTCCGGATCGCGTCACGGCATCCGGACGTGCAACTTCAATCCGTAGCGGCCAACGTTCATGACGAGCGATCCGTCGCGAATGCGTTGGTCGGCGCCTACGGCGCCGTGAACGCGGTCAGCCTTTATCGCGAGCGCGGAGGGGAGACATTTCACTCTGTTCACGTCGAGGCGGCCCAAATTGTAGCAGCCCAGGCCCGCCGGGCGGGAGTCGAGCGGCTTGTTCACGTTTCGGGGATCGGGGCCGACGCCGCCTCGCCATCCCTCTACATCAGAAAGCGCGGTGAAGGTGAACGGGCGGTCCGCGCGGAATTCGCCGGTGCGTTTATCGTCCGCCCAGCTGTGATGTTCGGACCGGATGACGCGTTTCTCGGCACCGTCCTCAAGCTCCTTCGTCGGCTTCCGATCTATCCAATGTTCGGCCGCGGCCGCACCAGATTGCAACCGGCCCATGTCGAAGATGTTGCGGAGGCGGTTGTCCGAATCATCGAGCGAGCCGAGCCCCACCCGACGGTCTTTGAGTTCGGCGGCCCGACCCGCTATTCCTACGAGCAACTGCTCAGAGCGATCGCGCAACAGGCTGGCCTCTCGCCACGCCTGATTCCAATCCCGTTTGCCGTTTGGCACGCGCTGGCCTGGGCCTCCGAGATACTCCCTGGCCTGCCCCTTACGCGTAACCAAGTGGAGCTGATGCGGATCGACTCGGTGTCATCACCGGAGATGTCTGGATTTGCCGAGCTTGGCATCTCGCCACATTCGATCGAGGAAATCCTTCAGGGGATGCTATCGAATCGAAGATGAGAGAAGCGTCCCGGCTAATCCAGCTTTAACGGCGCGTGGCGCGCGTCTGCACGGGCGCATTCACGCTCGCGGCAGCTGGGCTGTTGGATGGACGTCGAGCGACGACGCACTGGCGATTTGCGGCTCGCCTTCAGCGAGACTATCCATCCATCCGGGTCGAGGCGGATCGCATCTACTGTCGGGACGCCAACATATCAACTTCGGCAGGCACTACGGCCGGAATCGATCTCGCGCTGGCCTTGATCGAGGAGGACCATGGTTTCGCCATCGCCAAGTGCGTTGCACAGCACCTCGTCGTCTACCATCGTCGCTATGGCGGACATCACAATTCGCAGCCTCGGTCGATCTGGCACCCGAGAACGACCGTATTGCGCTGCCCTCGGCTATGCCTGTGATCACATATTCGAAGCACTGACACTCGAGCATCTGGCGGAAGCGGCCGGCATGAGCCGCCGCCAGTTCGGCCGGCCGCGCATTCCGGGCGCGGACCGGCGCCACACCCGCGCGCATGGTTGAACGCCTCCGCGCCGATCTGGCGCGAGGCCACATAGAGACAACTGCAGAACCGGTCGAACGCGTCGCGGAGGCGGTCGACTTCGGTGATGCGGAAAACATGAGACGGGCACGTGTTTGGGAAAATGGCGCGCCACC
Organism: Bradyrhizobium sp. i1.15.2; assembly: GCF_040548425.1. Classification (NCBI taxonomy): domain Bacteria; kingdom Pseudomonadati; phylum Pseudomonadota; class Alphaproteobacteria; order Hyphomicrobiales; family Nitrobacteraceae; genus Bradyrhizobium; species Bradyrhizobium sp. i1.15.2. The sequence goes on along the minus strand of NZ_JBEPRQ010000009.1, from coordinate 226,296 downwards.
CAGAACAAAACTGCGAACTCTTATGCGATTGAAATCACGCCATGATTTCGAGCAGAGCCCAAGCGCGGCGTCGCGTTCGTCATTTCCGGCGCCAAAGGAGCCGCGGCGCTAATGGCCCGTGGAGTGCCGGCTCATGTCCTCCAGAAGCTCGCGCATCGCGTCGAACCGCGTGCCAAAGCCTTTCCAGTCGCCGGACTTCAATCGTTCAACGGCCTGATTGTAGCGATCGAGCGCCTCCCGGGCCTGACTTGCCGACGGGCGTGTGACAAGCATTTCCTCCTTCGAGCTAGACACCGGCCGCATCGCGCCAGGCTCGATGAACAGCGCTGACAAGGCCTCGTCGAGCGTCTCCTTCATCACCACATGTTCACCGTAGGCTGCGATCACGCGTTTCAGCTCAGGCAGGTGTCCTTGCTGTGCCCGCAGATAGAGCGGCGATACGTAAAGGATCGAGTTCTCGATCGGAATCGCAAGCAAATTGGCACCGCGGATCACCCGCGAGCCCATCTGATTCCACAGCGTGAGCTGTTGCGAGATCTCCGTATTCTGATTGATCCGCGCCTCGATCTGGAACGGTCCGTAGACGAGCTTCTCCTTGGGGAATTCGTAGACAATCAATTTGCCATAGTCGGGCGCGTCGCAGCGCGCGGCGAGCCACGCGATCATGTTGTCGCGGCGGCTCGGTACCATGGGAAGCATGAGGAAAAATTCGGCCTGCGGTTCGCCGGGCAAGCGCATGATGATGTAATAGGGTGTCATCGTCGAGATGCCGTCGCCGCCCGGCTGGCGCGGGAATTGCCAGAGATCCTCGCGGTTGTAAAAAACGTCGGCCGCCTCCATGTGGTAGGCTTGGTACAGTCGGGCCTGAATCATGAACAGGTCTTCCGGATAGCGAACGTGCTTACGTAAGTCCGGCGGCATCGTCGTGAACGGCTTGAACAAGTTCGGAAAGATGCGCTGGTAGGTCGCTGCAATCGGGTCGCCTGAATCAATAAGGTAGAAGTCGACAGTCCCATTATAAGCATCAATGACAACCTTCACCGAATTGCGAATGTAGTTGAGATCGAGCCCCTGTGCGGGCTCTGCATACGGGAAATAGGCGTTCGTCGTGTAGGCGTCCTGCATCCAGAACATGCGCCCACTGCTGACGACCAGATAAGGATCATGATCGAGCCTGAGGAAGGGCGCGATCGTGCTCACCCGCTCCTTGATATTGCGCCGGATCATGATCCGGCTGTCGATCGTAATGTAGCCTGAGAGAAGCAGGTTCGGATCGTTGAAATAGTAAGCAAACAGCATTCGCGTGGCCATTGCCCCGATCGAGATGCCACCGGTGCCGCCATAGGCCGCATAGGCGTTCTCTTTCCCCTTCGGATAATCGAACTCCGGGATGCTGCTCTTGACGACGACGTAGTCGTCGGTCTGCTCGCCGAAGTAGATGCGCGGCTCGTCGATCCTGGGGCCGACGTCTGCGACAGGAGGAATATTCCGCAGATAGAAGATCGGCAGTCCTTCGGCGCTCTTGCGTGTGACCGGACTCATCACCGCGCCATTGCCGTGGGTGAACAGCACGTGGCGATTGACCCAAGTCTGGGCGTTCGGCGGCAGCAGGGAGGACCGCAGTTCGCGGGCCGAGAGCATCACGCTCTGGTAGGAGCCATCGAGCCAGTAACGATCGACGTCGAGGTCATGGAATTTGTAGTAGGTGCGGATTTCCTGCAGTTGCGCGTAGGTATCCGACAGCGGCAGCCAGTCCCACAGCCTGATATTTTCAATTGTCGCCTTGTTGGCTTCGAGCGCCCCGGGGGTAAGCTTCTGCTCGGCGGTAAACGGCCTGGCTGCGATCTGATCGAGATTGTATGCCTGCCGGGTGAGCGCGATGTTGTGTTCAATGTAGGGCTTCTCCAGCTCCAACTCGCTTGGTTTGACGAAGAACTGCCGGAACAGCCCAGGGACGACGCCGGACAGCACGAACGTACCGGCGCTGACGAGCACAATCGCCACGGCCGGAAGCCGGTAGGTGCGAACCCGGATGTTCGCCCAGGCGGTAAGCGCCGCGATGATCGAAAGTCCGATCATTAGCCACAACGCCGGCAGCCCCACATGCACGTCGGTGTAACTTGCGCCGACGACGACGCTATTGTCGCCGTAGAGCAGCAGATAGCGGTCGAGAACACAGGACCAGGCTTTTACCGCGAAGAGAAAACCAAGCAGAGCGGAACCATGAGCGATCGCTGTCGGCGATATTGATCGACGGTGAACGTCGTATTCGATGTCGCCGTGCACCCAGTAGATCGCCGCGGCGAAAAGCCCGCTCAGAACGAGCGCGAGGATCATCCAGTTCTTGATGAGGATATAGGCGGGCAGTGAGAAGAGGTAGAAGCCGATGTCCTTGTTGTAGAGCGGATCGTCTGCGCCGTAGGGCACCTGATAGACAAATCGCAGGAAGACGCCCCAGTTGCCGGCCTGGGCTGCCGCAACAAGAAGAGCGAGCAAAGCCGCAACGCCTGTGATCAACCAGGGCCACGACAATCGATCGCGCGCAAGCACAAGCAGATCCGGCGGCGCGTTGCCCGCGGCGCTCCACGACGGAGCGGCGACGAACTGCGTCGGCCGCTGTCGGGCAGAGCGTAGCGCGAGCCATCCGTTCAGCCAGAGGATGACGGTGGTTCCGATCCAGACTGCAAGAAAGACGACGGCTTCGGCGCCGATTGTGGTCCAAAAGACCTGGAGATAACCGATCGAGGCAAACCACAGCCAGCCGACCAGGAGGTCGCTCGCGAGCGCAAGCAGGACGAGGCAAATCCCAATGACGACGGCCGCAACAATCAACCCGACCATGGCACTTTGCCTCGGTATCTTGCCTCCGGGTCCAGTAATCCCGATCGTCATGGTTTCATTATAGCGGAAATGAGAGACGCCCGCCCGCCCGATTCGGGATTAGCGCCTCGAGGCGACGACAGGGCTGCCAGAACCTGCATCGCCGCCATCGCGGCAGCGCAAAGGGGCGAGGTCGGCTGAAGCAGCCGGCGCTGCCAGTCGGTCGTCAGGCAACATGGCGCTCTCGAAGCCGCGCCGCACCGCATCATATCGTGAAATAGCGCAACTTGGTTCGCCACCCTGTATAAAATTGCGAACCCGTATATAATTGCGGATGGAAGACCCGTGTTGGGTCTATAGGCAGCCGCCCATCCTATGGCGAGAGTCTGCCGGGGGTGGATGGTTTGCATCCTGCATCGGAGGTGATGTCATGGCCATTGCTCCCACGCTCCAGAAATACCTGGCCGCTGAAAACATCCAATACGAGCTGATCCCGCACGAACTCAGCATGACGTCCACGCGAACGGCTGAGACCTGCCATATCTCGGGCGACCGCCTCGCCAAAGGCATCGTGTTGCGGCGCAACGGCGAATACATGCTGGCCATCTTGCCCGCATCGCATCACCTTCGCCTGTCGGACCTGAGGACAAGTCTCGGCGACAATGTCCACATGGCCGATGCAAGCGAGATCAATCGGCTGTTCAGTGACTGTGCACACGGTGCCGTTCCTGCCGTCGGCAAATGCTACGGGTTGGATATCATCGTCGACGACAGCATCGAGGCACAGCCGGACATCTATATGGAAGCCGGCGATCATGAGACGCTGCTTCATATGGGTCACGCGCAGTTTGCGCGCCTGACGAGCAACGCACCGCACGGGCGTTTTAGCGCGCACGACTGAGGAATTTGCGCACCGCCCAATGCCTTTGCAATCCTGGGCGGGAACGCGGTTCGCGACGTCGCTGTTAAATCGTTGGGAAGGGTGACGGCGACAGCGTCGGCGTTTGTCTGCCGGATCGCCAAGGAGTGATGCTTTCTCCTGCGACACCGCACCCGATCGGTTGTACAGTTCAGAAAATGGGGGCGCTGCTGCATTGCATCAACGCACCTGAAACCCAGGAACGGAGACTCGCCATGAAGGTCAAAGACGTGATGCACAAGGGTGTCGACTGGGTCAGCCCTGACACCCCTATCACCGAACTTGCCAAATTAATGCGGGCGCACGACATCGGCTGCATTCCGGTTGGCGAGGACGACAAGCTGGTCGGGATGGTGACCGACCGCGACATCGTCTGCAAAGGGCTCGCAAGCCACAACTTCGATGCCGGCCGCGCGACAGCGCGCGATGTGATGACCGAAGGCATCCATTGCTGCCGGGAGGACGATGACCTCGCGAAGGCGATGCATCATATGGAGAAGCTGCAGGTCCGCAGGCTGCCGGTGATCAACAAGAGCAAGCGGATGGTCGGCATCATCAGTCTGGGTGACGCCAGCCATTCCGCGTCCGGTGATGTGCTGACCGACACCGTCAGGAGTGTTGCGGCGCATCACTGAAGTAGGGCCAGGGCCCCTCTCGCGATCACCGCTCGGTCCGACGTTGAGCTGAGCCCGAGCCATGCGTTTAACAAGGACCCATCGCCCGGCGCGAAAGCGGCGGCCCGACGTGCTCTACTTTGCGTCGGTGTGACCGCAAAATGATAATAATGCGGACACGGCGCGGCAAATGGAGGACGCGATGGCGTGGCGTGACGACAAGGCCCGCGCAACCCTGATCCGCGACGCAGCAGGCAGCGTGCCGCCGGGAAAGAGCTCCCGGGCCTTTGCCGAGCCTCTGTTCGGCTACAGCAATATCGAGGATCTCGACAATTACGATGCCGCCTCGCTCGCCCTCCTGGCGGAGCACGCCTGGGAGCATGTACAGCGGCGCACGTCGGGCTGCGCCGATATCCGCGTGGTCAATCCGACGTTGCCGAACGGGCGCGAGATTTCCGTGCTCGAGATTCTCAACGACAACATGCCTTTCCTGTACGACTCCACGATGGCAGAGCTCGCCGAGCAGGGTATCGAAGTCACACTCGTCGCCCACCCGATCATCGCAGTGGAGCGCGATGCTGAGGGCAAGCTGCTGCGCTTCTACGGCGAAGCACTGCCAGAGGGAGCAAGGGGCGCACGCGAAAGCCTGATTCACCTCCATATCACCCGCCTGGACGCCGACGCCGATCGCCAGAAGCTGATCGACGGACTCGCCAGGGCGTTGAACAACGTCCGCGCCTGCGTCACCGACTGGCGCGCCATGCGTGACCGCGTCGAGGAAGCGATCAAGACGTTCTCTTCCAATCCGCCGCCGCTGCCGATCGACGAGGTCGCCGAAGCCAACCAGTTCCTGCAATGGCTCTGCGCGGACAATTTCACTTTCCTCGGCGTGCGCGAATATCGCTTCTCGCCCGACAGCGATGCGTCGGACGACATCACGACCGGCGAAGGCCTCGGCATCCTCCGCGATCCGGATACGAAGGTCCTGCGACGCGGCAACGAAATGGTGGTGATGACATCGGAAATTCGCGAGTTCATGCACGAGCCGACGCTGCTGATCGTCATCAAGGCCAATGTCTCAAGCCTCGTCCATCGCCGCATCCGGATGGATTATGTCGGCATCAAGCTCTATGCACCCGACGGCCGGCTCGAGGGCGAATTGCGCGTCGTCGGCCTGTTTACATCAGGGGCCTATACCCGCTCGGTGCGGCAGATCCCTTATGTGCGCCACAAGGTTTCGCGGGTGCTGCAGCGCGCCGGCTTCGACCCGAACGGCCATTCGGGCAAGGCGCTCATGCATATCCTCGAAGATTATCCGCGTGACGAGCTGTTCCAGATCGACGTCGACTCGCTCTACAATTTCGTCATCGAGGTCCTGATCCTCTACGAGCGCCCACGCGTCCGGGCGCTAGCGCGCGTAGACAAGTTCGATCGCTTCGTCTCCATCCTCACCTTCATTCCGCGCGACAAATACGACACCGACGTCCGCACGCGCGTCGGAGCCTTCCTGTCGCAGGTCTACAAGGGGACCCTGTCGGCTTCCTACGTATCGTTCCCTGAAGGCGCGCTTGCGCGCGTCCACTTCATCATCGGGCGCTATGAAGGCAAGACGCCCGTCGTCGAGCGCGCCACGCTCGAAGCCGGGATCAGCGCCATTGCCGCGACCTGGGCCGACAAGCTGAAAGCCGCGCTCACCGCGTCGACCGACGGCATGCGGGCGCGCATGCTCGCCAACCGCTATGCCCAATCCTTTAGCGGCGGTTATACCGAGGTTTTCACAGCGGAGCAGGCCATCGCCGATATCGCGACCATCGAAAGGCTGACCCCAGCCCGCCCGGTGACGATTTCGGTGCACCGGGACAAGGGCGAGGACGATCCCAGGCGCTTCGGGCTGAAGGTGTTCTCCGACGCCGCACCGCTATCGCTATCCTATCGCGTACCGGTGATCGAAAACCACGGCCTGCGCGTGGTCAACGAACGCACTTATCAGATCGTGCCCGGTAACAGGCCCGAGCCGGTCTGGCTGCACGACATGACGATCGAGACCAGCGACGGCGAGCCGATCGAGATCAGCCCGGACTTCAGCCATCGCCTGGAAGCCTCGATCATGGCGGTGGTCGCTGATCGCGCCGAATCCGACGGATACAACGCCCTGATACTGCGCACGCCCCTCGGCTGGCGGGAAGTCTCGACCATCCGGGCACTGTCGCGCTATTTGCACCAGATCCGCGCCCCCTTCACCCAGGACTATATGTGGGAGACCTTGCGCAAGAACGCCGGGATCACAGCCAACCTCGTCGCGCTGTTCCAGTCCCGCTGCGATCCGCGCCTTGACCTTACCGATCGCGAGCGTTCGGCGCGCGAGACAACTCTCCTTGCCGAGATCGAGGAGCAGCTCAAATCCGTCGCCTCGCTCGACGAAGACCGCATCCTGCGCCGTTTCACCAATCTGGTGCAGTCGACCATCCGCACCAATCTGTGGCAGATCGGCGAGGATGGGCATCCGCGTCCGGTAATCTCCTTCAAGTTCGACGCGCGGCGGATCGACGATTTGCCGGCGCCGCGACCTCTCTACGAGATCTTCGTCTATTCGCCTCGTGTCGAAGGCATTCACCTGCGCTTCGGCAAGGTTGCGCGCGGTGGCTTGCGCTGGTCCGATCGGCCGCAGGATTTCCGCACCGAGATCCTCGGCCTGGTCAAGGCCCAGCAGGTCAAGAACGCCGTGATCGTGCCGGTCGGCGCCAAGGGCGGCTTCGTGCCCAAGCGCCTGCCGCCGCCTTCCAATCGCGACGCCTGGCTCGCGGAGGGCACCGAAGCCTATCGCATCTTCGTTCGCTCGCTGCTCGAACTCACCGACAATCTCGACGGCGACATCATCGTGCCGCCCGGTTCGACCGTGCGGCATGACGGCGACGACCCCTATCTGGTCGTCGCCGCCGACAAAGGCACCGCGACCTTCTCCGACATCGCCAATGCGATTTCGGCCGAAAAGAACCATTGGCTCGGCGATGCCTTCGCCTCCGGCGGCAGCCAGGGCTACGACCACAAGAAGATGGGGATCACAGCGCGCGGCGCTTGGGAAGCGGTCAAGCGCCACTTCCGCGAGCTCGGCACCGATATTCAGACCATGCCTTTCACCGTGGTCGGCGTCGGCGACATGTCCGGCGATGTCTTCGGCAATGGCATGCTGCTCTCGCCGGCGACAAAGCTCGTGGCGGCTTTCGACCACCGCGACATCTTCATCGATCCCTCCCCCGATCCGACGATCAGCTTCGCCGAACGCAAGCGCCTGTTCGACCTGACGCGATCAAGCTGGCAGGACTACAACAAGTCGCTGATCTCGCAAGGCGGCGGCGTGTTCTCGCGCACGCTCAAGGCGGTCCCGCTCGCACCGGAAGTGCGGAGCCTGCTCGATCTCGACAAGCCGCAGGCTACGCCGTTCGAGGTGATGACCGCGATCCTGAAAGCGCGCGCCGACCTTCTATGGTTTGGCGGCATCGGCACCTATATACGCGCATCGGGAGAGAGCGACGATCAGGCCGGTGACCGCGCCAACGATCCGATCCGCATCGCGGGCGCCGATGTTCGCGCCCGGGTGATCGGCGAAGGCGCCAATCTCGGCGTCACCCAGCGCGGCCGCATCGAAGCGGCGCAGAAGGGCGTCAAGCTCAACACCGACGCCATCGACAACTCGGCCGGTGTGAACACGTCCGACCTCGAGGTCAATATCAAGATCGCGCTGGCGCGCCCCGAACGCGAGGGACGCCTCAGCCCCGCCGACCGCAACAGCCTGCTAGCTACGATGACCGACGAGGTCGGCACGCTGGTGCTGCGCAACAACTACCTGCAGACGCTGGCGCTCTCGCTCGCCGAGCGCAAAGGCGTGGCCGAGACCGGCTTCCTCACCCGCCTGATGCAGTCGCTCGAGCAGCGCGGTTTGCTGAGCCGCTCCGTCGAGTTCTTGCCGGACGACGCAGCGCTCACCGAGCGCACGCGGCGCGGCCAAGCCCTGACACGGCCGGAGCTTGCCGTATTGCTCGCCTACGCCAAGCTGACGCTCTACGAGGACCTGCTCCTCACCAGCGTGCCGGACGATCCTTATCTCGCCCGCAGACTGACCCTTTACTTCCCGCGCGAGGTTCCCGACAAGTTCCCGAGCGCGGTCGAGCTCCATCGTCTCCGACGCGAGATCATCGCAACCAGTCTCGTCAATGCCGTGATCAACCGCGGGGGCCCGGCCTGCGTCGTGCGCCTGACCGACGAGACCGACGCCGATATCTGGACCATCGTCATGGCGCAGGTGGCGGTGGACGCGATCTACGAGCTCAGGCGGCTCAATGACGAGATCGACGCGCTCGACACACGTATCGACGGGCAGTTGCAGCTCAGCCTCTACGCGGCGATCCAGGACCTCCTGCTCTCCCGCATGGTCTGGTACGTGCGCAATGTCGATTTCAAGGACGGGCTGGAGGCCGTTGTCGCGCGCTTCGGCCAAGCTATCCGCCAGATCGTCGCCGGGCTCGACACCACCCTGCCGACGGACTTGCAGCCCGCACGTGCCAAGCGTCGGCAGGACCTGACTGATGCCGGCGTCCCGGCCGGCCTCGCCTGCGAACTCGCCGATCTCGACTTCCTGGTCTCGGCACCGGATATCGTGACCGTGGCGGAGCGCACCAGCCGCAGCATCAGCGATGCCGCCGCGACATTCTTTGCCGCCGAGGCGAATTTCCGGCTCGACCGGATCATTGCCGCCGCGCGCAGCGTGCTGGCAAACGATTATTTCGAACGTATGGCCATCGATCGCGCCGTTGAGCAGATCGCTTGCGCCGAAAGAAGACTGGCAGCGCATATGCTGGCAACCGGCCAGTCCGGCCAGCAGGCCGTCGAGACCTGGCTCGCGGCTCACCCCGAAGCGACGCGCATCCGCCGCTCGGTCGAGGAAATTGCCGCCACCGGACTGACGCTCGCCAAGCTGACTGTGGCCGCGAACTTGCTGGGGGATCTGGTCAAAGCCTGAGGGCGTGCGAGGCAGGGATGTGAAATTTGGCCGGCGAAACGGAGGACTCCCATGATCCACGCGACTTGCCATACCGCCGATAATCTCCGCTGCATCGAGTTCGATGCCACAACTTGGTTCAACGAGGCTGACGCTCCGAGCATTATCGATTTGGCCCAACGAGGATGGGTCAGCACGGCGATTGCAGAGTCCCTTGAGCGCCGACGAGGATACGAACGCTTGCACGACCTCGTTGAGTATGCAGCAAAGCGACTGCAACCGGAATCCCAGGAGCACCCAACCTGGGAAACTTTCGAATGCGTCGTCGATGGACCCGACGCCGTGGCCTGGCTCGAGAAGAACCGGCTCGAAATTGTGGCGAGTATCCGCTAAGCCACGGGAAGCGCAGCAATGGCGATGATCGATTGGCGACGTCGTCAGCGAAACGGCAATGGCGCTCCCTAGCTAGAGCAACCGGCCAAGCGTGCTACGCAGCATCCTGTCAGTCGTGGCTTAACCCACTCACAGGGCCTGGCATAGCCCCGCGCCCCGCATGCGCCGATGCACGCTCGGGAACCTTATGCTCGAATCGGGCCGCTGTTAGATTCAATCTGCTGTCGCAGCGATCTCATTCTGTTCTCTTAGGACGAAATACCTTGATCCACCGCATGGTATTACTATCCACCACAAGCACGGAGTAAGAACCCAACGCATGACGCAAGAAATATTTTGGCGCGTCACGGCCTCCCGTTTGGCGGTGCCAAATCGGTGCCACGCGGTTTCGGTTTTAGGAGGAAAGCGTGCTTGCGGGCCCATCGCTTGAGAGTGGTCGGCGCACCAGGGCTCGAACCTGGGACCCGCTGATTAAGAGGCGTATGATTTATCTGTAAGATCAATGGCCATTCCGACAAAAGACTCGTTGAACGTGCATTAAATCCACAATTGGATTTCCATTTGTCGGAATGTCCCGGTACCAAATACGCGCAGCACGCGACAGGACGAGGCGTCGGGGGTTCGAGTCAGGAGACCGCTACATGGCTGGGCCCACTACTGTGGAGGCGCTGTTCTCTTACCGGAGGGCAGCTTAACTCCCGGCCTCGCACCTTGATAGCCCGCCAGAAGCCGCCGTTCTCGCGCGGTCCACGCACGTCCATGCGTCCACGTGAAATTCACGATTCCGACGGAGCCGCAGCCGGTCGCTCTCGTCGAACGACAGGTTGAGTAGGTGGCGACGCGGTCGAACTGGCGCGCTTTTTCGAAATACTGGCCTCCGATAGATTGTCTGCCGAGTCATCGATTGCCTCCTCCGAAATCCGAAGGGACTCGCGATGAAGGCGTTCAATACGAGGCTGCACCGGCGCAAACTGCCGAACATCGTGGCATTTCGGCATTGGTGTCTTCGGAACCGCGACCGAACGGCAAACAATGCCGCACAAACGCGCGAAAATGATCCGATAACGCCCATTGGAAGCTGGAGCATGTCTCAGTCGGTCCACGTTCACGCCTTTCGCGATCTTCTGGACGACAGGGGCGTCGTTGACGATCCAGGGCGGATCGCGGCCTACACAACGGATCAGCGCCAGCTCTTCACGGGCTCGACGTTTGCCGTGCTGAAGCCGGCGACGACAAAGCAGGTCGCCGACATTGTACGGCTGGCGGCGCACCACGGTATCGGAATTGTTCCACAAGGCGGCAACACCAGCTATTGCGGCGGCGCGACGCCGGATGCCTCCGGGCGCCAGATTGTCGTGAGCCTCGAGCGGATGGACCGGATCCGCGAAATCGATCCCGTCTCCATGAGCATCTCTGTCGATGCCGGCGTCATCCTGAAGAACATACAGGACGCCGCGGCGGCTGCCGGACTTCTGTTGCCGCTCAGCCTCGGCGCGGAAGGCAGTTGCAGGATCGGCGGCAACATCGGCACGAACGCGGGCGGGCTGTCGGTCGTCAGGTACGGGATGACGCGCGATCTGCTGCTCGGAATCGAGGCGGTGCTGCCGGACGGGACGGTGGTGTCCGACATGCGCAAGCTGCGGAAGAACAATACCGGCTATGACGTCAAACAGTGCTTCGTCGGAAGCGAGGGGACTCTCGGCATCGTCACCGGCGCAGTGTTGCGTCTCGCGCCCTTGCCGACCCGCCGCGCTACTGCCTGGCTGAAGCTCGCGAGCGGCGCCCCGCTCGCTGAGCTTCTCGCCCTGGTCCGTCGCGAGTCCGCGGATCTGCTGACCACTTTCGAATTCATGGCGGCCCGATCCATCGCGCTCGCAACCGCAGCAATGACCGACCCCCCCTCGCTTGGAGCGGGCCCAGCAGGCGCCGTCCTCGTCGAGTTCGCCTCTTCCTCACGTCATCTCGATCTCGACGAACTGATGGAAGCCGTTCTGGCCGAGGCGATAGAGTCCGGATGGATCGAGGACGCATTGCTGGCGCAGAGCGGATCGCAGCGGACCGCGATGTGGCGGCTCCGCGAGACCATCCCCGAGGGCGAGAAATGCCGGAACGGATCGGTCAAGCACGACATCTCGGTGCCGCTTTCGTCTATTCAACACTTTCTGGATTTGGCCGGTTCGCAGGTGCGATCGTATGACGCCGACCTTGAGCTGTCCGTCTATGGCCATGTCGGCGACGGTAATCTGCACTATAACGTGCTCGTTCCTCCCGATGTCGACCGACTGGAGTTCACCGAGCGGATCGAAGGCAGCCTGTCGCTGCAACTCTACGACACGGCCGCGGCGCTCGGCGGCACGTTCAGCGCGGAGCACGGCGTCGGTCGTTTCAAAAAGCACCTTCTGGAGCGATACGGCGATGTTGGGCGTATCGCGGCGATGCGCCGGATCAAGACCGCCTTTGATCCGGCTGATATCATGAACGCCGGCGCAATCGTTCGTCCGCTGGGCGAGACGTCTGCCTCTTGAATCATCGGCGGCGCGCTGGCGATCTTTCGTCGCGGGTCGAACGGTGCATCGTCGGCTGGGGTACCTCGATTGCCCAAATCGCCTTGTCCTTAAAGAAAGAGCCACTCCGAAGGAGTGGCTCAGGTTGGGGAGGAATTCCTGATGCCGTCGCGTGAGCAGCTTGAGGTTTCTTCGTAGAACCTGACGAACTCGACCAACTCCTACCGTTTTGCGTCCATAAGCCGGCGGACTTGACGGCGCGGAAACATGGAGTCCCGCTCACTCGTCTGCCGGAACCTTGGCTTCGCTCGGTACGCGTCAGCCTGACTTCCGGCTCGATCTTCAGATGGCGGAGATGTTCAGCTTCGAGCCGTCGGTCAGACGCGACAGCCGGAACGGTGCGGGATCGACGCAAGGCGTGTCGTTGACGAGAAGCTGTGCGGCCAGATAGCCGAGCCCCGGGCCCAAACCGAAGCCGTGACCCGAGCAGCCCGCCGCGAGGACGAGGCCTTCCACCCCGTCCACCTTCGACACGACAGGCACTGCATCAGGCGTGCAATCGACGAAGCCGCCCCAGGCGCTATCGATCTTGATTTCGCCGAGTTGGGGGAAGGTTTTCCGGACACTCTTCACCACTTGGTTCACCAGCCATTTCAAGGGCGGAGGATCCAGCACGCGATTCTGCTCGAAGATCCGATCGTTGGTCAGCAACGCCGCCATTGAATCCGGCCCCGAAACGAACGATTGGCCGACACCAATCCTGACGTTCTTCAGGCGACGCAAGAACTGCGGCATGAATTCCCGGCTGTACCTGATCGCCTGGGGCGTGATTTCGAGGTTCGCCTTGCCGCTGATCGCAAGCGTATAGCTGCCGTCCAGTCGGCGCGTGATCGTGCAGTAGGGTGTTGAGACCGCCTCGCCGATGTTGATTGTCGGGGTAGAACGCAGCGCGGTCTGCCGGATGCTCGCTTGGGGGAAACTGATTCCGAGCGGCCGAAGGAAGCGCGAGGACCAGGCGCCGGCGGCGCACAGCACCGCGCTGGTTCTGATATAGCCCTTCTCCGTGTGCACGCCTGCAATCTTGCCATTGGCCAAGTCGAGCGCCCGCGCGGCGCATCCCTGGTGGATCGTGGCGCCCAGAGTTCTGGCCCCCTCGGCGATAGCCGGCGCGGCCAGCGCAGGTTCGGCCTTGCCGTCCCGCTCCGAATAGGTCCCACCGACCCATTTGCCGCGCGCTTCGGGGACGCGCTCGGCCACCTCCGCCCGGCTCAGCACCCGGGTGTCGACGTCGTACTCCCTGGCGAGCTCGCGCCACTTTTCCCAGCCCGCGAGCACAGCCTCGTCGTGGGTCGCATAGACGAGACCGCAGCGCCGAAATCCTAGGTCCCGATTGATATCGCGCGTGAGCTCGTCCCACAGCCGCATGGAGAGCACCGAGAGCGGCAGTTCGCGCCGGTCGCGGTTCTGCTGGCGGCACCAACCCCAGTTTCGGCTCGATTGTTCACAGGCGACGTGGCCCTTCTCGAGCAGCGCCACAGAGAGGCCACGCTTCGCCAGGTAATAGGCGGCCGTAGAGCCGAGGATGCCGCCGCCGACGATGACGACGTCGGCCTCGACCGGGAGACGCTCATCGCTGTGAATGCGCTCGACTTGGGGCGACATGTTCCAACGAACCTCAGCTGCCAAGAATGCGGAAGCAAAGTTCCGATCAGCCCTTCATCGCATCGTGCGCGCGATAGAATGTGCTGAAATCACCTAGAACTTCGCAAGATGTTCGGGTTTTTGAGCGCTTGTGCGATACGAGCTGCTCAAGCGCGATCGTCCCAGTTCGGCGCAATGGCGACGCGACCTGCTTGTCCACGGAGACCGGACCGCTTTTCGATGCCCCAGCAAAATGGACCCAGACCGTCGCGATTGGGTCGGCGACACCGGGACGAGTGATGTCCTGAACCACGAGCGTCGGGCGTTTGTTCCGATCGCAGGCAGACGGTCTAGCCTTCGAGGTCGTGAGCGGTGCCGGCATCCATGGATGTGCCGGGTTCGAGCAGCACGACCTCGCAGATGTCGTCCAGCGCGACAGGGCAATGCTCTACCCCATGCGGGACCACGATGAACTCGCCTTGCTCGATGATCTCGTCCCGATCACGGAACTTCATCAGCAGGCGGCCCTTGTGCACGAGGAAGAGTTCGTCACCGCTCCTGTGAAAGCGCCAGGCGAACTCGCCCGCGAACTTGGCGAGCTTGATCTGCATGTCGTTAATCTGACCCGCGATCTTCGAAGACCAAGTCTCCTTGAGCTGCCCGAACGAGTTGGCCAGGTTCCTCTTGTGGAGTGGGGAGAGATGTCGGTTCAGGGAGGCCACGTCACGAATGATGGCCCCAAGCTGGCGAGCGACGTCCTTGTCGTCGGCCGGATACTTGCCGTCCAACGCGGCCGTGCCGATAGTGAAGCCGGCGGCTCCTGCGTCCTTCAGGATGGCGATCCGCTCAGGCGTATCAATCGAGCCGGCCACATAGACGGGCTTGGGCACCGCCGCGCACACCGCTTTGATGAGGGCCGGGACGTCTTCCTTGGAGCGATAGGCGAGCAGGTCGAGGCCATACACGCCCTCCCGCAGGGCGAGCGCCTTGGCGCTCTCAACGATCTCCTCGATGCTCCCTTCGAGCACGCTCGGGTGACCGGTAATGCGACCCGGGAAGGGGCAGTATTGAATGCCGGTGCCAGCAAGGATCGGCAGCACGTCGTCAAGACGTGTGCCGCCGAGCAAGACGTCGACGCCGATTTCAACCGCCGCTTTCGCCGAAACGATCTCACTTTGCCGGTCGAGTGAGACGACTTCGAGATAGGAGGTGGCGCCGTCTGCCTTGATGACCTGGTTGAGAACTTTGAGTCGATCGATCGGCAGGCCGATGTCCTTGAAACCGATGTGGCGAACGCCAAGGCTGAGGGCGGTCTTGAGTTGTTCAGAGGCGTCCTCGACGGTGCGATCGTTGCGCGTGAGCATGAAGATGAAGCGAAGGCCCATTAGACTACCCCTTCTTTGGTCTTAATTTGCGCGGCGACGAGCCTTCGCGCGTAAGTCAGGGCGGTCTCGAGACTGCCGGTGTCGGCGATGCCTCGGCCTGCAATGTCGAATGCCGTGCCGTGATCAGGGCTTGTACGGACGAACGGCAGGCCGAGCGTGATGTTCACACCCTTTTCGAGGCCGAGATATTTCACCGGGATCAGGCCCTGATCGTGATATTGGGCCACGACCACATCGAAGCGGCCCTTGCGGGCCTGCATGTAGACAGTGTCCCCGGGCCAGGGGCCACTGGCGTCGACGCCCTCGGCGCGGGCTGCTTCGATCGCAGGCCGTATGATCTGGATTTCTTCGTCGCCGAAGAGACCACCTTCGCCGGCATGGGGGTTGAGCCCTGCGACCGCAATGCGCGGCGCCGCGATCCCGAGGGCCTTGCCGCCCTCATTTGCGAGCCGGATCGCTGACATCTGGGCATCGAAATCCGCTTGGTCGATGGCCTTGCGCAGCGACGTGTGGATGGTGACGAGAACCGTGCGGATATCGTCGTTCGCCAGCATCATCGCAACGCGCTTCGCACCACCATAGTCGGCGAGGATTTCGGTGTGCCCGGGATAGCGAATGCCCGCGTTTGCCATCGCTTCCTTGTTGATCGGTGCGGTGACGATGCCGCTGACCTTGCCGGCCTTGGCTGCCGCGACGGCGGCGACGATGGCATCGAAGGAAGCTTGGCCGGACATGGCGCTGACGCTCCCGAGCGGAGGCGGCGCGATGATTTGCGTCGCCTCGACAACCTCAATGGACCGCGGCTCAGAGCGCGCCTCTTCAGGTCCGGCGATACGCCTGACCGTCAGCTCGAGGCCCAGACGGTGGACGATATTCTCCATCACGACGTAGCTGCCGAATACGACCGTGCCTTCGCCGGCTTTGGCCAATGTCTTCGCCACGATCTCCGGGCCGATGCCGGAGGCATCGCCCATTGTGATGGCGAGGGGAGCGGATTGGGTCATGATACAACCAGTTCTGATACCGAGGTGCCGAGGCGGAGCTGCGTGATCGCACGACGCAGCGTATCGTCGTCGCCAAAGCCGCCTGCCTTCATGGCGATCAGTAGCTCTCGTCCATCTCCGAGGGACGTGCGGCCAAGCGGAAAGCCCGGCTCGAGCTCTTGCAGGATCTCGAACTCATAAATGTCCAGGCCATCCAGGATCGCCTCCATGGTGTCCCCGCCTGTGGCGATCACCATGTCGAAACGCTCGTCGGCCAACCGTCGAGCCGCAGTTTGGGCAATGTCGTGCAGGACGGATCCGGGATCATTCATCCGTTCGATCGGAGCCCGCAGCAGAGCGATTCCAGGCTCCATTGCAATGCAGTCGGCCTGACGATGGCTGCGCGGATTGGCGCTGCCGATAGCAACAAGAATGTCGCCACAAACCGTGACGGTCACGTTCGACGCCACCGCAAGCGGCGCAAGACGCTTCGCCAGAGCAAGGGCCATGCCCGGAGAGCCCACCCATAGGATCGACTCCGGATCCGGCAGGGCGGCAACTTGTTTGTCGAGATCGGCCTGTGTCGCAGCATCAAGGATGACGACGCTTCCAATGGAGGCCGGAACGAGCTCAGCCAGCCGAGAATGTCGCGCAGGATGGACGGGGTCGCGACCGTATTCGGTCTCCGCGACAGGAATGCCGCCCACAAGCTGAATGCCGCTGACGGTTGTACGCCCAGCGCCGGGGAACGCCGGTGCAAAGACCAGCATCTTGCGGCCGCTTGCCACGAAGGCCGCTTCCATCTCGGCCGTCACATGCCCGCGAAGAGTCGAGTCCACGGTCTTGTAGAGGACATCCCGTGAAGCGAGCTGCTCGGCAAGTTCCGACACCCGCTGTGCCGCTTGCGAAGCTGGTACCGATCGCGATCCGCTATCGACGGCGATGATCTTTGCATCCTCTAGCGGCCTCCGACGTCGGCCGACAACGGCTCGCAGGCACCGCTCGACAAACGGACCGGCCCCATCGGCGGCGCTGGTCAGGTCATCGGCCAGAATACCGATTGTGTATTCGCCATTGGTTCGCATGGATCAATTATGCCAAGCTAATCCAGCATGAAAAGCGATAGTTTTTGCGCTACATCAGTGATATCAGGTCACCAATGAGGCGATCAGAAATACCTTCGTTGGACGACTTACGTGCGTTCGAGACCACTGCGCGGCTGGGGTCGGTTCGGCTTGCCGCGAACAGCCTTGCCTTGACCCATGGGGCTGTGAGCCGCCGTATCACCAAACTCTCGGAAGACCTTGGCTTCAAACTCTTTGAAAAAAGCGGACGTGGCTTGCGCCTCACGGCTTCTGGAGAAGTGCTCAACCTCACCCTCGGCCGTTTCTTCACCGAGCTGGCGACAACCGTTGAGAGCTTGCGTGCTGCCAACGCACAGCAGAATTCCCTCGTTCTCTCATGCGAGCCTTCAGTCGCTATGCGCTGGCTTATTCCACGGCTTGCAAACTTTCAGGCCGTCCATCCTAACATCGCTCTACATCTCTCAGTCGCCGGCGGCCCCGTCGAGTTTCGCCGCGATCGGATCGATCTTGCTATACGTCGGCTCGACTTTGCGTTCCCAGAGGCGTGGCACGTCCGGCGCCTTTTTCCTGAAAGGGTAGGACCGGTCATGAGCCCTCAGCTCGCGCCGGTGTTTGCCTCAGGAAACTACATCGCCCTAGGTTCGAAGACTCGGGCGGACGCTTGGTCGCGGTGGCTTTCCACCCACCCGTCGGTGCGGCGCCCCACGGAGATACGCTTCTACGATCACCACTTCCTCATCGTTGAAGCAGCATTGGCCGGATTGGGCGGTGCCCTCAGCCCGCGGGTCCTTGCAACGGACGACGTAGATAGAGGGCGGCTCATCGCACCTGCCGGTTTCGATCCTGACGAAAGCCACTATGGCCTTATCTGGGCGGGAGAAACTGAACTGTCTGGGAAAGCGAACTATCTTGCTTCATGGCTGCAGGAACAGTGCAATCTGATCTAATGATTTAACTTCGCGCTCCTCAAGGGCTCGGCGCTACCTTGCATGCAGCATCTTAGTTTTGAACGGCTCGCCCTAGAGGTAGCGTTTCATTGATAAAATCCGAGAACGGCTTTGGTCTCGAGATATTCTTCCATGCCTTCGCAGCCGTATTCCCTGCCGTTCCCGGAACGCTTGTATCCGCCAAAAGGTGCGTTCGGATCCCAGTCGGGATAGTTGAGATGGACCTGACCGGACTGGATCTGCCCAGCCACTTTCCTCGCGGTGTCCATATCAGTGCCCTGCACATGCGCGCCGAGGCCGTAGACCGTGTCGTTGGCGATCTCGATCGCCTCGTCAACCGAATCGTATGGAATGATAGACAACACCGGGCCGAAGATCTCCTCCTGAGCTATCCTCATGTCGCGACGGACGTTCGAGAAGATCGTCGGCCGCGCATAGAGGCCGATCTGAAGGTCGTCGGGCCGCCCCGGCCCGCCAATGACAAGCTTGGCGCGTTCCTCCAGGCCGACGTCGATCATAGTCTGGACGCGCTCGAACTGCGGCCGGTTGGCGATCGGACCATGGGTCGTGCATTCCGAAAGCGGATCGCCGACCACTATTTCGGAAGCAGCCGCCGCAGCGAGAGCCTCAACCTCCGCCATCTGCGAACGGGACACAAGCATGCGCGTCGGCGCGCTGCAGGATTGGCCGAGATTGCGGAAAGCGGCGCCGACGCCGAGTGGAACGGCCCGGCTCAGCTCGGCATCCGGCAGAATGATATTTGGCGACTTGCCACCGAGTTCCTGGGCGACGCGCTTGACGGTGGGCGCAGCCGCCTGCGCAACGAGAACTCCGGCACGGGTCGAGCCGGTGATCGAGACCATGTCGACCTGCGGATGCGACGCCAGACCGGTGCCCACGACGGGACCGGTCCCATTGACGAGGTTGAATACGCCGGGCGGACAACCGGCATCGTCCATCACCTCGGCGAACAGCAAGGCGCTCAGGGGCGACAATTCGCTTGGCTTCAACACCACCGTGCAGCCCGCCGCGAGCGCCGGACCGACCTTGGCTGTGATCTGGTAGAGAGGCCAATTCCAAGGGGTGATGAGACCACAGACGCCGATCGCCTCGCGCATGAGGGCGGTGCTGCCGCGCGGGCTGATGAAAGAATAGGTCGCGAGATTGTCACGCGCGACGCGGATATGTTCGGCGGCCAGCGGCACCTGGGCGCGGCGCGCATAGGTGATAGCGGCCCCCATCTCGCTCGTGATCGCCTGCGCGAACAGCTCGAGCCGCTCCAGGAGCAAACCATGGATCCGGTCGAGCAGCGCTGCACGCTCCGGAGCCGGCTTGCAAGACCAGCCCGCGAAGGCTCGTCTGGCCGCGGCGACCGCGTATTCCACGTCCTCGTCGTTTCCGAGCGCGACTTCGGCGATTGGCTGCTCGGCCGCCGGGTTGACGACGACCGCCATCGCCGATCCGCTGGGCTTGCGCCATTCTCCGTCGATGTAGAATTTGCCGAGGAAGCCGGCTTCCGTCAGGTGTCGAACGGCCGAGGTCATTGGAAGCGATCCTTGATCCGGTAATAGGCGCCGACCAGCGGAAGCTGGGCATGCGCAAATCGCCGCCCGATTCTGTTTCAGGTTTACCAGCCGCGCATCCGCGGCCACTGAGCTTCGATTGCGTCACTTCCCGCCGAGATGACATTGTACAGTTCGTGCTGTGACGCCATCGCGCAGGCATGATTGGGCAGAATCCTGACCTTCGCGCCGATCGGGATATGCGGGAGGGCTGCAGCCGATCCGGACCTGACGGCGAGGATGCCGTGCTCCTGGCTCGCCTGCGCGACGATCAGGTTCGGATAGAGTTGGCCGGACAGATCGCAGACGAGACCGTAACCTTGGTCAACCCGCTGCGCCGCGGTGCCGCGATCGCGTGACAGTGCCATCCAGCCCGCATCGACCAAGATCCATCCCTTCTCCGGCTTCGTGCCGATGATGGTGGCGAGAACCGAGATCGCGATGTCGTCGGTCGTGCAAACACCGACGCCGTGCATCACCAGATCGAAGAACATGTAGACGCCGGCCCGCATCTCCGTGACACCGGTCAGGTCATCGGCGAAATGGGCGGTCGGCGTCGAACCGACACTCACGACCGGGCATTCATGCCCCGCCGCCCGCAATGTCTCCGCGGCCGCCACGGCCACGGCCCTTTCGTTCTCTGCTGCCGCGACGAGAGCATCGGACGTGTAAAGGCTGTAGGATTCGCCGGCATGGGTGAGAATGCCGGCGAGCGTGACGCCGGCCTCGGCCAGGGCCGCCGCGACGGCGATGAGTTTGGGATCGGTGGCGGTCAGCCCCCCGCGATGGCCGTCGCAGTCGATCTCGATGAAGGCGGAGGGCGTCACGCCGGCGGCGTGCGCGGCCGTGCCCAACATCGCCGCCTGTTCAGGGGAATCGAGCAGCACCTTAAGGTCAACGCCGGCTTTGCGGAGACGGATCGCCCTTTCAGCGGTGTGCGGTGCCACGCCGACGGCATATGTCACGTCACGGAAACCGTACTGCGCGAAGTACTCAGCCTCCGCCAAGGTGGAGACGGTGATCGGCCCGGGCCCGGAGGGATAGGCGCGCCGGGCGACCTCAATGGATTTCGCGGTTTTCATATGGGGGCGCAGCACGACGCCAGCCGCGGCCATACGAGAGGACAGACGGGCGAGATTGCGATCCAGCCGGTCTTTGTCGAGCAGGAGGGCCGGCGTCGCCAACGCGCCGACCGTCGCGGCTATTTCGCATGGCGCGGCGTTGTGGACATCGATCCCGCGCATATCCCAGCGTTGCATCTCAAGGTCTCCTAGCCGAACGACTGGTTGGCGACCGCGAACCTGCGCGCTGGCCCGGTCGATGGCGTCTGCGCCCCCAGGACCATGGTGGTGGCGTCGCTGACCTGCTGCAGCCCGATGCTTTCGAGCCAGTCCCCGAGCTGCGAGGAGGCAGAGGTGTCGATCCGGACGAAGACACTCCCGAGGGGCGCGAGCGCGGCCTCGATCAATGCGCGCGCATCAGTCGGGCTCTCGGCAACCACAGGGCCGATGACATGCCCGCGGCCGAAGAGACGGGAAATGGCGTAGCCGCGGGGCGTGCCGTCACGCAAGAGGACGTAGCCGTCGCCGACCTCGATCAGCCGGTTCAGCATCTCGCGCCTCGTCCAGCCGGAGGCCTCGTGATCGAGCTCCACGATCGCCCCGAAGTCCGATGGAACCATCAATCTGACGTTTGCGAGCGGCGGCGTGTCGCGGCGCTGGCGAGGAACGCCATGATGCTGGTGCAGCATGCCGATGCTCGCGAAGCCGCGGCGTGCGTAAAGCGCAAGGCCCTCTGCCGTCGAATTCAGCGTGATGATCCGTGGTCGTGCCGCCGCGAGCAGCGCGTCCATCAGCCGGGCCCCGTAACCCCGTCCCTGAACGGCTTTCGAGACGATGATCATTCCGGCGGAAGCATGGGTGTCGCCGTAAGGCCACCACAGCGCGGTCCCTACCACAGCACCCGCACTCGTCACCACGAAACCGCGGCCAAGCTGCAGCGCAAATTCCCAATCCTTGAGCAGATACGGCCAAGACATCTCCTGCGAGAGCTTCAGCGCACCTTTCAGGTGCGCTCTCGCGAAAGGGATCAGGGCCACGTCTTCGTTCGCGCGATCTCCGGCCTGGGTAGCTGCGGTTGCCATGATGCGTCGACGTCTCTCGCTTGGGTTACCGGACTAATCGTCAGTGCCTGACACGGCGAGGTCCGTCTGACGATGTTCACACGAATTGCAGCGTACCTTGGCTCCGACAGCATTACGCGATCAGACTGACGCAAAGTTCGGCAGGGTATTGCATTGATGATACGGTAGAAGAGACAATCTGCTGTCAGCGGCTCGTGCGCCAAGGTCAGCTTCGCGCCAAGACCCGCCGAACCCGTGAGGGCCGACCGCAACTTTACTCGCGTCCGCTGACACCGGTCGCCATCCTCAGGCGTGCTTGCAACGTCGCGGTCGCTTTTGCGTTGCGAACCTCGTCGCATGACAACTCCGTAGATATGGCCGAGGCTGAAACACTCCTCGATCCGAAACCGACCCTTCGGCACGTCGCACCCTGCACGACGTCGGCGATGTAGTTCTTCACGGCCCGTCCATCCGGGGGAAGGACTTTGACTCGCCTCGGCAGCCCTTCTAGTCCATCGAACCGTTGCGGACGATCTGGCTGCCGGCCTAACGCTTCCTTGATCGTCGAAGCGAATTTGATTGGCTGTGCAGTTTCGAGCACAAGCATCGGCGTCTCGGGGTTCGCATGCATGCGCCCGACCGTCACACCATCCGCAGTGTGAGGATCGATCATTGTGTTGTAGCGGTCCCACGTGTCACGGATCGTCGCCAGTCGATCGGCATGGGTGCTCCTGCCGCTGCGGAATCCAAAACGCGCCGCCGCCGTTACGAAGCTGGGATCACCGCTGAGGTCGAACGAACCGCATTTCCGAAGTTGGTTCTCAAACAGCGATTTCGTCCGACTGGCGTTGCGACCGAGTAAATCGAAGATGAACCGCTCGAGATTTGATGCCTTGGAAATATCCATGGAAGGGCTCGATGTTTCAAGCGTGTCAGCTCGGCTTCTGGCGCGATAAACGCCGGTGCGGAAAAACTCGTCGAGCACGTCGTTTTCGTTGGTCGCAAGGACGAGACGGGATATTGGAAGTCCCATCATGCGCGCAACATGACCAGCGCAGATGTTTCCGAAGTTTCCTGAAGGCACGGAAAAGTCAACGCCTGCTGACCTCCCTTCGGAGACTTGAAAATAGCCGGAGAAGTAATAGACGACCTGCGCGACCAGTCGGGCCCAGTTGATCGAATTCACTGCACCTATCTTATATCGTCGTTTGAATTCCAGATCGCTGGACACACATTTGACGATGTCTTGGCAATCGTCGAACACGCCATCTATGGCGATGTTGTGGATGTTGGCGTCCTGCAGGCTGAACATCTGAGCTTGCTGAAAGGAGCTCATCCGTCCGAGGGGCGACATCATGAAGATCCGCACCCCCTTCTTGCCGCGCATTGCGTATTCCGCAGCGCTCCCGGTGTCGCCACTGGTGGCCCCAAGAATGTTCAATTCGTCGTGCCGGCGTGCCAGTTCGTACTCGAGCAGATTGCCGAGCAACTGCATGGCCATGTCCTTGAACGCCAGCGTAGGACCGTTCGACAATTCCTGGAGGTAAAGCCGCGTCTCCAGCTTTCGAAGCAAAACGATGCTCGAGGCTCCAAATATCTCGGGCGTGTAGGTCTTTTCGCAGATTGCCTTCAGGTCAGCGGGCGGAATATCGCTGACGTAGAGCGACAGGACCTCGAAGGCGAGGCTGGGATAGGACAAGGAACGCCATGCATCCAATGTAGCGGCGTCCACACGCGGGTAGGTCTCAGGTACGTACAGCCCGCCGTCCTCGGCGAGGCCTTCAAGCAATGTCTCGCAGAACTGTCTGCGACCTGAATGTCCGCGCGTGGATACGTAGTGCATCGATGCTCTTCTTTCGAGAGGCGGCAGTGCCGCCAGCTCCATGACCCGGGTTGTACCTTTGAGAATGCCCGATGGAGCTTCCAGCCGTCAGCGGCGGTCGCGCCACAGCGCGAAATGATCCTGCATCCGATATCCCCAGATCATGGCGGGCATGAACCAGGGATCGCCACGATAGAGCGGGATGGAGTCCGGCGGACGGAAGTCAAAGGCGGTGCGCGCCCGTTCGTGGTTTCCCATCAGCTTGTGGGCCGCGTGCATCCCGATCCAAGGCGCCCAGACGACGCCTGAACCGCAGAAGCCAGTGGCATAAACCACACCGTCCTCTTCGAAGATGCGCGGGAGCATGTCGCGATTCATCGCCACATTGCCGAACCAGCTGTGCGAAAGGCGAACATTCTCGAGTTCGGGGAAAAGGTTCACCAGCCCCTTGCGCAGCAGGAGCTTTGGAGCCACCGGGTTACCGACACGAGAGCTGTCGCGCCCCCCTAACAGGATACGTTTGCCGTCGGGCGATGGGCGGTAATAGAACCCGATCTGGCGGTTCTCGGTCATCATCATGCGTTTGGGCATCAGCCGCGCCATGACGTCAGGTGCGAGCTCCTCGGTTGCAATGATCCGGCTGCGAACCGGGACCAGCCTGCGGCGCAGGAAGGGAACGGCGCTATCAGTATAGCCATTCGTGCAAACCAGAACCTGACGCGCCTGCACCGAACCGGCCGAGGTCACGATGCGGAATCCGGAGCCGTCCCTCTCAATTGAGATGACGGGCGTGTCCGCATGAACCGCGACGCCCGAAGCGAGCGCCACGCGAAGCAGTTCAGCGTGAAACTTCGCCGGTTGTAGCCCACCGATATCCATCCGGACTGTTCCACCCCGGTAGACATCGGTGCCGATGTAACTGCGCTGCTCGGCATAGGGTACGGCGTGAGACTCGATCCGCAGCCTCTTCGCTAATACTTCCGCGCTACGCGCCATCGTGTCGTACTGCTCATATCCGAACGCGCCCTTGAACTGCCCGACCAGTCGGAAATCACAGGCGAGCCCTTCAGTCTTGATGAAATCGTAAAGGAATTCGCGGGCGATCTTGCCTTCGGCCTCGATTGCCAACGCCTTGTCTTCGCCGAAGCGTCGGGAGATCGCCGCGTAATCCGGCCGTATGCTTGCGCTGGTTATTCCACCGTTGCGCGTCGAGGCGCCCTCGCCCGGAGTCATCGCGTCAAAGGCCGCAACCGAGCGTCCCTCGCGCGCCAGCACCAGCCCGGCCGAAAGAGAGGCATAGCCAGCGCCCACGATCAGTACGTCAAGTTTCTTGGGAAGAGTCTGTTGAGGCAGCGACCTAAGTGGTGCGGCTTCCCACCAATAGGGCGTGTCCTTCTCTGCGGCTCTGGGCTCGTGCATGTCGCTGACTTCTCGGGTGTTAAAGGTGGCCTTGGATTACTGACAAGACGGATTCTGATCAGCCAACGCGGTGCTTGCGACGTCTACGCTATCAGGAGGTTCTGCCGGATAGCCTTCAACGCTGTCCGCTGCCTGCCACCTGGGCTCAAGCCGTCAAATGTGGTCATCTCTAACGTCAAGCGCATCGCGCAACCCGTCGCCGATGAAGTTGAAGCTGGTCACTGCGATCGTAATCGCCGCGCCTGGAATGATGGCAAGCCAGGGAGCGCTGGCCAGATATTGCTGGGCGCCGTTGAGCAGATTGCCCCAGCTGGGCAGCGGTGGTTGGATGCCGTAACCGAGGAAACTGATATAGGCCTCCAGAAGAATCGCACGGGCGACGGTGAGGCTTGCGGCCACAATGATCGGACCGGTGGCATTGGGCAGAATTTCGCGAAGCATGATATGCCTGCCGCTCAGACCGACCATGCGCGCGGCCTGGACAAACTCGCGCTCGCGCAGCGAACGGACCTCGGCTTCGACGATCCTGGCAACCTCCATCCAGCTCGTGACAGCGATGATGACAGTGATCATCATCGGACTGGGCCGGAGCGTCGCCGCCAACGCCAGCACGAGGAAAATCGAGGGGAAGGAAAGAAAGCCATCCACCGTGCGCATCAGCGCCGCTCCGATCCAGCCGCCGCGATAGCCTGCGGTCACGCCAACGAGCGTTCCGATCAGCGTTGACAACAACATCGCGGAGAATCCCACCAGCAGTGAGACGCGCCCAGCCATCAACAGCCGCACAGCCAAGTCTCGCCCCAACGGGTCAGTGCCGAAATAATGATGACCACTCAACGGAGGAGCGAAACGGGCGCGCATATCAATGTGGAGCGAGTCGTAAGGCAAGGCATAGGGGCCCAAGACGCACGCCAACACGAGCAGGGCGATCATCGCGAATCCGAGCAGCGCCAGGTGGTGGCGCATGAAGCGGCGCACCCCGCGGCTGTGCCACCAGCGAATTGGAGGGAGGTGGGCGGCGATGTCAGTCATAATTGGGACTCCTGTTGACGGCACGAGCCTGCGTCTTCAGCTGAGACGAATGCGCGGATCGACGAGTGCGACAAGGATGTCTGCGACGAGATTGCCAAGCACGACAAGGATGGCTGAGAATATCAACAGCCCCATGACCATCGGATAATCACTGTAGCCGAGGCTGTCGAGAAACAGCCGCCCCATTCCCGGCCAGGTAAAGATGGTCTCAGTGACCAACGCGCCGGTCAGAATGCTCGGCAACTGCACCCCAGCCAGCGTGATCATCGGCAACAGCGCGTTGCCGACGACATGCTTCAGCAGGATGCGGCGCTCACTCAGGCCCTTGGCGCGAGCCGTCTTGACGAAATCCTGGCTCAGCGCATCGAGAGTCGCCGTGCGCATGTAGCGGCTCCAGACCGCGACATGGACCAGAGACAGCACCAAGCTTGGCAAGATCAGGTGATGCAAGTAATCCAGCACCGATCCGTCGCCGATCGTGTACATGTTCCCTGCAGGCACCCAACCGAGCTTCAACGTGAAGATATAGATGCCGACGAGGCCGAACCAGAAGGTCGGGACCGACAGCGCGACCATGGCGCCGATCGTCGCGCAATAATCGAACAGGGAATAGCGGTGGGTGGCACCGCGGATCCCGATCCAGGAACCAATGGCAATGGCCAGTGCCGTGGAGGTGCCCATGAGCAGCAACGTCGCGAAGAGGTGACGCCCAATCACCGCCAGCACCGGCGTGCCGTCGCGGAAAGAGTGTCCCCAGTCGCCTTGAACCAGCCGCCAAGCCCAATCAAAATACTGAATCCACAGCGGCCGGTTCAGCCCGAGCTGCTCTGCCAGTCGCTCAATGTCCTTCTGAGTCATGCCGGGATCCAGCCCGAACTGCGCGAGAGGACCGCCCGGCATGAAGTTGAGCACCGTGAAGCCGATGATCGAGACGATCACCAACAGCACGATGCTCTGCGAAAAACGATTGAGCAGGAACCCGGGCATTCGAGTCTCCATATTAACTTGACAGCGGCTAGTCGGTCGCCGCCCTGCGCCTATCCGGGCCCCGGGCGGCGATACGTCAACTCGCCCAAGACCAAGCCAGCGCGTTCCAGGATTCAGTGCGCGTGTTGACGTTCGGCGCGACCCCGGAAATGCCTTTCTTGTTACCCTGGACCGCATTGATCTGGTACAGCGGAAGGAAGGGCAGGTCGCGACGAACAAGCTCTTGTACCCGACGGTAGATCGTGCGCCGCGCGTCCGGATCGAAGCTGCGAACCCCTTGATCGAGCAAGGCATCGACCTCTAGATTTGAATACTGCGCATTATTCGAACCACGCCCGCCCTTCGTTCTAATCGAACGCGAGTGCAAGCGATTGGTCACGTCCGGGTCAGCACCGATCAGATACGTGCTACCGACGATCACGGAATCGAATTGCGATTGCTGCCAGAACTCGCCCCACATCACGGCGGCGGGCAAGTTCGATATCTTCATCTCGACGCCCAACTGAGAAAATGTCTGCTGCAAGAACTGCTGCACCTGCTCGCGAAGCGGATCGCCTGAAGTGGTCGAGCTGGCAAAGGACAGGCGGACGCCGCTTTTGGCCCGAATGCCATCCCGCCCGGGCATCCAGCCGGCTTGGTCGAGGATCTGGCGCGCGCGGTCCAGATTGTATGCGTGCGCTGGAAGATTGGGGTTATAGTAGATGGCCTGCCTCGGCATGAAGGTCTCCGTCGGAGTCGGCACGCCGTAATAGAGCCCCTGGATAATCGATTCCTTGTCGATGGCTGCATAGAGCGCCTCACGGACTGCAAGCTCCCTGAACTGTGGACGCTCCAGATTCAGGTAAAAGGACTCGAATGAGGCCTTTGGGACCAGTGTCACAACTCGGTTCGCCAGCGCCTTGGCTTCCTCGTAATGGTCAGCTGTGATGTACGGCTGCCCCATCAGGTCCACGTCGCCGCTCTTGAACTGAGTGTAGAGGACGGTGAGGTCGGGAATGTATTTGAAGATCAGCTTCTCGATGTGAGGGCCTTCTCCGAAATATTCGGAGTTAGCCACGAGCTCGAGATGATCGCCTGCGACCCGCTGGCCCCACTTGAACGCGCCGGTGCCAACAGGCGCCTGGTTGAAGGCAGCGTTGTTTGGATTGGCCTCCTTCTCGAGGATGTGCTTGGGCACGATGAAGGTTTCGGTGAGGAACGACAGATAAGGCGCAAAAACCTGTTCCATTCGCCACGAGATCTCCGTGGGCGAGATCACCGTGATGTCGCGCACGAGGGCATGGCCGGCGGTGCGCCAACTCCGGAAGTCCGGGTTGGTGATCAGTTCGAGGGTGAACTTCACATCCTCGGCCGTGAAGGGTTTGCCGTCGTGCCAGCGGACATCATCACGCAAACGAAGGTGCCATTTGAGACCGTCCTCCGAAATGCCGCCGTTCTTCTGGTTCGGTACTTCGACGGCAAGGTTGGGCTGAATCTCGCCTTTTGGGTCGATCCGGAACAGCGCGTCAAAAACCGAGAAATGGACACCATCATCGACTTCAATGTGTACCATCAGCGGATTGAAGACTGTCGGCTCTTGTCCAAGTCCGACGACGATGCGACCGCTCGGTTTGGCGGGAGCCTTCTGAGCGAAGGCGGGCGTACCCAACAGGCCTGGTGCAGCGAGGCCGGCAGCCCCGGCCACCATCAATCGAAGTGCATTGCGCCGTGAATAGCTCGAGTCAAAATAAGCTTCCGTCATGACCTCTCCTCGTTCTTGGCTGTGTCCCGCCGGTGTTCATTGACTCCCGCGAGCGCGCGAGCGCCCCTTGGCTGCTCGCCGGGGATGGCAGCGACGAGCTCGCGCGTGTAGGCGGATTTCGGGTCCAGGAAGATCTGCGACGGCGGTCCGCGTTCGATGATCTGTCCTCGATGCATAACCGCAATTTCATCGCAGATCTGGCTGGCGACGCGCAGATCATGCGTGATGAAGATCATCGAGACGCCAGTCTCCCGCTGAATCTGGTCCAGCAGCTTCAGGATCTGGGCCTGGATTGACACGTCAAGCGCGGAGACGGCTTCGTCGGCGATCAGCAATTTTGGTTTGAACATCAGCGCCCGGGCGATGCCGACGCGCTGGCGCTGCCCGCCGGAGAATTCGTGCGGATAGCGTTCAAAGGCGCCTGAATCCAGGCCCACATGGGACAGAAGCTCACGCGCCCGCTCACCAGCCTCTCTGTGCGGCACGCCGTGCGCGACCGGCCCTACTGTGAGAATTTGCCCGACCGTCGAGCGCGGGTTGAGCGACGCAAAAGGATCCTGGAAGATCATCTGGATTTTTGGCCGCAGCGGCCGAAACTCGGCCTCGGTAAGCCCGGCGACGTCGCGGCCTTCGAACAGAATCGAGCCACCGTCGCTCTCCATGAGCTTGATCAGCAGCCGGCCGAGCGACGATTTGCCCGAACCGCTTTCTCCGACAACGCCTAGCGTGCGGCCCTGCGTGAGATCGAACGAGACACCATTGACCGCAGTCACGATGCGCTGCGTGCGGAAAAGCGCACTGCCGCTGCGATAGGTCTTGACCAGACACTCGACCTTCAGGATTGACGCCCTGTCGGCGGCTTCCAACGGATTGCGGTCCTTGCCGGTCAGGTGCGGCACGGCCGCGATCAGGCGGCGCGTATAGAGGTGACTGGGCGACTTGAGCACTTGCTCGGCACTGCCTTGCTCGACGCAATGGCCCTTCTCCATCACCACAACGGAATCGGCAATCTCCGCCACGACTCCAAAGTCATGGGTGATGAACATCACGCTCATTCCCTTGCGGCGCTGAATGTCGCGGATCAGTTTGAGGATCTGCGCCTGCGTCGTCACGTCGAGTGCGGTCGTCGGCTCGTCCGCAATCAGGATCGCGGGCTCAAGAGCCAGGGCCATGGCGATCATCACCCGCTGCCGTTGCCCGCCCGAAAGCCGGAATGGATACTGGTGATACATGAGTTGCGGATCGGGAAGACCGACTTCAACCAACAAGTCTATGGCGCGGCTGCGACGGGATTTCGCGGTCCCAACGTCGTGCGCTGCCATCACTTCCTCGATCTGCGCGCCCACGGTCATCAGCGGATTGAGCGCTGAGAGCGGATCTTGAAAGATCATCGAGACGACGCGGCCGCGAAGGTTGCGGAGCTTATCGGGCGAAATGGCTACGATGTTGGTCCCATTCAGGTCGATCGAACCCGAGGTAACACGTATCGCCTTGGGCAGAAGCCCCATGATCGCATTGGCTGTGACCGACTTGCCCGATCCGGACTCTCCAATGATGCACAGTATCTGACCACGCTTCAGATCAAAGGAGACGTTCTCGACGGCGTGAGCCCGCTCCATCCCGGCCGGCAAGCTCACGGTCAGGTCACGCACCGAGAGTGCCACATCTTCCGAAGCTACAGCCTGAGAGGCAGAGGCCATTTGAACAGTCTCCCCTTTCAACGGCGTTGGGTCGTTCTGCTGCGGATTGGCTCTTCGGCCATTGTTGCCGCCGCGACGATCGGACAGGTCGAAAATTCGCCGCTCATTTTGCCATTCCCTGTTCGGAGAGTGCGACATGATTCAAAGCTTGGTGCTCAACAGCAAAAAAAGCTGTCGCTCAAGCCAAAACATCGGACGAGCGGCCAACTCGATCACTGAATCGAAGTTCTTGGAGCTAACAGTCCCATCCAGCTTGATTGCTCTTGTGGAGGTCTGTTCCTGGACAAGGCTCATCCAGCTTCCCTTTAGAACTTCTGCCATTGATCGACATTGACGCGGCATTCGCGAGTTTGACTGCTTCAATCACCCCAGAGTCGCCGAAACGCGCCGTATGGGCAGCAGGAAGTTCTGAAAACGAAGTGCCATCTGGCATTTCAGTCTGCGCCGCCAAACGTCGGAGATCAATTACCGAACCGGACTAGATTGAGATTGCCGCCGCGACGAGAGAACTCTCAGGCGGCCTGTCTTTTACGCACAAGCGCACTATCGTTGTGCACGGCACGGCCGCACGCGCTCAAAGCTTGATGCCCTGGTGCTTTGGCGAATGAGGTGGGCGCCAGCGACGTGTTCTCACAATAATAGCTTGAACAGAAGTCGGCAAACCGCAGAATATTCCGTCTAATCACAAATTCCCGCAGAGCACCTGCCGCGAATGCTCAGCTACGATAGGTCAAACGCCGGGAGTCCTCGCTTCATGAGTGCGCCGCTCATCCATATTGAATCAAGCCCGTCTCTGCCTCAAGAGGCTGACGTCGTCGTCATTGGCGGCGGCGTGGTGGGCGTGTTCACGGCGTACTATCTCGCCCGCCGCGGCGTTAAGGTCGCCTTGCTCGAAAAGGGGCGTGTCGCCGCCGAGCAGTCCAGTCGCAATTGGGGATGGTGTCGTCAACAGAATCGCGACGCGCGCGAGCTACCGATTGCCACCAAGAGTCTCGATCTTTGGGAGACAGTAGCACAGGAGACCGGGGAAGACACGGGGTTCCGCCGCTGCGGGCTTCTCTATCTGTCGAATGACGAAAATGAGCTGACCGGCTGGGCGAAGTGGCGCGATTTTGCAAAGACGGTCGGCGTTACGACACAGATGTTGAGCACGAACGAAGCGAGCGAGAGAGGCAAAGCGACGGGCCGCAAATGGAAAGGCGGCGTATTCTCTCCAACCGACGGAACGGCAGACCCTTCGAAGGCTGTGCCCGTGGTCGCGCGTGCGATCATGACGGCTGGCGGCACGGTGCACCAGCACTGCGCCGCTCGCGGCATAGAGCTCCGTGCCGGCCGGGTGAGCGGCGTAGTGACCGAAACAGGCACAATCCGGACCAACACGGTGGTCATGGCAGGAGGGGCCTGGGCCTCTTCGTTCTGCAACCAGCTCGGCATTCGCTTCCCGCAGGCGTCCGTGCGCCAGTCCATTCTCGCCGTGGCTCCTGGCGCAGCCGGCCTGCCTGATGCCCTGCACACCGCACTCGTGTCGCTTACGCGACGTAGCAACGGCGGATACACTGCGGCGATCGGCGGGCGTGCGCGCGTCGATCCAACGCCGCAGCAATTCAGGTTCGCTCGCGAATTCGTGCCTATGTTCGCGCGACGCTGGCGCAGTCTCGCCCCTGGAGCATTCGAGGGCATGCGCCAAGGTCATGAATCCTTGGCGAAGTGGGCGCTCGATGAGACGACCCCGATGGAGCTGAACCGGACACTTAGTCCCCGTCCCGACATGCGGCAGATTCGGCTGACACATCAACGAGCTTGCGAATTGCTGCCTGAACTCCGTCGCGTCGCAATCTCCAATGTCTGGGCCGGTTATATTGACAGCACACCGGATGGCGTTCCCGCAATCGGTGAGGTGGGGGCGATTCCAGGCTTTATCCTCGCGGCAGGGTTCAGCGGCCACGGTTTCGGGATTGGCCCCGGCGCGGGGCACCTAATCGCCGACATCATTACGGGTACTGCGCCGATCGTCGACCCGCGTCCATACAGGCCGGAGCGGCTGAAAACGGGTGCCTGGGGCAAGGTCGCCGAGTTCTGAAAAGCAATCTCGCCGCCCGGTGGGAAAGGAAGCTGGTTGGTGCTATGACAGTGCGTATGACGCTGAAGCCTCAAAGCCTTGACGCCGCTATGGCTCCCATCTCATGGCATTGCTTATGAAGCTCGATAAGATCGACATCAGGATTTTATGCGAACTGCAGAAGAACGGGCGGACTTCCAACGTCGAGCTCGCAGAGCTTATAAACCTTTCCCCGAGCCCCTGCCTGATGCGCGTCAAGAGACTCCAGACGGAGGGCTTCATCACCGGCTATTCCGCCCAGATCGACGTCTCCAAGCTCGGACAAACTCTGACTGTGTTCGCCGAGATCACGCTCAAAAATCATCGCCAGATCGATTTCGCGCGCTTTCTCACGACTATCGAAAAGATAGATTCAGTCGTCGAATGCCATCTGGTTTCGGGCGGATATGACTACCTCGTGAAGTTTATCACAGCGGGAATCAGCGAATATCAGGCGCTGATGGAACGTCTCGTCGAGATGGATATCGGAATCGACAAATACTTCAGTTTTGTCGTGCTGAAGTCCCCGATCGTGAAATCCCATCTGCCTCTCGAAAGCATATTCAATAGCTGAAGAACAATCCTCCACCTCGGGGGGCATGGACAGATCGTCGCGTCGCGCTACGGCTCAGGCTTTTGCTGGCCTCGGAATGACAGGCGCAGTGATCATCATTTCATCGCCGCGCGGACGTCGCTGTCTTCGAGGGTTTGGTCGAGCGTCATGCGAGTTCGTTCGATGATGCCGTCGATGTCCCCATCCGTGCAGCAGAGCGGGGGCGCAAAACCCAGCACGCCCTGGGCAAAGGCGCGGATGACGAGACCGTTGTCCCATGCGCGGTCGAAGATGCGGCGCGCCGCGTCGGCTTCCGCCGGCAGGGGCGTCTTGCGCTCCTTGTCCGTGACGAGCTCGATTGCGGCCAGCATGCCGCGACCACGGACATCGCCGACAAGTGGATGATCTGCAAGCGCGCGAAGGCCCTCCATCAGGCGGTGCCCGGCCTTCCGGCCGTTTGCCAACAAGCCGCTTTCGTAAAGATCCAGGCACGCGAGTCCGACCGCTGCACTGACGGGATGTGCGGAATAGGTGTAGCCGTGGCCGACCGCCGTCCTGCCGGCTCCGTCCGCAATCGTATTGTAGACGCGGTCGGACATGAAAACGGCTCCCATCGGCACATAGCCCGACGTCAGACCCTTTGCGGTGGTCATGAAATCCGGCACGACGTCGTCTTCTTCGCATGCGAAAAATGGGCCGACACGACCAAAGCCAGTGATGACCTCATCGGCAACGAACAAAATATCGTTCTCCCGGCAAACAGCGTGCATGGCTTTCAGCCAAGACGGCGGTGGCACGAGGACACCCCCTGATCCCTGAATTGGCTCGACGTAAAAAGCCGCAACGCGGTCTGCGCCCAGTTCGGCGATCTTGGCTCGCAGGGCCGCAACCGACGCAGCAATGATAGCCTGAGGATGGGAACCGACAGGATTACGATAGGCATAGTGCGACGGAATTTTGTGCTGCCAGCTATAAGGTACCCCAAAGCCCGCATGAAAGGAGGGGATCGCGGTCAAGCCGGACCCTGCCGTCGACGATCCATGGTAGCCATGCTCGACGGAAATGAACTGATCCTTCTGCGGCGTACCCTTGGCATGATAATAGTACCGAATAAATCGGATCGTGCTGTCGACGGCATCGGAGCCACCCAGCGTGAAGTAAACATGGTTCAAATCGCCAGGCGCTAATTCGGCCAACCTGGCGGCCAGCCGGATGGCTGGATCGGAGCCCAACCCGAAATAGCCCGTCGCATAGGGCAGTTCGCGCAGTTGTCTCGTGGCTGCATCAACGATGCTGTCTTGTCCGTACCCGGCATTGACACACCACAGGCCGGCGAAGCCGTCGAGCAATTGATGGCCCGAGACGTCGGTCAGCGTCGCGCCCTTCGCCGATCTTAACACCCGCACACCCAAGGCCTCGTGAGTGCGATAGGATGAGACCGGGTGAACCAGATGCGCACGATCCAGCTCGATCAGCGAATTGCTCAACATGTCGTCCTCCATATCAACCCGAAGGCAGATTAGGATATCCAGGACGGCAGTTCCTCCCAAGCCGCGCCCGGATCGCAGGAGTTTTGACTTTCGTTGGTGATCGATGCCGCAGCTTATGCCGGAGCAGGCCCGGCGCATGACGGTGCTGCTCAACGCGAGCGGTTGCTTGGCGCAACTCTCTGCCAAAGCTTCGATCCGGTACGACACAATCTGCTTCCGGCTTCAGCGAAAGCGGCGCTTTATCTTACGAGATGCTCCTTATGATGCTTGTCGTACCGGCGCGCGGTGCCGAGAAGATTGGAGGATTCCACGTCATGACCAAGTTCCGACCGAAATATATCACTTTCGATTGCTATGGCACGCTGACGAATTTCGACATGGCCGGTGCGGCAAGGCGAGTCTACGGCTCCCGGCTTTCTGCCACGACGATGGCAAGTTTCATCAAGGATTTCGCTGCCTATCGCCTGGACGAGGTTCTTGGCGCGTGGAAGTCATACTTCGAGGTCGTGCATAATTCGGTAGAGCGCGCGTGCAAGCGCAACGGTGTCGTATTTCGGCCGGAGGATGCCCAGCGCATCAATGAAGAGATCCACACATGGGGTCCACATCCCGACGTCCCGGCCGGTCTGGCCAAAGTCGCCACGGAGTTACCGCTGGTGATCCTGTCGAACTCCATGAAGAACCTCATCATGTCGAACGTCGAAAAGCTCGGCGCGCCCTTCCACATGATCATCACGGCCGAGGAGACCGGCGCCTACAAGCCGCACATGAAGGGCTTCGAGTACATGCTCGACAAGCTGGGCTGCGGCCCGGAAGATATTACCCACGTCTCCTCGTCCTTCCGGTACGACCTGATGACGGCCTACGACCTGGGCATCAAGAGCAAGGTGTGGGTGAACCGCGGTCACGAGCCCGCGAACCCCTTCTATGAATACACTGAGGTCGCGGACATCGGCGGGCTCGCCGCCGCAGTCGGCTTGGAGCCCCTTCGAAGAAGCGCGTGAAGGCGTATCCTTTTCGGGCTCTTTCGCGGCACGTAGACCTTCGAAAATTTCAGTAGAGACTGTTGCGTGATGAATAAAGGGGGCGGTTCAACCGCCCCCTTTTTCTGTGTTTGAACTACTCATCCGACAGAATTGTGTTACTTCGCTGTTGAGGCATCATGCTGTTTATCGCGCGGACGCGGTCCGCCGCAAAATCGAAGAACCCTTCGATTCCTCTCCTGAAACCAGGAATCGTCCCCTTATTCCAATCCGCCGACATGAAGCGTTTTGATCTCGAGATATTCATCTATCCCGAGCTGGGATCCTTCGCGCCCCAGCCCCGATTGTTTTACGCCGCCGAAAGGCGCGACCTCGGTCGAGATCAGGCCGGTGTTCAGGCCTACCATGCCGAATTCCAGCGCCTCGGCAACGCGCCATGAGCGCTTGAGGCTTTCCGTATAGAAATAGGCGGCAAGACCGAAGGGCGTGCCGTTCGCGATCGCGATCGCTTCGTCCTCCGTCTTGAAGCGGAAAAGCGGCGCGACTGGTCCGAACGTCTCTTCTGAGGCCAAGAGCATGTCAGCCGTTGCCTCACCGAGCACGACGGGGCGGGCATATTGCCTACCTTCCGGCATATATTCGCTCTGCGAGATGATCCTCGCGCCCTTGTCCAGAGCGTCTGTGATGTGCCGCTTGATCTTTTCTATCGCCGCGCCATTGATCATTGGTCCGATTTCGACGCCTTCTTCGGTGCCGGCCCCGACCTTCATTTTCGCAACCCGTCTGGCCAGCTTTTCTGCAAAGGCATCGTAAATGCCCGATTGTACCAAAATGCGATTGCAGCAAACGCAGGTCTGTCCACCATTACGAAACTTCGACGCAATCGCGCCCTCAACGGCCCGGTCGAGATCGGCATCATCAAAGACGATGAACGGCGCGTTGCCGCCGAGCTCGAGGCTGAGCTTCTTGATGTTGTCGGCGGCGCCTTTCATCAGCAATGCGCCGACGCGAGTCGACCCGGTAAACGAGATCTTGCGAACAGTTTCATTGGCCATCAATTCCTGGCCGATTTCCGCGGGCATGCCAGTCACTATATTAATGACGCCCGCCGGGATCCCTGCCTGCTCCGCAAGTACGCCGATCGCGAGTGCCGAAAACGGCGTAAATTCAGATGGCTTGATGACCACGGTGCAGCCCGCAGCAAGCGCAGGTGCCACCTTGCGCGTGATCATGGCGCTGGGAAAGTTCCAGGGCGTGATAATCCCGCAGACGCCGACCGGCTCTTTCAGCACCAGAATGCGGCGATCGGCAGTAGGTGACGGGATGGTCGATCCGTTGATCCGGCGAGCCTCTTCCGCAAACCATTTTACGAAGGATGCCCCATAGCGGATTTCTCCGAGCGATTCAGCAAGCGGTTTGCCCTGTTCCAAAGTCAGCAAGAGCGCCAGATCCTGCTCATGCTGCCGCATGAGCTCATACCAACGCTCCAAAAGTGCCGCGCGTTCTGCGTGAGTAGTCTTCTTCCAACGTTTGAACGCATCAGCCGCAGCGTTGATTGCAGCCGCAGTCTCGTCACGCCCCATGTCGGGGATAGTGCCAAGGACGTTCTGGCTGGCAGGATCGATGACATCAACGGTCGATTTCGCGTTCGCATCCCGCCAGTTGCCGCCGATCAACGCCTGCTGGCGAAACAGATCCTTGTCCTTCAATGCGATCATCTTCTTTTCCCTTCGGGGCCAACCCCGCCATCACAGCGATGCGTAATCGGCTCATGTTCCTTGTCCACGAGCGAGTCTGCTCGACGTGAGTTCGACAAGCACGCTGTTGGATTTGCCATCGGTGAGATCGAATCTTCTCATCCGAGCAATACAGGATCGAACGCCGCATTTTTCATCGAGAATTAAGCGCCTGGCGGCGTTGAATCGCATAAGACGCGACTCGAAAAGCCGATTATTCTGGCAGCGCGCCTATATTAGGAGCGCACTTCGAGCTTTGTGCTCAGTCATAAGCGCAGACGTAGATCTTTCGCACGGTCTCGATCGTGCGCCAGATGCCGACAAAGCCCGGCTTCATCACAAAGCTGTCGCCGGCGCGGTAAGTCTTCGTCTCACCACCCTTTTCCTCAATTTCGATGAGACCCGAGATGATGTGGCAGAACTCGTAAGTGGTGCCCTTAATGGAATGGGTCTCGCCGGGCGTTGCTTCCCAGACGCCGGTCAGCACCTTCTCGGCTTTGGAGGCGTCCTGCGCCCAGGTCTTGAAGGATGGATTGCCCGAAATGAGCCGTTCCGGAACAGGCAAGGCGTTCTTTGGTGCGAAGTCCGGATCGGGATCGATAGAAATCAGAAGGGACATGACATCATCCTTGGTTAATAGCCGAGTGTTCGATCGACAAGCCCGATCGGATTTTTTCCAGCGCGGTGGCGCCGGATGTTTTCTACGACGGATTGTGCCGCCGAATGCGGTTGCGTCACGGATGCGATGTGCGGAGTTATCATCACCTTCGGGTGCGACCAGAGCGCATGGCCTTCCGGCAGCGGCTCGGGGTCGGTGACATCGAGCATAGCTGCTGCAAGGCGGCCGCCGTCGAGCGCCTCGATGAGTGCGGCCTGGTCGAGCTGCGGGCCGCGGCCGACATGCAGCAGTCGCGCTCCCATCGGCAAAAACGAGAAGAGTTTTGAGTTCAGGAGGCCGCGGGTTTGCTCCGTCAGGGGCAGAAGACAGACGAGAATATCCGTTCCTCTCAGGAAACTGCCCAGCTGATCGTCGCCATGAAAGCAGGTGACGCCCTCGACCACATTTTTGCTGCGGCTCCATGCGGCAAGGGGAAATCCAAAGGGCTTGAGGCGATCGATTGCCGCTTGCGCCAGCATCCCAACGCCCAGGAAACCCACGCGGCGTTCGGTCGCCTGTGGGGTGACAAGATCTTGCCACCTGCCCCTTCTCTGCTGCTCCCGATATGCGAGCATCTCGCGATGGAGCGCCAGCACGCCGAGCACGACGTATTCCTGCATCATGCGTATGATGCCATCCTCGACCATACGCACCAGCATCACATGGTCGGGTATGATCTCGGGCACGAACTGGTCGACTCCGGCACCGATGGAAAAGAGCACCTCCAAATTGCGATAACGCGAGACGTCGTCCGGCACTTTCCAGGTCAGCAGATACCGCACCTTTTCCGGGTCGATGCTTTTCCTCCCCTGGTAGAATTCCAGATCGGGGAGCTCGCGCGCAAATATCTGGCGGAATATTGCGCCCCGAGCGGCATCGGAATTGAAAAGAAACCCCATCGAGGGACCCTTCGTGTCACGCGGCGAGATGCTCAATGACTTGTTGGCGCGCAGCGACCTCGCCGGACATCTACAGCCTAGCGGCAAGCAGAAGCTTTCTCTGCCGAATCTCGGTGCGCTATATGCCGAACATTTCGAACACTTGTACCAAAACAGGTGAAACCTGCTGGCCTTCCGTGCAATGCTGCGGCAAACACGTTTGCTGTCGCAACTGGGCAGCAGGTTCATAAAGCACGCCAAGCCATAGACTTTGGCATTCCGCGAAGGAATGAACTGAGATGGGACGATCCGTACGCCTGAAGTCCTTCGAATTGGTCGCGCGCGACATTCGAGACGTTGATGTGAAGCTGCTCCACGCGCTCTCGATTGCGGTCGGCTGGCCGCATCGGCCAAAGGACTGGGATTTCCTGCGCCGCGCCGGTCAAGGCATCGTCGCTGTTGACGGCATCGGGCGCGTTTTCGGAAGCGCAATGTGGTTCCCGCACGGACGCGAATTCGCCACCATCGGCCTGGTACTCACATCGCCGCGCACCCAAGCACAAGGTACCGGCCGATGGCTTATGGAACAGGTATTCGAACGGTGTGGGGATCGGAATCTTACCCTGAACTCGACCGATGCTGCCTATCATCTTTATCTGTCGCTGGGCTTCACCAAGGAAGCGGTCGTGTATCAGTGGCAGGGAGAGGTCGTATCACCCCTTCCACCGATATCAGTTCTGGATGGCGAATTGAGATCGGCGTCAGCCGAAACACTCAATGAGATTGCAGCGCTGGATGAGCGTGCGTTCGGCACGAGCCGCCGGGAGCTGCTTGCTCTGCTTTCGGAAGGTGCGTCAATCTGTGTACTGCGCCGCGACGGCAAGACAGTCGGCTACTCCATGAAGCGCGAGTTCGGGCGTGGTCACGTGATCGGTCCCATTGTCGCCAGCAATGATTATGACGCGATCCATCTCACGGCCGTGCATCTTAAGGATCTCACCGGCCGTTTCGCCCGCGTCGATACTCGGGAGCAGACGGGCCTATTTGCTGATTATCTTCAGCAGAGCCGCCTCGCTATAAGCGAGACGGTCACAACCATGTCCAAGGGACGGCGATTCCTGAACCGAAAGGAAAACGAGCCGTGGGTCTACGGATTGGCCGCTCACGCGTTGAGCTGAGCTGAGAAGCAAATCGTTGATCGGCGCTGGTTTCCGACGCCGGTGCTCGCCCTTATTCTACAGGCAACGGCTTGGCGCCGATTCACGGAAATGGTTGAGGTCACTAATGTGCTCTCGCCAATTTGGCCATATAGGCTCAACAAAATAGCCGTCGTTTTTGCCGATGTCGCCTCGACCTGAAGAAGCTGACGAGGGTCTCCGCCGGAAAGAGACTCGCCGGCAACGTCCTTAAGCGCGCGAACGTACAAAATTGTAGGTTTGCCCTCATTAATGGATATGGCATTCTCGAGGTTCGTAGGTAGAGCAAAACCCACTGTTTGACCTGTGGCAGGAAAAATGGGCCGAAGCCTCGGCGGACCACCGGACCGGGGAGCGTCGCGAAGCGCCCCCGATAGATTCACATCGGGGAGGCGCAACAGCCGATACCGACCTTCGCTTCAGGTGCAAACCGAAGCTCCGCGCCTTCTACTGGACATTCATACCGAAGCGCGCAGACCATCGTGAAGCACTGCCGCGCCCGCAATGCGGCTCGCGCCGATTTCGGTATCGATAGGCTTGAATTGCAGGTGCTGAAGGAAGGTATGAAGAGCTGAACGCAGACCGGTAGATTTCGTGTTACAGGTGGAGGGGCTTCGGTCCTAATTATCCGACTCGTCGCACGGCGCGCGACCATCAAAAGCGTCGCACGAGACCCGGCTTGTTCTGCGGAGGAATTTAAAAAAGCCCTTGCGGGCCAATATCTTAGAGTGGTGGGCGCACCAGGGCTCGAACCTGGGACCCGCTGATTAAGAGTCAGCTGCTCTACCAACTGAGCTATGCGCCCGAAAGGCGGTTAAAGCCTTGCGAGGCCGGTCGTTTAGCAAAGCGATCCGGGTCTGGCAAGCGATGGCACGTAAGTTTTCCAAGGCTATGACAAGGGTATGCCAAGGGCGTGCCCACATCCCCCAAAAAAGCGAAAAGCCGCTGGATTCCAGCGGCTTCGCCAGGGTTGAGCGGGGCCACCCTTGCAGGCTCAGAGCCGGCCCTCGCGGTCCCCGTCCGGGCCGCCGTCGCGGTCGAAACGGTCACGGTGGAAGTGGTCCATACCGCGCTCCATCATGCGGTCCATGCCACGCTCCATGAAGTGGCGGCGCGGGCCGTCTTCGCCGCCTCCGAACGGGCCGCGGTGGCGGGTCAGCACGGCGAGGCGCCGCTTCTGGCCCTCGTCCAGAGTCTTGTAGAGCGGATCGGCGGCATCGGCGATCTTCTTCAGGGCCGCCGACGTCGCCCCCATGTCCTCGGCGCGCTGGCGCAGGCGGGCGACCGGATCTTCCGGCCTGTCGGCATCCTTGTTGGCGTCCTTATTGGCGTCCTTGCCGGCATCGCCGGGACCGGCATTCATCCGCGCATTCGCGCGGTCCATGCGCAGCTTGGCGAAGTCGCGCACGGCGGCCTCGACCGGCGGCCACAGCTTCTCCTGATCGGCGTTGAGCTTCAGCCCGGCATGGACGGCGGCGATCCGCGCGTCGACCATGGCGGCGCGGTCTTCCGGGTTCATGCGGATGTGGCGCATGTGCTCGTGCATCCACGGGCGATGATAGTGGGCATAGACCGCGCCCGAGCCGGCGATGCTGAGCACGGCGATGGCGGCGATGGTGAATTTCCTCATGCGAACTCTCCTCTGGAAGGATGCCATGAGGATGGGCGCAGCGCGGCTTACGCGCAACTTACAACTTGGACAGGGAGCGCGTTCTTTCGAAGATGTAACGCTCCTGAATTTTAGTTCAGTCGCAATCGGAAATCATTCGCAACAAAAGGGGCTTCCGCGCCCGGCACGGAAGCCCCATTC
This sequence comes from Bradyrhizobium sp. i1.15.2, assembly GCF_040548425.1. Lineage (NCBI taxonomy): Bacteria > Pseudomonadati > Pseudomonadota > Alphaproteobacteria > Hyphomicrobiales > Nitrobacteraceae > Bradyrhizobium > Bradyrhizobium sp. i1.15.2. The sequence goes on along the minus strand of NZ_JBEPRQ010000009.1, from coordinate 184,222 downwards.
ATGGTCCGTTCAAATCAGTTCGTCGTGCTCTTCGCTTCCTTCTGGAACTCGTCGATCAACGGTTGGCCGATGCGGCCTGCGGCGTCCTTGTAGACCGGCTCCATGGCCTTACGCATCGCCTCATCCTGCTCCGGCGTGAGCTTGATGATCTCGCTCTTGCCGCTCTTCCTGATCTCGGCGAGCGCGTCCTCGTTCTCCTTCTGCGACTGCGTATTGTTGAAGTCGGTCGCTTCCTTCATCGCCTTCGTCAGCTGGTCGCGGATGTCGGCCGGCAGATCGTCCCAGAACTTCTTGTTCACGATCACGACGTAGCCGATGTAGCCGTGATTGCTCTCGGTGATGTACTTCTGCACCTCATGCATCTTCTGGGTATAGATGTTCGACCAGGTGTTCTCCTGCCCGTCGACGACGCCGGTCTGGAGCGCCTGGTAGACTTCGCCGAACGCCATCACCTGCGGCAGCGAGCCGAGCGCCTTGAACTGGGCCTGGAGCACGCGCGAGGACTGGATGCGGAACTTGACGCCCTGATAGTCGGCCGGCGTCACCAGCTTCTTGTTGGCGCTCATCTCCTTGAAGCCGTTGTCCCAATAGGCAAGGCCGGTGATACCCTTCGGTTCGAGCAGCTTGAGCAACCTGGCACCGAGCGGACCTTCCGTCACCTTCCGCAGCGTCTTCAGATCGGGGAGGATGTAGGGCAGATCGAATACCTCGAACTCGCGGATGCCGAGCGGGCCGAACTTGGAGTTGGACGGCGCCAGCATCTGCACGCTGCCGAGTTGGAGCGCCTCGAGCTCTTCCTTGTCCTTGTAGAGCGTCGAGTTCGGGTAGATCTCAACCTTGACCTTGCCGCCGGTATACTTCTCGGCGAGCTCCTTGAATTTCTCCGACGCCTTGCCCTTCGGCGTGTCGGTGGCCACCACGTGGCTGAACTTGATGATGATAGGCGCTTGGGCCGACGCCGGCCCGGTCAAGCCAAGTGCCAGGACCGCCATGGACGCAGCGATCGCGAAGGTGCGCATAATCTCTCCCTGTTGTTGTTTGGGCCACCCGGCGCGCGGGCGGCCGATCCTATACCGGTTGCATCAATAGCGGCTGGAAGGCGGAGCCGCTATTGGCCCTTAGCAGGGCAGCTATTCGCCGCCACATGCAGAGTCATTCCGGGGAGGTCCGTTAGGACCTAACCCGGAATCTCGAGATTCCGGGATCTCGCTTCGCGAGCCCCGGAATGACGAACTTCGTTCGTCAGCTCGCCGCCGCGGTCGTCACGGTGTCGCGCTGGCGTTTCATGACGATCTTGTTCAGCGCGCCGAGATAGGCCTTTGCCGAGGCCACCAGCGTATCCGGATCCGCCGCGCGCGCGGTCATCGCACGTCCCTCTTGCGACAGCCGCACCGAGACTTCGGCTTGCGCGTCGGTGCCCTGGGTCACTGCGTGGACCTGGTACAGCTCGAGCTTGGCTTCGTGCGGCACCAGGCGCTTGATGCAGTTGAACACCGCGTCGACCGGACCGTTGCCCTCAGCCTCCTCGATCTTGATCTGGCCGTCGACGTCGAGCTTCATGGTCGCGCGCTGCGGGCCATGGGTGCCGGCGATCACGGTCAGCGAGGTCAGCTTGATGCGGTCGTGCGAAGCCGCCATCTCCTCGTCGACCAGCGCCTCGATGTCCTCGTCGTAGATGTCCTTCTTGCGGTCGGCCAGCGCCTTCATCCGCGTGAACGCATCTTCCAGCTGGTTCGGCCCGAGCTTGTAGCCCATCTCCTCCAGCTTGTGCACGAAGGCGTGGCGGCCGGAATGCTTGCCCAGCACCAGCGAGGACTGCTTGAGGCCGACCATCTCGGGCCGCATGATCTCGTAGGTCGAAGCGTCCTTCAGCACGCCGTCCTGATGGATGCCGCTCTCATGCGCGAACGCGTTGCGGCCGACGATCGCCTTGTTGTACTGCACCGGGAACGAGGTCGCCGCCGACACCACCTTGGAGGCGCGGGTCAGCTGCGTGGTGTCGATCTTGTTCCAGAACGGGAATTTGTCGTTGCGGACGTTGATCGCCATCACGATCTCTTCCAGCGCGGCGTTGCCGGCACGCTCGCCGATGCCGTTGATGGTGCACTCGACCTGGCGAGCGCCGCCGATGACGCCGGCCAGCGAGTTCGCCACCGCCATGCCGAGATCATTATGGCAATGCACGGAGAACACCGCCTTGTCCGAGTTCGGCACGCGCTCGATCAGCGTCTTCATGAACTGGGTGTATTCGTCGGGCGTGGTGTAGCCGACAGTGTCCGGAATGTTCACCGTGGTGGCGCCGGCCTTGATGACGGCTTCGACGATGCGGCACAGATAGTCCATCTCGCTGCGGGTGCCGTCTTCGGCCGACCATTCGACGTCATCGATCTGGTTGCGGGCGCGCGCGACCATGGCAACCGAGGTCTCGAGCACCTGCTCCGGAGTCTTGTTCAGCTTCACCCGCATATGCAGCGGCGAAGTCGCGATCACGGTGTGGACGCGGCCACGCTTGGCGAATTTCACCGCCTCTGCGCAGCGGTCGATGTCGGCCGGATGGGCGCGCGACAGACCGGCGATGACGGCGTTCTTGGAGCGGCGGGCGATCTCGCTGACCGCCTGGAAGTCGCCTTCCGAGGTAATGGGGAAGCCGGCCTCGATGACGTCGACGCCCATATCATCCAGCATCTCGGCGACCTCGAGCTTCTCCTCGAAGGTCATGGTGGCGCCGGGGCACTGCTCGCCGTCGCGCAGGGTGGTGTCGAAAATGATGACGCGGTCCTTCTCGGACTTGTTCACGGAGGCCATTTCGAAAATTCCTTTTGAGCTTTTGCGCCGTCAGTCTTCTGGGCGCTTGAGGTGTCCGGTGATCTCGACCAACCCCTGAGCGCCCAGGCGCATGGCGCCCAGCCGGCCCTCAGGGGCAGGTAAGAAGAAGCCCGCCAATCAGGAGGGTGGGCAGCAGCGCAGCCGGGATCGTGGCGGCGGCCAGAGCCACCTCCCCCGAAATCCCATCAATTTGGCCGCGAATCAGCATTGCCAGACCCTTTGAGCCTTCAAATCCTCGGTCAAAACCGTTGACGGTTGGTTGCCGGGAGGCTCGATGCGCCGTTTCTAGACGAGAAATGGCCGCAACTGCAACGCCAAAAGATGGACAGAAGGGCTGACATGATCGCCCCGCCGGATGCGTGGAAGGACCGGTGCCGGTGTGTCTGGCCGATTGGAGCCAGGCGAGACCGTCGAGCTATGCCGTACGGCGAGCCCGAGCCCTGCTCTCCCAGCGGTTCAGCATCTGACCGAGCTCGCTGGTGGCAACCGGCGTAGCCTTGCCAGCGATCGCGATATCGTTCGTGTTGGCCGGTGCGTTGGCACTGAGCCAATCCGGCTCGCTGTACTCACGCCAGCGGCGCGCCTCGGCTCGCCTTTTGCGGGAGACGTAGTCGCGGGTGAAATAGCCGGCCGCAAATGCAATCCCGAGCAGCAAAACGAGTACGACGACAGCGACCACAGTAAACTCCGTCTTACGCCCCGGATGACGTTCTGCCAGCATCGCGCAGGAGGTCAAGGCTTGACATGCTCCACAGCTCGGCGATGCCCTGAACGCAATTCCGGTAAACCCCGTCACGCCGGATGAATTTGTCGTTTCCATGTTCGACGTTGCAGCGCTTTTGCCGCCCCGCTCTCGCTGAGGATGCGTACCTCCCCCTCGCAACCGTCATCGGACCGGACTAACCTTGCCCTGCTCGGCCGGATCAACCGGCTAGCCGAACATGACCGGGAGGATGCGATGACACGCCAAAAGCAGCGTGACCAGGATGCTGCGCTTTCACGACGAACGCTCGTTCAGGGACTTGCGCTCGGCGCCGCCACTCTTGCCGGCGCCGGCTCCGCGCTGGCCCAGACCGGACCTGCCGCGCCGCCGACGACGATCACCACCCCGCCACGCGATTTCGGTCCCCACGGCGCGCCGACCACCTATTTCTGGGACCCCGACGTGATCGCGGTCGATCCGTCCTTCAACGATCTCGCGCAGCCTAACACGGCGATCAAGCGTCTCTATACGGGCCTGCTGTGGGCTGAAGGCCCGGCGTGGAGTGCACAGGGCCGCTATCTGCTCTGGAGCGACATTCCCAACAACAGGCAGATGCGCTGGAGCGAAGACGACGGTCGCGTCAGCGTGTTCCGCTCGCCGTCCAACAACTCCAACGGCAACTCGTTCGACTTCCAGGGCCGTCAACTCTCCTGCGAACATTTGACCCGGCGGGTGACGCGCTATGAACATGACGGCACCGCGACCGTGCTTTGCGATAATTACAACGGCAAGAAGCTGAACTCGCCGAACGACGTCGTCGCGCATCCTGACGGCAGCTACTGGTTTACCGATCCGCCCTATGGCGGCCAGCTCTACGAAGGTGAGCCCGACGCCCCGAGCGGTCCGAGCAATTCCGGCGGCAAGCTCAATCCGCGAATTGGCCAGCCCGCCGGCTTCGCGCCGGGCAAGCGCGAGCTGCCGACCAATTGCTATCGCATCGACCCTAGCGGCCGCGTCGATCTCGTCGTCACGGAGGAGCAGGTGCCCGACCCGAACGGGCTGTGCTTCTCGCCGGACTTCAAGAAGCTCTACGTCGTATCAACCGGCAAGGGACCCGGCGACACCGGTCCCGGCGGCAAGGATGAGATTTTCGTCTTCGACGTCGGCGGCGACAACAAGCTGTCGAACCAGAAGCGGTTCAGCGAGTGCGTGATCGACGGTGTGAAGTGCGGGCCGGACGGCGTGCGCTGCGACGTCAACGGCAACGTCTGGGCCTCCAGCAATGCCGGCCGCGCCGTCGGCTACAGCGGCGTGACGACGTGGTCGCCGGAGGGCAAGCTCCTCGGCCGCATCCGGCTGCCCGAAGTGTGCGGCAACATCTGCTTCGGCGGCCCCAAGCGCAATCGCCTGTTCATGGCCGCGAGCCAATCGCTCTACGCGGTGTATACCGCCACGCAAGGCGCAGGCCCGGGCTGAGCCCGCGCGCGCGATCGCAAGCACGGGCGTCGGCGTGGACCGCCGGCGCCCGCGGTTCCCTGATCGCAATCAAGCTACGCCCCGAGCAAATCTCCGCCATCAATCCAACGAAGATTGAATCGCGCGGCAAAGCCGCAGCGCGGTGCGAAGGCATGATGCTCTTCGTTCTCGCGTCCGACTTGAACCGGGAGTTGCGCGATGCGCCGTATGCCAAACGACACCATCATCGTCAGCGTTGGGGACCAGCAATTTGTCACTGAGTTCGGGGACCCGGGCCTGCCGAACGACGGCCGCGGCGGCAGCGACAAGATGATCGCGACCGTCGATGGGAGCAACGCGGTCCTGATATTCGTTGGGGACGACCAGACCCTGCAAGGACATTCTCACGGCGGAAACGACCAGCTCGCTGCGACCGTCACAGGCTTCGGGGACTACGTGTTCCTGGACGGCGATGCGCAGGCGGTGTCCGGCGACGCCCATGGCGGCAACGATGTACTTCATGTCGATGCATCGACATCGATCTACGCGACCCTCGGTGTTTTTGGCGACGCCGAAACCGCCATGTCGGCCGACACGAGGGGCGGCAATGATGTCGTCGTTGCATCGATGGGAAACAGAGCGTCCGGCACGTTCAGCGGAGACTCCGGTAGTTCCATGAGCGATCATGCGCGCGGCGGCAATGATATCCTCAGCGTGACCCAGGTCGGCAGTGACGGCGGCGCTTCGATATCGGGCGACGCCCTCGTCTCCATGAGCGGCGATGCGCGCGGCGGCAACGACATCCTCATCTACACCGTCGGTGCCGCCGCCCATTCCGGGGGCGCGTCTCTGGTCGGAGACGCCGGCTACATGAGCGACGATACCCGTGGCGGCAACGATATCCTGATCGCTACCGTCGACGGCAACCCGGACTCCACGTCCATCGTGCTCGTCGGGGATGCCTCGAACATGTCAGGCAATGCGCGCGGCGGAGATGATATCCTCCTCGGCAGCAGCCGCGACGATCTGCTGTATGGCGATGCACAGACCTACGCTCCGTTCACGGCCGGCTCGATCACGGGCGGCAAGGACATGCTGAATGGCGGTCGCGGAAATGACGAGCTCTGGGGCGGACCGAACGACGACAGATTCGTCTTCAACAAAGGTTCAGGCCTGGACGTGATCAACGATTTCGACCAGGGCAACAAGGCTGTCGGCAGCACGGCGCGCGAGCACGATGTGATCAATTTGCACGATTACGGCTTCGCAGACTGGGCGGCGCTAAAAAGCCTGATCAGCGATGACAGCACAGGAAATGCGGTGATCCACCTGACGGCGACCGATACGATCACGCTGCAAGGGGTCCATACCGCGGATCTCCATGCGAAGGATTTCATTGTGTAAGAGAGCATTCATGCGCGTTGTGATCTGCGGCGGCGGCGTGATCGGCGCCTGCACCGCCTGGTTTCTCCGCCGCCGCGGCATCGACGTCGTCGTCGTGGAGCGGGCGGACGTCGCGGCCGCGGCGTCAGGCAAGGCGGGCGGCTTCCTCGCACGCGACTGGTGCGAGGGCTCGCCGCTCGATGCGCTGGCGCGACGGAGCTTCGCGATCCATGCGCAACTGCCGGACGAGATCGCAGGCGATTGGGGCTATCGCCCGATGAGCGCTTATAGCGGCTTCGTTGCCGCCGATGGCCATCCGCGCCGGGATGCACCGTCCGCGCTCGGCTGGCTCAGCAACGGCGTCATCATCGCGCAGCGCATCGGCACGATGGAGTCCACTGCGATCGTTCACCCCAAGAAATTCACCTCAGCCGTGATGAACGCGGCGCTCGCGGAAGGCGCCGAGTTTCGTCCCGGCCAGGTGACCGGCATCATGCGTGATGCAGATGGCACGACCGCGACAGGCGTCGAGGTCGACGGCCGCATCGTCGAGGCGGACGCCATCGTGATCGCGATGGGACCATGGTCGCTGCTCGCCGCGCAATGGATGAGCCTGCCCGCCGTCTACGGCCAGCGCAGCCCGAGCATCGTGTACGACACCGGCACGGATGCGCCGACCGATGCGCTGTTCCTGGAGTCTGAAGAGAATGGCAGTGCCGTATCGATCGAGGTCTTTCCTCGCGCCGACGGCAGCACGCATATCACCGCTCTCTCCGACATCGCGCCGCTGCCGCTCGATCCGGCTGCCGTGACGCCGGACCACGACGCGATCGCGCGCCTGCAAACCATGTCCGAGCGGCTGTCGCCACGGTTCCGATCCGAGAGGATCATTGCGCGGCAAGCCTGCTTCCGGCCGGTGACACAGGATGGCCTGCCGCTGATCGGCAAGGTGCCGCAAAGTGAAGGTCTGTACGTTGCGACCGGGCACAATGTGTGGGGCATCCTGAATGCGCCCGCCACGGGCGAGGCCATGGCGCAACTGATCGCGGAGGGTGCGACACGCAACGTCGACATCTCAGCATTCGATCCGGCCCGCCTCGCGCCGCTCGATCCGTCGCTGCTGCAAGCGCGCTGAGCCGACGCGACGGCATCGCCATTCAGCGATCGGGTTGCTGTGCGCCTGCGATAGCTGCGCATGCCTACCGACGAAATCTGCATGCCTGCGCGTGAAACGGGTCCGACAGCTTTCCTGCCCGCTATTTGCGCAGCGCTAGACTTTAGTCCGTGCCTCACAATCCTGGACGCGGTTTCACTTGCCGAGAATGTCTCCGCCGGTATAGTCGCGCGCATAATGGCTCATAAGAGGCCTGTTAAGGGAGAGAACAAGATGAAGAAACCGCTCTCTGTTGCGTTGCGGATAACACTCGGTACCGCCGCGGCCGCTGTGTTGATGACGTCAGGCGCGGCACTTGCGGCCGACCCGATCAAGATCGGTGTGATCGCGGAAGCGCAGGCGATTGCCGGCGCCTCCATCCCCCAGGCGGCACAGCTCGCCGCCGACGAGATCAACGCCAATGGCGGCGTCGACGGCCGCAAGATCGAGATCGTCTCTTACGACAATCACTCGTCCTCGGCAGATTCGGTGCGCGCATTCCAGCGCGCGGTAAACGAGGACAAAGTCAACGCGGTCATCGCCAGCTACATCAGCGAAGTCGTGCTGGCACTGGAGCCCTGGGCCTCGCGGCTGAAGACGCCGTTCGTCACGCCCGGTGCAGCCTCCAACGAAATCAGCAAGAGCGTGCATGCCGACTACGAGAAGAACAAGTACACCTTCCACGGCTATCTGACCTCCGCCGCGCTGGCGCTCTCGGTCTGCGACGGCGCCAAGGACCTGCTGGTCGACAAGATGCACATGAAGACCGCCGTCATCATGAGCGAGGACGCCGCCTGGACCAAGCCGCTCGACATCGGCTACGAGGAATGCCTGCCCAAGATCGGGCTGAAGGTGCTCGACCACATCCGCTTCTCGCCCGATACCACCGACTTCACGCCAATCTTCAACAAGATCGAAGGCTCCAAGCCCGACGTGATCATCACCGGCATCTCCCACGTCGGCGTGCAGCCGACGGTGCAGTGGAAGAACCAGCAGGTGCCGATCCCGATGTTCGGCATCGCCTCGCAGGCCACCAACGAGACTTTTGGCAAGGACACCAATCAGGCGGCCGAAGGCGTGCTCTACCAGGGCGTCTCCGGCCCGGGCGTCGCGGTGACGCCCAAATCGGTGCCGTTCGCCGAAGCCTTCAAGAAGAAGTTCGGCAATTATCCCTCGTATGCCGGCTACACCGCCTATGACGAGGTCTACTACATCGCCGACGCGGTGAAGCGCGCGGGCTCGACCGACGCCGACAAGCTGGTCGCCGCGCTTGAGACGACCGACTGGGAAGGTACGATCGGCCGCGTCCAGTTCTACGGCAAGGACGATCCGTTCACGCACTCGATCAAATACGGCAAGGGCCTGATCACCGGGCTGATGCTGCAATGGCAGGGCGGCAAGCAGAGCGCGGTCTGGCCCAAGGAAGTCGCCAAGGTCGACATCAAGTTCCCGAGCTTCATCAAGCTCTCGAACTAGCAGGACACGCTCCCGGGACCAGCTCCCGGGAGCTTCCACATGCGGCCCCCGCACGTTGCCCCAGCAACATCGTCTCTCATAAATCAGATTGCCAACCTTAGATGCGTGCTTTCCAGATTCTGATCGATGGCTTTGCCATCAGCGCTCTCTATGCTCTCGGAGCCACCGGCTTCACGCTGATCTTCGGCGTGTCCGGCGTCCTCAACCTCTCTCATGGGGCCATCATGGTGGCCGCAGCGGTAGCCGCCTGGGCCGCCGCCAGCATCCTGAATGTCGGCACCTATGCCGGCGCGCTGATCGGGGTCGGTGTCGCCCTCCTCACATCCTTTGCGACCTATTTCGCGGTGGTGAAGCCGATCCAGGACTCCCGTCGCATCCCGAATGAAGAGAAGGAGATCTTCGTCCTCACCGGCACGCTGCTGTGGGGGATCATGATCCAGGAGGTGATCGCTTATTTCTTCACCAACAACGCCAAGACCGTATTGCCGATCGTCGAGGGCGTCGTCGAGATCCTCGGCGTACGCACGCCCAGCAACGAGATCTTTACCGCGATCGTGTGCTGCTTCGTCATCGCGCTGTTGTGGCTCCTGGTGAACCGCACCCGCACCGGCAAGGCGGTGCTCGCGGCCTCGATGAACCCACGCGGCGTCACCCTGCTCGGCCTCGAGCTCACCAACATCTACGTCGTGGTGTGGGCGATCTACGGCATTCTCGCCGGCATCGCCGGCGTGCTGCTCGGAATGTTCCTCGGCGTCAGCTCCTACAGCGTCGGACCGCTGACCGCGAGCGCGTTCTCGATCGTCGTGCTCGGCGGCCTCGGCAGCGTCTCCGGCTCGCTGATCGCGGCCTTTGTGGTCGGTTATCTCGAAACGCTCACGGCCTATCTGGTCTCGCCGGCCTACCGCACCATTCCGGCGCTGCTGCTGCTCGTGTTCGTGATGTACATACGGCCCCAGGGCCTTCTGGGGAGGCGCTGAGATGGCCAGCTTCTTTACGACCCGCCTGTTCTTCATCTCGCTCGCGCTGGTGGTGATCGCAGCCACGCTGCCGCTTTATGTCTCGGGCTATGTGCTCGGCTTGCTCACCGTCGCCTTTTACTTCGGCGTGTTCGCGATGGCGTGGGACCTGCTGTTCGGCTTCGCCGGCGAGGTCAATTTCGGCCCGACCTTCCTGATCGGCGTCGGCGCCTACACCGCCGGCATCCTGAATGCCCAGTTCGGCTGGTCGGTTTACGCTTGCATCGTGCTCGGTGCGCTCGCCTCCGTCATCGCCGGCCTCGTGCTGGCGCTGCCGGCGCTGCGGGTGCGCGGACCGTATTTCGGCCTGACCACGCTGGTCGCGGTGCTGATGCTGCAGAATTTCATCGTGGTGTTTGCCGACCTGACCGGCGGCGAGATCGGCCTGACCATTCCCGACGTCATCTCCATTAACGCCGGTGTCAATTACTGGATTGCGCTCGGCTTCATGACGATCTCGGCGGCGATCCTCTATGGCCTCTCGCAATCGCCTGTTGGCCTGGTGCTGCAAGCCAGCGGCCAGGACCCGGTGCAGGCCGGTGCGCTCGGCTTCAACATCGTCAAGCACAAGCTCGCCGCCTTCATCGTCAGCGCGTTCTTCTCGGGGTTATCAGGCGCGCTGCTGGTGTTCTATTTCGGCACCGCCTCGGTCGGCACCGTGGTCGACGTCGCGGTCGGCGTCAACGTGATCGTCTCGGCCGTGCTCGGCGGCCGCCGCACCGTGCTCGGTGCGGCGCTGGGCGCGATCTTCCTGATCGTCGCCGGCGAATTCCTGCGCCCCACCGGCGAGCTCGCAACCTTCATCGTCTCGGCGGTCGCGCTCCTCGTCGTGCTGTTCTTCCCCGGCGGCTTCCTCGGAGCGGCCCTCTCGCGTGAGGCGCGCTCGTGATGGATATGCGAACTTCAAACAGGGCCGTGCTCGAAGTCCGCGGCCTGACCAAGCGCTTCGGCGGGTTGACGGCGGTGAAGAACCTCGGCTTCGAGGTCAATAGCGGCGAGATTTTTGGCCTGATCGGGCCGAACGGCTCGGGCAAGTCGACCGCGATGAAGAGCGTGATGGGCATCGAGCGCCCGACATCAGGCGAGGTGATCTTCGAGGGCGAGGACGTTGCCGGCCTTCCCGCGCACAAGATCGCGCGCAAAGGCTTTGGCATGGTGTTCCAGCATTCGCGGCCGCTGAACCGGCAGACCGTGCTGGAGAACATCATGGTCGCGCTGCTGCCGGACAGCCTGTTCATGCTGTTTCCGGACAAGGCGCTGGTCGAGCGTGCCAAATGGATCGCGGACCGCGTCGGACTCGGCAACGTGATGAACCGCCGCCCGCCGACGCTGCCCTTCGCCGACCTGCGCCGGCTCGAGCTGGCCAAGGCGATCGCGCGCGATCCGAAGGTGGTGCTGGTGGACGAGCCCTTTGCGGGGCTGACGCGGGCCGAGGTTGAAATCTTCTCCGACCTGATCCGCAGTTTTCGCGACGAGGGCCGCGCGGTGATGCTGGTCGACCACAACGTCAAGAGCGTCGCGGCGCTGGTCGACCGCGTGCTCGCGATGTATCTCGGCGAGGAGATCGTCACCGGCAAGGCCGATGACGTCATGAAGAACGAGACGGTGCGGCGGGTCTATCTCGGCGGCGCCATCGAGACCCATGCGCGGCCCGAGACCAGCTTCAAGGACAAGGTGCCGCTGCTCCAGGTCGAGAATGTCAGCGTGTTCTACGGCAAGGCGCAGGCGCTGGAGAACGTCTCGATCCACGTCCACGAGGGCGAGTTCGTCTCGATCGTCGGCCTCAACGGCGCCGGCAAGACCACATTGTTCAACACCATCTCTGGCTTCCTGCCCTATACCGGTGAGATCGTACGCAACGGCGAGAAGCTGCGCGGCACGAGCCCAGCGAAAATCGCCCGCAGCGGCCTCGTGCAGTGCCCGGAATCGCGCGAGCTGTTCGGCGAGATGAGCGTGCGGGAAAACCTCGATCTCGGGGGGCAACATCTGGCCGACGACAAGCGCGCGGCACAGCTGGCCTGGCTGTTCGAGCTGTTCCCGATCCTGAAAGAGCGTCAGGGCCAGATGGCGCAAACGCTGTCCGGCGGCGAGCAGCAGATGCTTGCGATCGGCCGCGCGCTGATGATGCAGCCGCAGATCCTGATCCTGGACGAGCCGACGCTGGGCCTCGCCCCCGTCGTCCTCGAACTCTTGTCCAAGGCCCTCACGAGGCTGCGGCAGACGACGTCGATCACGGTGCTGCTCGGCGAGCAGAACGTGACCTTCGCGCTTCCACATGCCGACCGCGTCTATGTGCTCGAGCATGCAAGGATCGTCTGGGAGGGCGATCCCGGCCGCTTCGCCGCGGAGGCTGGCGCCGATTTTCTCTGATTCGCCCATACCAACAACAAAACAAGCAAAGGGAAAAACGACCATGCGACCATCCCCGAATTTGAGCAGCAGCTTCCTCCTCGCTTCCGCGCTGGCGCTGTGCCTCGCCGCTCCCGCCTACGCGCAGTCGAACGACCCGATCAAGATCGGCGTCATCGCCGAAGTGCAGTCGATCGCGGGGGCCGCGACGCCCGGCGGCGCGCAGATCGCTGCCGACGAGATCAACGCCAAGGGTGGCATTCTCGGCCGCAAGATCGAGATCGTGACCTACGACAACAAGAGCTCCTCGGCGGACTCGGTGCGTGCGTTCCAGCGCGCGGTGAGCGAGGACAAGGTCTCTGCCGTGATCGCAAGCTATATCAGCGAAGTCGTTCTCGCGCTCGAACCCTGGGCGGCGCGGCTGAAGATGCCGCTGATCACGCCCGGCGCGGCCTCGAACGAGATCACCAAGGCGATCCACAACGACTACGAGAAGAACAAGTACACCTTCCACGGCTATCTGACCTCGGCCGCGCAAGCCCAGCTCGTCTGCGACGCCGCCAAGGATCTCCTGGTCGACAAGCTCAAGTTCAAGACGGTCGCGATCATGAGCGAGGACGCCGCCTGGACCAAGCCGCTCGACGTCGGCTACGAGGCTTGTCTCCCGAAAGCGGGCCTCAAGGTCGTCGAGCACGTGCGGTTCTCGCCTGATACCACCGACTTCACGCCGATCTTCAACAATATCGAGGCCAAGAAGCCGGACGTGATCGTCACCGGCATCTCGCATGTCGGCGTGCAGCCGACGGTGCAGTGGAAGAACCAGCAGGTGCCGATCCCGATGTTCGGTATCAGCGCGCAGGCGCTGAGCCCGACCTTCTGGAAGGACACCAATGGCGCCGCCGACGGCGTCCCGTCGCTGGCGGTCGCAACGCCCGATGTCGCCGTGACCTCCAAGACGAAGCCGTTCGCGGCCGCCTTCAAGGCCAAGTTCGGCTCGCCGCCGGCCTATACCGGCTACACCGCCTATGACGAGGTCTACTTCATCACGGAGGCGATCAAGCGCGCGGGCTCGACCGATCCCGACAAGATGGTCACTGAACTCGAAAAGACCGACTACGAGGGCACGATCGGCCGCATCCAGTTCTACGGCAAGGACGACGAGTTTACCCACGGCATCAAGTCCGGTCCGACGACCGTTTCGGGTCTGGTCTTCCAGTGGCAGGACTCCAAGCAGGTCGTGGTCTGGCCCGAGAAGATCGCGGACGGCAAGCTGAAGTTTCCGAGCTTCGTGAAGCTGTCGCAGTAACCGGCCCGCTCTGACGTCGAACCCATCGCTCCGCGGGAGCGGTGGGCTTTTCTTTGTCTTTCGCAGATGCGTTGTGCGGCGCACCGCCTATCGACCTTGGGTGATGTTGACTTTCCGCCGCCCCGCTCCCCATAATTCGAAAAAGAATAACAAGACCAAATCATAAAACGGTTTTGAGGGAGGATAGGATGCCGACTTCACGCAGGCAGCTGCTGAAGAGCTCGGCGGCTGCCGCCGCCGCACTCAGCCTCGATTGGACACGCGCCCAGGCGCAAGCCGAGAATTTGCGCATCGGCCTGATCTACGACCTCACCGGTCCGTTCGCCGCCGGCGGCTCGGTCGCCTCGTCGGTCGGCGCACAGATCGCCATCGACCTCGTCAACGAAAAGGGCGGCATCGGCGGCAAGACCAAGATCGTGCCGGTCGCGGCGGACTCGCAGAGCAAGGCCGACGTCGCGATCAACGAGGCCGAGCGGCTGATCAGCCAGGAGAAGATCGACATCATCAACGGCGTCTATTCCAGCGCGCATGCGGTGCCGATGGCCGCGAAGGTCGAGCAGCAGAAGAAGATCCTCTGGATCACGACCGCGGTCTCGACCGCCGTGTTCAAGGACAAGAACCTGCAATATGTGTTTCGCGCGCAGATCCATTCCGATCAGTACGGCCAGGCCTTCGCAGGCTTCGTCGCCGAGCACGCGCAAGGCAAGCTCGGCATGGACCCGAAGGACGTCAAGGTTGCGCTGATTCACGAGGACGGCCCTTATGGCGTCGGCGTCGCGGCGGCGGACGAGGCCTATGCCAAGCAGGCGGGCATCCAGGTCGTGATGCGCGAGGGCTATTCGGCTTCCGCCCCTGATCTGTCGGTGCTTGTGACCAAGCTCAAGCGCGCCAAGGTCGATGTGATCTCGCATGCCGGCTACAACCCCGACATCACCCTGTTCCTGCGTCAGGCCCGCGAGAGCGGCCTTCGGTTCAAGATGCTGTTCGGCGCGGGCGCCGGCTACAGCCAGCTCGACAAGCTGCGCGCGACCTTCGGCCCCGACATCGATAATTTCTGCAACATCGATCCGGTGCCCGCGCAACTGCTCGATCCAGCCAAGCTTGCGCCTGGAATCGGCGATCTGACCAAGACCATGGTCACGCGCTACCAGGCCAAGACCGGCGCCACCGACGTGCCGCCGCATTGCTCGATGGGTTTCAACCAGACCTGGATCCTGCTCAACAACGTGCTGCCGGTCGCCAAGGAGAAGTACGGCAGCTTCGAGCCCGAGGCCATTCGCAAGGCCGCGCTCGACGTCGACATTCCCGCCGGCGGCACCATCCAGGGCTATGGCGTGAAATTCTTCCCGCCGGGCACGCCGCTCTCCGGCCAGAACGAGCGCTCGACCCCGGTCGTGATGCAAAATGCCGGCGAGCACATCTCGGTGGTGTGGCCGACGAACATCAGGACGCGGGACCCGGTGTTTCCGCTGCCGAAGGGATCGACCTACGGGACGTAGGTTCAAGCCGCGCAGACGGTGCGTCCCTCTCCCTTGCGGGAGAGGGTGGCTCGCCGCGAAGCGGCGAGACGGGTGAGGGGTTGTCTCCGCGAGCTATCCTCTTGCAGCTGCGTTTGCGGATAGAACCCCTCATCCGGCGCTTCGCGCCACCTTCTCCCGCAAGGGGAGAAGGATTAGCAGCGTGCCTGCGGCTGGGTCAGTGAGTTCACCGCGGCTCTACAACATCACCCGCCGTCCCTCCTCCGCCGCCCAATAGCCCGCGTAGTTCACCTTGATCGTCTCATATGCCAGCGCCAGGTCCGACAGCGGCTGGCGTCCCGTCGCGGCGCATTCCATGAAGTCCTGGATCTCCTGGAGATAGCCGCGGGTCCACTCCTCCTCGAGGCAGACATATTGCCAGCCGGTTTTGCGGTCGACCTTCTCGGTGATGTAGACCGAGGCGAGCTTCTCCTCGGAGGTTTGGTAGCTCATCAGATGATTGTTCGGCGTGATATTGGCAAACAGCGAGCCGCCTGACGTGTAGGTCTCGATCAGATTGCGCACGCCGCCCATGATCATGTCGCCGGAGAACACGGTGGCCTTGGTGCCGTCCGAAAATGTCGCGGTCAGCGTGCCCCAATCCTCGACGTCAACAGGATTGGCCTTGATGTAAGTACGCTCCTCCGGCTTGAGGACGGCCGTGACATTGCCGACATCGCCACTGACGCTGGCGACGCGGATGGTTTCACCGCGCGCCTTGGCCTCGACCTGCTTGAGATACAGCACGGCGGAGAGCGGATGGCAGCCCATTCGGATCAGCGAGCCGCCGCCGGTCATCGCCCATTGCGCGGCATGGACCGCATGCGAGCCGGAATGGCTCTCCTCGCCCTTCATGAACAGGATTTTGTCTTTCGTCGCCTTGATGATCTCCGCGGTCTTGGTCACTGCGGGTGCGTAGATCCAGTCCTCGGCATACATGAAGAGCTTTCCGGTGCGCTCGATCGCGGCACGCGTGGCGCCCATCTCTTCCAGCACGCGCTCATACATCAGCGCCTTCGGCACGTGCTTGCCGATCGGCTGCCGGTCGCCGTCGCGGCCGAAATAGCCGGCGAACGGCTTTTCGCAGATGACATGCTTGCCGGCCTGCATGGCGGCGACGATCATCCCCGCATGAAGATTGGGCGGCGTGCAGATGTCGATGACATCGAGCTCGCCGTCCGCGATCAGCTCGGCGAAGCTGCGATGGACCCGTGGGATCTGGTGGCGGTGTGCAAATTCGACGACGTGGTCGCCGCGCGCAGCGACCGCCGCGACCTCGACATCCACGCCGTAGACGCGCCGGAACGCATACATATGCAGCTCCGACACGAAGCCGCAGCCGACGAGTCCCACCCTGATCCTGGCCATAGCGCCCCCTGACCCATGCTTTAGGCAGCACTATAACGCGCTGGCAGGTCTATTCCACCGAGACCCGCACCACGCCGGCACTCATCATGCCCAGCGCCTTGGCGGCAGGGACGGAGAGATCGACGATCCGACCGCGGATGAAGGGGCCGCGATCGTTGACGCGGCATTGAATCGAGCGGCTGCCGTAGGACACCCTCAGCACGCTTCCGAACGGGCGCGTCCGGTGCGCGCAGGTCAACTCACCTTTCCCGGCTTTTCCGTATCCGTAATAGGAGGCAAGCCCGCTTTCGGCCTGGGCGAAGGAAACTGCAGAAAGCGAAAAAGTAGCAAGGCAAGAAAACAGCGTGGTCTGCGCTCGCACGGCACCGCTCCCGGTTGGCCCTGCCCCGCGCAGCAACGTTTGTTGGTTCCCGTGGGTTCCTGGGCCGCCACCGGGCTACGCCCGGCGGCGCCATCACACATTGTTACTATTTGTGAAAGACCAGCGTGCGGACTTCGATGCTCTCACGCGGCGCCGCGTCGGCCGGCGTGGTCGGATCGACGAACGCGGTGTGCGGCCCGAAGCGGGTGCGGCCATCGGTTGCGGAATCGTAGCACTTGAGCAGCAGCGCTTCGTCCGCCGTCATCTCGGGGAAATAGAACCAGCGATGGTTCGGATTGTATTTCACCGAGTAAGTCTCGCCGCGGCGGTTGGGATAGATCAGATCGGAGGCAACGAGATCGTCGGGCGCGACCGTCGTACCGTCGGCCATCGCCAGCGGCGAGTCGCGCAAGGGACCACGGATCGGCCGCCACAAATTGATCACCTGGACGCGGCCTTTCAGCAACTCCTCGGCCTCATCGGGCAGATGTTCGCGCACGCGGTTGGCGCCTGAGACGGCGGTCTGGTCGACGTGGACGCGCGTTGCCGGCTGCCGCGGTCCGCCGTCGCGAATATCCGCGGCGCCCTCGACGCGCCTGCGCACGGTGTGGTCGAAGATGACGACGCGGTCGGCTTTCAGCGTTGCGCGCAGGAAGGCCTCGACGGCGGGATAGTAGACCGCCCTCACCTCTTCGTCGTTGCTGAAGTCCTTCACTCGGGTTGGATGCCGCACCAGCGCAAAGCCTTCGCGGTCGAGCGAGAAATTTTGCGCGATCAGTCGCGCATCGAAGATCGGGACCTGATGCGGCTCCGGCAACGACGTGCTCTTGGGCTCGCCAGGCGGCGGATCGAAGGCATAGGTGCGCGGCTTGCCGGAAACCGGCGCGAGATAGTTGAGTTCGGCAGTGACGAAGGGAAGCGATTCGATTTTTGTTTCTTGCAGGCCCATGGCCGGTCTCCCGATGTGGTCGTCCGGATGATTTTTGACGGGAGGGTGCGTGCTGCAAGGGAGTTGGTGCAAATAGCAATGCGGGTGTTGTCGCTGGCATGAAACGCAGAACGAACGTTTCGCGAAATCCGGCCGGGTTGGAATGCGCTCTGCCCGCCTCACGGATGCTTGAGAGCCTTGTGAGATCTCGTGCCCCGGACGCAGCGCATCACGCAGTGGTACGCTGCTGAGCCGGGGCCTATCTCACCGGGAGCATCTGTGCGGCATGGGTCCCGGCTCTGCGCAGTAGCGATCTCGGCCGCCTCGAGCTTCTGCTTGATCAGACCCCAGTGAAGGTAGAGGTCGATTGCGCTCTGCTCGTCCGCGACCAGCCGAACATTTTCGCGCCGGCCAGCATGAGACGGATCATTCCGCCGCCTCGCCGCGAACAGCCTGGCGCTTGGCGATCAGCTCGCGCGTCAGCGGAATCAGCTCGCGGCCATATTCGATCGCATCGGGAAGCGGATCGAAGCCACGGATCAGGAAATGGCTGACGCCGAGGTCGTAATAGTCGCCGAAGACCTCGGCCACCTGCTCCGGCGTGCCGACCAGCGCGGTCGTGTTGCTGTTGGCGCCCGTGAGCTTTGCGATCTCGGTCCACAGCCGCTTGTCGATGCGGCTGCCCTGGTCGGCGAGCGAGAGCAGCCGCCGCGCGCCAGCCGTGGCATGGCCGTCGGCGGGCTTGCGATAGCCGGTCTTGTCCTGGAGCGCGGTGGCGCGCGCAAGAATCTCTTCCGCCTTTTCCCAGGCCTGCTTTTCGGTCGGAGCGATGATCGGCCGCACCGAGAGGCTGAAGCGCGGCGTCGGACGGCCCCGCCTGACGGCCGCATTGTGAACGCGCGAGGTGACGTCGCGCACCTGCGCATAGGATTCGCCCCACAGGGCAAACGTGTCTGCATGCTTGCCTGCGACGTCGATCGCCGCGTCGGAGCCACCGCCGACGAAGGTGTAGATGCCGGCCTTCTGCAGCGGCTTCACCTGCGAAAAACCGTTCTCGACGTTGTAGTACTTGCCGCTGTAGTTGAACGGCTTCTCGCTGGTCCATTCCAGCCGCACCACATCGAGAAACTCGCCGGTGCGAGCGTAACGCTCGTCCTTGTCGTCGAGCGTGTTGCCGTCTTGCCTCAGCTCGGCTGCATTGCCGCCGGTGATGACGTGCAGCGAGACGCGGCCTCCATAGAGTTGGTCGAGCGTCGCCAGCTGCCGCGCGAGCAGCGTCGGCGCGGTAAAGCCCGGTCGCTGCGCAATCATCACTTTCAACGACTTGGTGATCGTTAGCACATGCTGAGCGACCTGGAGCGCATCGGGCGTAGTCGAATGGAACGCCAGCAGCGCGCGGTCGAAACCCGCGAGCTCATGCGCCTTCGCCACCGTCTCGATATAGGCGGGATCGAGCACCGGACCCTGGCGCACGATGATCTCGGAAGCATTGCTGTTGGCGATAAAGCCGATGAACTCAATCGACATGATGTTCTCCCTGAATGTTTGGCGGAAGGCTAGAAGCCCAATGCGGCACGGCCGAGGCCGGTGCGCGTGGAATCGTCCTGCGGCGTGTGCACGCGGCCGCACAGGACGTCGCGATAGTGCCGCTCCAGCGGATTGGCGCGGGACAGGCCGTGATTGCCGGTCAGCGACAAGGCATCCTCGACCGCGGCGACGGCGTTGTTGGTCACGGTCAGCTTGATGACGTTGGACTCGGCCGCGGAAAGCGCGACACCGTCATCGAAATCACCGGCGAAGGATGCGATCAGCCGCGCATTGACGGCGAGCCGAGCCTCGATCGCGCCGAGGATCTCCTGCGCCCGCGGCAGGGTCGCAAGCGGCGCGCCCAGGCTGGCGGGCGCGCGCTGCTTCAGGAACGCGACTAGCCAGTCACGTGTAGCCCGCGCAACGCCATCATAGATCGCGGCGACGAAGATCGTGTGCACGGTCGCCTGCGCGACATCGGGTACGCGCCAGTCGGCCGGCTTGCGCACGTCGATCTCCGCATCGAGAGGAATCACGACGTCCTCGAAGATGACGTCGTGGCTGCCGCTGGCCCGCAAGCCGTGATGATCCCATGTCTCGACGATGCGCGTGCCCGGCAGGCCCGCCGGCACCAGGAACTGTCCGACGCGCGGCTCGGCTTCGTCCGTGCGCGCCCAGACCAGATACCATTTCAGGATCGGCGATCCCGTCGAATAGATCTTGTGCCCCGAGAGCCGCCAGCCGGTCTCGGTGCGACGTGCAATGGTCGCGGGCAGGCCGCCGCGCGCGGGCGAACCCAGTTCGGGCTCGACGCGGAGCGCGTTGACGAGCGAAAGGCCTTCGACGCTCTCGCGCGCAAGCTTGCGCGACAGCCGCGCCGGCCAGGTCGGGCTCCGTGCCATCACCAGATGGTTGATGTAGTGCATCGACAGCACCAGCGCGGTCGACGGATCGGCCTTGCCGACGATGCCGAGGACGCGTGCGGCATATCGCGCGCCCGCTCCGGCCCCGCCATGGGCCGCAGGCACCGTCAGCGACAGCAGGCCCGCCTCGGACAGCTCGCGAAAGTTCTCGAACGGGAAGCTGCCGGTGCGGTCGTGCTCGGCCGCCCGCGCGGCGAAAGCCTCGGCCAGCACCTCGGCACGTGCGATGTAGTCGGGCTCGTGATGGGCCGCGCGCCCCTTGGCGATCGAACTCACCATGTCGCGTCCAATCCGAGCAGGCCGAGAATCTGGCGGCGTAAATCGGCCAGATACGGATCGCCGCGATGGCGCGGATACGGCCGGTCGACGCGGATGTCGGCCTTCACACGCGCCGGGCGGTCGCTGAACACGATGACGCGATTGGCGAGCACCAGCGCCTCCTCGGCGTCATGCGTCACCAGCAGCGTGGTAAAGCCCTTGCGCTGCCACAGCGAGACCAGCTCGGCCTGCATGGTGATGCGGGTCAGCGAGTCGAGCTTGCCGAGCGGCTCGTCGAGAATGAGGATTTTGGGATCGTTGACCAGCGCGCGGGCCAGCGCGACGCGCTGCGCCATGCCGCCCGAGAGCTGGTGCGGATAGGCATTGCGGAAGGACGACAGCCCCACGAGATCGAGCGCGGCATCGACGCGATGACGCTGGCTCTTCAAGATGCCCTGTGCCTCCAGCCCCAGCGCGACGTTGTCCCAGACCGTGCGCCAGGGAAACAATGTCGGATCCTGGAACACGACAACGCGCGACGGGTGCGGTCGCGTGATGCGCGCCTCGTCCTCGCGGAGCGTTCCGGATTTGGGCTTGTCGAGGCCTGCGACGAGGCGCAGCAGCGTGGACTTGCCGCAGCCGGAGGGACCGAGCAGCGCAACGAACTCGCCCGGCTCGACGGAGATGCTGACGTCGCTGAGCACTGGCAGCTCGGCGCCGTCGATGTCGAAGGCGTGGCTGACCTGCTCGATGTCGAGCGCGGCGCCGGCGGCCGGGTGAGCGTCGATCTCAGTCAGTGCAGTCGCGGCTACCATTTGACGGTCCCCTTCTGCCAGACCAGCAGGCGATCGCGGATCGAAAACAGCAGCGTGATCGCGCCGGAGCAGAGCAGCGACATCACGATCAGCGCCGCATACATGTTGGCGTAGGCGGCCCAGCCCTGCGCCCATTGCAGGTACCAGCCGAGCCCGGCCTTGACGCCGATCATCTCGGCAACGACGAGCACGGCAAAGGACGAGCCGAGCCCCATGAACAGGCCGACGAAAACGTGCGGCAATGCCGCGGGAATCGCGACCTTCAGCACCAGGAAGGACGGCTTCGCCCCGAGCGTGCGCGCAACGTCGTAATAGGCGTTGCTCACACTCGCGACACCCGACCAGGTCAGCACGGTGACCGGGAAGCCGGTTGCGAGCGCGATCAAAAAGGTCGACGCGCTCCAGCTCGATGGGAAAGTGAAAAAGGCGATCGGCAGCCACGCGGTCGCCGGCAGCGGGCCAATGAACCGCAGCACCGGATGCACCCAATAGCCGACCGCGCGCGACCAGCCGATCGAGACGCCGGTCAGGAACCCGACCGTCGCGCCGATCAGATAACCGCCCAGTTGGAGCTTGACCGAGGCGAACACGCTGTCGAGCAGTTTTGGCAGATCGTCGGTGTAGACCTCGATGATCGACTGCGGCGGCGGGAAGAACGGCAACGGCAGCCAGGCGAATTTCGCCGTCGCGACTTCCCACAGGGTCAGGACAACGCCGAGCACGACGAGCCATGGCGCGCGCTGGCGTAAGGCGCGGCCCGCCGAGCCGAGGTAGTCGGCGCCGACGGTCCCGAACAGCGCGATGGCCGCGATGACAAACGCGGCAATGCCGAGCGAGTGGGTCCGCGACCAGTCGCCCACGTCCTCCCACCACAGGCAGGACAGGCCGAAGGCAATCCACGCCATACTCGCGAGAATGCCGGCACCGGATTCCCGGATCCAGCTCGCAAGCCACGGTGCGCGCGAGAGACGCGGCGCGCCGGAAGCAAGGCCGTCAGACAGCGAATACGTCGACATAGATGCGCTCCGCGAATCTGGCCGTGTCCGTGCTCTGCTTGAACACCTGCACGCTCTTGAGATCGTCGGCATAGGCCTTGAGCTCGCGCTTCAAGACTTCGCCGACGGGATGATGATGATGGGTATGGTAGCGCACCATGCCTTCGATATCCGCGAGCGACGCCGTCTTCGGCGCGTAAGGCTGGAACGATTTCGCCGTCACGGATGGATTCTGCGCAGTGAACATCGCGGCATCGAGCAGCGCCTGCGTCAGGGCGCGCGCGACCTGCGGCTCCTCGCGCACCAGGCTGCCGCGCAGGCCGAGAATGCAGCAGCTCTTGTCGCGATATTCGCCGTCGAGATTGGAGGCGACCTCCTTGTACTGGGTGTCCTTGAGCCAGAGATAACCCAGCGGGTCGGACGACAGGAAGGCCTGCACCTCGCCCTTCTCGACGGCGACGTTGAGAAGGTTGCCGGGATAGGCGCGCCAGTCGACATCCTTGTTCGGATCGATGCCTAGCTTGGCGAGCTGAATGGAGAAGAAATTCTTGTCAGGACCGCCGAGATCGCCGACCGCGACGATCCTGCCCTTGAGATCAGCGAGCTTGTTCACGCTGGAATCGGCGCGCGTCAGCACGCGCATGCAGCCGCCATGGGTGCCGGCGGCGATCTTGACGTCAAAGCCCTGCTCCAGCGGTTTCAGCCAGCGCAGCGCCATGCCGAGACCGGCATCGCTCTTGCCGGTCGCGATGGCCTCGAGCAACTGGTCGGTCGAACCGGAATAGTTGATGAGCTCGATGTCGAGATTATGCTTCTGGAAGAAGCCGTGCTCGATGGCGACCGGGACCGGGGCGAGACAGACCGCGCCGGCGTTCCAGGACAGTTTCAGCTTGCGCGGCGCACCGGTGAGCGCGGGCGCATCCGACGCGGTCCGGCACAGCGGAAACTCCGAGAGATCGACGCCGGGCGCGATTGCCCGTGGCGCAAATGCCTGTGCCGCACCGAAGGCGCCGAGCGGCGCGGCGAAGGCCGCAGCTAACCCCGCCTGGAGCAAATGGCGCCGGTCGAGCCTCGATCCGCCGTGCTTGTCGTCGTCGTTCATCCGTTTCCACTCCTGCACTTGCACGGCTCCGCCATCGGCACAACGGCTTGCGTTGCGCCTGTTCCATGCGGAGCTGCGTCGAGAGAAAATCTTTTCGCCGGCGCCTGCTGCGCCGCCTTGATGCGATGCGCAAATCATGCGGCGCGTTCGCCGTGTCGTCAATGAAATGGAATTTCGAATGTAGCGCGAGGCGAAGTCATTCTCTCCATCGGCACCTGCGGGGACGATGAAAGGATTTCCACCGATGCATCGGTTGAAGGAGTGCGGGGCTACTCCCTCTCCTGCTTCATTCTTGCACAGCGCATACCGCACGTTCTCGAAATCAGCGCCCCTCTGGAACGTCCTTGCCGATCGCGCGCGCAATACGGTTGGCCATTTCATTGACTGGGCATCGCACAACCATAGACTTGATCGTCTCGCTGCATCGTTCGCTCACGCGTCGTGAGCAAAGCAACAGACAGGCCACATGAGCATCAACTCCCTCGATCATTCCGTCACGCGTCGGCTCGCTGCATCGCTGCTTGCCGCTGCCATCACCCTGTCGACTGCCGCGGCCTCGTTCGCGGCCGACGCAATCGTCCTGCGCGTCGGCGATCAGAAGGGCGGCAATCGTTCGCTGCTCGAGTTCTCGGGCTACGCAAAGGATCTGCCTTACAAGATCGAGTGGTCGGAATTCCCCGCGGCCGCGCCGATCCTCGAGGCGCTCAACGCCGGCGCGCTCGACGTTGGCTACACCGGCGATCTCTCCTTCCTTTCGGTCTATGCGGCCGGCGCCCCGCTCAAGGCGATCGGCGGCACCAGGTCGGATGCCAAGACGCAAGCCATTCTCGTACGCCAGGATTCGCCGATCAAATCGGCCGCCGACCTCAAGGGAAAGCGCCTCGCCGGCACGCGCGGCGGCTGGGGCCAGTTCCTGATCGACGCCACGCTGGAGAAGGCGCAGATCAAGCTGGAGGATGCGACCTTCGCGCCGCTCGGTCCGGTCGACGCCAAGATCGCGTTGGTCGCGGGCTCGATCGACGCCTGGGCGGTGTGGGAGCCCTACGTCTCGTTCGCCACTTTGAAAGACAAGGCCCGCGTGATCGCCGATGGTGAGGGCCTGACGCCGACCATCACATTCATCGTCGCCTCCGACAACGCCATCGCCACCAAGCGCACGGCGGTGCAGGACCTGGTGCAGCGGCTGAACAAGGCGCGGCTGTGGTCGCTGGATCATCTCGGCGAATATGCCAAGAGCACGGCCGAGCTGACCAGGCTGCCGGAGGACGTGCTGCTCTCGGCCTATACCGCGCAGCGCACCAGCCCGATTCCGATCGACGAGAACGTCGTGAAGGAGGTGCAGGAGGCCTCCGACCGCTCGACGCGCTATGGCATCCTGCCGAAAAAGCTCGACGTGAGCAAAGCCGTCGACCGCAGCTTCACTGCTGCGGCCGCGGGATCGAACTAGACGGAGCCGGCGGGATGCCCGGGCTTCGTCTCAACGCAGGCCCGCTGCATCTCGCCGCGATCGTGCTCGCGCATTTCGCCTGCATGAGCTTGATCGTATGGCTGTCGCTTTAGATGCCGGCCAGGCCTTAAGGAAAAGATCAGGACAACATAAGGAGCCCATAAGGACTTACGAGACGCCGCTGGCCTAGCATCGACCGTGTGATCGCGTCGGTAACAGGATGCCTCATCCCCGGCTTGTCCAGGCAATCACAACTCGCTCTCGGGTTGCCGATCCCGACCGGACGGGCTTACAGTGGCATTCACCCTGCGGCCGTCGACGCTTGCAATGGGAAGGCGACCTTCGGGCTGGAGATCAGCGCCATGTCAGCCGATCAGTATCTTCGTTACGATCCGTCCGTCGAACAAATCCGGCCGGAGGAAGCGGCGGCCGTCGAGGAGATCGTTGCCTCGATTTCGCGAACGAGCGATCGCACTTTTCACAAAGACAAGCACGGAACCCGACAGCAGCACGCCAAGGGCGCCGGCTATCTCCGGGGCGAGCTGATCGTCTACGAGGATTTGCCGGATCATCTGCGCCAGGGCCTGTTCAAGCAGGCTGGCCACTTCCCGATCATCGTCCGCCTCTCCACCGCATTCAACAGGAGCGATCGCGTACGCTCGCCGCGGGGGTTTGCCATCAAGGTCTTGGGCGTGACTGGGGCCAAGGCGCTCGGCGACGACGATTCGACGAACCAGGATCTTCTGCTCGTCAATCACCCCAGCTATTTCGCGGATGCGATGGCCTATATGCGCGCACAGCACAACGTCGAGCGCACCCTGTTCCTGCCTGATCTGGCGTACGTACCCATAGGCTTTCTCGCGCGCGTGCTGGTCGCCGCATCGGACAGAACAGGCATTCCGATCCCGATCGTCTTGAAAGCGCTCGGTGATGCCGGCAGCAACATCCTCGGAGAAACCTTTCACACGGAGGGAGCATTGCGGTTTGGCGACTATATCGCAAGGCTTCGCCTGGTGCCGATCTCGGCCTCGGTTCGCCAACTCACCGGCCAGCCCTGCCACGATTCCGATGATGCCGTGCTGAACAGCGTCGTTGCCTTCTTCAAGGACAATGCGGCCGAGTACGAATTATTTGCCCAGCTCTGCACCGACCCGGAGCGAACACCGATCGAAGATGCTTCGATCGACTGGCCCGAAGACGTCGCGCCGCCGCAAGCACTCGGCAAGATCACGCTTCCGCGCCAGACCGCCGACAGCCCCGCGCGTCGCGTCTATTCCGACGAGGTGCTTTCGTTCGACCCATGGCGATGTCTCGCCGCGCATCAGCCGCTCGGCTCGATCATGCGGTTGCGCAGGGATGCCTACAGTGCCTCCCGCACGCTGCGGCAGCAGCAAAATCAATTCAAGGTCAAGCAACGGCCCGGCGAACCGCGAGAGATCGCGGACCTGCCGGATTGAGCCGATCACCGTCCCTCATGATGAGGCCCGGTGTCCCGGCCTGCGTCGAAAAATGACGCCGACCGCAGCGGATCGCCGGGATCAAGCGTCTCTGCCAGCGATGCGATCACCTGGCTGGAGCGGTCCCGCCACTTGGCAGCCCTTTGCGCTTGTCCGAGGCTCTCATAGACCACCGCAGTCGTGCGATAAACCCGCCAGGCGGCGTGCGGTAACCTGGCATGGCGGAGAATCGAAGTGGCCGCCGCCAAATGCCCGCCGGCGAGTTGCGTATCCTGCTTCACGATCGCAATTCTCGCCATGGCCTCGTAGCACAGCGCGAGAAACGGCCGGTCGGGTGCCGCGCTCGTCACCTCGTGAAATTGGTTGGCCGAGCTCTGGGCGCGGTCCAGATCGCCAATCGCGATCCAATAGTCGCAGCAAGTCAGCAGATAGTGGGGGATGACCAGCGACTCCATCGGCACCCGGTCGACCTCCATTCGCCGCTCCATCGCATCGAGATGCTGCCGCGCCCGAGGCAGGTCGCCCATCCTGACATAAGCTCGCGCCAGCAGGTTCCTGCCGACGAAGAAGGTGAACGGATTGGCCTCGATCATCGGGCCGAGCGCATCCTCCGCACGCCGTGACGCGCTGCCATATTCCTCCGCCTCGGAATACAGCCATCCGATCGTGAGATGACACAGCGCGACGGCCTGCGGATTTGCATTCCGCTCCGAGATAGCCAACGCGGAGACGACGTTTCGTTGCGCCCGTCCCCATTCACCGAGATAAATCTGGGCAAACGCCTCGACCGATTCATAGAGGACGAACAGATAGACGTCACCGACCAGGCGGGCGAGCTCCTTTCCCCGGGTCGTCGCATCGCAGCAGGCCGGGTAATTCGCGCGCAGGAATTCCAGCACCATCTCCATCGAGCAGCGTCGCAGCCGCATGCTCAGATCCTGCTCTCCGGTGATCAGTGCTGATGCATGCTCGGCAAGGTCCGCATTCTCGCGATCCCAGCCGCGGAGCATCAGCTTCAAATTGGCAACGTTCCCCTGGACCAGAGCACTGAATGCGGCGTCGTCGATCGCCCTGCTCTTGACAAGAGCCTGTTCCGCAACAGGCAGGCTCTGGCGTCGATCGACGTAGAGACAAAATCTGCTGAGATCGACCAGTGCGTTCACCTCTTCGCGCACGTGCCCGTTCTCCGCCGCGTGCGCGACGACTGCGCTGAGATCCTGCAGGGAATTCAGGAAATCTCCACTGGCCCGCCAGGCCCAGGCGCGCTGAAGCAGCAACTTCAGACGTGTCGTTACCCGAACCTCCGGCGGCAGATGCGGCACCAGCTCCAAAGCGCGGGACAGGTAATTGGCGGCCTCGCGTGTGCTGAACCTTCGCGCCGAGCCCTCGGCCGCCGCGCCCAGATAATGCATCGCCTTCGGGAAATCGCGGCCCAGTTCGAAGTGGCGCGCGACAATCGCGGCGATCTCCGCAGCCTGCGGCCCGTAGCCCTGCTCGAGCCCCGCCCCAAGCAGCGCATGGGTTTTCGTGCGGCGCGCCGGCGCGAGCCGCTGGTAGAGGATCTCCTGGTACAGCGCGTGCTGGAACGCATAGCGACCGGAGACACCTCCGTTCGGCCACTCGGTCATGCCAGCCACGACGATAATGCGATCGGTCCGTGCCAGGTCCTCGCACATCTGCTCGACATCCAGCACGGGACGGTCCAGCGCACCGGCGATATGGAGCGCGGAAAACTCCGCTCCCGCCGCACTGGCGACCTCGAGCAGGCAGCGCTCGTCCACGGTGAGGTGATCGATCTGCTGCTTGATCATTCCTTCCAGATCGCGCGGCATGCTGTCATGCGAGGCCGCGTCTTCGCTGACCAGCCGCCAGCCCAATTCGTGCTCGACCAGCGCGCCTTGCGCCACGAGATGATCGAGCAGAGACGACACGAACAGAGGATGCCCGCCGGTTCGCGCGAAGATGCGCTCGACCAGCTCTCTGGCGAAATCGGCCGAGTTGAAGCGCAGCGAAAGATAGCGTTCGACGTCGATGCCGGTCAGTCGATCGAGCGCGAGCTCGGTGGCGTGTCCATGAATCCGCAAGTCCTGGTGAACGGCACGGATAGGATGTCCGCCGACGGCGACTTCCATCGGCCGGTAGGTGGCCAGCACGAGGATAGAAGCCCTCCGATCCCGCCGTGCCAGCCGGGAGAGCACATCCACGGTGGCAAAGTCGCTCCAATGCAGATCTTCCAGGATGATCACCCATGGTCGCGTGACGGCGAGATGTTCCATGAGATCGGCAAATTCGCGCAGCATGCGCTCCCGGGTTGCGCCAAAGACCTCATGCTGGAATGCGGCCCGGTCTGCTTCTCCGAGGAATCCGGGCATTTGCGCGAGCCAGGTCGGCGCGTGCTCGCGGATCGACGTCAGCAGCGATGCTCCGTCGGTTCGACGGCAGCACTCGTTCAGCGCTCCGATCAGCGGAAGAAAGGCCTCATGGGTGCCGAACAACTCGTTGCAACTACAGTGCAGCACGCCCAGTCCCTGCTGGTTCATCCTGTCGAGCGTCATCTGCAAGAGGGTTGTCTTGCCGATCCCGGCCTCGCCGGTGATGAAGACGACCTGACGCTGTCCGGTACGAGCGAGTTGCAACGCCTTGTCCAGCGTGTCGAGTGCGCCCGTGCGCCCGACCCTCCAGTGCCGCCGTCGATCGGCAGCCTGCTCCGTGACGGACGCCGCCTCCTCTTCGGGCGCCCGCTCGATCGCAGGCAATTCGGCGGTCGCGACCGCCGCAATGAAGCGATAGCCGCGCCGCGTGACCGTCTCGATGTAATTGGGGGACTGCCTGTCGTCGCCGAGCACCGAGCGTAGCGCGTTCACGGCAACGGCGAGGCTCGACTCGCTGACGTGTAGATCGGACCAGACTGCGTCGAGCAACTCTTCCTTGGTGACGAGTTCACCGGGCCGACCGACGAGATAGCAAAGAACCTCGAACGGCTTCGGCGCCAGCGCGATCCGCTCCCCGCCTCGCCACAATAGCGCGTTGGCCCGGTCGAGGCGGAATTCACCAAAGGCAAGCGCGTCTGTACGCACGGCTCCGACCCCCGGATGATCCCTGATCTTAAGGCAAAGCTCAGCCAAATGTAAGGGCACGCTAAAGACCTGCGCCCTGCGCCGGTACTAGCGTCGGCCTGTCCATTTCAGAGACGCCGGTAAGTCGTCGGACGGCCTTTTCATCACGCTGTCATTTCAGTCGACAGGCAGTCGATGCCTGAATTTTGGCAAGGAGTTGGCCATGAGCATTTTAAAACATTTGGCGATCCCGCCTCTCGCTTTGGCCATTCGCCATTACGACGTCAGGGTCATATTGGGCGTCACCGTCCTCAGCCGCATCTTCCTCGTCGCCATCTACCTTGCGTGCGGCGGCCCGGGCCTGTCCGAGTTCGATCTCGCCAACACGATCGCGCTGCCATGAGCTCGGGACCGCTCGAATGGTGCATCGAGATCGCGATCATCGTCGCGATCTGCATCGGGATTGTCGCGGGCGGGCATGGCCGGCTCGTCGTCCCGCATCACCGGGTTCAACGCGCGCAAGCCGATCGGGCCGCTTGCGTCCAGCAGCCCCCAAACCTCTTCAGCGTCGCCGCCCTGCGGCGAGCGGGTCCGCCCGTTTGATCGATCACCAATACGCGCGGTGATAGTGCCGGTAATACGGCCGGTAGTAGCCGTAACGAGGGCCGAAATACGGGCGGTAAGGCCGATAGTAGCGCGGATAAGCATAGGCTGGACCATAGCCGTAATAGGCCGGCGCATAACCATAACCGTAGCCATAGCCCGGATATCCGTAGCCGCCGTAGTAGGGCCCGCCGCCATAGTAGCCATAGCCGTAAGGCGCGCTGCTGGCGATGGCTCCTGCGATGATCGCGCCAGCGGCAAGGCCGCCGAGACCCCATCCAAAACCTCGGCCGCGCCAGTGCACCTGCGTGACGTCATCGCCGACGGCGGCCTTCATGGTTGCGACATTGGTGGGCAGCGGAGCCGCCGCGGCTTGCTCCATTCCTCCCGCTATGACCGCAGCGGCGAGCGAACAGGCGACTGCCGTTTTCCAGATCCTCATCGTCTTACTCCTTTCTGACGTTTGGCTTGGACATGGATCGCAGCGCCATCCTCGGGCATCCTGGCGCGAGGTCAAAGCCTCGAGTTTTGCGTGCACCGCACAAGACGCATGCCTCCATTCTGATCAACCGGGTCCCGACGGGCTCGACAACCTCACCGCGTGTGACACCGGCAAGACGGTGCCTGGGGCCCGATCACCGCGGCAAAGCATTAAGCTTCCGGCGCATTCGCAACCAACAACCACCTTCCCGATTTACTATTCGTGCCGTTACTATCGGTTCCAAATGAGCGCGGCCGGGAGGCTTCTCGCGAGCGCCAGAGTTGTGGGAGAATGACATGAGTGCCGCGAGACCCGAGCCGCTTGCCCGTCAGGCGCTGGCGTTCGTCCTGGCCGGCGGACGCGGCAGCCGGCTGCTGGAGCTGACCGATCGGCGCGCCAAGCCCGCGGTCTATTTCGGCGGAAAATCCCGCATCATCGATTTCGCGCTTTCAAACGCGGTGAACTCGGGCATCCGCCGCATCGCCGTCGCCACCCAGTACAAGGCGCACAGCCTGATCCGGCACCTTCAGATGGGCTGGAACTTCTTCCGCCCCGAGCGCAACGAGAGCTTCGATATCCTCCCGGCGAGCCAGCGCGTCTCCGAAAACATGTGGTACGTCGGCACGGCCGATGCGGTCTACCAGAACATCGACATCATCGAATCCCATGCCTGCCGCTTCATCGTCGTGCTCGCCGGCGACCATATCTATAAAATGGACTACGAGGTGATGCTGCGCCAGCATGTCGACAGCGGCGCCGACGTCACCGTCGGGTGCCTGGAGATGCCGCGCCAGGAATCTTCCGGCTTCGGCATCATGCATATCGACGAGAACGGATGGATCAAAGAGTTCCTGGAAAAGCCGAAAGATCCGCCGCCGATGCCCGGCAAGCCGGACGTCTCGCTCGCCAGCATGGGCATCTACGTGTTCGACGCGAAATTTCTGTTCGAGGAGCTCAAGCGCGACGCCGAGGATCCGAATTCCAACCACGATTTCGGCAGGGACATCATCCCCTACCTCGTCAAGAACGGCCGCGCCATGGCGCACCAGTACTCGACCTCCTGCGTCCGCTCCGGCAGCGACCCCCGCGCCTATTGGCGCGATGTCGGCACCGTCGACGCCTATTGGGCCGCCAATATCGACCTTACCGACGTAGTGCCCGAGCTCGATTTGTTCGACAGCGCCTGGCCGATCTGGTCCTATTCGGAGATCACACCACCGGCAAAATTCGTCCACGACGAGGAGAGCCGGCGCGGCCAGGCCGTGAGCTCGCTGGTCTCGGGAGGCTGCATCATTTCCGGCGCCTCGCTGCGGCGCTCACTGCTGTTCACCGGCGTGCGCGTCAACTCCTACGCCAATGTCGAGAACGCCGTGATCATGCCCTACGTCAATGTCGGTCGCGGCGCGCGCCTGAAGAACGTCGTGATCGATCGCGGCGTCGAGATCCCGGAAGGGCTCGTCGTCGGCGAAGATCCCGAATTGGACGCAAGACGCTTCCGCACCACCGAGCAGGGCATTTCGCTCATCACCCAGCCGATGCTCGACAGGCTCAATACATGACGCCTGTTCGCGTCCTCGCGGTCGCCTCTGAAGTTTATCCCATCGTCAAGACCGGCGGCCTCGCCGATGTCGCGGGCGCGCTGCCGATTGCGCTCAAGGCGCATGGCGTCGAGATGCGCACGCTGATGCCGGGCTATCCGGACGTGATGCGGGTGCTGGGCGGAGCCGACGAAATCCGGCGCTGGCCGGATTATTTCGGCGGACCCGGACGTCTGCTCGCCGGCTCGCATGACGGCCTCGATCTGTTCGTGCTCGACGTGCCGCATCTCTACGCACGGCCTGGCAACCCCTACGTGACGGTCGAAGGCGTCGACTGGGCGGACAATGGCGTGCGGTTCGCCGCGCTGTCGCGCATCGCGGCCGATATCGGCCACGGCCTCGTTCCTGCCTTCGTGCCCGACGTGGTGCATGCCCACGATTGGCAGGCCGGGCTGGCGCCGGCCTATCTGCACTACGACAATCGGCCGCGGCCCGCCACCGTGATGACCATCCACAACATGGCCTATCAGGGCAAGTTCGCGCCCGAGCTGATCGGTTCGATTGGCCTGCCCTGGCGCGCCTATGGCGTCAACGACCTCGAATATTTCGGCGGCATTAGTTTTTTGAAGGCCGGCCTGCAATTCGCCGATCGCATCACCACGGTCTCGCCGACCTATGCGCAGGAGATCCAGACCGACGAGGGCGGCATGGGGTTCGGCGGCCTGCTTCGCGCCCGCGCCAACGTGCTGAGCGGAATCCTCAACGGCATCGATGTATCCGTTTGGAATCCGCAAGAAGATCCGCACATCGCCTACCGCTTCGGCGCGGAGGACCTCACGTTCCGGGCCGCCAACAAGGCGGTGCTTCAGCAACAGTTCAATCTGGATTCCTCGGACGAAGCGCCATTGCTCGGCGTCATCAGCCGCCTGTCCTGGCAGAAGGGGCTCGATCTCCTGCTCGAGGCCATCCCGACCATTTTGCGCGAAGGCATGCAGCTCGCGCTGCTCGGCAGCGGCGACCGCGATCTCCAGGATCGCTATCAGGCCGTTGCGCGCGCGCACCCTGGCCGGATCGGAGTCGTGATCGGCTACGACGAGATCATGGCGCATCTGATCCAGGCCGGCGCGGACGCGCTCATCGTGCCCTCGCGGTTCGAGCCGTGCGGCCTGACCCAACTCTGCGCGTTGCGCTACGGCGCCGTGCCCATCGTTTCGCGCGTCGGCGGCCTCGAGGATACCATCGTCGATATCGGCGAGGCCGATAAATCGGGCCAGGACGCCACCGGCTTCAAGTTCGGTCCTGTGACTGCGGATGCTCTCGCCGGCACGCTGCGCAAGGCCAACATCGCCTTCCACGACAAGCTGACCTGGCGCCGCCTGCAACTGAGCGGCCTTGCGACCGACGTGTCCTGGCGCAACCGCGCCGGTGACTATGCCGCGCTCTATCGCGGCCTCATGACCGCGCGCGCCTGAGGCACGACATCGTCGAATCAATGCTATAGAGCCGTCATGGACCCGTTCTTGATCAAGCTGATCGGCTTTGCCGCCGCGACCTGCACCACCGTGGCCTACGCGCCGCAAGCCATCAAAGTGTGGAAGACCCGCTCCACCGGCGATATTTCGCTCGGCATGTTCCTGGTCATGGTGCTGGGGCTGGCGCTCTGGCTCGTCTACGGCCTGCTGTCGGGCGACGCGCCCCTCGTCGCCGCAAACGCCATCACCATCGTGCTCGCCGGCGGCATCCTGTTCATGAAGCTGAAATACGGGTGAGCTCGAAGCTGCGTAGGGCGGATTGGCCGAAGGCGTAATCCGCCGCCTTCATTGCGGCCCGATGGTGGATTACGCTTCGCTAATCCACCCTACGATTCATCCGAACACATACGACGCCATCGCGACATTCGCGACCTCGTCGACGAAGACGCGCTTGCCCGCGTCGCTGCCGGCGGCGCCGGCGGCTACCATCAGCGGCAGCAGATGATCTTCGCGCGGATGGGCCAGGCGCGCGCTCGGTGCATTCTCCCAGTCAACCAGCATCGCGTTGCGGCGCGCCGCGTCCTTGTGGCTGATCGCCTCGTTCAGATACGCCTCGAAATCATACGAGACCGGCTTCGACTCGGCACGGCCGAACCCGCGCATGTTGTGATAGGTCAGCCCGCTGCCGACGATCAGAATGCCTTCGTCCCGCAGCGAAGTGATGGCCTGGCCCACCCTGATGTGCTCGGCCGGATCGTAAGTCGATCTCAGCGACAGCAGCACGATCGGCATGTCGGCGTTCGGATACATCAGCCCGAGCGGCACGAAGGTGCCGTGATCGAAGCCCTGGTTGGGATCCTCCCGGCAATCGACGCCCGCGCGCATGAGCAGCGCCTTCACCTCGGCGGCGAGCTCGGGCCGCCCCGGCGCCGGATATTTGAGGTGGTAGGTGTGCTCGGGAAAACCGTGATAATCGTACACCATCGGCGGATGCGCC
The DNA here is from genome assembly GCF_040548425.1 of Bradyrhizobium sp. i1.15.2. Lineage (NCBI taxonomy): Bacteria > Pseudomonadati > Pseudomonadota > Alphaproteobacteria > Hyphomicrobiales > Nitrobacteraceae > Bradyrhizobium > Bradyrhizobium sp. i1.15.2. The sequence continues at coordinate 149,710 of NZ_JBEPRQ010000009.1, read as the reverse complement.
GAGGTGGACACGGTGAAGGCGTCAGCCTCCCAATGTCCTGATATGACGAGCACGGCCTTCGGCCTCTCCGGCAAGAGCTGCGGCAGCTGGCCGAACGCCCCGGCGGTTTTCGCATATTGCACCCGCCTGTCTTCCATGAACGGCCAGGGACCGCCGCCATGCGACAGGAAGAAGGTCGGAAATCGCACCATGAGCGAAGGCTCGTTTCATTGGCAACGCGCGTGCGAGCTGCCCGCGCGATCGGCCGCGAGCATAGGCAAACCCGTATGGTTAGCAAGACGTTAACGATTTTTCGCCCAGAATCCGGGGGGTAGCCGAAGGAGTCGGCCAGCAGCCAGGGACGTGAAATGAAGAAGTTTGCGTTGGGGGACGTGGTCAACAGCGACAAGGGCCGCCGCGGCGTCGTTCGCGCCGCCTACAAGTCGAAGGAAGGCCAGCAATTCTATGCCGTCGAGAAAGACGGCGCGATGGATTATCTGGAGGAAGACCGGCTGAGCCCGGCGCCGCGCGTCGAACTCGCGGCTTAAATCCAACTCAACCTGCCCTAACGCCCGAACCGGTCCAGGCGCTCCGACCAGGGGTCGTCTCCGCTCGCGATGCGATCGTTCGTGATCAGCAGCAGGCGATCGCTGCCTGCGGCCGCGTCCCAATGGGGCAGGTCCGCACCGTTGGGATCGCCGCTCTTGGCGAAATTGATCCAGTAGGCACGCATGCGATTTGCGACCTCGCGATCGGCTCGTGACAGGATGCCCGCACCCGGCATGCCTTCCACGCCGAAGATGAACTGCAATTCCCGCCCGTGACCGCCCTCGGGGTTGGCGCGCCGTGCCTCCGGCACATAGGCGAAGCGATAGCGAAAGGTGGGCGCACCGCTGGCGGCGTGCAGGCGCGCCAGCAGTCTCACCGGCTCGGAGAAGATCTTGTCGGTGTAAAACCTTGCCGCGCGGCTGGAAGATCTGGCGAGGTCGGAATAGAGCCTGCGCAGCTCATCGCTGGTGGTGCCTGACGATGCCAGCTCTTCCCGGATATCCAGCTCGTCGTCGAAACCGGTCTCGTCGTCGTTCGAGCCGATGATCAAGGGAATGCGGCTCTCATGTCCGGCCGCGAAGCCCGCGGCGACATCCTCGCTCACCAGACTTCCATCGATCGTCGGCCCAAAGCTGCGCGGTGATTTTTCCAGGAGATGTTTTTCGACGGCAAGCAGGCGTCGCGGCTCGGCTGCGCGCAAGTCGGCCTGTCGCCCCAGCGCCGCCATGAATTGCCGACCCACAATCTCGGCCTCTTGTGCCGAACGCAGGCGCGCACGGCCGGGGATCGATTGCAGAATGGCTCTCTGGAAGAGATCGCGCGATTGCTCAGACAGCATCAGCAGCGCGATCGAGGTCGCGCCTGCGCCACTGCCGAACAAGGTGACGTTGGCGGGATCGCCGCCGAAGGCCGCGATGTTGTCGTGCACCCAATGCAGCGCCGCGATCTGGTCCATCAGGCCGTAATTACCGGAGCCGCCTTCCGACAGCGCGGGATCGCTGAGCCAGCCGAACGCGCCGAGGCGAAAATTCACGGTCACCACGATGACGCCGGCTTGCGCGAGCCTGGCACCATCGAACAGCGGATCATTCGCGGTGCCGCTGACGAAAGCGCCGTCGTGGATGAACATCATCACCGGCAGCGGGCCGTCGACCCCAAACGGACGGAACACGTTCAGCGTCAGGCAATCCTCGCTCGAACCCGGCAGCGAGGGCTGAAGACACGGCGCGCCATAGGCATAGGCGGTGCGCATCTCCGAACTCTCGGGCGCGGCCTGCGGCGGACGCCAGCGCAGCGGCCCGATCGGCGCGGCCGCATAGGCCAGCCCCTTGAACGAGGCTATCTCGCCTTCGACGGCGCCAAGCATCTGTCCTTCGCGCGTCAGCGCAAATGGAAATTGGCCGACCGGCTGGGCCACGGCCGAGCCGGCGCAACAGAGGACGAGAGACGTCGCAAACAGCGCGAACACGGACCGCATCTTCGGAGCATCTCGATGCGCGGAAGGATTTTGGGCAGGTTATGTCCGTGGCCCGCTGCGAGGCAAGCGCCGCGGCTGCGCCTAGCTCCGCTTGGCCGCAAGCTCCGCCAGTGCGTGCCGTGCGATGATGCCGAGTTCACCGAGCGTGGTGTGACCGGACTGCGCTGCCTCGATCAGCCGCTGGGCGATGAACCTGCGGCTGTCGTGATCGCCGCCGTGCGGCAGTTGGCGGCACGTCTCCTCAAGGACGACGTCCATGTTCGCTTTGGTCCGTTCACTCAACTCTGTCATGACGCCCGTCGGCACGCGTGGCAAAAACAAGAGCATACACAGGTGGATCGACCCTGATTAGCCCGGGAAATCACGGCCATTGTGCATCGCGATGCGTGTGCTGCCGCAACATTCACGCGGCCATGATGACGCCGCAAATGGCTACCGAAGATTGCACATGCCGTGATGACAAGCCGAACCTGCAGCGATAGCCTGCCGGCAAAACAAAACAGACGGGAGGAAATGCCATGCCTGATGCAATGGTTGCTGCGCGTGCCTCTGACGCGGGGCGCGGAACCAGCCAGCAGGTCGATGTTGCCGTGGTCGGTGCCGGATTTGCCGGCCTCTATCTTCTCCATCGGCTGCGCAAGGCCGGCCTGACGGCGGTCGGCCTCGAAGAAGCCGGCGACGTCGGCGGCACCTGGTACTGGAACCGATATCCCGGCGCGCGCTGCGATATCCAGACCATCGATTACAGCTACACCTTCGATCCCGATCTCGAGACCGCCTGGACCTGGTCGGAGAAATACGCGACCCAGCCGGAGATCCTGCGCTATCTCGGCTTCGTCGCCGACCGCTATGATCTCAGGCGTGACATCCGCTTCAAGACCAAAGTCACGGAAGCGAAATGGGACGAGGCCACCGAACGCTGGCAGCTCACCACCGACAATGGCGCAGCGGTCTCCTGCCGCCATTACATCATGGCCACCGGCTGCCTCTCGGCGCCGAAGCCGCCGGAGATCGACGGCGTCAAGGACTTCAAGGGCGAGGTCTATTTCACCGGACGCTGGCCGCATGACGGCGTCAATCTCGCGGGAAAACGCGTCGCGGTGATCGGCACGGGATCGTCGGCCATCCAATCGATCCCGCTGATCGCCGAACAGGCCGCACACGTGACCGTGTTCCAGCGCACGCCGAATTTCGCATTACCGGCGCATAACGGCCCTGCGCCTTCCGATCGCATGAGCCTGCTGCAAGGCGATCGCGCGGCCTATCGCGAGCAGGCGCGCCAGTCGATGGCCGGCGTGCCCTATCCGCAGCAGACGGTCGTGAGCTGGCAATTAAGCGATGCCGAGCGTCGTGAGCGGTTCGAACGCGCCTGGGCGGCCGGCGACCTCGTCCACATCCTGACCCAGCTCTGGGCCGACCAAGCGGTCGACATCGACGGCAACAAGATCGTCCAGGACCTGATCCGCGAGAAGATCCGCGCCGCCGTCAAAGACCCCGAGACCGCCGCGGCGCTGATGCCGGACGATCATCCGTTCGGCGCCAAACGCCCCTGCCTCGATACCAATTATTACGCGACCTACAACCGGCCGAACGTCACGCTGGTCAATCTGCGTCAGGAACCGATCAAGGCGATCACCGCAAGCGGCATCACGACGTCGAGGCGCATCGTCGACGTTGACGTGATCGTGTTCGCGACCGGCTTCGACGCCATGACCGGCGCGATCCGCGCCGTGCACCCGATCAGCGGACGCGGCGGCAGATCGCTCACCGATGTCTGGGCGCAGGGGCCGCAGACCTATCTCGGGCTCACCGTCGCAGGCTTCCCGAACTTCTTCATGATCACCGGCCCCGGCAGCCCGTCGGTGCTGTCGAACATGGCAGTGTCGATCGAACAGCATGTCGACTGGGTGGTCGATCGTCTCGCAGCATTGCGCGACGCCGGCTTCACCACGATCGAGCCGACCGCGACGGCGCAGGCCGGCTGGGGCAGGCACATGGCCGACTGCTCGATGGTGACGCTGCACCGGCTCGCCAACACCTGGTACACCGGCGCCAACGTTCCCGGCAAGGTGCAGGGGCTGATGCCCTATACCGGCGGTGTCGGTCCCTATCGCAGCATCTGCGACGAGGTCGTCAGCCGGGGCATGCTCGGCTTCAAGCTGACCGGCCCCGATGTCGCCGCGCAATGCAATGACGGCGAGGTGGTGCGCCTCCAGCCAGATGTGCGGCTGGTGCTGAACCTGCTGGCGTCGCTCAACCTGCCGCCGATAGAGTCGATGGGCGCGCTCGGCGCTCGCGCCTTCGTCGACGAGTTCAACAAGGGCCGCCCGGCTGGACGGCCGATCGGCGAGATCGTCGACGGCACCCTGCCCGGCGCCGACGGCCCGCTGCCCTACCGGGTGTACCGGCCGGCAACACCGGGGCCGCATCCGGTCGTGGTCTATTTCCACGGCGGCGGCTGGGTGCTCGGCGACGAGCAATCCGACGAGCCGTTCTGCCGCGACATGGTGCGGCGGACCGGCATGATGCTCGTCAGCGTCGGCTATCGTCATGCGCCCGAGCATCGTTTCCCGGCCGCGGCCGAAGACGGCTACGCGGCGACGCGCTGGATCGCGGAGCACGCCGCCGAGCTCGGCGGCAGGCCGGGCCCGGTGCTGGTCGCGGGCTGGAGCGCCGGCGGCAACATCGCCGCCGTCACCTGCCAGCTTGCGCGCGATCGCGGCGGCCCTGATATCGCGGGTCAGCTCCTGATCTGCCCGGTCACCGACTGCAGCTTCGACCGCCCCTCCTACAACGACAATGCGACCGGCTATTTCCTGACCCGGTCGCTAATGTACTGGTTCTGGGACCTCTATTGCTCGCCGGCCGACCGCACCGATCCGCGCGTCTCGCCGCTCCGCGGCAAGGTCTCAGGGTTGCCGCCGGCCTTCGTCGTCACCTGCGAATTCGACCCCCTGCGTGACGAAGGCATCGCCTATGCCGAGAAAATGGCTGCCGCCGGCGTCCCGGTCGAGCAACTTAGGGCGCGCGGCCATTTCCATTCGTCGTTCACCATGGTGGACGTGGTGATCACCGGGGTCTCCGGCCGGGTGCAGATGGCCGAGGCCTTGCGGCGCTTCGCCGGGCTTCCGCCCGAAGTTGGTCGCGGCGATGAGACCAGCCACAGTCACACCGGCCCAGGGCATAGAATCGCCGCGGCCGCGAGCTGAAAGCGAACATTGGCCGGGAACTATTTCCCCGTCATCGCGTTTGGTGCTGTGGCATTGAGATGCAGTAATGGGTGTAGGCCCCGGTACGCAGGATCGTGTGCCGGGGTTCTTTTTGCGTGAGGCGGGACGATGGGGGACGTAGTTGGGGATTCAAAGGTCGATTTTGGTGTCCTTGCGGTGCTGCATAAATGGCCATCGCTTGCGAACCGGCGACGGTCGGACCGAGCGTCGTACCAGGTGATCGAGGGCACGCTCGACGAATGCATCTCGGCGTTCATGGCGAAGCCGGCGGCGACCCGGCATCTCTATGAGATCCGCACGATCGCGCAGCCGCCGCTGGTCACGGACATCCTCTCGCCTGAGCACATCACCGAGCTGGCGCGCCTGCGCGAATTTCTCTGATCTTCGCAGAAGCTTGCTGACCGCAGGAACCTTCTTCCGGTTTTTCCCGTTGATGGTGATCGGAAGCGAAGGCGTGAGTGCCTCACATGCTTGAAGCCGGCGTGCCAGCCCCGGTCGTGCCCTATGGCGCAGACCAGACCCTGTTCGTGGTGATCGACCGCCTCGACAAGGCGACCGAAATCCGTGTCGAGCGAAGCGATCTCGACGCCACGATTGGCGAACTCGTCGCCGGCTGCTTCAACGACCCCGTCAAGGTCATCTCCTTCAACACGCTCGAGCACTGGATGAAGGACATCTCGACCGACGTCGCCGGCGAGATTCGGGCGCGCTGCGACATCGATGGCGTGACGCTGCCCGACTATCTCAGCGACTTCGTCGAGAGCCATAGCTGAGCGTGCATGGAGGATGAAAATCAGGCGCGCCGGTACTTGCCGGCGATGACCTCGATCTCGCGGCGGCGTTCGCCCGCGAAGGTCAGGAGCTTTTCGATCGTCAATGTATCCGTGATCCGTTTGGCCAGCCGCTCGGCGCGTGCGGCCTGATCTTCGAGATACTGGATCGTGGTCAAACGCCGCCCCCAATTGCTTCGGTGGATTCCCGAATTGCTCGGTATCCATGGTGCGCTGGAGGCGGCTAACAGTCGGTTAAGCACAGCATTTCGGATCGATGTCACTGCAAATTATCGCACCACGTCGAGCCGGACATTGGTGACACCCTTGTCGACCATGCCGAGCGCCTCAGCCGCGGAGGGAGAGATGTCGACCACGCGTCCGCGAACATACGGCCCGCGATCGTTGATCCTGACGGTCACGAACCGGCCGGACGAGACATCGGTGACGCGCAGCTTAGTGCCGAACGGCAGGCTGGGATGGGCCGCGGTCAATTCGTTCTTGTCAAACCGCTCGCCGCTTGCCGTCTCCGTGTCCGAATAGAAGCTGGCGACGCCGTGCGAGACGCTTTGCTTTGCATCACCGTCGGGGACGCGCGCCCGGCTGATCGGACGCGGATGCAGCGCCGCCACCCTGTGCGGTCGTTCGACAGCGGCTTGGCGGTGGGTGCCGAGATCGGCCTTCTGGCGGCCGACCGGCGATTGCGCACACGCCGCAAGCGACGCCGCGCCGATGACGGCGAGCAGGATCCGGCACAGGGTTGCCGGCGAAATCCGGGCAGTTTCGGCACGTGCAAATCGAGACATGATGCGCCCTCCGAACGGCCCCGAGTTTCGGTGGGCAATGAGGGCAGAACCTTGTCGGAACGAAAGCGCGCCTGAGGCCGCAGCCGTTTCGCGTTTAGCTGTGACGATTCCACCACACTGGCTTGTCCTGAATCGAGACAGACTCGTCGGAGAGGCCCGATACGACGCGCCAGATCATCGGGCGCATCTGCGGCTGAACCTCGCCAGGCTCGGCGTCGCTCCTCGAGAGTCGCGCGAGCTCGCGCCAATAGAGCCGCCGCCAGCCGGTTTTCAGGCTGGCGAGAAAGTCGAGCTCCCGTTGTGTCAGCGTGCACATCATGAACCCGATCCGGTTGCGAGAGCCGCGTCGTCAGCCGACGAGGCCTCCCATCGGCCTGACGTCGGCGCTGCCCGGGAAGACGGCGTCTGCGAGCACCTTCTCCTCGACACGCAGATGATCCCTCAGCAGGCCCTTCAACACTGCGCGCAAATCCGTGGTCGGCTTGAGATCGCGATCCTCGAAGAGTTGCGCCGGCTTCAGGCCCGGCCAGTCCGCGATCACGCGGCCACCGGTGAGCCCGCCGCCGATCAGGAAAGCGACCGTGCCCGTACCGTGGTCCGTGCCCTGCGTACCGTTGATGCGCGCGGTTCGCCCGAACTCCGTGACAACGGCCACGACTGTCTCGCGCCACGCTTCGCCCATGTTGCTCTCGATTGCGGCAAAGGCGCCGTCGAGCGCACCGAGCAGATTGTAGAGCTGGCCCGAGGCCGCGCCCTCGGCGATGTGCGTATCCCAGCCGACGAAGCCCATGGCGCCGACGCGCGGACCGTCGGGCTTGGCGAGATAGCGCGCGGCCGTGCCGGCGGCTTCGGCGAAGTAGGCGCGGACGCGCGCGATGCCGGGCGGCGCCAAGGTCGGATCGTCAGACATCGGATCGCCCGTGCCCGATGCGCCGCCGAGCGAAGCGAGCTTCATGCGGGCCTGGAGCACGGTCGCAAGCTTCGGATCGGTGTGCTGGTAGAGATCGAGCAGGCGGTTCTGCGTGTCCTCGCTCGCCGGCAACAATCGCTGCGGCACCCATGTCATGACAGGCGCCGAACCGCGCACCACCAGCGGCGTCACGGAGCCGATGCCGAGCGCGCGGCTGCCGCGCGGGTCGACACGCCCGCCGGATTCCAGCGCGAGCAGCGCGCGGTTGAGCCATCCCGAGCTGGTCATGCCGGGCTTGACGAGCCCGCTTTCCAGCACGTCCTGGCCGTCGAAATGCGAACGCTCGCGATAGGGCGTCGCGGTGGCATGGACGATGGCAGCCTTGCCGCTCTTGTAGAGCCGATGCAGGTTCGGCATCGCCGGATTGAGCGCGAAGAAGGCATCGAGCGGCAGCGCTGGCGGCTTGCCGTCCAGCACCAGCGCACGATCGCCGCGCAAGGAAATCCAGTCGGGATCGCCGACCGGCGCAACCGCGCCGAGGCCGTCGAGCGCTCCGCGCAGCACGATGACCAGCAGTCGCGGATCGCGCCCTTCGGCGCGCGCGATCCCAGGCATCTGGCTCCACGCGAACAGCGCGCCGGACCCGACCAGAAGCTCGCGCCGCGTGGGCAAATGATTGACGACGCCCATGCTCACCTCCTCTGAAAATCCGCCGACATGAACAAGAGCGCCAACGCCTGCTGCCGGCTCTCGGCACGGCCGACCGCCTGCTTCACCTCGGGCGCGATCTCGGATCCGAAGACGTCCTCGATGATCGCCTGCGGATCGGCCATGCCAGTGATGCGCTCGGCGAAATTGTTGGCGACGTCGAGCCGCCGGCCGACGCCGTCGATCCAGCTGGGCTCGTCATCCGGATAGCCCTTCGGCGCCGACGGACGCCACAGCGCCTCGCCGAGCAGTTCCTGGCCGCCGGTGAAGCGGACGGGATCGACGACCGTGATGCCGGTCGCACGCACCATGCCGACGACCCATTCGCCGGGGCGCTTGAGCTTTGACGGCGGCCCGCGCCAGGCCTCGTCCGAGGACACCATCGCAATCGCGACCTGCTTGAGATCGCCCTCTGTGTCGCGAAAGATTTTTGCCATCTGCTCGACGAGCACCGGCGGCGGATCGTCGGCGACGAAATGGCGCGCGAGCTTGGTCGCGACATGGGTCGCGGTCGCGGGATGCGCGGCGAGATCGCGCAACACGGCGCGGCCCTGCTCGGCATCCTCCTGCTCGTAGCGCTTGCCGAGCACGGTCTGTCCGCCGGGCTCGTGCAGCCGCGGATTGAAGGTGAAATCGCCGCCGTGCTGAGGATCGGCGCCCGGCGGCACCAGCGTCCAGCCGGTCAGCACATTGGCGAAGCTGATGACGTCGTCCTGGGTGTAGCCGGCGCGCACGCCGAGCGTATGCAGCTCCATGATCTCGCGCGCGAAGTTTTCGTTGAGGCCGCTGCTACGGTTGATGCCGGCCGTCGAATTCGCGCCCATCGAACCAAGATTGTCGAGATAGACCAGCATCGCCGGATGACCCTCGACGGCCAGCAGGAGATCGACGAAGCGGCCGAGCGCATTTGCGCGAACGGCTTCGCGCTCATAGGCGCCGGACATGCTCTGGATCCGGTTGGCCGAGACGCAGAAATGGTTGGACCAGAACCACACCAGCCGCTCGGCGAAACCGATGTCGGCGGAAAGCGCAGCCTCCGTGCGCACCTTGGCTTCCTGCAAATAGATCGGACGTCCGGGATCGGGAATGGCGTCGGCTGCCTGCTTGGCCGCCATCTCGGCGGCGTCCTTGTCCGCTACCTGCCCTTGCGTCTGGTCTTCCGACATGGTCGGCGTCGCCGCCACCTGCTGCTTTTTAGCCTGCTGCTGGGCCTGCTTGGCGCGCGCCGTGCGCCGCGCATTGGCATCGGCCACGGTGCGATAGGCCTTTGCGCTGGAGGGGAGGGTGGCGGCGGCGTTCAGGACGAGCGGACGGTCGAGCTCGGCGATCAGCGCGCCACGCGGGTCGGTCCCGACAGCCGCAATCGATCCCGGACGCGGCCCCATTCCGAAGCGATGAAGCGCCAGCACAGAATCGGCCTTTGCAGAACTGCTCATACGAATGCCTAATTCTTTCGAGCCTGCCGACGGTGTCGGCGCGAAGCTACGAACCGTAATGCTACGTATTGTAGCATTCACGACGTGAGTCTGCAAGCATAGATTGAGCGACCGCCGCCACGAACTCGGGCGCCACCACTCCCGCAGAGCGGCAGCGGCGCTCGTCCTAAAAATTCGGCCCGAGCGCGATTTTCGTGATCGTGCCGTTTCTGACACCGATGCGCCATTCCGCCGAACCGTTGGCGAACTGGGCAACATAGATATCGCTGTCGAGCGCGGTGACGCCGCGGAAGGAGACCGCACGCAGCGCACCCAGCCGCGTCAGAATCGCCTGATCGAACGGAAGCTGCGCGCGTGTGATGTCGGCGACTTCCGACGTCATGCGCTCGTAGTCCGGCTGTCCCCGGCCGACGCCCTCGATGTAACGGCGCAGCATCTCCTCGCCATTGGCGATCGGAACGGCGCGCCGCGCTGCGCGACCCGGACGCGCGCCGAGGTTTGAGGCCTCGACATTGTGGAAGCGCGTTTGCCGACCCGGCACCAGGATCTCCATGCACCGTCCCGACTTGTCGGCAATCACCCACGGATTGTTCACGGTGGTGGTGGAGGCCCAGGTCATGTTGGGCCTGACGACGCTCTGCGTCTTGCGATTGCCGTCGGCATCGAGATTGAAAACCTGGATGTCGTCGCGCATCTCGTTATAGACCATGATCCTGATCGGCGAGGTGCCGGCGCGGCCGCGCACGTTCGCCTCCTCCGAGCAAGGCACGATGCCACCGAGTTCGTCGTTGCCGTCGGCTCGGAAGATCACATCGCCGGCCTTGCCGTCGGGCTCGATCAGCAGGCGGAATTCGGCCGTGCCGTTTTCGAATTTCGCGCCATAGATGTCGTAGCCGCCGGGACCGACGCCGCGGAAGAAGATCGATTCCAATCCGCCGAGCGCGACGAACGTCGCGTGCATTTCATTGAGCTGGCGGTGGATCTTGGCGGCGAGCGGCGCGCTCATGCGATCGTAGTTCGGCGTGCCGGCGCGCAGATCCTCGATCCCGCGCACGATCATCTCCTTGCCGCCGACCGCCGGGACCTGCTCCCTGAAGCGATCGGGGACTTCGGCAAGGCGGCGCGCGAAATCCGCTTCGACGGCCTGAGCCACCGCCGCATCGACGCGGGCTGCGAGGCGGGCGCCGAAAACCGCACTTTGGAGCAACACGCGCGAGACCCTCGACTGCTCGTCGCGCAGGAAGATCACGAGATGGTCGCCGCGAAAGGAGAAGGCATCAGTGCCCTCGGCCAGGACTTGCGTCGCCCCCTGCCCGGTTTCCTGCAGCCAGAGACGGTCGCCATCGCGGCGGACGGTGAGCACGCGGTTCGGCGCAATCCTATACCAGCCGACATATTGATCGAGCGAGGCAGGTTCGGTCGTCGGCGCCGGCATCTCGGCGACACGCACCGCGCGCACGTCGCGGCCGTTGATCCGCAGCATCAGTTCGGAGGAGCGGCGTTCCGCATCGAGCGGGAACGTGATCTCGCTCGACGAAGCCAGGTAGGACGCGGTGCCGTCGCTGCCGACGGTCAGGCGCAGCCGACGTTGCCCGGTGAGCTGGCCGTAGAGATCATCACCCTCGCGGAAGATGGCGAACACCGAGGCCGGGCCCATGGCGTAGAAATTGACGAAGGGGCGGTAATGTTGGGCCGGCACCTCTCCACTATCGCCGGCGAGCGGCGCAGGCTCTGGGGTGCGATAGGCGATCATGCCGGCGGACACGATCACGGCCGGGACGATCGCGGCCGCGATCCACAGCCGCTTGCGCCAGCCGACCGCGACCGGCATCACGGCAGTCGCGATGATGCGCTCGACGCGCGCGCGCACGGTCGAGGCCCGCGCCATCGCGAGCTCGACCGGCCGCGGGTTTACCGTGCTTGCGAAATCAAGCAGGATTTCCGCATAGGACAGCCGATCGTCGATCACCTCGATCGCCTCGGCGTCACTGATGATCTCGGCAAGTTCGGCAAGACGCGCGAGCTGCCACCAGGCGAACGGGCTGAACCAGAACACCGCGCGATTGAGGGAAGCGAGCAGGAGGATATGGAAATCGCGGTTGGCGACATGCGCGCCCTCATGCGCGAGCACCGCGAGCCGCTTCTTGGCGTCCCAGCCGGAAAATTGCGGCGGCACCAGAATGGTCGAGCCAAACGTGACGGGACCGCCGACCTCGCGGCTGACGCGCACATCGGCGTCGACCATCTGCAGACCGTTGATCGGTCTTGCCGCGCGCGCGAGGCGCCAGGTCAGACAGAGGCCGATGGCCAGCCGCAGCAGCAACAGGCTGGCAACGCCGGCATGGACGACGGTGGCGATCAGCCACCAATTGATCGAGACGCCGCTCTCCGCCGGAGAAGCAATCGCCGCGCCGGGCGCGATCGGCTGCATGGGCTGCGGCATCTCAAACATCGAGATATCAGCCGGCAGGACATCAGCCGGCACCGATACCGGCAATGGCAGCCGGGTGATCGTGACCGTCGGCCAATGCATCACCAAGGGCATCGCCAGCGATGCCAGCAGCACGACGACCCACGCCGTCATGTGGACGTGCGGATTCCGCACGCGAAACAGGTTGAGACCAAACCAGACGACGCCTCCCAGCACAAGGGAGCGTAGCGCCGCCTCCGCCAGAGTTGCGATCATTCTTTCTTCACTCCCCTCGCCTTCTTCGCCTTGGCCACCTGGTCGGCCAGCGTGCGCAACTGCTGCTGGTCGAGCATTGCATTGTCGACCATGCCGACGAGGACCTCCTCCATCGAGCCGTTGCAGAACCAGTCGACGATGCGCTGCACCGCCTTGGCCGCAACCCGCGCGCGCGCTTCGGCTGCGTGGTAGACATAGGTGCGTCCGTCCACCGTGTGCCGAGCATAGCCCTTTTCTTCCAGCCGGCGCAGCACCGTGCGGACCGTCGATTCCTTCAGCCGACGCGACAGCTTCTCGCGCACAACCTCGGCCGTGACAGGACCATGGGCCCAAACCAGTTGCATGACCTCGTGCTCGAGGTCGCCCAGGTCCGGCAAACGATCGTCCATGGCGGCTTACCTTGGTTTCGCATTTTCTTGTAACGCTACAGAGCGTCGCATATACGCCCGCGCCGCGCAACGGAGTTTCTACCTGAAATGGTATCGCGTGCTGACTTAACGAGGGCGCGTTGCGACCTGCGAGGGCGGTGCGCTCCCTCTCCCGCTTGCGGGAGAGGGTTGGGGTGAGGGTGTCTCCCCAGTGGGACTCCCCAAGAGGATAGAGTCCTCACCCGGCGCGCGGGACGACGCTTCGCATCGCCCGGGCACGCCGACCTCTCCCGCAAGCGGGAGAGGTGACTGAGCCAGCCGCCAGATCGAGGCAATCAAAATCATCAGGCCTCAGTACTGCGGCTCGTACATCTGGGACTGAACCAGTCCCTTCACGTCATTGGGCGCGGGTCCGTCCGCGAGCCCGCGCTGAAAAGCGACATCGGCGACGGCGGCGGCGATACGCACCGAGACCTCGCGGATGCGCGGCAGCGCCGGATAGAGGCTGCCCTGCGCGAGATCGTCCTTGCCGACGCAGTCGGCGAGCGTATGGGCGGCCGCCATGAACATCTCGTCCGTCACCAGCCGCGAGCGGCTGGCGATGACGCCGAGGCCGACGCCCGGAAAGATGTAGGAGTTGTTGCCCTGGCGCGGCACGAAGGTACGACCGTTGAGCTTGACCGGGTCATACGGACTGCCGCAGGCAAACAGCGCGCGGCCCCCGGTGTAGCGGTAGGCGTCCTCCGCCGAGCATTCGGCCTTCGAAGTCGGATTGGAGAGCGCGAACACGATCGGCTGCTCGTTGAGCTCGGCCATCGCCTTGAGCACGTCGGGCGTGAAGGCACCCCCGACCGCGGCAACACCGATGATCGCCGTCGGCTTCAGCGTCCTGATCGCCGTGAGGAAGTCGGCGATCGGCGCCTGGCCGGCATGGGCATAACGGAGCTTGTGGCCGGACAGGCCTTCACGGCCGCCGACGACGAGGCCGCGGGAATCCACCAGCCAGTTGCGGCGGAGCGCTTCTGCCTCAGAGGCGCCCTCCGCCATCATCGCGGACGTCACGAGATCGGCGATGCCGGTCGCGGCCTCGCCCGCGCCGAGGAACAGGATGCGCTGTTCCTTCAGCTTGCCTCCGTTGACGCGCAGCGCCGAAAACAGGCCCGCGAGCGCCACCGCAGCCGTGCCCTGGATGTCGTCGTTGAAGACGCAGGCCTCATCGCGGTATTTGTGCAGCAGCTTGAACGCCGAATGGTTGGCGAAATCCTCGAACTGGATCAGCACTCCCGGAAAGGTCTTTCGCGCGGCGACCATGAACTCGTCGACGAAGCTGTCATAGGCCTCGCCCGTGAGCCGCCGCTCGCGCAAGCCGAGATAATACGGGTCTTTCAGCAGCTCTTCGTTGTTGGTGCCGACGTCGAGCACGATCGGCAGGCACGTTTCGGGATGCACGCCGGCGCAGGCGGAATACAGCGAGAGCTTTCCGACCGGAATGCCCATGCCGTTGGCGCCGAGATCGCCGAGGCCGAGGATGCGCTCGCCATCGGTGACGACGATCAGCTTGGCCGGATAGGGCCAGTTCTTCAGGATCTCGGCGATCTGGCCGCGATCGCGCGAGGAGATGAACATACCGCGCGGGCGCTGGAAGATCAGGCCGTATTTCTGGCAGGCGAGCCCGACCGTCGGCGTGTAGATGATCGGCTGGATCTCGTCGATATTGTCGACGACGACACGGAAGAACAGCGCCTCGTTGCGGTCATGCAACGCATTCAGCGCGACATATTTCTCGAGATCGGTCGGCAGCGTGCGCAGATTGACGAGCACGCGCTCGACCTGGGTCTCCATCGTCAGCACGCAAGGCGGAAGCAGGCCGCGCAGGCCGAGCGCATCACGCTCTTGCCCGGTGAAGGCGGTGCCCTTGTTGAGCAGGGGATCGCGCAGCAGCGCCATGCCGTGCACGGAATCGGACGATGTCGAATGGGCGCTGACCCGAGCAGGTCTATTCACGAATTCCCCCAGGGAGTTTCTTATTGAAGGGCGGGCATTGTCGGCCAGCGCTCACTGGAGATCAAGGAGGCAGACGCCTGCGGCAAGGATCGTGATCCCGCACCGCAGCGAGGTTTTCGCGACAGACGGCCGTCGTGCACGAAAAGGTTAACGCCGCAAAGCTAGACACTCCTCTCATGTGAGGGTGTGCAAGACGCGCCGCGTTGGCGGTGGGGCTCCCTCTCCCGCTTGCGGGGGAGGGTTGGGGTGGGGGTATCTCCGCGTCGGGACTGTCGAGAATCGCGGCGGATGTCCCTGTGCGGTGAGAGCCCTCACCCGCCGCGCGCGGGACGATGCTGCGCATCGCCCGGGGCTCGTCGGCCTCTCCCGCAAGCGGAAGAGGCGGAACAAGCCCGCGCGATCTCACTCGCGGCCATCCTTCGAGACGGCCGCTGCGCGACATCCTCAGGATGAGGGAAGCGCGTGTGGCGCCGCGAGCTACTCCGCCTTGATGTCGGCGGCCTTCACGATCGGCCACCATTTCTCGATCTCGGCCTTCTGGAAGGCTCCGAGCGCTGCGGGCGTCTGCTGATCGGGCGGAGGAATCTCCTGTCCCAATTCGCCAAACCGCTGCTTGACGGCGGGATCGGCAAGCACGGCGACGATGGCGGCGTTGAGCTTCGCGACGATCTCCTTCGGCGTGTTCTTCGGTGCCCAGATGCCGTGCCAGTAGGAGATGTAGAGACCGGGCAGCCCCGCCTCGTCGACAGTCGGGATATCGGGCGCGGAGGCGAGCCGCGTCGGCGACGTCACCGCGAACGCCTTGATCGCACCGTTCTTGTAGTGCGGCAGCGAGTTCGAGGCCTGATCGAACATGATGTCGATCTGCCCGGCCACGAGGTCGATCATGGCGGGCCCCGCGCCGCGATAGGGCACGAACTGGAAGTCGGTGCCGGTTCTCTCCTTGAAGAAGACACCGGCGACGTGGGCACCCGTGCCGGCGCCGGCGGTGCCGGCAGTCACCTTGCCGGGGTTGGCCTTCAGCCACGCGATCATCTCCTTCAGAGTGTTGGCCTCGAGCGACTTCCGGCCGACGATGAGCTGCGTGCCCATCGCGATCGTCGCGACCGGCTCGAAATCGGCGATCACATCGTATGGCAGCTTGAAGATCGCGCCGTTGAGCACATGCGTGCCCCAATGGCCGATCGTGATCGTGGTGCCATCAGGCGTTGCACGCGCGACGCGGGCGCCGGCGATGCTGCCGGAGGCGCCGGCGACGTTTTCGACCACGATCGTCGCGTGCAACTCGGCAGCGACCCGCTCGGACAGGATCCGCGCCAGAGTATCGGTCGGACCGCCCGCAGCGAACGGCACCACGAGGGTGATGGGACGCGATGGAAACGGCTGGGCGTTTGCCGGTGTGGCCCACGCCGCACATCCGAGCAACACACAAATGACAATCACATGACCGCGCAGTCCAGCCCACCGCCCCCGCATCAGTCTCTCCCACCCTTTTGTCGCCCGCATGTTGTCAGCGCGCTGGAGCCGGAGTGAACGCTGCCGGGCCGGCAGAGGCAAGCTGGGATTGAGGCCGGACCGCTTAGGGCGTGGACTCATAAACTCGCGCTGCACTTCGTGCGAGGTCCGCTCTGGCCGCGGTACCGGCCGTGTTGGCGCACCTCACCCTAGGTCCGAGTTGGGCCAGTTGCGGAAGCCCCAAATTGGGCGCGGCACCGCACCGATCAGGGCGCGGCGGTGCCACCTCGTTTAATGATGCCGCGCTCAACGAAGGCCGCCGCATCCTGAGCAGTCATGTTCTGACTATAGAGCCGTCGCACTGCCGGGCTTAGCCGCTCGGCAAAGAAAACCACCATCATGTTATCGCCGGTAACCTCCTGCTGGCCCATTTGTTCGGCGTGCGAGATAGCCCGCTGCATTACACGCTGAAACGCCGCCGTCGGGCGGGATTCGCCGGGGATTGTGCCGGTTTCGACCACGATGGCTATCAACTCATTGTCGATGTAGTCAGTCAGACTTTTCTGGAGCGCCGCAAGATCGACATCGCACGCTTGCATCACCTTCGAAGCATTAGCGTCATTTGTCAGCGCGAGCAGCAGGTGTTCTAGCGTCGTATACTGGTGCTTTCGCGCATCGGCATAGCCGAGGGCGCGCTGCAGAGTGATTTCAAGTTCAGTAGAAAACCGAGGTGCCCGAGGCCTAATCCCCGCATCGACTGTGGTTGATGGCGCCGCATCCTTCATGCGCGGCGCGGTAACGTCGCCGCGAATTGCAGCTGCAAGTGTGTTCCAATCGGCAACGCCAAACGCCTTGGCAATCAGTTCAAGGCTTTGACTATTGGTAATCTTCGCACCGTGGTCAGCGAGAAAGGCCCGAGCCGTTTGCGCCATGGCTTTGGCGTGGCGATAATTGCGCATCATCTTTCATCCTTTGCTTTGAACGAAACCGAGGTGCCAGGAGCTTGCGTTGCTGACCCGTTCGTTCGGGCAAAGGTCTATGAAAGACCTATGATACGTTTACCATCCCCACACGGGCGCAAGCAGCAGGTCGTATCTACCTGAAGATAAAATGATCCAGATGAGAAACGCTGTCAACTGCCATGACCCGATAGATCATGTCCGGGTTGGGTCAGTAGCGGGCTTGGGCCGGCTGCGCGGGACAGGTCAGCTTCGGGCCCAACAAGCGACATTGCGCACCGTAACGGCAGTAGCACCCCTCATTCAAATCGATATGCTGAATGTGCCACAAGCGCACGCAGAGCGAGCCACTTTATCTTCGCGGAAGCACGCCATGACGCATATGCAACACTCGCGGACAAAGGCGCTGGCATTCGTCAGTGCAATCGGATGTGTTGTTATGACTGTCGCGCTCTCGACAGCTATCTATCCTGCTATCAAGAACCCTTCGATAGGGGGATTTTCGCAGATTACCTCTTGGTACAAGAAACGGATTGATGCAGTCGACCCTTCGGGCAAGGACCTGTCGGGTGCAGTCATCGCCATAGCTAAAGAGGGCAAGCTTGCCTATCTTCAACCCATTGGCTTCCAAGATCGCGCAAAGACCATTCCCATGACGACTGACTCGATCTTCTGGATCGCGTCAATGACCAAGCCGATCACCAGTGTTGCAGCCATGATGCTGGTAGACAACGGCAAGCTCGATCTCGATGCTCCGGTCGCGAAATACCTGCCCGAGCTGAAGACCATGCAAGTCGCGACCGCGAAGCCTAACCCGGCGTCAGGGAAGATCGACATTGCGCTAGAACCGCCGAAGCGACCAATGACCGTGCGCGACCTACTTCGTCATACTTCCGGCTTGGTCTATCCGCCGCAATATTTGGATGAGCCGATCAACAGGCTCTATGCTAGGGCCGCTTTCGAGCCGGACAACTCCCTCGGCGAGTTTGTGACAAGTCTTTCGAGCTTGCCGCTGGCCCACCAACCGGGTGAGGTCTGGGAATACAGCTGGGGCGTAGATGTTCTGGCGAGGGTTGTCGAAGTTGCTTCCGGCCAGCAGTTTGATCAATTCCTGCAGAGCCGCATCTTCAAGCCCCTCGGGATGGTTGACACCGGCTTCTATGTACCGAGCGAAAACCTCGACCGCGTGGTCGAGGCACCAACGACGCGTCCTCCTCAATTCGACATCACAAAACCGCGCAAGCTCCTTTCAGGTGGCGGCGGACTTGCCTCAACGGCTCTCGACTACTTGCGCTTCTGCCAAATGTTGCTCAATGGCGGTGAGCTCGACGGAGTTAGGATACTCGCACCTGAGACAGTGAAGCTGATGACCGCCAACGCCCTACCAAGCGATGTTAGATTTGTGGGCCGCAGTGTCGGCCCAGACGATGGGACAACATTTGGCCTCGGCTTTGCCATTCGCACCAGCGGCGGGTCGGCCGGCAGTTTTGGTTGGAGTGGAGTTTGGGGGACGCAGTTCTGGGTTGATCCGGCGCAGAAGATGATCGCTGTACAGATGATCCAGGTCGCACCAGAAAAGGTCAGCTATTATTTCACGGCGATGCGCAATCTGACGTACGGAGCGCTGAATATCTCGCAACCTTGAGTTCTTCGCGTCTTGTCAAATACCGAAGGCGACCGCTGCCGCGCGGCGACGTGCAGAAGCGGATTGCCGAGGTCGGCAACGGGTCACGAGCCGCCGATCACACGCAAGGTGGGAGACTTCCGCTTTGGATTGGTAAGCCGACGTTTATGAGCAGATACCCTAGCCGACCGCCCGCCGCGGCGTCAGGTTCGGAGCGCTGTCAGCCGGCGGCGCGATGTGCATCAGGATGGTCTGGGTGGCGGATGCGACCTCGATGCCGTTGTGCTGGAAACGCTGCTTCATGCGGCGGTTGAATTCGCGCTGCACCGGCCAGCGGCCAGCCTCGGTGCAGCGGATCTGGCCCACGATCGACACCATGGCGCCGTCGACCTTGTCGATGCCCCAGAGCTCGAGATCGCCGCGGATCAGGCTGCGGAATTCCACCTCGCGGCGCATCTCGTCGACGATGTCCTTGAGAATCTGGCCGGCGCGGTCGGTATCCTCCTTGTAGGCGACGTTGACGCTGACGGACGCATTGCCGGCGCCGCGGCTGGCGTTGGTGATGGTCGTGACCGCGCTGAACGGCACGATGTGCACGGCACCGTCGCCGGCCCGGAGCCTGATCGTGCGGATCGAGACGTTCTCCACCACGCCCGATAGCCCGGACACGCTGACGTTGTCGCCGACCTGGACGGTGTTCTCCAGCAGCAGGAACAGCCCGGTGATGAGGTCCTGCACCAGCTTCTGCGAACCGAAGCCGATGGCGATACCGACGATGCCGGCGCCCGCCAGCAGCGGTGCGACGTTGACGCCGATTTCGCTGAGCGCCGTGAGGCCGACGACAGTGGCGATCAGGCAGAGCAATGCCGTGCGCAGCATCGGCTGAAAGGTCCGCAGCCGCGCTGCGCGCGCATAGTGCCCGTCCCGCGACAGCGAATTGATCTGGCGGTCGAGCAGCGCGTTGCTGGCTTCCCAGATCGCAGCTGCAATGAATACGGCAAGTCCGATCGTCACCACCGCCGAGATCAGCCGGCTGCCGATCTGGCCGCCATAGAACCAGACGATGGCGTCGACGCCCCAGACTTCGAGCACGGCCACCAGGCCGATGAAGGCGATGACGCCGGATACGATCTTGCGCAGCAGTGGCAGATAGCGGTTGGCGCGGATCTCGAGGCCCGGAAAGCGCTGAAGGATTTCCGGCTTGATGCGGAAGCCGCGGTCGATCAGGCCCAGCGTCAGCATGATGGCAACGCGCGTGATCAGCGCCACCGCGATGGTGCCGACGAAATATTGCAGCAGCAACGAATAGCCGTTGCGAATGTTCAGCGCCCACACGGCCCACAGCGCCAGGTCGAGCGCGATGGCGAGATAATGCCAGCCGCCCGCAATGCGGTTGCGCAGTCCCGCCGCGATCCCCTGCCGGTCGGCCGGAGCGCGGATGGCTTCGGCGACCTGGCGGCGGCATTGCAGGATGATCACGACGATGAAGAGATGCACGACCAGCATCACCATGCGCAGGAGCGCGGCATAGCCGCCGCGATGCAGGCCGAGCAGCAGCGCCACATTCGCAAAGGCGATGCCGGAGACGCCGACACCGACGATACGGCGCGCCCAGATCTCGATGTAGGCGGCGGTTTCGGCCCTGACCGGAAACAAGCCGAACGGTCCCGCCAGCACACGGACCACACAGATGAGCCCGCGCGAGAACGCATAGGCATTGACGACGGCGAGGATCACGAGGCGGACGGTGGTGGGCTCGCCGATCTCGGTGCCGAGCAGCGCCGTGGCGACCCCGACAAAGACCAACACGGGTAGCAGCTCGAGCAGGAAGCGTCCCAGCACGAGCGGCAGCCGCAGCATGATTTGCCAGGCCCGCGCCAGGCTGTGGCGGCGCATGTGCAGTTCGGGCGCCGGGGTGACATCGGCCACCGATGACGGCGGATCGGCAATGGGCAACACCTGCACCGGCAGGCGCGCGGTCTGCGGCATGCGTCCTTCCAGGAACGCGACGGGGCGCCGGATCAGACGGAACATCACCCATTCGGCGCAGAAGGCGCAGCCGAACACCAGCGCGAGCTTCCAACCAATCTCGATCAGGAGATTGTAGGCCGCGGGATCGTTCGCGGTCCGCACGATCCAGTAATAGAACGCCGGGAAGTGCGTGAGCGTCCTGGCCATATCGGCGACGTCTCGCGAAATTTCGCCGATCTCCTCAGACACGGTGAGCATGAGCTGCGCACCGAGGCCGTCGGCCGCGAGCGGGATCGGCGATTTTGGTTCGGGCGCGGGCTGCTGTGCACCGGACGCATTGGCGATCGCACGCAGCGTGTCGATCATCTGCGCGCGCTTCTTGTCATCCTGCAGCGTCTCCAGCGCGCGCTTGGCCTCATCGGGCGATAACGCGGCAGCGCTGTTTGCCGCAGGCGCAGGCGGCGCGGCGCGGACGCTGGAGAGAGACGAGATCGCGATCAAGAGCGCGGCGAGAAGCGCGAAGGCAAGCTTATGCGACACGAGGGATTCCCTGGGAAAAATGAATGCGACGGCGACGTCGGGACCGTCACCGCCGAAGCACATGCATCATGTCGGATCGACGCTATTCGCCCGGGCGCTGTGTCGGAAGTTGGCCAATGAGGCGACATTCTCTTGGCATTTGCCGCGGTGCAGGAAGCGGGAACCACGGTCTCAAGGCCGGACGTGCAGCGATTGGAATGCGGGCACGCGGCTGGAAGCTCGGCTGCGGCCATCCTTCGAGACGCCCGCCTGCGGCGGGCCCTCAGGATGAGGGGATGCGTATGCGGCAGCATTTCAATGCAGATGGATGCAGTTGAGCCTCATCCTGAGGAGGCCGCGAAGCGGTGGTCTCGAAGGACGAGGCGCTCGCTCAGGCGCCGCCGAGACGTCATGTGCGATCGTGCTGATATGCGATCACCCTGCGTCATTCCGGGAGTCGGCCCGGAATGACGCGATGAGGAGGAGGAGGAGAGAAGCAGGATATCGAAAGCGCGGCGGCCTCGTCACGGCCGTCCGACATGATCGCTGTGATGCAATCGGTGTGATGCAGAATACAGCGCCGGGCAGGTAGGGGCCATGCCACACTGATGCAGCCCACTAGACCTTGGCCCGGCGTGCCGTTCGCGTTTCTGCCGCTATGCGATAGTCCGAACGAGCTCCATCGCACTTAACGCGGCTGGTTCTGCGGAGGTGGTGTCATAGACCTCCCCTTGCTCTTGATGTGGACGTTGCGCGTCGCTTGTTTGCGACCATTGGGATGGTCCTCCCGTGACGCAAGACTGTCAAGCAAGATCAATGGTGCGCAAATCACATTTGAGGGCGCGTTCCATCTCACCTGCGAGGGATTCGCTGCAGCGAAATACGAGAAGTAGGCGGATTGCAAGAACCGCCCTTCCCGCCAATGTGGAGCGCGTCTGCTATGGGATGGCGCGCGGGGACTGAGGGTTTGGGGATGATGACATCATGCTCCTGTTTTGCCCGACGTGTCAACGATTTCGTTAAATCCGCAGGCGCTCGCGCTGGCCTTCAAGTCATTGATTTCGCTATCCCCGGCTACTGTGCATGGGGTTGTTTTCGCGTTTTTTGTTTCTTGCCCGCCTTCTCCTCGTTCTCCTCCTTCTCCAGCGCCTTGCGCACCTCGTCGAATTCGCCCAGCGAAGCCTTGTCGGCGCGGGGGAAGCGCAGATCGAGCTTTTCCAGCGCAGCGACGATGGCCGACCCGATCACGACGCGGGCGAACCATTTGTGATCGGCCGGCACGACATACCACGGCGCGTGAGGCGTTGCCGTGTGCCGGACGATGTCCTGATAGACCGCCTGGTAGCGCGGCCACAGCGCGCGCTCCTTGATGTCGTCCATCGAGAACTTCCATTGCTTGGCCGGCTCCTCCAGCCGGTCGAGGAAGCGCTCGCGCTGCTCGTCCTTGGACAGGTTGAGGAAGAATTTCAGCACCACGGTGCCGTTGCGACAGAGATAGCGCTCCCACGCAGAGATGTCCTCGAACCGCTCCTTCCAGATGCTCTTGGTGACGAGCTTTGGCGGCAGCTTCTCCTTGGCGAGTATCTCCGGGTGCACCCGCGTCACCAGGCATTCCTCGTAATGGGAGCGGTTGAAGATGCCGATATGGCCGCGCTCCGGCAGCGCGACCGCGTGGCGCCAGAGGAAGTCGTGGTCGAGCTCTCTGCTGCTCGGCGCCTTGAAGGCACTGACTGCGCAGCCCTGCGGATTGATGCCCTCGAAGATCGCCTTGATCGCAGAATCCTTGCCGCCGGCGTCCATCGCCTGGAACACGATCAGCACCGACCAGCGGTCCTGAGCGTAGAGCTTCTCCTGAAACGCGATCAGCCGCTTCTTGTTGGCGTCGAGAAGCTCCTGCGCCTTCTCCTTGTCGAGATCGCCCTTCTCGTCGGTCTTGTGGTCCTTGAGATGAAACTTGCCCGAACCGTCGTAGCGGAATGGCGTGATGTAGCGGTCAAGTTCCTGGGCGAGCGATTTGGACGGCTTCTTGCTCATGAGCGCGGGGCACCTTGCGTTGCGGCTTCAATCGATCGAGCAAGCTACCAAGGATGCCCTTCGGAAGGAATATGATGAAAAGCACCAGCAGCACGCCGTAGACGAGATTGTCCCAGCCGACCGCCTTGGTGCCAAAGCCGATGCGCAGGGTCTCGGCCAGCATAATCGTGATGATGGCGCCGAAGGTCGGACCGAGCGAAACGAACAGGCCGCCGACGATGGCTGCGAACACCATCTGGAGCGACACCGCGATGCCGCTGACGGTGTCGGGCGTGATGAACATCTGGTACTGGCAGTAAAGCGCGCCGGCCAAGGCCGTCATCAGCGCGCTGAGCAGCGTGATCTTCAGCTTCTCCGCCGTGACGTCGACGCCGGCGGCGGCCGCGGCGTCCTCGTCCTCCGAGATCGCCTCCAGCGCATAGCGGGCCATGCTGCGGTCCACCCAGTGCCAGAGCACGATGCCGAACAGCCAGACCCCGAGCGCGATCAGGTACCAGGTGATCTTGTCGTCGAATTGCAGCGACCAGAGCTTGTTGCCGGCGGCCCGGTTCGGCGTGTAGCCGAGCGACCCGCCGGTGTAATCGCGCGTCGCCGTGATGACCTGGAGCACGATGCCGGAGAGCGCCAGCGTCACCAGCACGAAATAGTGCCCGGTGATGCGAAAGCGAAAACAGGGATAGCCGACGATCAGCGCCAGGGCGCCGGCCGCGGCCATGCTGACGGGAATGCCGATCCAGGGCGACCATCCCAGGTGATTCCAGAGCAGCGCCGTGACATAGGCGCCGATGCCCATGAACCCGCCATGGCCGAGCGAGACCAGGCCGAACCGCCCCATCATCGACCATGACGTATAGGCGAACGACCAGATCAGGATCAGCACCATGATGTGCAGATGATAGGGATCGCGATAGACGAAAGGCAGCGCGACCAGCGCCGCCAATCCGATACCCCAAGCTGCAAGCCGTCCCCGCCCCATCATCGGCGCCTCGCAAGCAGGCCCGCGGGCCGGACGAACATCATGACGATGAAGAACGCGAAGGCGAGCACGTAGCCCCATTCGAGATCGGAGAACAGGCCGCCGAGCGAGATGATCTCGGCGAACACGAAGGCGGCGATGAAGCCGCCGATGAAATTGCCCAAGCCCCCGAGCACGCAGATCAGGAAGGTGATCGGCCCGAACGACAGACCGACGAAGGGATGCACATCATATTGCAGAACCAACAGGCAGGCGGCGAGCCCGGCCAGCCCACCGCCGATCGCGGATGTAATGAGATAGATGCGCTTGGTATCGACGCCCATCAGCGCCATGATCTGCCGGTCCTGCGAGATCGCCCGGATCGCGGTGCCGGTGAAAGTCCGCGTCATGAACAGATAGACCGCGACCATGCCGACTAGCGCGGCCAGGAAGGACAGAAGTCGTGCGTAGCTGAAATTCATGTCGCCGAAAGCGAGCACCGGCAGGCGGATGCCGAGGTTGCGGAAGTCGATGCCGAAGGCAACGGTGGCAAAGCTCTGCAGCACGAACAGCACCCCGCCGGTCGCGAGCAACTGGTTGATCGGCGGCGCCGTGAGCAGCGGCGCGATCACGAGGTAATGCAGCGCCGCGCCGAGCAACGCGACCAGCAGGATGGTGAGCGGCGCGGCGAGGAAATAGCTGATGCCGTAATACTGCACCAGGAAATACATCGCGTACATGCCGATCATCACCAGCTCGGCGTAGCAGATCCAGGTCACGTCGATGACGCCGAAGATCAAATTGAGCCCGAGCGCGAGTAGCGCCAGCACGCCGCCGAGCAGGATGCCGTTGATCACGGCCTCCAGCAGGTAGATGTCGAAAATGTCCAGAAATGCTTGCATGCCCGCATGAACCTCACACCCCGAGATACGCTTCCTTGACCGTGTCGCTCGCCAGCATCTCGGCCGAGGTGCCCGAGGACCTGATCGTGCCCGCCTCGATCAGATAGGCGCGATCGACCACCCGCAGCACCTGCTGCACATTCTGCTCGACGATCAGCACGGTCAGCCCGCTGGCGCGGATCCGCTTCACCAGCTCGAACACCTGCTGCACCACGACCGGCGCGAGCCCCGCCGACGGCTCGTCGAGCAGCAGCAGCTTTGGATTCGACATCAGCGCGCGGCCGATCGCGCACATCTGCTGCTCGCCGCCGGACATGGTGCCGGCCATCTGGTGGCGTCGCTCCTTCAGGCGCGGAAATAGGTCGAACACCACGTCCAGCCGCTCGGGATAGTGCCCACGCGCCTCCTTCATGAAGGCGCCCATCTTGAGATTGTCGTCGACGGATAGCTGCGGAAACAACCGCCGGTTCTCCGGCACATGCGCGATCCCGAGGCTGACGATCTTGTGCGGCGGCGTCGCCACGACGTCGACGGCTTCCATTCTGATCGACCCGCGCGAGGGGCGGATCAGCCCGGAGATGACACGCATCAGGGTGGTCTTTCCGGCCCCGTTGGGCCCGATAACGCCGACGGCCTCACCCGCCCTCACGTCGAGATCGACGTCGAACAGTGCCTGGAAGGTGCCGTAGCCGGCATTGACGCCGCGGAGCTCCAACATCACTGCACCCCTGCGCGGCGGCGCGCTGCGGCGGCCGCGGCCTGCGTTGTCTCGGCGTCGGTGCCGAGATAGACCTCGATGACGCGGGGATCGCCGGCAACGGCACTCGGCAACCCTTCCGAGATCTTCTCGCCGTGATCGAGCACCATGACGCGATCGACGACGCGCATCAGCACGCCCATGATGTGCTCGACCCAGATGATGGTGATGCCGAGTTCGTCGCGGATGTTGCGCAGCATGTCGGCCGCCTGACCCATCTCGGCCTCGTCGAGGCCGCCGAGGCTCTCATCGGCCAGCAGAAGTTTTGGCGCGGTGGCGAGCGCTTTCGCCAGTTCGAGCTTTTTCAGACCGGCTGCGCCGAGGCCATCGACACTGGCATGGCGATCGGTCGGCAAGCCGACCATCGCCAGCGATCGCTCGGCCGCCTCCTCGGCCCTGGCACGGCTGTGGCGGCCCTGGCCGTAGAATCCGGCGAGCGCGACGTTCTCGAAGATCGTCAAGCGACGGAATGGTCGCGGGATCTGGAAGGTGCGACCGATGCCGCTGTTGATGATCCGGTGCGGCGGAAGGCCTGCGATTTCGGAGCCGTCGAACAGGATCGAACCGGACGTCGGCGCCAGCGTACCCGAGAGCATATTGAAGATCGTGCTCTTGCCCGAGCCGTTGGGGCCGATCAGGCCGAGGATCTCGCCCTGATCGACTTTGAACGACACATTGTTGACGGCGGTGAAGCCACCAAACCGCTTCACCAGCCCGTTGACTTCCAGCACCGTCCCGCTCTCCTCTCTGCGCGCCTTGGCGCTACTGGTTGCTGTAGGTGGTGCCCTTCGGCAGCGGCAGCACGGCCTCGCGCTGCGCCTGGCTCTTGGGCCACACCACGGAGGATTTGTCGTCGATGTATTGGATCACGACCGGGAACGAGCGCTCGTTCTGCCCGGCCATCGGCGTGCCCTCGCCGTAAAACTTGACACCGAAGCCGAGCATGGTGCCGCCCTCGGGAATATCGGTATCGAGCGCAGCCTTGCGCAGCGCATCCGGATCAACCCCGCCATATTTCTTGATTGCGCGCGGCAGCACGTCATTCATGAACACATACGTGTTGGACGCACCGATGCCGACATGCGCCGAGCGGATCGCGACGCCGGGCCGGATCTTGTCGAACTCCTCGCCGACCATCTTGATCACGGGCGGGAGCTTGGGATCCATGGTCTTCTGGTTGGCAAGCCAGATCGAGATCGGGTCGGTGTTGAAGATGTAGGTGGCATCCGTGCCCATGCCTTCCTTCAGCTTCTCGTAGACGCCGTAACCCGCACCGTGTCCCATCAGCGCGCCGAACTTCAGCCCCTGCTCGCGCGCCTGACGCAGCAACAGCGTGATATCAGGGTTGTAGCCGGTGTGGAAAATGACGTCGGGCTTGGCGCGCTTCAGCTTGGTCACCAGCGCGGAGAGGTCAGGCGCGGTGGCCGAATAACCCTCCTTCATCACGACGTTGAAGCCCGCCTTCTTCGCGCCGGCCTCGTTGCCCCTGGACACGTCGACGCCATAAGCGCCGTCTTCGTGAATGATGGCGACGCGCAGATCCTTCGGCTCCTTGTCGAACTTCGCCTTGGCGTTCTGCGCGATGAAATCCATCGTCATCATGCCGAATTGATCGCCGCTCGCCTGCGGGCGGAAGACGTATTTATAACCCTTCTCGTTGAACACGGCCGACGAGATGCAGGTCGTCATCCACATGAACTTCTTGAGCTGCTCGACGCGAGCGGCGACCGGCACGCATTGCGCCGAGGAGAAGAAGCCGAGCACCATGTCGACCTTCTCCTGCTCGAGCAGGCGGACGGATTCGTTGATCGCGATGTCGGGCTTGCTCTGGGCGTCGGCATAGACCGCCTCGATCTTGTAACCCTCGACGCCGGTCTTGGCGAAATGGTCGAGAACGATCTTTGCGCCGATATAGCCGAGTTCAGAGCCGCCGCCGGCGAGAGGCCCGGTCAGATCGAATACGACGCCGATCTTGATCTTCTTCTCTTTGCCTTGATCCTGGGCCTGGACGGACAGCGCCAAGCCCGTCGCTGATATCGCGACCAACAGCCCACGCACCAAACGGGCAGCCATGCGCACGCGCATCAGAACCTCCTTGGACGATTGTGCATTGCATTCTTTTTGGTTTTGTATTTTTACCCATCACATGGGCTGGGCGCAGCGATGTCAAGCCTCGCGCATCAGCGCGACGCGAACTGCTGCTCGACAAAAGCCGTGACAAATCGCGGCATGGACGGCGTGAGATCACTCATCCCGCGCACGAGATGGATCGCCGAGAGCTCTGGCTCGGCCTCCGCCGCCAGATTGGCTTCGATCCGCGCACGCGCCACATCACCCGGCATGTCCAGGTTGATAATTTGCAGCATCGCAATCGTTGGGCCAGTGACGACGCAGTGCCAGTCGGGCTCGATCCGATAGTCGGCCTCGGTCAGGCCGGTCTCTTCCTCGAGTTCGCGGATCACACTGCCGGGAATGTCCAGCGTGTCGCCCCTGACGTCGCCGAGATCGGGCGTGCCCGACGGGAAATAGATCCGGCCTGCATTGGCGGTGTGCTGCGCCATCTCGCCCATGACGAAGGCGCCGTCGGAGGTGAGCAGCGCGCCCATGCCAAAGCCGTTGAACACGGCCTTGTCGGGAAAGCCCCAGTCGCGCCAGGCGAGGAAGCTCGCGAAATCCGTCTCGAAATAGGTCGTAGAAAGATGGCCGTCGGCGAACATCGCATCGCGCCCGAGCAGGACGCCACCGTTCCAGAGTTTTGGTCGTTCGCGCTGCTTCTCGGCGAAATGCGCCGCGATCTCGTCACGCCGCTCCTCCGCGAACGGCCAGACGATCGGCCGCACGGCAAGATCAAGCGTCGTGACGCGATGGATTGTCAGTGACGTCATGACGCCTGGTTACCGAGACTTCGCGTCAGTTATTTGGCGCTCCCCGTGGTCTTCTTGGCCTGCTCGACATACTTGTTGGTGAAGGTCTTGCTGACGTCGATCTTGGCGCTCGCGACCTCGGGCGATCCGACGCTGAACACCGCGAGCACGGCGTCAGCGCCCTTCGGATCCATCTTGCCGGTCTCGGAGTACATCGGAATCGTGTTCTTGAGTGCCGCGAGATAGAGGTCCTTGTTCTTGCCCACCGTCTCCTCCGGCATCTTCGCCATGATCTCCTCGGGCGAGTGCGAGTGGATCCAGGCGAGCGTGCCCAGGATCGCGTTGGTGAGCGCCTGCGTCTCCTTCTCGTGGCCGGCGACCCAGGCCGCGGTCGAGTACAGCGCGCCGCCCGGATATTCGCCGCCGAAGGTCTCGAGCGTATCCCTTTGCGTGCGGGTGTCCGAGAGGATGCGCAGATCCTTGTGGCTGCCCTGGAGCACGGTCACGGACGGATCGAGCATCACGGCCGCGTCGATCTGGCCCTGCTCCATGGCAGCGACCGCAGTGGCACCGAGGCCGACGCCGATCACGGCGGTGCTGGCGGGATCGACGCCGTTCTTCTTCAGCATATACTTCAGGAAGAAGTCGGTGGAGGAGCCGGGCGCGCTGACGCCGACCTTCTTGCCGGCGAGGTCCTTGATCGACTTGATCTCGTTGGTGTGCGACGGCGACACCACCAGCACGAGGCCGGGATAGCGGTCATAGACGACGAATGCCTGAAGCTCCTGCTTCTTGGCCGCGAGGTTGACGCAATGGTCGAAATAGCCGGAGACCACGTCGGCGCTGCCGCCGAGCACGGCCTTGAGCGCGTCCGAGCCGCCCTTGAGGTCCACGAGCTCGACATTGAGACCGGCCTTGTCGTATTCGCCGAGCTGTTTTGCCAGCACCGTCGGCAAATAGCACAGGCACGAGCCGCCGCCGATCGCGATGGTGACCTTGCTTTGCGCCGCGGCAAGACCGGTGGTGAGCGTCAGCGCGAGTAGCGCGCCCGCGAGCTTGGCTATCGTGTTCTTCATTGGTTTCCTCCGTTCGGCTGGCGGCACCATAGAGCAGCGGGACTGGCTTGAGAAGCAGGACCGAAGGCGCTGGCCATCGGCCTTTCGGCGCAATAGCATGAGCCCACAAGAACAATTCTTGATGGGGAGGATCATCCATGAATCGCCTTGCAATCGGACTGTCGATCGCCACCGCTTTTGCCGCCGGGTGCGGCGCAACCCACCTGCTGCGGCCGGCGCTGGCTGCGGAAAACATCACTCCGCAGATCATCCATACCAGCGAGATGGAGGGCGACGCGCTCGGAAACGCGAACGCCGTCGGCTTCCGTTCCAAGATGTTCGCGAGCGCCGATGGCGCCACCATCTCGATCCAGGTCGGCAATGTGCCCAAGCACATGCATCCCAACACCAACGAGATCCAGTACATTTTAGAGGGCACCGGCACGATCTGGTTCGGCGACAAGGAAGTCACGGTGAAGCCGGGCGACCTCGTGATCATCCCGAAGGGGACGCCGCATGGCGGCACCAAGCCGATCAGCGGACAGGTCAAGGCCATCGCGATCAAGACGCCGCCGCAGGCGCCCGACGACACCAAGTTGCTGGATTGAACTTTCGCGATCCGGGCTCGCGCGACGCGCGGGCCCCTTTCGGCCTAGCCGCGCCCGTCCACGGTCGGCCGCCAGACCAGCAGCCTCCGCTCCACCAATGTCACCCCAAAGTCGATCAGGATGACGAAGGCCGACAGCACGAACATGCCGGCGAACACCCCGGCGACGTCGAAGATGCCTTCAGCCTGCTGGATGAGATAGCCGAGCCCCGCCGCCGATCCAAGATATTCGCCGACGACCGCACCGACCACGGCAAAGCCCACCGACGTGTGCAGCGAGGAGAACATCCACGACAGCGCCGAGGGCCAATAGACGTGCTGCATCAGCTGCCGCTCGCTCATGCCGAGCATGCGGCCGTTATCGAGCACGGTACGGCTGACCTCCTTGACGCCCTGATATACGTTGAAGAACACGATGAAGAACACCAACGTCACGCCGAGCGCGACCTTGGACCAGATGCCCAGCCCAAGCCACAGCGCGAAGATCGGCGCCAGCACCACACGCGGCAGAGCGTTGACCATCTTGACGTAGGGATCGAACACCGCGGCGACCAGCGGCTGGCGCGCGAACCAGAAGCCGATCAACACGCCGCCGGCCGATCCGATCACGAAGGCCAGGATCGATTCCGTCAGCGTGATGCCGAGATGCTTCCAGATCACACCGGACGAGAACCATTTGACGATCTGGGCGAAGACATCGACCGGATTGGAGAAGAAGAACGGCGGTAGCAGGATCTTGCCGAACACGGGCACGGTCGAGAGTAATTGCCACAGCGCGAGGCAGACCACCGCGACCAGCACTTGCAGCGCAAGGAGAGTGACGCGCGACATCACACCGCCTCCGCCGCTTGGGTGGACTGCGCATAGCCCTTCATTACCTCGTCCTTGAGCACGCTCCAGATCTCGCGATGAAGCGCATGGAATTCCTTGTCCAGCCGCACTTCGAAAATGTCGCGCGGGCGCGGCAGGCTCACGCGCCAGTCGCCGATGATGCGGGAGGACGGCCCCGCCGACATGATCACGACGCGGTCGGCGAGCGCGATCGCCTCTTCCAGATCATGGGTGACGAACAGCACGGCCTTGCGGTCGGCGTTCCAGAGGTCGAGCAGCAGGTTGCCCATCACCTGCCGGGTCTGCGCGTCCAGCGGACCGAACGGCTCGTCCATCAGCAGGATCTTTGGATCGCGGATCAGCACCTGCGCCAGCGCCACGCGCTTGCGCTGACCGCCGGAGAGCATGTGAGGATAGCGGTTGGCGAAGGCGCCCAAGCCGACCGAGGTCAGCCATTTCTGCGCCCGCGGGAGTGCCTCGCTACGCGGCGTGCCGCTGACTTCGAGCCCGATCGCGACATTGTCGAGCGCGGTCTTCCAGGGGAACAGCGCATCGGCCTGGAACAGATAGCCGGCATCCCGGTTCAGCCCGGCGAGCGGCTGGTCGAATATTTTGACGCTCCCGGCAGCCGGCTTGAGCAGCCCGGCCGCGACGTTGAGCAG
The DNA here is from genome assembly GCF_040548425.1 of Bradyrhizobium sp. i1.15.2. Classification (NCBI taxonomy): domain Bacteria; kingdom Pseudomonadati; phylum Pseudomonadota; class Alphaproteobacteria; order Hyphomicrobiales; family Nitrobacteraceae; genus Bradyrhizobium; species Bradyrhizobium sp. i1.15.2. The sequence goes on along the minus strand of NZ_JBEPRQ010000009.1, from coordinate 117,592 downwards.
GGTCGATTTCCCGCAGCCGGTCGGGCCGACGATGGCGACGAACTCGCCCTGCGCGACCGTCAGATGCGCCTTCTCCACCGCCGTATAGACCCGCCCGTCCCCCAGCTGGAACGCGACCTTGGCATCGTCCAGCGCCACTGCCGTAGGCGTTATCATGTGTTCCCTCCGAACTTGGCCCGATGCCTTAGCCGCTCGCGCGGCCAAGTTCAATCAAGCCGCCAAGCGTGCTACGCATGGGCCTTGTCATTCCTCCCTCCCTCCCTCCCTCCTTGGGGCGGGTCAGCGCAGTGAGCCCAGCCCGATGCCGTCCAGGCCGATGATCGGCTATGCCCACGTCACCAAGAGCTTCGACGCGCTCAAGGCCGTGGACGATGTGTCACTCGATATCGCCGAAGGCGAGTTTGTGGCCGTCGTCGGCGGCTCGGGATCGGGCAAGACGACGCTGCTGCGGCTCGCCAACCGCCTGATCGAGGCGGATGGCGGCACGATCACGGTCGAGGGCGATGACGTGCAGTCGGTCGATCCGGTCGCGCTGCGGCGCCGGATCGGCTACGTCTTCCAGAGCGGCGGGCTGTTCCCGCATCTGAGCGTCGCCGACAATATCGGGATCACGCCGAAGCTGCTCGGCGTCCCGGCAGCGGATATCGCGACGCGAGTCGATGAGTTGCTCGAGCTCGTGCAGCTCGACCGGGCCGCGCACCGCGAGCGGCTGCCGGATGCGCTCTCGGGCGGCCAGCGCCAGCGTGTCGGCGTGGCGCGGGCGCTCGCGGCACGGCCCCGGATCGTGCTGATGGACGAGCCATTCGGCGCGCTCGACCCCCTCACCCGCGATGCGCTCGGCGACGATTTTCGCGAGCTGCACCGCAAGCTCGGCCTGACCACCGTGATGATCACCCACGACATGACGGAAGCGATTTTGCTGGCCGACCGCATCGCGGTGATGCGCGGCGGAAAGCTGCTCGCGCAGGGCACGCCAGTGGAGCTTTCGAAAAGCAGCGACGCCTACGTACTGGAGTTGCTGCGGACGCCGCGACGCCAGGTCGAGCGATTGAACGCGCTGCTGCTACAGAGCGGGGCGGCATGAGCCTTTTCACCGATCCGCGCTGGGGCGAGGCGCTGGGGCATTTGCCCGACTATCTCGGCAACCACGTCAGGGTGAGTCTCGCTGCACTTGCGCTCGGCCTGATCGTCAGCCTGCCGCTGGCGATCCTGACGCGCAACCGCCCCACCCCGCGCGCCGTCCTGCTCGCGCTCGCCAGTATCGTGCAGACGGTGCCCGGGCTGGCGCTGCTCGCGCTGTTCTATCCGCTGCTGCTGCTCGCGGCCTCCCTGGCGCTGGCCTGGTTCGGCGTCTCCTTCTCCGCTTTCGGCTTTCTGCCGGCGATGCTGGCGCTGGCGCTCTATTCGATGCTGCCAGTGCTGCGCAATGGCATCACCGGCCTCAACGGCATCGATCCCGCGCTGATCGAGGCTGCCAAAGGCGTCGGAATGACCGCACGGCAGTCGCTCGTGATGGTCGAACTGCCGCTGGCCCTCCCCGTGATGATGGCTGGCATCCGTACCGCCGCAGTGTGGGTGATCGGCACCGCGACGCTGTCGACCCCGATCGGGCAGACCAGCCTCGGCAATTATATCTTTGCCGGGCTCCAGACCCAGAACTGGGTGTTCGTGCTGTTCGGCTGCTTTGCCTCGGCCCTGCTGGCGCTCGCCGTCGATCAACTGCTCGGCCTGATCGAGAGCGGCCTGCGCCGGCGCAGCCGCGTGCGTACCGCGCTTGGCGCGGCCGGGATCGCGGCACTGGTCGCCGCAACATTGGTGCCGACGATGGGGCGCTCGTCGCAAAGCTATGTCGTGGGCGCCAAGACGTTCGCCGAGCAGTACGTGCTGTCGGCGTTGATGCGGGACCGGCTGCAGGCGGTCGGTCTTTCCGCCGTCGCACGATCCGGTCTCGGCTCGAGCGTGATCTTCGAGGCATTGAAGGCCGGTGATATCGATCTCTATGTCGATTATTCCGGCACGCTCTGGGCCAATCAGCTTCACCGCACGGACATCAAGCCGCGCGCGGAGCTGTTGGCGGAGCTGAAAATAACCCTCGCGCAGGAGAAAATCACGCTGCTGGGAGAGCTCGGTTTCGAGAATGCCTATGCGCTGGTGATCCCGAAGAAGCGGGCGGAGGCGCTTGGCATCCGCACCATCGCCGATCTCGCCGCGCATGCTTCGACGCTGTCGATCGCCGGCGACTATGAATTTTTCTCGCGACCCGAATGGGCGGCGCTGCAAAAGGCCTATGGCCTCTCGTTCCGCGCCCAGCGCCAGATGCAGCCGGACTTCATGTATGCGGCGGTCGCCAGCGGCGAAGTCGATGTCATCGCGGGCTACACCAGCGACGGGCTGATCGCAAAATACGATCTCGTTGCTCTCGACGATCCCAGGCACGCGATCCCGCCCTACGATGCCATCCTGCTGCTGGCCCCGAAGCGCGCCGGGGACGAGCGGCTGCAGGCTGCGCTGAAGCCGCTGCTCGGCAAGATCGACATCGCGACCATGCGCGAAGCCAATTTACGCGCCGCCGGAAATGACGCGAATTCGTCCCCGGATGCGGTGGCCAAATGGCTGTGGGAGAAGGTGGGTGGGCGGTAAGCCGCGCCATTCGTTCGACGACGTTGGAGGACGCTACAACCCGCGGATCATCCCCGCATCGATCAGCAGCCGGTTCAGCCGGCTCGCTTCGGCACCGTCTTTGCAGCCGTAGAAGATGCCCTTGCAGCGGAGCATGATCTCCTTCTGCTCGGCGAAGGACGGATCGAGCGGGATGCCGGCGGCTTCCTGGATGACCAGCGGCAGATACGGACCATCGACCGTGTCCATCACGGCCTCGCTCTTCACCGGCTCGAAATTGACGGCGTCGATCGCGTAGTAGGTCGCGTAGAGACGTGGGTCGTAGGCGTCGAGCTTTTTGCCGATTGCACCCTCGTCGAGCCCGGGCTCGAGGATAGCAGGCGCAAACTCGGGCTGATGATCGCCGTAGCGCACGATCAGGAAAGGCTCGCCGGGAAAATTCTTCTTCAGGCCCGCGAGGAAAGCCTTGTATTGCTCGGCACTCATCGCCTGCCGGCGCAGATATTCGTCGATGGACGGCACATTGCCCGGTGCGGGCCAGTTCGGCAGCAGATCCGGGCGGAAGCGCGTCTCCCACGGAAAATGATTGGCGCCGAGGTAGATGAAGGTGAACAGCGGCTTGTTCGGCGTCCGCTCGCCCATCAGCCGGAGCGCCTTGTCGTAGAAGAAGCTATCCGGCTCGACATCCTTGGCGCCGAGATCCTTGGAGTCGAGGAAGCGTTCGACGCCGGTCGTCATCTGAAAACTGCGCGCGGCCATGAAGCCGCCATAGGCGGGGTAGAGCGACATCGTATCGTAGCCGCAGCGGCGCAGCGCCAGCGGCAGACCGCGCTCGACACGGCCTGTCGCGATGCGCGTCACGAAATAGGCGAAGCGGCCGAACGAACGCGACGACAACCCCGCGAGCACATTGTATTCGGTGAACCAGCTCGGCCCGCCATTGCTCTCGGCCAGAAAGGTGCGCTCCTTGCCGTCCCAGGATTTGAAATGGCTGCCGTAGCCAGCCGGCACCTTGATGCCCTGCGCGGCGCGGATGTCGAAGCTCGATTCATCATGGACCATGATGATGTTCGGCCGCCGGCCGGCGGGATGGCAGGCATCGACCAGCGGCATGTTGAGCCGTTCGTTGGTCGAAGCGGCCGACTCCATAAAGCCGTATTGCGCGAAGTCGGAGACCGCGCTGACGCCGGAGCGGAAGAACTTCGAGAGATAGCCGTCGTCGTAATAGCCGCGCCAGGCCTCGTCCGGATGATAGAGCGAATAGCCGACCAGCGCGGCGAGGCAGGCGAGCTTGCAGGCGAGCGCCGGCAGCCTGCGGATGCGGAATGGGTCGAGCCACCACAGCGCATACATCAGCGGCAGCGTGACGAGGCCGGCCCCGATCACCGACCAGCGCAAATTCGGGAAGATCGTGAACAGGAACGCGACCGTGTCGCGGTCGATCATCATCAGGTCGATGAAGTTGACCGTCATCTGCACGACGTCGTGCTTCAGCCGTGACAGCAGCACCAGCACCACGACCATGGTCAGCGACAGCGCACCCGAGAGCGCCGGACGCCGCAGCAGCATGATCCAGAAGAAGTTGAGGATGCCCCAGGCCAGCACGAAGGAGAGCCGTGCACCGAAATCCGTCTCGGTCTCGTACATCAGGACGAGCGCGGCGAGATGCGGCGCCGCAACCGCGAGCAGCCGCCAGATGCCGAGCGCGGCGACGCTCGCCAGTACGGCGGTCGTGGCAGAAGGACCTGGATTGGGCGCGGACGCCATCGACGACACGCAACTGCTGGTCCGGCACGGTGATGCCGAGCCGGCTGACCGGGCCTGCGGCGTTCGGCGCAGCCGGAAGGCCTGCACCGTGTCATAAAACTGTAATTGAACGGTCACGGACAAGCAACGCGTGTCGCGATCCGACCTTCGCTTAATGTTAGCGATGGGCGAATGGGCCGCATGGGCCAGCCACGCTTAAGCTTTGGCGATGCCCGCGATGAAGAGGTCGATGACCCTCTCCGCCATCCGCTCGATCTCGCCTCCTCCGGGTCGGCGGCGGGTGCCTGTTCCAGCGCCACCTCGATCTCGGCCCGAAAGCGCGGCTGCGCCTCCTCGGCCGCCGCTGACATGAACGCGCCGCGGTTGGGGAAGTGCCGGAATGATGCCCCCGGCGAAACCGCGGCCCGACGTGCGGCCGAGGCGGCTGAACGTCGGTCAGCCCTGCGGCAGCAGCCCGAGTCGCTTGGCGATGATGCGGTCGACCACACGCTTGGGCAGCGTGGCCGTCATCAAATGCCGCATCCGGTCCGGCGTGATCTGGTAGCGAACCTTGGGCCTCTCGGCGGTGAGCGCCTCGAAAACGACCTCGGCGATCCGCTCGGCCGGCAGCCCGGTCTCGCCGAGCTTCATCATGAACGCCCTGACCTTGTTCAGCGCCGGCAGATAAGGCGAGTTCTGGTAGACCGAGAGATCGATCTGCTCGGCCTTACTCCAGATCGGCGTCTTCACCGCGCCGGGGGCGACGATGATGACGTCGATGCCGAACAGCATCAATTCGCGGCGCAAGCTCTCCGACAGGCCTTCGATGGCGTGCTTGGAGGTGCTGTAAGGCGCCGACAACGGATTGCCGTTCTTGCCCGCGACCGAGCTGATCATCACGATCCGTCCTTTCGGCCCCTTCAGCGACGGATCGGCGCCGAGCAGCGGCCCAAAGGCCTGCGTCGCGATGACCGGGCCAATGACGTTGATCTCCATCTGCCGGCGGAAGTCGTCGACCGACAATTCGAGCACGGGCCCCGCCACCGCGACGCCGGCGTTGTTGACGAGACCGGCCAGCGTCTCACCGCCCAGAGCCTCGCGGACTTTTCGCGCAGCGGCGAGGACCGCCGCCTCGTCGGTGACGTCGAACAGCAGCGGCGTGAAGTTCGCACCGAATTCACCCATGAGCCGATCCGCATCGGCCTGCTTGCGGACACTACCGAAAACACGATAGCCGCGCCCGACCAGAAATTTCGCAATGGCCCAGCCGATGCCGGTGGACGCGCCGGTGATGACGACGGATCGCATGGTCTTCCCCCCAAGAGCTCCCGCATCATGCAGGGGAAAGGTGCTGGGGCGCAACGCCGTTAGTGGACAGGACCCGGGCCGGCACGCTCACGGAGCCTGTAGAACTGGAGTGCAGCCTTCGCCGTATTTGGACTCAACCGAAGGAAGCTCGCGAAGCACTGCTCCAATCGCTCTCGGCTCTCGTGAGCCTCACCGGGGTAAAGCGTCAGGATTGCCTTCGTCGTGTCCCAGGACAGACCGATCGCCTTCGCGAGGATGAGAATCTGCTCGGGCTGCGAACGGACCAGCGCACGCTCAATCGCTCCGATCGGCAGGTCGCTCATGAGCGATAGCGCGACAGCCGTCTTGTCCAAGCTTCGCTCGCCGATGAAGCCGAGTACGCGTGCCTCGTCCAATTGCCCACTCGAATACAAGGACGTCACCTCGGCCAACGCCCGGGCGTGCTCGCTGGAGCCTGCCCGCGCCATCGCTTGCAGCTCATCGGAGCCCTCCGCAATTGCACGCCGGGTCAGAGCTGCCTGGCGGGGATCGGCTGCCTCCAGCTTGGATCTCACCATCTCAGATGCATGGACGAACAACTTCAACATGGTCTCACGAGGAATATCGGGCCGAGCCCAGATGCACATCGCGAGCGCGCCATTGTCCCGCGCCCGGCTGAGGAGCTTGGACATTCCGTTAGTCGAGAAGCTGGCGCCGTCGTTGCCGGCGGTCCGCATGGCGACATCGTTGTTGCCGCGCTCGAGGAGGGCATCGGTGACGGGTTCCGTCAACAGGCTGCGGCCGGCGATAGCCAGCAGATGATCCTGGCTCTTGGTCCGCGCATTCTCCGCCAAGCTCGCCTCGTCGAGCTGTGGTGAGTGCTCCAGGACCGGCGCCGCCACCTCGGGCGCGTCGTCAAAGGCCAGCAAGCGGATCGTCCGACGCGGCGCATCGGGCAATCCTGAAAGCCGGCTCCCGAACGCCGCTCGCGCGGCGCATTCGATATTCTTGAGGAGCGCGCTCATCACCTCGTCGAACAGGTCGATCTGCTCGTCGGTGAACTTGCCTGAGCCGACCACGAAGAGATCGGCGACCTGGCGCAGGAGTTCGGCGCGCTTCGACAGCTCCCGGCTCGCCAGTGCGATCTCGAGCCGGTCGATCAGACCGTTCTCCAGAGTCATCTCTCGTGTCCTGGCGGTTGAGTTGCATGTATTTCGACGGAGGTCATGGGATCACGCGACGTTTCGCGCCTGTAACGGTGAATCGAAACAGATTTCGGAATTCGGCACGGGCCGTCCGATCAGATAGCCCTGTACGTAGTCCACTCCTGCCGCAAGGAGGGCGTCCAACTGCGCTGGGGTCTCGACGCCCTTGGCCACCGTCGTGACATCAAGACCGCGCCCCAATGCCACAGCGGAGGCGACGACCGCGGCGCAATCCCTTCGCGTCGTGCAGCCCTGCACGATCGCCCGGTCGATCTTGAACTTGTCGAATGGGAAACTCTGGAGGTAGCTGGCCGCGGAATAGCCTAGCCCGGAATTGTCGAGGACGACGCCGACACCGAGGTTCTTCAGTTGTCGGACCGCAAGCAAGTGAGCCGCAGGATTCCCGCCCAAGAGCGCAGCGTCGGGAATTTCGAGTTCGAGGCGTTCGGGCGATAATCCCGATTCAACCAGCGCGCACAGCACGACGTCGAGCACATTACTCCTGTGGAACTGGGCGGCACCCATGTTGACGGCGACTCTGATGTGCGCCGGCCAAGCGGCCGCGTCCAGGCAGGCCTGTTGCAAGATCCATTCACCGAGCGGCAGCATCAATCCAGCCTGCTCGGCGACATCGAGGAACTGCGAAGGCGCCAGCACGCCCCTCGATGGATGGTGCCATCGCACGAAGCATTCCAGCCCGGTCAGCGCGCGCGTTCCGGCCTCGATCACCGGCTGGTAGTGCAGCTCGAACTCGTCGCGGGCCATCGCCTCCCGCAACTCGCCCTCCATCGACTTCTGTGTGTCGGCAGCCACGGTCATTTCCGGCTGGAAGATTCGGAAATCATTCCGGCCTGAGGATTTCGTCGCGTAGAGCGCGACGTCCGCCTTCTGTAGTAATATCTCCGCGTCGATGCCGTGCTCGGGCGCGAACGCGATGCCAATGCTGGTACCGACGCTGACACGGTTGCTGCCAAGATCGAACGGTTGCTCGACCAGACGAATGATCTTCAGCGCCAGCGCGATGGCACCTTCTCTCTGATCGCTTTCGTTCTCCTGGATGATCGCAAATTCGTCGCCACCGAGGCGGGCCAGCACATCGGTATCTCGCAGTGATGAGCTCAGTCGCTGCGCGACCTCGATCAGCAGCTGATCGCCTGCGGCGTGACCGAGCGTATCGTTGACGAGCTTGAACCTGTCGAGATCGAGCATCAGCACGGTAAACGTCGTGCCACGACGCTGCGACCGCCTTGCCGCTTCATCGAGCTTTTCCGCAAACACGGCGCGGTTCGCCAAGCCGGTGAGCAGATCGTGCTGGGCCAGATATGCGATCCGCTTCTCGTTTCTCGCCCGATCGGTGATGTCCTCGTGGGTCGTGAGCCAACCGCCGTACTGCATCATGTGGCGAGCAATCGCGATCACCCGTCCGTCCGCAAGCTCCCGCGTCTCACTGAGCTGCTTGACGTTCTGATCGAGATAGACCTCCGGCGCGACATCGACGAAATGCGTGCCTTGCTCGCGGCGATATTCGAGAATTTGCGCCAGTGTGGTTCCGCGCCTTATCCGATCGGGGTCAATATGGTAAATGTCGCAATAGCGCGCGTTCGACACCACGATCCTCTGCTCCGCATCGAACATGCAAAGCCCCTGAGCCATGTTGTTGAGGGCGGCATCAAAGCGCATGTTGATCGCCTCGAGTTCAGCGGCCTTCTGCGCCAACATTCTCTCGGCGCTCTTTTGCTCGGTGACGTCTTCGTGCGTCGCGACCCAGCCGCCATCCGGCAACGGCTTGCGCTGGATCAGTATCTGCCGGTGGTCTCTCAGCTCGTAGTCCTGCTGGCGCTGGGTCGGCATCAGCCGGACATGCTGGTCGACGCTGAGCGGACTGGCTTCGCCGCGATCCACGTAGTGCTGCAATATGAGTTGCAGGGGCGTACCGGGCCTGACGAGTTCGTCGGGCAGACCGTACATCTGCTGATAGCGACTATTCGATACCACGAGGTTTTTGTCTGCATCGAACAGGCAGAGCCCTTGGGACATGTTGCTGATGGCGACGTCGAAACGCGTGTTGATGCGTTTTAGCTCGGCAGCATTTTCCGCCAGCAAGGTCTCGTCGCGCCGCTTCTCGGTGATGTCCTCATGGGTCGCGACCCAGCCACCATCCTGCATCGGCGTACGCACGATCGAGATGATCCGGCCATCGGCGAGCATGACGATCTTCGGAGTCCGGTGTCTTGCGCCGTCGAGGAATTCCTTGACGTCGAGATCACCCCCGGCGCTCTTGTAGTGGCCGACGATGCTGCCGAGCGGCGTTCCAGGTTCGACCTGCGCCTCAGTGAGATCATACATCTCACGATAGCGGCTGTTGGCGATCAGCAGCTTCTCATCGGCGTCGAACATGCTGAGCCCATGCGGCATGTTGCTCAACGCCGCGTCGAAACGGGAACTCGCGGCCGCGAGTGCGTTTGTTTGCCGTCGCAGCAGCAAGGTTCCGATCAGGATGATGGTGACGATCGCGGCAGCCGGCGGGCCGAAGGTGTAGAGATGCCGATACCACGGCTGCAGCACGTAATCACGCGAATAGGTCACGACCAGAACCAGCGGCAGCCCGGATACGGCCTTGTAGGCCGCAATGCGGTTGATGCCGTCGACGGGACTCGTCAGTTCGTATGAGCCCGCTTCCGAGACTGGCAGATACTGGGTAAACATCGGGCCGCCAGCAACAGACATGCCCAGCACATCTTTCTGTTCCGGCACGCGCGCCAGGATCCGTCCGTTGCGATGGATCAACACGACGGAGCCGCCCGGGCCCAGATTGATCTTGCGATAGATCTTCAACAGATAGGATTGATCCAATGGCGCGGTCACGACGCCCGCAAAGCTCCCATCCGAATTGTTCAACCGGCGCGACGCCGCACTGAACCATTTATCACCGCCTGCCGACCGATAGGGCGGCGCAACGAACAACTCGGTGCCAGCGCCATCGCGTTGCGCGATGAAGTGCGGCATTTCGGAGATGTTGCCGCGCGGCGGCGCACGGTCGTAGGAGTGCGCAACGACGGCTCCGGATGCGTCGGTCCAACCAACCGCGACCAGGATCGACGAGCTCTTGACCAGTTGACGGAGCGCGGTGTTGGCCGCGCCGGCGTCGGCGTATTTTCCGGACAAGGAATCGTTGCGGATTGCCTGCGCCTCGAGCAGGACACGATCGATGTCTTCGAACGTCACTGCGGCATGCTCGGCCAGGATGGCCGAAAGATTGAGAGCATCGGTTTTCGCAGAGGCGACCGCTTCTCGATAGCGAGCAGCCAGATCAACCAGAAACAGGGTGACGACAACGAAAGAAAACAGCAGCCCCAGGATCGTGACGGACGATCCCGGCGACCCGGCCAGCCTTCGCCAAGCTCTCAGCATTACATTTCTGTGGTTCGAGCGATCAGCTTCCACCATCGCCCGGTCGCACTAAGATTTGGTTGAGTTGCCTATCGCTAATTCACTCCGTAATCGTACGGAACTACGGCAGTAACTGTGTCGCAATGTTCGAAAAAGCTTAGAAAAACGCACCATACTACCGTGTAGAACCGGTTTCAGCAGGGCGCCTCGCGTGCGAGGTGAGCTAAGATCATTAGCGAGATCGCGCGGAGGCGGGACGGCGTCTCGCCACGTCATTCCAAGGCCGGCGTCTGCGCAAGCGCGGGAAACCGGCGAAGATGGACGGAGGCCCGGGGGCGCTCCGTCGCGCCCCCGGTAACCACGTCGTTGCCGTTAGTTCTTGCTCTTGTCGACCAGAGCGCCCTTCTTGATCCAGGGCATCATGTCGCGCAGCTTGGCGCCGACTTCCTCGATCGGGTGTTCGGCGAGCTTGGCGCGGGTCGCCTTGAACGAGGTCTGGTTGACCTTGTTCTCGAGCATCCAGTCGCGGGCGAACTTGCCGGACTGGATGTCGTTCAGAACCCGCTTCATCTCCTTCTTGGTCTCGTCGGTGACAATGCGCGGACCGGTGACGTACTCGCCGTACTCCGCGGTGTTGGAGATCGAGTAGTTCATGTTGGCGATGCCGCCTTCATAGATCAGGTCGACGATCAGCTTCACTTCGTGCAGGCACTCGAAATAGGCCATCTCCGGGGCGTAGCCGGCTTCGACCAGCGTCTCGTAGCCACCCTTGATCAGCTCGACCAGGCCGCCGCAGAGCACCACCTGCTCGCCGAACAGGTCGGTCTCGCACTCTTCCTTGAAGGTGGTCTCGATGATGCCGGCACGGCCACCGCCGACGGCGGAGGCGTAGGACAGGCCGAGGTCGTGGGCGTTACCCGAGACGTCCTTGGCGATCGCGATCAGGCAGGGCACGCCGCCGCCGCGCTGATACTCCGAGCGCACAGTGTGGCCGGGGCCCTTCGGCGCGATCATGAGAACGTCGAGATCGGCGCGCGGGTCGAGCAGGTTGAAGTGGACGTTGAGACCGTGCGCGAAGACGAGGGCGGCGCCCTTCTTCATGTTGTCATGCAGGTGCTCGCGGTAGATGTCGCCCTGGAGCTCGTCCGGGGTCAGCATCATGACGAGGTCGGCCCATTTGGCGGCCTCGGCGACTTCCATCACCTTGAAGCCGGCAGCTTCCGCCTTCTTGGCCGAGGCCGAACCCTTGCGGAGCGCGATCGCCACGTCCTTGACGCCGGAATCCTTCAGGTTCAGCGCATGGGCGTGGCCCTGGCTGCCATAGCCGACGATGACGACCTTCTTGCCCTTGATCAGGTTCAGGTCGGCGTCGCGATCGTAATAAACACGCATGGTCGTTTCCTCGTTCAGGGGCCGAAATCGGCCGTTGGTCAGGTCTTGTCAGTCAGGTCTCGGACGGTGAAATTTGCGGATTTCGGGGGCTGTCTAGAGCATTTTCGGCCCCCTGGGAAACCCGTTTCTGCATGGAAAGTCGGGGCATCATGCATCCATGACCACGGGATAGAGGGACGCCAGCAGCAGGATGGCCATCAGGATGTTGAAGGCGCGGACCAGCCGCACGGAGGTCAGGACCGCCCGCAATGCGGTGCCGAAGAAGACCCAGGCTACCGTCGAGACCGTGCCCACGAGCAGGCTGATCAAGGTCTGGATCGCGATGTTGAGCGGGAATTGGGCGATAGCCGCATAGGCGGTGATGGTGCCGATCACGATCACCCAGCCTTTTGCGTTGATCCATTGGAACATGGCGGCGCCCAGGAAGGTCATCGGACCCCGGCCGTCTCCCTCGCCCGGCTTCGCCGGACCCGATAAAGCGATCACGGCGGAGAGGTAGACCAGGTAGGCGGCACCGGCATATGTTAGAATGGTCTGCAGGATCGGATAAGCCAGGAACACTGTGCCGAGCCCGAAGCCGACCGCTGCAATCATGAAGGCGAAGCCGATGACGACGCCGGCGATGTGGGGAATCGTGCGACGGAAGCCATAAGTCAGCCCCGAGGACAGCAACATGATGTTGTTCGGCCCAGGCGTGAAATACATCACGGCCATGAAGGCGAGGAAGGCATACAGCAGCGACTGGGACATGCTTACCTCACGCGGCCTTCGGCTGCGGTCCTCTGGGGTACCGCCTCGGGGCGCTTCGCCAGCACCATCACAGCGATACCGCCGATCACCGTGAGCATGCCGGCAAGGCGCAGCGGACCGAAGCGCTCGCCGAACATGATGCTGGACGCGGCCGAGCCGACGAACGGCACCAGCAGCGCGAACGGCACCACTTGCGCGGTGGGATAGTCACGCAGCAGCCGGCCCCACAGCCAATAGGCGATACTGGTGGAGATGCCGCCGATCAACAGCAGGCAAATCAGGCCGGTGAGCGACATGTGGATCAGTGACTGCCAGGTCGGCGACGGTCCATTGACGACCAGCGTGAGCGCGAACAGCGGCACCGCGGTGGCGAGGCACAACCAGGCGAACAGATCGAACATCGGCACGCCGCGAGCGCCCCTCAGCAGGATATTACCGAGCGCAAAGCTGACCGGCGCGATCATCAGCACGGCGAAGGCACCGACGCTGAAATCATAGCCGACCGTGCCGCAGATCATCAAAAGCCCGACGGCTGCGATGACGATGCCCAGCGTCTGAACCGGCGTCGGCCGCTCGCCGAATGCGATCGCGGCAAAGCCGACCGTGAACAGCGCCTGGCTCTGCACGACGACGGAAGTCAATCCGACTGGCACGCCATGGGCGATGCCATAGGCCTGGCTCAGAAACTGGCCGAGAAAGAGCGTAAAGCTGATCGCGATCAGGAGCGACCAGGCGACTTTCGGCTTGCGAATGAACAGGCACGGGACCGCGGCAATGGTGAAGCGCATCGCCGTCATCAGCTCCGGCGAAAATTCGTCGAGCGCGATCCGGCTCGCCACAAAGGCAAGCCCCCAGATGATCGCCACCAGGATGGCGATGAGGATGTCGGCCGGCTTCATTCCAAACTCCTAACCTCTCCCGCTTGCGGGAGAGGTCGCGCCGAAGGCGCGGGTGAGGGTTCTCTCCTCTTGGGGATTCTCGATTGCGGAGACACCCTCTCCCCAGCCCTCCCCCGCAAGCGGGGGAGGGAGCGCAGCTACATCGTAGTTGCAGTTTGCTCTCACAGCTTTAGCCTTGCTCGCCGGCCTTTACGTGGAAGAATTGGGTTTTCGCAGCAGATAAGTGCCGTGCATCGGGGCGTGGTAATCGGCCGAGACCAGCGTAAAGCCGACGTCGGTCAGCATCCGCTCCATGACCCAACCAAAAGTGGAATACTCGTCGCGCATGTGGGTGACGACGCTTTCACGCGGGACATCGTGGTTCTTGATCTCGAAGTCGGCCCATTGCTCGACGTCGCGCTCGAGCACATCGGGCATCGATGCGTAGACGATGTCGCGCAAATAGAACGTGGCGCCGGGCTTGAGCGCGCGATAGATCCGCGACATCGCCACCGCCTTCCAGAAATCCGGCAGATGGTGCAGCGTGAACTCGCTGACGATCAGGTCATAGGATTCCGGCCGGTAGGCGAAGCTGAGCAGGCCGGCGGACTGCGTGCGCACGGGCGCCTTGCGGTCGCGCGCGTAGATCTCGGCGAGCGCCAGCATCGCGGGCGAGATGTCGATGGCGTCGACCTCGGCGCCCATGAGCGCAGCCTCGGTCGCGAGCACGCCGTTGCCGCAACCGATATCGGCGATGCGCCAGCCGCGCTGGACGCCGAGCATTTTCAGCGCGGCGCGCGCCCGTAGATCAGCATCGTCGTGGCTGTCGTAGATCGACGCCACAGCGGGCCCGATCCCCATCCGGTTCCGCTCGTTGTAATACCAGTCGCGCGCCAGCATGGCTCACATTCCTTCAGGCCCGCGACCAATCGCGGCAACACCGGTGCGCGACACTTCGACGAGGCCAAGCGGACGCATCAGGTCGATAAACTGATTGATTTTCTCGGTATTGCCTGTGATCTCGAACACAAAGCTCTCGGTGGTGGCGTCGATCACGCGGGCGCGGAACGCGTCCGCCAGCCGCAGCGCCTCGACGCGATGCTCGCCCTGTCCGCGCACCTTGACCATTGCGAGCTCGCGCTCGATCGAGCGCTTGGTCAGCGTCATGTCGACGACACGATAGACCGGGATCATGCGGTCGAGCTGATGCTTGATCTGCTCGATCACCATGGGCGTACCGGTGGTGACGATGGTGATGCGCGAGAGATGCTTCTGGCTCTCGGTCTCCGAGACGGTGAGGCTTTCGATGTTGTAGCCACGCCCCGAGAACAGTCCGATGACGCGCGCGAGCACGCCGGGCTCGTTCTGCACGAGCACCGAAAGCGTGTGTGTCTCGTTCGGGTCGTGGCGCTCCTCGATGAAGTAGGCGGATGCGGGCTGGTTCATTGTCGTCCCCTTCATTCTCGTCGTTACGCCGTCGCCCGACGAGCGACCGGCGCATCCGTCCCGACCCAACCGCGGAACAGATCGAAATCGATATTGCCGCCTGACAGCACGAGACCGACGCGCTTGCCCGACAGTCTTGACTTGTCCTGAAGCGCTGCGGCGAGCGCGGCGGCGCCGGCGCCTTCGGCGAGATTATGCGTATCGGTCCAGAGCGCATGGATCGCGAGCGCGATCTCATCGTCCGTCACCTGGACGATACGCGAGGCGCCCTTGAGGATGACCGCGAGCGCTTCCGGATCGGGAATCCGCGTCGCCATGCCGTCCGCGAGCGTGTTGCTGGTCTCGGTCGTCACGACGTGGCCCGCCGCGAACGACAGCGCGTAGGACGGCGCCTCGGTCGACTGCACGCCGACGATCTCGGTCTTCAGGCCGAGCAGATCGCGCGCCATGATGCAGCCGCAGATCCCCGAGCCCTGCCCGATCGGCACATAGAGGACGTCGAGATCGGGAGCGGCCCGGAGCATTTCGAGCGCATAGGTCGCCACGCCCAGCACCAGGTCCGTATGGAACGACGGCACCATGTGCAGTCCGGCGAACTGCGCGTGGCGCCCGGCCTCCTCGCGTGCGGCCTGAAAGTCCTCGCCATGTTCAACGAGCTCTGCGCCAAACGCCTTCATCGCGCGGTTCTTCTCGACCGAATTGCCGCGCGGCACATAGATCACGGCAGGCACGCCATGGCGGCTCGCCGCAAAAGCGAGGCTCTGACCATGATTGCCGCGCGTCGCCGAGATGATGCCCGGAATGTTCGGCCGTTCGCGCTTCAGCCGATCGAGATAGACCAACCCGCCGCGCACCTTGAAGGCGCCTGTCGGCGTGTGATTCTCGTGCTTGACCACGACCTGCGTGCCGAGCCGCTCGGCGAGCAGCGGCCAGGCGTGCGCCGGCGTCGGCGGCACCGCCTGCCCCACGATCGCATGTGCGCGTCCGAGTTCGTTCAGGTCGAACATTTCACCTTCTCATCACTCCATCTCTCGCGACTGTCATCCCCGCGAAGGCGGGGATCCAGTATTCCAGAGGCCCCCGAGAGCGATCGAGAGGCCGCGGCATACTGGATCGCCCGGTCAAGCCGGGCGATGACAGCGGAATTTGTGACGATCACGCTCACACAAGCGCCTTTCCGCCGGCGAACGCCTTTGCGGTGGCTTCGTCGTTCGCCTGCTCCGGCAACAGCATCTCGTTGTGCGCCTTGCCGGAGGGGATCATCGGGAAACAATTTTCCAGCGACGCGACGCGGCAGTCGAACAGCACCGGGCGCTTGACCAAGATCATCTCCTGGATGGCGCCGTCGAGATCGCCGGGTTTGTGCACCTGGATGCCGACCCCGCCATAGGCTTCCGCGAGCTTGACAAAGTCCGGCATCGCCTCCGAGTAGGAATGCGACAGCCGGTTGCCATGGAGCAGCTGCTGCCACTGCCGCACCATGCCCATGTACTGGTTGTTCAGGATGAAGATCTTGATCGGCAGCTCGTACTGCACCGCCGTCGACATCTCCTGCATCGTCATCTGCACCGAGGCATCGCCCGCGATGTCGATGACGAGACTGTCGGGATGGGCAACCTGCACGCCGACCGCGGCCGGCAGGCCGTAGCCCATGGTGCCGAGACCGCCCGAGGTCATCCAGCGATGCGGCTCCTCGAAGCCGTAGAACTGCGCGGCCCACATCTGATGCTGGCCGACCTCGGTGGTGATGTAGGTGTCCCTGCCGCGCGTCGCCTCGAACAGGCTCTGGATCGCGTGTTGCGGCAGGATGACGTCGTTGCTCTTCCTGTAATAGAGCGAGTTGCGGGCGCGCCACTGCGCGATCTGCTGCCACCAGGCCTTGATGTCGGGCTTCTTCGCCTCCGCCTTGAACACCTGGAGAATGTCGCCGAGGATGTTGCCGCAGTCGCCGATGATCGGCACGTCGACGCGGATGTTCTTGTTGATCGAGGACGGGTCGATATCGATGTGGATCTTCTTCGAGCCCGGCGAGAACGCATCGACGCGGCCGGTGATGCGGTCGTCGAAGCGCGCGCCGACGCACAGCATGACGTCACAATCATGCATGGTCATGTTGGCTTCGTAGGTGCCGTGCATGCCGAGCATGCCAAGCCAGCTCTTGCCCGACGCGGGATATGCGCCGAGGCCCATCAGCGTGGAGGTGATCGGAAAGCCGGTGACCTCGACCAGCTCGCGCAGCAGCCTGGTGGCCTCGGGACCGGAATTGATCACGCCGCCGCCGCTGTAGATCACGGGGCGCTTGGCGCCTGCGAGCAGCGCCACGGCCTTGCGGATCTGCGTCGCATCGCCCTTCACGCGCGGCGCGTAGGAGCGATGCACGTCGGACTTGCGCGGCGGATGATAGGTGCCGGTCGCGAACTGCACGTCCTTGGGCACGTCGACGAGCACCGGGCCCGGCCGACCCGTGGTCGCAACGTAAAACGCCTCGTGCAGCACCTTTGCGAGATCGTTGACGTCGCGCACCAGCCAGTTGTGTTTGGTGCAGGGGCGCGTGATGCCGACCGTGTCGCATTCCTGGAACGCGTCGTTGCCGATCAGATGCGTCGGCACTTGGCCGGAGATGCAGACCAGCGGGATCGAGTCCATCAGCGCGTCGGTGAGCGGCGTCACCATGTTGGTGGCGCCGGGGCCGGAGGTCACCAGTGCAACGCCCGGCCTGCCGGTCGAACGCGCATAGCCCTCGGCGGCGTGGCCCGCCCCCTGCTCGTGGCGGACCAGGATGTGCTGGACTTCGCTCTGCTGGAAGATCTCGTCGTAGATCGGAAGCACCGCGCCGCCGGGATAGCCGAAAATGTCGGTCACGCCATGATCGATGAGCGCGCGGACGATCATTGCGGCGCCGGTCATCTGGTTCGGATCGTGGCTCTTGTCGCTCATTGGCTTGCTCCGGATGCGCTGTTGTCAGCGGCTTCGTTCGTGTCGGGTTTTCGGAAATAAAAAAGGCCCCGAAGAGGGCCCATGCACACCGCCTGTCATGTGGATGGCAGCTAGCCACCCCCGGCGGTGTGCCTGGGTACGACGGCGATAAGGAGTTTGGTAATAATATTACGCATGGCGGCGGCTCGGCTTCCCAAAGGTTGCGCGAAACATAGCGGCCAAAGCCCGGATGTCAAGGCGATGCGGCCGTTCCTGCGCGATTTTGGCAGTGTAGCGGCGTTCCCGGGGTTGGGCGAGAGGTAAATTCGGCGACCGAGGCACAAAAGCGTGTCAACCGGGGTCCCGGGCCGCGTTCACCGCCGCCGCCAGCCAGCCCCGCACCCCCTCCGGCTTCACCCACTCGAATTCGGGCAATTGGTGCCGAAACCAGGTGAACTGCCGCTTGGCGTAGTGGCGGGTGTCGGCGCGGCCGATGGTGGCCGCCTGCTCCAGGCTGAGCTCACCACGCAGATGCCGGACCAGGGCCGGCACGCCGTGAGCCTTCATCGCCGGCAGCAACGGATCGAGGCCTCGGGCGGCGAGACGCTCGACCTCCTCCAGCGCGCCGGCCTCCAACATGACATCAAAGCGGGCGTCGATGCGCGCATAGAGGTCGTCGCGCTCGGGCGCGAGGAACACAGCGCGAAAACTGTCCTTGGGCAAGAGCGGCGGCTGCCCCTCATGGTGCCAGTCCAGCAGCGAACGGCCGGTGGCTTCGACCACTTCGAGCGCGCGCGCAATGCGCGTGCGGTCACGCAGGTTCAATCGCTCGGCCGCCCTGGGATCGGCGGCTGCGAGTTCCGCGTGCATCGCCTCAACGCCGTTCCGCTCCAGCCGCGCCCGGACGTCCTCGCGCACCTCGGCGGGGATTGGCGGCACCACGGAAAGGCCCGCCGTCAGCGCCTTGAAATACAGCCCGGTGCCGCCGATGAAGATCGGCAGGCGGCCTTCGGCTTGCGCCTCTTCAAGCGCCCTCGCCGCGTCACTCACCCAGGCTCCGGCCGAAAAATTCACGGCCGCATCGACATGGCCGTACAGGCGATGAGGCACCTGCGCCTCGTCGCCTAGGGTGGGGCGCGCGGTGATGATGCGGAGGTCGCGGTAGACCTGCATGGAATCGGCATTGATCACGACCCCGTTCGCAGCGAGCGCAAGCTCGATCGCGAGCGCCGACTTGCCGCTGGCGGTCGGGCCTGCGATAAGCACGGCCTTGCCAACATGCCCTCTGCCGACTTGCCCCTCGCTCACGAAAACCTCAAATGTCCCTCGTTGCCACGCTGATCTGCAACCCGAATAACCCCGCGCTCGACTCGACCATCGTCGACGGAGCCCGCGCCGTGCTGCCTCAGGCAGCTCCCGCGCACTGGCTGTTCGACGGGGTGGCAGTCGACATCCCCTTCGGCGCCGACAGTAACCTCGAAGGCGACCGTCACGCCATCGAACAGCGGCTCCGCGAGCTTCGCGGCGACCTACCGATTGATATCGTGGTGCAACCAGTCGGCTTCCGGCGCAAGAAGCTTTTTCTCGCCGACATGGATTCCACCATGATCGGCCAGGAATGCATCGACGAGCTCGCCGATTGCGTCGGGGTGAAGGCCCATGTGGCAGCCATCACCGAGCGTGCGATGCGCGGCGAGGTCGAGTTCGAGCCGGCGCTGCGCGAGCGCGTCGCGCTGCTCAAAGACCTCCCCGCCAGTGCCGTCGACGAGGTGCTGGCCAAGCGCATTACGCTGACGCCGGGTGGCCGCGAATTGGTCGCGACCATGCGCGCCCATGGCGCCTATGCCTGTCTCGTCTCCGGCGGCTTCACACTGTTCACCAGTGCGGTCGCCACCAGGATCGGTTTCCAGGAGAACCGCGCCAACGAGCTCGTCGTCCGCGACGGCAAGTTCACCGGCGAGGTGAAGGAGCCGATTTTGGGGCGCGCGGCAAAGCTCGCGACGCTGGTGGATCTGATGGAGTCGTTCGATCTCGACGACGTCGACTCGCTGGCGGTCGGCGACGGCGCCAATGATCTCGCGATGATCCAGGCGGCTGGGCTGGGCGTGGCGTATCATGCCAAGCCTGCGGTGGCCGCGGCTGCGGCAGCCCGGATCGATCATGGCGATCTCACCGCGCTGCTGTATGCCCAGGGGTATCGACGCGAGGAGTTCGTGGAGGCGTAGCCTCCTCTCCGCTGTCATCACCCGCGAAAGCGGGTGATCCAGTATTCCAGAGACAGGGCGAGGATACGGAAAAGCCGCGGCGTACTGGATGCCCCGCTTTCGCGGAGCATGACAGTGAATGTGTGGCGACTCGTGCCCCTTACTGCACGCTCAACGCCACGAAGCGCAGCTCGCCGTCGGCGTTCGACACCAGCAGCAGCACCGACTTCTTGCCGTCCTTCTTGAGCTGGTCGACCCGCTTCTGGATGTCGGCGCCGCTGGAGACGCCCTCCTGCGCCACCTCGACGATGACGTCGCCGGCGGAGAGGCGCTTCTCGGCGGCGTCCGAATTGGCGTCGACATTGGTGACGACCACGCCCTTGACGCTGTCCTTGATCTTGTAGCGCGCACGCAGGTCCTTGCTCAGCGCCGCGAGATCGAGGCCGAGCGCCTTCTGCGTCACGGTCTTTTCAGGCGGAGGCTCGTCGGTCTTCACTGCGGCCTGCACCTTGTCGGGATCCTGCAACCGGCCGAGCGTGACCTTCTTGGTCTCCTCCTGACTCTTGCGGATGATGACGACGTCGACCTCCTTGCCGACCGCCGTGTCGGCGACCACGCGAGACAGATCCTTCGGGTCCTTGACGTCCTTGCCGTCGAACTTGACGACGACGTCGCCGGGCTCGATGCCGGCCGGCTTGGCCGGGCCCTTGTCGTCGACGCCGGCAACCAGCGCGCCGCGCGGCGGCTTGATGTTGAGGCTCTCGGCGATCTCGTCGGTAACGCTCTGGATGCGCACGCCCAGCCAGCCGCGGCGCAACTCGCCGAACTGGCGGAGCTGGTCGACCACACCCGCGACCGTCTTCGACGGTACGGCGAAGCCGATGCCGATCGAGCCGCCGGAGGGCGAGATGATCAATGTGTTGACGCCGATGACGTCGCCATCGAGGTTGAACAGCGGACCGCCGGAATTGCCGCGGTTGATGGAGGCGTCGGTCTGAATGTAGCTGTCGTACGGACCTGACGAGATGTCACGGTTCTTCGCCGAAACAATACCGGCCGTCACGGTGCCGCCGAGGCTGAAAGGATTGCCGATCGCGACGACCCAGTCGCCGAGGCGCAGCTTGTCGGAATCGCCGAACTTCACCGACACCAGCGGCTTCGGCGGCTTGAACTTCAGCACGGCAAGGTCGGTCTTCTTGTCGACGCCGACCAGGTCGGCCTTGATCTTGGTCCCGTCGTTGAGGATGACGTTGATCTCGTCGGCGTCCGCGATGACGTGGTTGTTGGTGACGACGACGCCTGACGTGTCGATGATGAAGCCGCTTCCGAGCGAGTTGGTCTTGCGCGGCGCCGGACTATTCTCTCCGCCCTTGCTGCCGCCGCCGGGACCCTTGCGATTCTTGAAGAAGTCGTCGAAGAACTCCTCGAAGGGCGAGCCGGGCGGCAGTTGCGGCATGGCATTGCCGCCGCCGCCCTTGGCTTCGACGGTTTGCGAGGTCGAGATGTTGACGACCGCGTCGATCACCTTCTCGGCGACGTCGGCGATGCCGTCCGGTCCGCGCGCAGAGGCCGGTGTGCCGAATGCGCTGAAAGCGCCAACGGCGAGCGCGGCCAGCCCTAAGCGCAAACGGGTCGGGGCAATGGTGGCAGCGGTCATTGTGATCTCCAGGAAGCAAGGATTCGGCGTCAAGACTGCGCTCGAACGGGGGGACGGCGCAAGCGCGGACCTTAACGGGCCTCAAGACCCGGACAATAAGGCGAAAACCGGTCCCTCGCCTTCACTTTGGCGTTGGTGCGACGGCTAAATTGGCCGTCGCATAACCCAGATCAGGACCAAGCCGGCCACGGCCGAACCAATGCCGACCGCTCGCAGGACATTGTCCGGTGTGGCCATCGCGCTTTTCATGGCCTTGCGCATCCAGGCCGGGCTTGCCGCGAACATCAAGCCTTCCAGCACGAACAGGATGCCCAAACCGATGAGGAAGTCGGTGAACGCAATGGACCTCATCGGATTGGAACCTCCCGTTGTGCTGTTCTTGTCTGGACGAGGGGCGGCCAGACCTGAGGCCCGACTTGCCGCCCTTGTCTCACTTACGGCTTCGCTGGCGTCGTGGTCGCCGTCTTGCCGGACGGGTTACCAAAGAACCGGAAGAAATCCGAGTCCGGGCGCAGCAGGAAGCGGGTGTCGTTCGCGCGCAGCCCGTTCTCATAGGCCGTCATCGAGCGGTAGAAGGAGAAGAAATCCGCATCCTTGCCGTAGGCTTCGGCGAACAGACGGTTGCGCTCGGCATCGCCGACGCCGCGCGTCTGCTCGGCCAGCGACCTTGCATCCGCCTCGATCACGGTCGCCTCGCGGTCGGCCTTGGAGCGGATCTCCTGTGCCTTCTGGCCGCCCTGCGCGCGGAACTCGGCGGCTTCGCGCTCGCGTTCCGTCTTCATGCGCTGATAGACCGCCTGGCTGTTCTGCTCGGGCAGATCGGCACGGCGGATCCGGACGTCGACGACCTGGATGCCGTAGCCGTCGGCCTCATGATCGAGCTGATCGCGGATGCGCTGCATCAGCTTCTCGCGGTCGTCCCGGACCACGTTGATGAAGGTCACCTCGCCGAGAACGCGGCGCAGCGCCGCGTTCAAGAGCGTGGTGAGCTGGATGTTGGCGGCCTGGATCGAGCCGATGCTCTGATAGAAGCGGAGCGCGTCCTTGATGCGGTAACGCGCAAAGGCGTCGACCACGAGCCGCTTCTGGTCGGACGCGATCGCTTCCTGCGACGGGTTCTCCAGATCGAGGATGCGCTTGTCGATGTTGATCACCGAATTCCACGGTGCCTTGAAGTGCAGGCCGGGATCGGTGACGACGTCGACGGGCTTGCCGAATTGCAGCACGATGGTCTGCTCGGTCTGCGCCACCGTGAACAGGGACATGTAGCCCACGATCACGACGAGCAGGAGGCCGAGCAGCGTGACAATGCCTGTGACCGGAGATCTCATCGGTTGCCTCCGGTCGTCTGCTGGCCGGTTGCAGGCGGCCGCTTGGCCGTCAATTCGCTGAGCGGCAGATAAGGCACGACGCCCTGGCCCGACTGGCCGCCGTCATAGATGAGCTTTTCCGAGCCGCCGAGCACGCGCTCCATCGTCTCCAGATAAATCCGTTCACGCGTCACGTCGGGCGCCTTCTTGTATTCCTCGTAAACCTTCAGGAAGCGCGAGCTCTGGCCCTTGGCCTCGGCGACCGTCTGCTCCCTGTAGCCTTCGGCGGCCTGCATGATCTGCGCCGCACGTCCGCGTGCCTGCGGCACGACCTGGTTGGCGTAGGTCTGCGCCTCGTTCTGCAGCTGCTCGAGGTTGGCGCGCGCCGCCTGGACGTCGCGGAAGGCGTCGATCACCTGCGCCGGCGGGTCGACCTTCTGCATCTGCACCTGGCTGATCTGAATGCCGGCGCCGTAGCTGTCCAGGGTCTTCTGGATCAGTTCCTGCACGCCCTGTTCGGTGACGTTGCGCGCGCCGGTCAGGATTGGCTGGATCTGCGAGCGGCCGATCACCTCGCGCATCGCGCTCTCGGCGACCGCCTTTACGGTGCCTTCGGGATTCTGGATGTTGAAGAGGAAATCGCCGACGCCGTTGGGCTTGATGCGCCAGAGCACGGTGAAGTCGACGTCGACGATGTTCTCGTCGCCGGTCAGCATCAGGCTCTCTTCCGGCACGTCACGAATGGAGCGGCCGCGCCGCGCCGGATCGTCGATCAGCGTCATGCCGATGGAAATGGTGGAAACGCGCAATGCCTTTGGCAGCAGCACGGTCTCGATCGGATACGGCAGGTGATAGTTCAGGCCGGGCTCCACGGTGCGGACATGCTTGCCGAAGCGCAGCACGACGCCGAGCTCTTCGGACTGCACCCGGAAGAAGCCCGATAGCAGCCAGAACGCGACGATGAGCAGCACGATCAGCGTGATGCCGATGCCGGAGAAATAGCCGCCCGGCATGATCTGCTGGAGGCGATCCTGGCCGCGCCGCAGAAGATCTTCCAGATCCGGCGGCCTTGGCCCGACCGGTTGCGGGCCGTTGCCCCATGGTCCCTTCGGACCCGAGCCCCATGGGCCACCGCCCTGATTCTTCCACGGCATTCGACGCTCTCCTCGGCAGGGTGAAATTGCCCCCGCCCGCTTTGTCCGGTCCGGCTTTATAGGGGACAGGCAGGTCCCTTACAACGCAGCCCTCGCCGCCCTCCGAGCTAAGCTTGGGGGCAGAAAAGTCAATGTTAACATTGGCAAATGCGGTTAATGGCCCGCCCGCCGACGATATGTCACATAGGAGTAGTCGGCGCTGTCGTGGGGTCCGGCAGGATGACGGATGCGCTCAACCTCATCCCACTCGGCCCTGTCGATGTCGAAATGCGTGTCGCCCTCGGGGCGGGCATGCACTTCGGTGATTTCGAGGCGATCGGCGCGATCGAGCCATTGCCGATAGATTTCGGCACCGCCAATCACGGCGATCTCGGTGACCGAACGCCGCAGGGCATCGCCGCGCGCGATGGCGTCTGCCTCGGCAGTCGATGTCGTGACGATGGCGCCGGTGGCGCGATAGTTCGCATCGCGCGTGACCACGATATTGGTGCGGCCCGGAAGCGGCCGGGGCAGGGATTCGAAGGTCCTGCGGCCCATGATCACGGGCTTGCCGATCGTGAGCGCCTTGAAGCGCGCCATGTCGGATTTCATTCGCCACGGCATCGCGTTGCGGGCGCCGATGACGCCGTTCTCCGCGATCGCGACGACGAAGACGATCTCCATCAGGTCGCGCTCCCGGCAAGCCGTGTCAGCGCCGGACCGGTGACGCGGCACAGCGTCCAGTCCTCCAGCATGATGGCACCGAGCGACTTGTAGAACGCGATCGACGGCGCGTTCCAGTCGAGCACCGCCCATTGCAGCCGCGACCAGCCGTTCTCGACGCATTCCCTGGCAAGGTGCACGAGCAGAGCCTTGCCGAGGCCCCTGCCCCGGTGTGACGGCCGCACATACAAATCTTCGAGATAGATGCCGTGGCGGCCGCTGAACGTCGAGAAATTCGCAAACCACACCGCGAAGCCGACCGGCTCGCCGTTCCACTCGGCGAAGGCGCAATGGACTTGCTGTCGCTCGCCGAACAGTGCGTCGGCGATGTCAGCCTCGGTCGCCTCGACCTCGTGCGAAAGCTTTTCGTACGCGGCGAGCTCGCGGATAAAAGCGAGAATAAGCCCGGCCTCGCCCGGGCGCGCGCGGCGGATATTGAGCGACATCGGCGTCAGACAGCGACCGCGGCCTTGATGTGCGGATGCGGGTCGTAGCCGACGAGCTCAAAGTCCTCGTAACAGAAGGAGAAGATATCCTTCACCTCGGGATTGATCCGCATCACCGGCAGCGCGCGCGGCGCGCGCGTGAGCTGGAGCTTCGCCTGCTCCAGATGGTTGGAATAGAGATGAGTGTCACCGAATGAGTGCACGAAGTCGCCGGCCTTCAGGCCCGTGACCTGCGCCACCATTAGGGTGAGCAGCGCATAGGAGGCGATGTTGAAGGGCACGCCGAGGAACACGTCGGCCGAGCGCTGATAGAGCTGGCACGACAGCTTGCCGTTGGCGACGTAGAACTGGAACAGGCAGTGGCACGGCGGCAGCGCCATCTTGTCGACCTCGGCCGGATTCCAGGCCGAGACGATCAGGCGGCGCGAGTCCGGATTGCGCTTGATCATGTCGATCACGTTCGCGATCTGATCGATGCTGCGTCCGTCCGGCGCGGGCCAGGAGCGCCACTGATGGCCGTAGACGGGGCCGAGATCGCCATTGGCGTCGGCCCACTCGTCCCAGATGGTGACACCGTTGTCGCGCAGATATTTGATGTTGGTATCGCCCTTCAGGAACCACAATAGCTCATGCACGATCGCCTTCAGCGGCAGGCGCTTGGTGGTCAGCATCGGAAAACCGGCAGACAGGTTGAAGCGCATCTGATGGCCGAACACCGACAGCGTGCCGGTGCCGGTCCGGTCGGTCTTTTCGGCGCCGTCTGAAAGAATCCGCTCGAGCAGGTCCTGATACTGGTGCATGTGCGTGAGCCTTTGGGGAGGCGGCGAATTTAGCGGCCGCCCCCGCGCTGCGACAGCGGCGATTCGCCATCGATACGCATTATACCCGGAAAAGTGAGCGTTCCCGGTGCAAACGACAAGGGGCGGAACTCAGCATTCCGCCCCTCGTCTATCAGATTGATCCTGCTGGCCAACTTGCCGGCTGGGTTCGAGGCACGACGCGCCGATGCAGGCGCGGCGCCCTTAGTTTTCGGATTCCGTGAATACCTCGTCGCGCTTGGCACGCAACGCGGGCAGCACCGTGAGCACCAGGAGGAAAGCGGCGATCGCGAGCAGCACGGCCGACAGCGGACGCGTCAGGAACACGCTCCAGTCGCCGCGCGAGATCAGCAGCGCGCGGCGCAGGTTCTCTTCCATCAGCGGTCCGAGCACCATGCCGAGCAGCAGCGGCGCCGGCTCGAAATCGTGCTTGATCAGCCAGTAGCCGACCAGACCGAACACGCCTGCGAGGATGACGTCGACCGGCGCGTTATTCACCGAGTAGATGCCGATCGCGCAGAAGATCACGATCGAGGGGAACATCAGCCGGTAGGGAACGCGCAACAGCCGCACCCAGATTCCAACCAGCGGCAGGTTGATGATGATCAGCATCAGATTGCCGATCCACATCGAGGCGATCATGCCCCAGACCAGCTCCGGCTGCTTCTGCATCACTTGCGGACCCGGTACGATGCCGTGGATGGTCATCGCGCCCACCATCAGCGCCATCACGGCGTTGGGCGGGATGCCGAGTGTCAGCAGCGGGATGAAAGAGGTCTGCGCCGCGGCATTGTTGGCGCTTTCCGGCGCCGCCACGCCCTCGATCGCACCGCGGCCGAACCGCGACGGGTTCTTGGCGATCTTCTTCTCGAGCGTGTAGGACGCAAAGGATGCGATGACGGCGCCGCCGCCCGGCAGGATGCCGAGGATCGAGCCGAGCACGGTGCCGCGCAGGATCGCAGGTGCCGAGTCGATCAGGTCCTTCCTGGTCGGCATCAGGCCGGTGATCTTCTGCTGCACGAGGTCGCGGTTCATCTCGGCGCCGGCGTCGAGGTTGCGGATGATCTCGGCGAAGCCAAACACGCCCATCGCCACCGTCGCAAAGCCGAGACCATCGGCAAGCTCCGGAATGTTGAACGCCATGCGCGAGGCGCCGGTCTCGATGTCAGAGCCGACCATCGACAGCATCAGGCCGAACACGATCATCGCGATCGCCTTCAGCACCGAGCCCTTGGCCAGCACCACCGCGAAGATCAGCCCCAGCACCATCAGCGAGAAATATTCGGCCGGGCCGAACGCCAGCGCGAGCTTGGTCAGCGGCGCACCGAGAACGGCAATGAGCACGGTCGCGACGCAGCCGGCGAAGAACGAGCCGATCGCCGCGATCGCCAGCGCCGGGCCGGCACGGCCTTGCTTTGCCATCTGATGGCCATCGATGGCGGTGACGACCGACGTCGCCTCACCGGGAATATTGACCAGGATCGAGGTGGTCGAGCCGCCGTACTGGGCGCCGTAATAGATGCCGGCGAGCATGATCAGCGCGCCGACCGGCGGCAATCCGAACGTGATGGGCAGGAGCATCGCCACGGTTGCGACGGTGCCGATACCGGGCAGCACGCCGACCAGCGTGCCGACCAATGCGCCAATCAGGCACATGAGAATGTTGATCGAGATCGGCAGCGACAGACCGTAGAGCCACCAGGGTGACCACCAGGAGATCTGAAACACCACACCGAAACCGAGGCCCAGATTGTGGAAGAGATCGAACATCACACCCTCACTGAACCAGGAAGCGCGGGAACATCGGCATCGGCAGCCCGAGCACGTAGGGGAAAAGCAGCGCGCAGCCGAGCGTCAGGCAGGCGCCGACGATGATCGCTTCGAGCCAGCGCGTTTCATGCGTGCCCATCGCCGCGATCAGGAAGCTTGCGAATGCCGTAACCACCACCCCAAGCGGACGAATCGCCAGCGCGAAGAAGACGATCGAGATCATCACAAAGAGCGGCCCACGCCAGGCATAGTGCGCCATGCCCGGCCCGTCGGTCAGCAGTCCCGTCAACGCGATGCCGGCGCCAAGTGCGACGAGCAGCCCGCCAAACATCCGCGGCGCCGTGCCGGCGCCGAAGGAGAAGCCGCGCATCCCCTGCAAATCGCTGGAGGCCCACAGTGCGAACAAGGCGAGCGCCATCAACACGATCCCGCCGACATAGTCCTGCGCCGACCTGATCGTCATGAAGAACGTGAGAATCGCCACCGCAAAGATCGGATAGGAATAGATCAGCGCCAGCAGCACATCGGAGGACGCCTTCTTGGTGTCACCGCCGACCGCCCCGAGCAACGCGCCGGGCGCACCCGCGAGCAGCGCCGTAGCGTGGCTGGTCACCACGGCAGCCGGGCCGCGTCCGGCGCCCCAGCCAAAGATCGTCCCGAACGACCAGATGAATTCGAAAATCTGCGGCGCTATGGCCAGCAGACAAAAGCTGATCACCACCGAGGTGTTTCGGTTGGCTGTCGCCGAGTGGCCCATCGTATCGGCCATGCATGTCTCCTCCGCGACCCGTAAGCCACGAGCACTGTTGTTCTAATCGGCTGGAAATCGATGCCCCCGCCCGGATCCCTGCCTAGCCATTTTCATTACACAATGCCAGCAAAACCCAACAAGCCCCCGACCAGCAAAATCCATAGTGGATTGATGCGCGAGACGGATGCGACCACTGCAACCGTCGCGGTCAGAAGCAGCGCAGCAAGCGTGCGATCGGTCGACTCGGCGAGGATCAGGGCGCTCGCCGCCATCAAGCCGATCGAGAGCGGAACCAGTGCAGCCTGGATCAGCCCGGGCCAGCGCGATTGGCTCGGCCGATTGAGGAGCCGGCTGACATAATAGGCAAGCAGCGCGGTGGGCAGGCACATGGCCAAGGTCGCCGCCAGGGCGCCGGGGATGCCGGCGACGGCATAGCCGATTAACGTGACGATAAGGACGTTCGGACCTGGTGAGAGCTGCGCGATCGCATAGGCGTCGGCGAACTGCTTGTCGGTCATCCAGTGATGCACCTCGACCGCGATGCGGTGCATCTCGGGCACGGCCGCCGCGGCACCGCCGACCGCGAACAGCGACATCAGACCGAAGGTCGAGATCAGCGCCCAGATCGGGTTCTCCGCGTTCATGCTGCTACCTTCCGCCGCATCAGGAAAATGGCGCCGACGCTGACGGGGATCGCAACCAAAAGCACAGCCTGGAGCGGCAGGCGAAGGACGCCGATGGCGAGGAATACGCCTAGCATCAGGATGAGCGCGACGACGTCCAGCCGCTTGAGCAGCGGCGTCATCATCCGGAAGACCACCGCGATCAAGAGGCCGACGGCCGCACAGGAGATGCCCGCGAGGCTGCGGCGCAGCACGTCCACATCGCCGAACCGGGCGTAGATGATCGCGAGCACCGTCATGATCAGCGTGGGCGGGAGCAACAGCCCTGCAAAGGCGGCAATGCCGCCGGCGATTCCGCGCAGCCGCGCGCCGAACACCATCGACAGATTGACGATGTTGGGCCCGGGCAGGAAATGGCAGAGCGCAAACGTCTCGTTGAACTCGTCCGCCGTCATCCAGCGGTGCTGCTCGACGATGGCCTGCCGGGCGAATACCAAAACCCCTCCGAAACCTGCCAGCGACATCCGGGCGAAGGCGAGGAACAGCGCGAGCAAGCCCGGCGGAACGGCGCTGGTGGCCAGACCGTCCGGCTCTTGAACTGGTTGTTGGGCGGCCGGTGCGGAATCCTCGGACATGTCAGGAGCTTAGAACGCCGGCCGGCGCGCGGCCAAGCCTGGCGGGAACCTATCCAAAGGGAACCCCGGAATGATCGCTCGAAACACCTGTTATTTGAAACGTTTGCCCCCTATATTGGGAGTGCCGGTTCGCCGGCTATGGAAATAAACGGTCGTCGCAATAAACCATTCGGACCCGGGGGCGGTACCCGGCGCCTCCACCAAAGCCCACCAGCGGGCTAGCCCTGAGGCGGGCTTTGGCGGGGGCGAAATAGGATCGACGAGGGCGTAAAGGGCGTTCTTTTTCCCGGTATTGTTCCGCCGTTATCGGGCTATGCAATAGTTGCCAACGACAACTTTGCTCCGGTTGCTCAGGCTGCGTAACGCAGTTTGAAAGACCATTCTGAAGTCCTAACGGGTTAAGCTCCGTTAGGCGGGGTTCGGAGGCACCTGGCAACAGAAGCCTCCACTTACCTCTTATTTCCTACCCCGCGGGGACTCCTGCTGACCCGTCAGGCGCGGTACTATTGCGGCTTGGCGAGTCGGGCCGGCAGGGCCCAGCTCCTGGAATGCAACAGGACCACCATGGCGACCGATCATATCCGATACGATGTGCTGGCCCGCGACGCGCTGCGCGGCGTGTTGCGCAAGGTGCTGACCGACGCCGCGTCCCAGGGACTGCCCGGCGAGCACCATTTCTTCATCACCTTCGTGTCGAAGGCCGAGGGCGTGAAGCTGTCGTCGCGGCTGCTGGCGCAATATCCGGAAGAGATGACGATCATCCTGCAGCACCAGTTCTGGGATCTGACCGTGCTCGAGGACCGCTTCGAGGTCGGCCTGTCCTTTGGCGGCATTCCGGAGCGGCTGATCGTGCCGTTCAGCGCCATCAAGAGCTTCCTTGATCCGTCCGTGAAATTCGGCCTCCAGTTCGAGACTTCCGATGTCGCCGACGTCTCGGCCGAGACATTGCCGGCCGCTCCCGCCCCGTCCGCGGTCGCGGTGCCCCCTGCCACTGAACCTGCGGAAGGCACGGAAGAGCCGGCGGCCCCGAACCAGGGCGGCGCCGAAGTCGTGCGATTGGATCGTTTCCGCAAGAAATGATCTAGATCGGACTGGCGCCCGTCGCAGGCGGCCAAACTCCCTATATAGAGGCGCATGAAGAGGCCGCGCGGCATTTCGCGCGGCGGAATGGATGTGCTCATGGCCAAAACTTCCTCCTCGAAGACTTCCCTCTCGAAGACTTCCCGTTCGAAGACCGATCGCGCCTCGCGCCCGGCGACCCGAACCGAGACCGACAGCTTCGGCCCCATCGAGGTCCTCGCCGATCGCTATTGGGGGGCGCAGACCGAACGCTCGCGCCAGAATTTCCGGATCGGCACCGATCGCATGCCGATCTCGCTCGTGCATGCGCTCGGCATCGTCAAGCTCGCCGCGGCGCAGTCCAACCAGGAGCTCGGCCTGCTCGACCAGCGCCGCGCCAACGCCGTTATCCGCGCCGCGCGCGAGGTGATCGAGGGCAAGCTGGACGATCATTTTCCGCTGGTGGTGTGGCAGACCGGCTCGGGCACCCAGAGCAACATGAATCTCAACGAGGTCATCGCCAACCGCGCCAATGAGATGCTCGGCGGCGAGCTCGGCACCAAGAAGCCGGTGCATCCCAACGATCACGTCAACATGAGCCAGTCGTCGAACGACTCGTTCCCGACCGCGATGCATATCGCGGCGGCAAGCCGCATCACCGCCGATCTCGTCCCTGCCCTCGGCGAATTGCTGCGCGCGCTGCGCAAGAAGGAGAAGGAGTTCGCAAAGATCGTCAAGATCGGCCGCACCCACACCCAGGACGCGACGCCGCTGACGCTCGGCCAGGAATTTTCCGGCTATGCCGCGCAGGTCGAAAGCGGCATCGCCCGGCTCAAGGTCGCCGTGAAGGAGCTCTATCCGCTGGCGCAAGGCGGTACCGCCGTCGGCACCGGGCTCAATTCGAAGCCGCGCTTTGCAAAACTGTTCGCAAAGCACGTTGCCGGGATTACCAAGCTGCCCTTCACCAGCGCCCCCAACAAATTCGAGGCGCTGGCCTCGAACGACGCCTATGTGCTGGCGCACGGCGCCATCAATTCGGTCGCGACAGGCCTGTTCAAGATCGCGAACGACATCCGCCTGCTCGGATCGGGTCCGCGTTCGGGCCTCGGCGAACTGATGCTGCCGGAGAACGAGCCGGGCTCCTCGATCATGCCGGGCAAGGTCAATCCGACGCAGTGCGAGGCGATGACCATGGTGTGCTGCCAGGTGTTCGGCAATCACACCGCGATCACGGTCGCCGGCAGCCAGGGCCATTTCGAGCTCAACGTCTACAAGCCTGTGCTGGCCTACAACATGCTGCACTCGATCCGGCTGATGGCGGACGCCGCGCGCTCCTTCACCGAGCATTGCGTCAGCGGCATCCGCGCGGACGAGAAGCGGATCAAGGAACTGATGCAGCGCTCGCTGATGCTGGTGACGGCGCTCGCCCCCAAGATCGGCTACGACAACGCAGCCAAGGTGGCCAAGACGGCGCATGCCAACGGCACCACGCTGAAGGAAGAGGCGCTGCGGCTCGGCTTCGTCTCGGCGGAGGAGTTCGACCGCCTGGTGCGCCCCGAGAAGATGACCAGCCCGGGATAAATTCCGAATTCCGATAGCCATCCGTAATGATACGGAGCCCCAAGCTCCATTAAATGTAGGGCTTAAAGGACGGGATTTGATTACCGTCAATGTCGCGGCGGGATTGCGTGTTACGCAGCCCCTCCGTCCCCAACGGGGCGGAATTCATCGTTTGATGGCCCAAGGGTCGATTGACGAGGACAAGCGAATGGCGATCAAGTCTCGTTGGGCGCAGTGCGGCGCACAGTTTCTGAATGTTTCATCCTGCCCACGGAGGATCGGATGATGGAGACGCGACATGGCGAACGTCATCAACCTGAATCGTTTCCGGAAGCGCGCCGAGCGGGAAGCCACGGCGAAGCAGGCGGACGCCAACCGAACGAAGTTCGGCCGCACGAAGGCGGAGCGGTCGGCGGAGGAGACGCGCGCGGACCAGGCGAAGGCGCACCTGGACCAGCACCGGATCGATCGCGAGGAGCAGCCATGAAGTCGCCCGTCGTGAAACGGTCGATCGTCGTCGCCGGCCACAAGACCAGCGTCAGCCTGGAAGAGGCGTTCTGGAACGGCATGAAGGAGATCTCGGGCCTGCGCAACATGACGCTGTCCGAGTTGGTCGGCGAGATCGACGGCAACCGCCAGCAGGGCAATCTGTCCTCGGCGATCCGCCTGTTCGTGCTCGACTACTTCAAGAGCCGCGCCATGGCCGCCATCCAGGCGGAAAAAGTCCCGGCCCAGTAGCCGTCTTGGCGCCGAGCTTGGTGCCCGATCTTGGCGCCAATCGCCTCCGTCACGAAGCTGATACTTTAAAATCACTCTAAGGTGCAGTTTCAGCGACCGAGCGCGCTTGACCTCGATGCCCTGCGTTGAAAATACAGGGCATGACCGACATCCATGATACACGTCCGCAGATGCCGCTGGGCCTGGCCCAGCGCGGCTATACCGGCGTCATCCAGCACCTTTCCCCGAAGGACGCAGGTTCGGCGCTCTCGGACATCGAGCTCGAGAGCCGGCTGATCGAGCTCGGCTTCGTCGAGGGCGCCCGGGTCGAGGTCCTGCACGAGGGGCTGGTCGGGCGCGACCCGATCGCCGTGCGGGTCGACAGCATCACCATCGCGGTCCGCCGTCGCGAAGCCATGGCCATCATCGTCGCCTGAAGCGACCGGACCCTAATTCCATGGAATTGCCCCTACTTCATCTCGCCCTGGTCGGCACGCCAAACAGCGGCAAGACCTCGCTGTTCAATGCGCTGACCGGCAGCCGGCAGAAGGTCGCGAACTATCCCGGCGTCACCGTCGAACGCAAGGAAGGCTTCTTCGTCACGCCCATGGGACGCCAGGTCTCCGTGGTCGACCTGCCCGGCACCTATTCGCTGCGCGGCCGCAGCCCGGACGAGGAGATCACCCGCGACTTCGTGCTCGGCAAAGCCACCGGCGAGATCGTGCCCGACCTGGTGCTGTGCGTGGCCGATTCCACCAATCTGCGCCTGACCATTCGGCTGCTGCTGGAGCTCAAGCGCACCGGCCGGCCGATGATCCTCGTGCTCAACATGTTCGACATCGCGACCCGCCGCGGCATCACTGTCGACGTCGAGCGGCTCGCCAAGGAGCTCGGCGTGCCCGTGGTCACCTCGATCGCGGTGCGCAAGGGCGGCACCGCCGACCTGCTGTCGCTGACCGACGAGATTTCGGCAAAGCTCGCGGCCGAGCCGGGAGAGAACAATTGGCGGGCGCTCAGCGTGGCCGATTTGCGCGCCACCCAGCGCGAAGCCGACCGCATCATCGCAGACTGCGTCAGCCTGCCCAGCAGGCCCGACACCTGGACCGCGCGGATCGACGCGATCGTGCTGCATCCCGTCGGCGGGCTGATCGTGCTCGCGGCTATCCTGTTCGTGATGTTCCAGGCGGTGTTCGCCTGGGCGCAGCCGCTGATGGAGCTGCTCAATTCGGGCTTCGACTCCCTCGGCGAGTTCGTGCATGCGACCCTGCCCGCCGGCCTGCTGCAGAGCTTCCTTCAGAACGGCGTGATATCAGGCGTCGGCAGCGTCATCGTGTTCCTGCCGCAGATCATCATCATCTTCCTGTTCATCCTGCTGCTGGAAGATTTCGGCTACATGGCGCGCGCCGCGTTCCTGATGGACCGCATCATGGGCGGCGCCGGCCTGCACGGCCGCGCCTTCATTCCGCTGCTGTCGAGCTTTGCCTGCGCCATTCCCGGCATCATGGCGACGCGCGTGATCGACAACAAGCGCGACCGGCTGACCACCATCCTGATCGCGCCGCTGATGACCTGCTCGGCGCGCATTCCCGTCTACACGCTGATCATCTCCGCCTTCATTCCGGCCAGAGACGTCTGGGGCTTCATCAACCTCCAGGGCCTCGTGATGTTCGGCCTCTACGCTGCCGGCATCATCAGCGCGCTTGCCGTCTCGTTCCTGATCAAGTTCTTCATGCTGCGCGACTATGCGCCGGCGCCGTTCATGCTGGAGCTGCCGGACTACAAAATGCCGCGGCTGAAATCGATCGCGATCGGCGTCTACACGCGGGCCAAGATGTTCCTGCACCGTGCCGGCACCACGATCTTCTCGATGATGGTGCTGATCTGGTTCCTGGCCTCGTTCCCGCAGCCGCCCGCGGGCGCAACCGAACCGGCGATCGACTTCAGCCTGGCCGCGATCATCGGCAAAGCGCTCGAGCCGCTGCTCGCGCCGGTCGGCTTCAACTGGCAGATCGCGGTCGCGCTGATCCCGGGCATGGCGGCGCGCGAGGTCGCGGTCGCAGCACTCGGCACCGTCTATGCGATCGAAGGCGGCAAGGAAGCGGCCGAGCAGATCGGCCAGGTGCTGGCGACGAAATGGTCGCTCGCGACCGCGCTATCGATGCTGGCCTGGTACATCTTCGCCCCGCAATGCGCATCCACGCTGGCCGTGATCCGGCGCGAGACCGGAAGCTGGACCTGGATGGCCGTGACCTTCTTCTACATGCTGGTGCTGGCCTATGCCGCGAGCCTTCTGACCTACAATGTCGCGGTCGCGTTCGGGGCGGGATAGCCCCTCCCGAAAATAAAAAGCGCGAAAACAACCCCATGCACAGTAGACCGACGCTGTGAGATCAATGGGTTACGCGTGTGTGAAAATCGTCAGGCCGCAGCCGGATAGAGCCCGCACAATCCGCGCGACCGGCTGTTCGGCGGTTGCACCGTCGGGCAAAACAGGCGCATGATGGTATCGTCGGAGAATTGGCGCGACGTTCCGTGGCGGCAAGATAGGCCGGCATAGTGCGCAGCGGCAAGGAAGTCCGCCGTTGCAGCTACCGTCCGCTCCGCCGAGAGCTGACCGCGGGTCGCCCCTCGGGGGCCGCCCACCCCTGAACACTCACATCCGCCAGCGCGTCGAATATAGCCGCTGTCCGTTCCAGGCGGGCGATCGTACGTGCGCCTTCGACGGCAGCGACCAACGCGGAAGCGGTCGAAGAAGCGCGCGCGGAAGTGAAACCGCACCCCCTGAAATGCTCCACAACGATCTCGGTTGAATCAGCAAATCCGCGCGCGACTCGCTTGGTCAGATCAGCGTCGAGTGCAGGAAGCTCGTTCGCCAGATTTTGCATGAGACATCCATACTGGAAATCAGAGGCGACCATTTCGGCCGCGAACGCGCCGAAAATCTGACGAACGAAACTCAGGGCATCACCGGTCGTATTCGCCGAGATAGCCCGCAACACAGCAATTCTACTCGCAACGTAGCGATCGATTGCTTCTTCTGCGAGCTGTGCCTTACCGCGCGGAAAATGAAAATAGAACGATCCTTTGGGCGAGCCGCTTTCTTCGATGATCTGGTTCAATCCCGTCGCAGTGTAGCCTTGGATGCGAAACAGTCGCTCGGCAGTGGCAATCGCGCGAGCGCGGGCGTCAGTCTTACGGGGCATCCTTCAACGTAACATGCCTGGCTTGACACCGCTATGGTGATCGCCATACTATGGCGATCACCATAGTAAATGTGCCCGTTGTACCACCGCTCTCAAATCGACCTCCAGAAGTTGCATGCGAGGGCACGACACTCTCCCGGATTGCTGCGCAGGAAATACTCATGAGTTCGAGCCACTTCAGTTTCGGCAACTGCTCCAGCGAACGGGATCACTGAGATGGCCTCTAGATCCTGCGTGATGATGCTTTTAGGAGCTGCCATGTTCACTGCGATGTCCACTCGCGTCGTTTCCGGAGAGACGTCATCTGGCACAATAAAATCCCTGCCGCTTTGAGTGAGCCTGCCGCTGATATCGATAAGGATCCGAACCTTCAGCACAGATATGCGGAGAATGCGGGAACGAAAATCCACTACGTCACCATGGGATCCAATCAAAAACCGCTGATGGTGTTTGTGCACGGATTTCCCGACTTTTGGTATTCCTGGCGAAATCAGCTCCAGGAATTTTCAGCAAATTATCAGGTGGTCGCCCTTGATCTGCGCGGTTACGATTTGAGCGATCGGCCAGAAGGTGTCGAGAACTATAAGTTTCCGGTTCTCCTTGATGACATCCGCGCCGTGATCGATGCAGAGGCAAACGGGCGCAAGGCCATCCTGATTGGGCACGACTGGGGCGCCGCTTTATCGTGGCTATTCACCGGGCAAAATCCGGATCTGATCGAAAGACTTGTCGTCCTCAGCGTGCCTCATCCAGGCGCCATCACGAGGGAGTTGCTCCCTTGGAACCACCCTATCGCGCAGGCCAAGGCCAGCGCCTACGCCACACGGTTCTTCGCTCGAGGCAAAGGCGACAATCTGACTGCGCAGGATTTGGCATACTGGGTCGTCGATCCCCAAGTTAGGAGTCGATACATCGAGGCTTTCGCGAAATCCTCCATCACGTCCATGATGAATTATTACAAAGCCAACTACGCGTTTTCTCAGCTTGCGCTCAATCTTTTCGATCCAACCATGAAGAAGCTCACCGGTGCCGCGATCAAATGCCCGGTCTTGCATGTGCACGGAATCGAGGAGAGCCACGCTTTGCTAAGCACTATTGATTTGGAAAAGTCATGGATTGAAAATCCCGACAATCTCACGGTCAAAATCGTACCTGGCGTTGGCCACTTCATTCAGCATGAAGTGCCGGACTACCTTAATCAGACGATTGCCTCCTGGTTGAAAGATTCAGGAAGCTGAGCCCGGTCTTGCGAGGCTAAGCGCCGAGGGGCTTCGTGAAGATCACCTGGCCGGCCTCCTCGTCGCATTGCATCTCGATGCCGAGCTATCCGGCTCAGCGTACTCGCTCAGTGCGTTCGCTCGGTGTACTGGGGCCCGAACTGACGTCTTCTTCGTTCGAATCGCTCTCCGGCTCCTGGATCAGCACGGCCGGTTCGTCGTAACCCTTGCGGCTGCTGTAGAACACCAGCGCCATCAAGCCGATGCCGACGACCAGCGAAAACACGACACCGAGCACCAGTGCGACATAACCCGACGCTGGCACCTCCGTCGTCGTGCTGAACCAGCCAAGATAGCCGAGCGCGCCGGCACCGACGAGGAAGGCGCATAACACCGCTATGACCAGCCATCTGGCGATCTTGCCGTCTCCGGGAGCGGGTGATTCCGGTTGCCCGTCTGTGCTGTTCATGGATCTCTCCTCATGGCGATGCGTCGCGCGGCCATCCCGTCACGCTAGGGTGCGGTGACCTTGGTCGCGATCGCGTGCAGGGCCGCCGTCATGGCGACAATTGCAGCCTTGGCCGGCTCGCCGATGCCGTGACGCCCGGCGATATACGCCGGATCGTTGTAGGACAACCAGGTCGCGCCTTGCTCGTCCTGCCAGACCAGCGCCTTCAGCGGCAGATCGATGCCGCTGGTCTGCGACTGCTGCATCAATGGCGTACCACCCCTGGCGTTCCCGAAGATGATGAGATTGGTCGGGCGCAACGGCAGGCCGGCAGCGGCGGCGCCCGCGGCGTGATCGACATGGGCGAATATTGTGAGGCCCTTGGCCGTCACTTCCGCTTCCAGCCGCTTCATCGTCTCTTCAGGCCCGAAACTGCTCCTGATCGTGATGAGTCCGTCGACGGCCATTGCTTGGGTCTCCCATAAACATGTCGCAGCAACCAGGACGAGGATCTTGAGCAGCGCCGAAACCCTCATGATCACACGCTCATTTCTTGCGGAATAGTTTTGCCGGATCGAATTGCGGATCCGGAATGAAGCCGTCGCGGTTGGGCATCTTGATCTTCGGCAAGCTGTCCTTGTCGACCTTGCCGTCGGGAGGAACGATGCCGTTCAGACTCAGGATGTAGGCGGTGACGGCATAGGTGTCGTCGGTGCTGAGCGAACCCGGTGTGGGATATGGCATCGCGCGGTGAATGTAGTCGTACAAGGTCGTCGCATAAGGCCAGAAGCTGCCGACGGTCTTGACAGGCGCGCTGGAGGCGAGTGTGCCCTGCCCACCGGCCAGACGATCCTTGATCCCGCCCTGGCCATTGTCGCCATGACAGGCCGCGCAATTGTCGGCGAAGACCTGCTTACCTTGCGCAACCGTGCCGCTGCCCACAGGCAGACCCTTGCCATCGGGTGCGACGTCGATGTCCCATAGCTTGATCTCCTCCGGAGTCGCGGGACGGCCGAAATCGAATGCAAATGCGGGCGCCGCGAGCAGGCCGAGCGTGAGAGCCGCTGCGACAAGCCGATTGTTATGCGAGGACATTGCGGACCCTCCCGGCCTCGTCGATGCTCCAGGTCTGCTGCGCATTGTAGTGGAACAGCGCATTGCTCCCCGTCGCGGCGATGAAGGATTGCCGGTCCGGCTGAACGTTGCCTTGCTCATCGGTCGAGCGACTCACGATCCTTGTCGGCTTGCCGTCCCAGACCCAGTCCATCTGGAATCGAACCTGCGCCTTCGACAGCACCGGCTGATTCAGCTGCGCCTGTTTCCAGATTTTCGCGCCGTCGGTCGATATCTCGACCTTGGCGATCTTGCCATGGCCGCTCCAGGCGAGACCGGAGATTATGTTGTAGCCGGGCTGGATCTGCATCGTGCCCGAGGGCTGCGTGATGACGGAGTTGGTTTCCATCCTCAGCTGAAACTGGCGGGCCGTGCCGTTGGCCAGCAGCTGCGTGTAGCGCGCCGTTTCCCAGCGGGTCATCCAGGGCTCAGTGCCGAACTTGAGACGGCGCAGCCATTTGATGTTGAGATTGCCCTCGAAGCCCGGCATCACCAGCCGCATTGGAAATCCATGCGCGGGGCGCAGTGGTTCGCCGTTCTGACCGTAGGCGATAAAGGCCTCGTTCACGATTTCGTCGGTCAGCGGAATGCTGCGGTCGACGCCCGCGCCATCGCCTCCCTCGGCGAGCATCCAGTTCGAGTTCTTCTCCTTGCCCGAGAGACCAATCAGGAACTTCAGCGGAACGCCGGTCCACTCATTGGTGCTGACGAGGCCGTGCGTGTTCTGCACCGTCAGATCAGGGTCCGCCTTCTTCCAGTTTTCCCATCCGTTTCCAGTGCATTCGATGAAGACCACGCGCGTAACCGACGGCATCCGCTTGAGATCGTCGACGCTGAACACCAGCGGCTTCCGAACCAGGCCATGGATGAGCAGACGGTGCTGCGCGGGATCGATGTCCGGCACCCCGGAATGGCTGCGCTCGTAATGCAGATCGGTTGGCGTGATGTTGCCCACCAGCTTCTGATGCGGCGTCTTGGAATTGATGGCATCACTGGGGTCGACGTTGCGCTTGCCAGGTCCCGCCTCGGGAATGCGATCGATCTTGACGAAGCGCGATCGTTCGCTGTGCGCACCGAGATCGGCGCCGGGCCCGCGATCAGGGATTTCGGCCAGCGTTTGCGCCACCGCCGCTTCGGTCGCAACCGCGCCCAGAACGCCCGCCGACAGGCCTCCCACAAAACCACGACGCGAGACGCTCGCGGGCCGTGACGGTGATTCGATTTGCGTTTTGGACGTCATGCAATCTCCGTCGACCTTCGTGCTGATTTGGAAATTCCACCGCTTTTCCATGGGAACATTGACCGAATGCCGCCGAAATTGCCCGTTAGGATGTGTTAGAAATCATGATGGGTGGCGAAGGCGCGTCATCCTGCCCTGCTCCGAAAGCGGCTATCCGGGTCCATGGATCATTTCAGCACCGAGAACCTGACTGCCGAGAGGCTTCGTGAGGATCACCTCGCGGACCTCGTCGCATTGCATCTCGATGCCGAGGTGTCCCGATATCTCGGCGGCGTGCGCCCGGCGGAAAGGACCAAGACCTATCTCGACGCCAATATGGCGCATTGGGACCAGCATGGCTTCGGGCTGTGGGTGTTGCGAACGAAAGACGGGGCATTCGCCGGGCGAGCGGGCATCCGGCACATCCTGGTGGACGATATCGACGAGATCGAGATTGCCTATGCGTTCAAGCGCGAATTCTGGGGCCGTGGACTTGCAAGCGAGACCGCGTCCGCACTGACGGATATCGGACTGTTACACCACCAGCTGCCGTCCCTCATCGGCCTGGTCTACGTCGGCAACGGCGCATCGCGCCGCGTTCTGGAGAAGGCCAACTATCTCTTCGAGCGAAGCACATTCCGTCACGGCGAAGACGTCGTGATCTACCGTATCCGGCGGTGAGAGACGCAAGTTCGTAGGATGGGTAGAGCGAAGCGAACCCATCACGCATCAACACGCCCGGAGGCAAGATGGGTTTCGCAAGGGCTCTACCCATCCTACAGCTGCGCCGCTGTCGGCGCATTGGCGTGCCATTGAAGGAGCGGCGGTGGTACCCTGCTCTCCGTCATTGCGAGCCACCGGGTCCGCGCGAAGCGCGGCCCGATGACAGGCTCCGCGAAGCAATCCAGACCGCCTCCGCGGGAAGATTCTGGATTGCTTCGCTGCGCTCGCAATGACGGTGTGGAAACAGCCGCGTAACGCGGATGGAGCGGACGCCTCAGGTGCCCTACCTGAAATACCCCAGCACGAG
This sequence comes from Bradyrhizobium sp. i1.15.2, assembly GCF_040548425.1. NCBI lineage: Bacteria > Pseudomonadati > Pseudomonadota > Alphaproteobacteria > Hyphomicrobiales > Nitrobacteraceae > Bradyrhizobium > Bradyrhizobium sp. i1.15.2. The sequence goes on along the minus strand of NZ_JBEPRQ010000009.1, from coordinate 76,327 downwards.
ATCGACATCCGCGCTGCCGGCCACCGTGCCGTTCAGCTCGGCGTCGATGACGCGGCGGCAAGCTTCGATCGCGGCGTGGTCACCGAGGTCGTTGGCGGCTTCCAGCACGAGCCAGGCGGCATCGACCGAGGCCTGGTCCGCTGCTCCCCCGCCGATCTCGCCGGCTGCGGCCTTGTTGAGGTCCTTGTTTGGATTCTTGCGAACGGCGGTGCCGAATTGAGGCAACATTGCAAATACTCCCTGCCAATTCCCGGATGATGCTCGGTGTACCTGTTCGGTGGACCGCTCAGTGCACCTGCAGCTCGGGCTGACGACCCGTGACGGGATCGGTGCCGGTCTTGCGCGACTGGTAGAACTTCAAGACGCTGCGCGAGGTCTCGATCTTGAGCTTGCCGAAATCGCGCTCGTTGTCGTGGAGCTCGCGCGCCGTGATCAGATGATCCTTGGCGCCGAGGAACAGCAGCGACATCGTGGTGTCCCATGAGAAATCGAGCGCCTTGCACAGCACCAGGATCATCTCGCGATTGCGGTCCATCATCGCACGCTCGATCACGTCGACAGGCAGCGATGACAGCAGCGACAGCCCGATCTGCACCTCGTCGAAGCGGTGCTGGCGCGCATAGTTCGAGATCGAATCCTGGTTGAGGTTGCCCTGCCGGTACTGCGTCGTCACCACGCGCTTGGCGACGAAATAGCTGCGCGAGGATGGGCCGAACTTGGATTGCAGGTCGCCGGTGACGTCGCTCACCGAACTCTGGATCTGCGCCATCATTTCTGGGCGCTCGTGCTCGAGCCGGCGGCGGACGTCCTCCGACGCCTTCGAGATCAGCTGCTGGAAGATGTGACGCGGCACGTCCTTGCGCAGGCCAAGCTGCTCGGCAAGAATCGAGTCACCCTCGGCACGGCGAACCATGTGGAGCAGGCCCGAGCCGGAGAAGCGCGCGCCCTCGTTCCGGGCAACCGACGTCACGACCTCCTGGTCGCCGCGCTTGACCAGCACGTCGGTGACGGCCTCGCCGATCGACTTGCGCTGGGCGATCGCGAGCAGATGCGACTGGCTCTTGGTCATGGCGCTCTCGATCAGCAGCTTCTCGTCGATACGATTGGAGTCGCGCAGCACGGGGCCTGCGACCTCGATCTCGTCGGCGGTCGCGAGTTGCGCAATGACATTGAGCGGAGCGTGATCGCAGGCTGCCATGACCTCAGAGAGCTGCACCCGCGCAGCAACCTCGATCTCGTCGGCGAGCCGGCCGATGACCTCGCCGAACGTGCTGATCTCGTCGTCGCTGTAGCGGCCGGTGATCAGAATGTCGGTCGCATGCCACAACGCCTTGTTCCGGCTTTCGTCGGTGCCGCGTGCGATCGCGTCGTCCAGATCCTGCAGAAGTGTTGTCGCGCCGTTCATCCCGATGACCCCAGTTCTTGGCTAGCCATCCTGCTTGTGCCGCAGGACGCCGAGTTCCTCTGGGAACAGAGACTAGGGAACAAACGCGAGAATCCGGTAAAGTCGGCAGATCAGTTTTGCCGGGCAAAATTCGTTAAAAATCGAGGGAATGAGTTTACCGGTGGGCCACCGGCGAAGGTGCGCTCCCTCTCCCGCCTGCGGGAGAGGGTTGGGAGAGGGTGTCTCAACGGAGGGATTCCCCCAGAGGAGAGAGCCCTCACCCGGCACGCGGGACGATGCTTCGCATCGCCCGGACGCGCCGACCTCTCCCGCAAGCGGGAGAGGTTAAGAAGGCGAGCGGCCCGACCTCCAAACCAATCACGGATTCGACGGCGTCAGCACCAGCGGCGGCTTGGGCCTGGGCTTTGCGGGCGGCGGGCCCGGGGCCGGCCTCACGTCGATCGGCGGGGGCAGCGGTGCGATCTGTTGGCTTGCAAGCGGCTGGCTTGTGAGTGGAGGGCTTGTCAGTGGCGGGCTTGGCGCCGCGGGAGCGGCGTGCGGCGGCTTCGGTGTCGGCGCAACCCTGATATCGGCCTTGGGCTTCGGCGGCGGCGCGCGGCGCGGATCGCGGCCGGGCATCGGCACATCCTGCAGCGACGGCTCCGGCACGGGATCCGGCGACACCAGCGTCGGCAGCGCGGCGGTCGCCGGCGGCGGCTCGCCGCGCTCGATGGCGTCCAGCCGGCGCGTCTCGCGGTCGATCGTGCGCACCGCAAGCCAGGAGGACAGCGGCCCGACATCGACGGTGCGGTTGAGCCTGTCGGGGGGACCGGCCGCGAACAGCTGGATTTCCGGCGGTGCGCCGGAGAGCCCGGTCATGATCGGCGTCAGGCTGGCGCGTATGTCGGCCTGGTCGGCGGGGATGTCGTAGCCGCCGGAGACGATGGCACGCGCGTTCTTCGCCTCCAGCGACGTTGCGCCGACGCGCAGGCGCCCGTCGCGGATCGTGAACGGGATCTGCGCCGAGGCCACTGCAATCGGACCCGCCGACAGCGCGGGCTCGACCAGTTGCCGCAGCCGGTTGTCGTCGGCAATTTGGCCGCCGTCGCTGGCGCGGATGGCGATCTCGAAGGCGCGCGGATTGAGGCCGGAGATTTCAGCGGATTCGAGCGTCACCGTGCCGTTGCCGGCGAGCGCACCGGTGAGCGCCGCGACGCTGCGGCCCTGGCTGATCAGCGCCATCTGCGCCGAGGCGCGTCCCTTCGGCAGCGCAAGGTCGCGGTAGCGCAGCGCCGCCGCGTCGACATTGCCGAGTTCGATGCGCGCGTTCAACGTCAGACCATTGGCGCCATTGCGCGCATCGAGGCTCGCCGACATCTCGCCGCCGCCGACGCCGCCCTTCATTGCGTCGAGCGCGAGCGACTGACCGTCGCTCCGGACCGTGCCGCCGAAGGGGCGCAGCTCGATGCCGCCGGGCAACGTGCCGTGCAACGCCTGGAAGGCGACGCGGCCGCGCCAGCCGCCGAGAAGCCCGGCATTCAACGGCGCATTGGCATCGTGTCCGGCCGCACCGATGGCCATCGCGAGCGCCGGCACGAGGTCGAGCGTGTCGAGGCCGACTTCGCCGTCGACGGTCTTCTCCTGATCGAGCGTCACCGCCAGATGACCGCGCAAATGCGAGCCGGCCAGTGTGCTGTCGAGATCGTTGAAGGTCAGGCGGTTGCCGGCGAGGCCGACGCGCGAGGACAGATTGACGCTCTGCACCGATTTATCGGCCAGGCTGGTCCCGAACAGCGGGGCCAGATTGGCGTTGCGCACGCGCAAATTCACGCTGCCTTTCGGCTCCGACAATTCGACGTTGCCTTGTGCGTCCGCGTCCAGCCCGCCGCCGCTAAGCTTTGCATTCAATTGCAGCTGATGGTGCCACGCGCCGCTCAGATGGCCCTCGAACTGCGAAGCGCCCTCGCCTGCGGCCAACACGCGATCGAGCCCGAGCAGCGCCAGCAATGCACTGGCCTGCGGTGTCGAGACTTTCGAATCCAGCGTGAATTCGCTGTTGCGCAAACGGTCGATGTCGATGCCGTTGAGGGCGGCCACCGGCGTCTGCGCGGCCAGCGTCGCGGTGGCCTTGAGTTGCGGCGCGTCGAGCTCGATCACCGCGCGCGCGTCGTTGCGATCGGCATGCTCGGCGTTCTTGTCGAGGCTGAGGTCGAGCTTGAGGCGGGTCGCACCTGGCAGCGACGGGATGGCGTCGAAGCGCGCGCGCACCGACGGCGCAAACGGCTCGATCAGTGCGGTGAGATCGCGCAGCGAATTGGCGGAGGATTTCAGCGCGAGCTTGCCAATGGCCTTGGCGCGGTCGAAACTGCCGCTCGCTTCCGTGGTCACGCCACTGGCCTGGCCGAACCGCAACTGCTCCAGCGAGAGCGACGCCGGACCGTAGCCGAGTTTCGCGGTGAACGGCCGCAGCTCCTGCCCGGCCGAGATCGCGCGGCCGATATCGAGCGACAGCTTCGCTTCCTCCGGCCATTCGCCCTGCGGCCCCGAAAGCGCGCGCACGAAACTCGCGGCGGCATCGAGGTCGAGGCGATCGGCCTTGAGCTCCGCGTCGATCCGCGAGCCCTTGCTCGCGCCGGTCTGGACGAAAGCGATGCGGCCCTCGACCGCGCCGCCCTCGATCTCGGCCTTCAACCTGTCGATGGCGAAATGGTTGGCGGCAATGGTCACGTCACCGGCAAGGCGCATCGGCCGGGTGCTGCGGCGGTTGACCTCGCTGCGGCCCTGAAGCCAGGCCACCAGCGTATCGGGATCGGAGGAATCGACGCTGAGACGGCCGCTGAAACTGTCGGCGCCGGGCGTCGCGCCGTTGAGCGAGAGCTGCGTCTGGCCTGGCGCGCGCAGCTCGAGCCGCTGGAAGGTCCAGGATCGTCCGTCGGTCGCAAGCTCGGCCGTGATGTTCTGGAGCGGCCGGCCGCCGAGCATGATCTGGTCGGAGTTGAACTCGATCTGTGCCGGGATCGGCGCCTGCGGGATTGCGGCGAGACCTGCGCGGAGCGCCGGAAGGATGCGCTGCGGCTCGGTATCGTTCTTGGCCGTCAGCTTGTCGGCATCGACCTGGCGCGCTGACAGCACCGCGCGCAGCAGCGGCGAGGCCCCGAACCTGACATCGCCGACGCCGCCGAGCTTCAGCGCGGAGTCTTCGGGCCCGAAGCTGGCGTCGACCTGCTCGAACTTGGCGCCGGCCGGATCGGCCTTGAGTTTCGTCGTGAGCTTCCAGGGCATCGGCCCCGCATCGCCCGACTTCTTCGGCGCGGGCACCGCGAGTGTCAGCGCGCCTTCGAATTTCGGCAGGCGATTGTCGAAGGCAAGCACGCCTTCGAGATCGGCGAGAATCGCGCGCTCGCCGGGATCGATGTTGAGGTGGAGGCGGGTGGCATTGCCGTCGGCGCTCGGGCCGGAGGAGACGCGGAACGGATAGCGCACCCCAGCGGCGGTGAAACTGCCGTCGCCCCGGACCGAGCCGGCCAGCGAGCGCACGTCGCCGGAGAAGGCGATGTCGTTGAGCTCCAGCGTCGAACGGCTGGCGGCATCATGCAGGGCAATGCGGCCGGTGAGGTTCAGCCGCTCGATCGCCAGCGAAGCCAGATTGAAGCTGCCGCTTGCGGTGGACGGCAAATCGACCCGCCCGCGCGCGTCGAGGCCGAGATCGACCGCCATGCCATTGACCGAAAGCTCGGTGGCGCGCCATTCGCCGCGCATCAGCGAGCTCAGGCTGAACTCGACGTCGAGCTTGTCGGCGCGCAGGCGGCCGAGATCGTTGTTGCCGCCGAAGGTGACCCCGCGCAGCCGCAGCGTCGGCGCCGGCAACAGCCGCGCGTCGAGCTCGCCCGCCACCCGCACCGGCACGCCGATGATCCTGCCGGCCTCCGCTTCGAACTGGGGCCTGAACTGGTTCCAGTCGACGAAGTAAGGCCCGATCAGAGCGGCCAGCAGCGCTAAGATAAAGGCAATCGCCAATCCGAGCAGCGTCGTCTGCACGGGTCTCCCCTCGGCCAAACCGGATGCGGGCCTTGCCTGAGCCGCAGGGCCTCAGACGTACCGGAACAGCCCCTTATATAGGGAGAAGTGTGGCGAAGTCACAGCGACTGTTGCGCGCGGAGGTTAACGCGGGTGTGAGACCCTCATGGTGAGGAGGCGCGAAGCGCCGTCTCGAACCATAGAGGCCCCGCTCTCGCCCGCGGCCATCCTTGGAGACGCCCGCCTTGCGGGCTCCTCAGGATGAGGGCCAATGCTCGCAGAATCAGTGCTGGCGGCCATCACCAGCTCGCAGGCAGCCGCTTCAGGCCGCGTAGTACGAAGGTCGGCCGCCATTCCGGGTTTTCGAGGTCGTCGATGCGCAGGTCGGGCAGCCGCCGCAACAGCGTGGCGATGGCGATCTCGGCCTCGAGGCGGGCCAATTGGGCTCCCAGGCAGAAATGGATGCCACCGCCGAACGACAGCGGCCTCACGTTCTGGCGGGTGACGTCGAGTCGGTCGGGCCGGTCAGGATAGACCGCCGGGTCGCGGTTGGCCGAGCCAAGCAGGCAGAGCACGGTCTCGCCCTTCGGGATCTTCGCGCCGCCGACATCGTCGATGTCCTCCAGCGCGACCCGCCCGGTCATCTGCACCGAGGAATCGTAGCGCAAGAATTCCTCGATCGCGCCCACCATCAGCTCAGGCTGCGCCTTCAAAAGCGCGAGCTGGTCCGGATTGCGATGCAGCGCCAGCAGGCCGTTGCCGATCAGATTGACCGTGGTCTCGTGGCCGGCGCCGAACAACAGGATGATGTTGGCGGTCAGTTCCTCGTTGGTGAGCTTGTTGCCGTCTTCCTCGGCTTGCACCAGCTGGGTGATGAGATCGTCGCCGGGATTTTTGCGACGCAGCTCGAACAGCTGCTGGAAATACATCTGCGCCATCATGTTGCCGGCGTTGCCCTTGGCAATCTCCTCCGGCGAAAGCGGCACGGGGTCGAGCAGCCGTCCGCCGTCGCGTGAGCTGTTATAGAAAGTCTCGCGATGGTCCTCGGGGATGCCGAGCATGTCGCAGATGATGGTGACCGGCAGGCGGAAGGCGAAATCCTCGATCAGGTCCATGTGGCCGCGTTCGATCACGGCATCGATGGTCCGGTCGACGATCTGCTGGATGCGCGGCCGCATGTCCTCGACGCGGCGGGCGGTGAAGGCCTTCACGACGAGGCCGCGCAGGCGGGTGTGGTCGGGCGGATCGGCCTGCAGCATCCAGTGGCTCATGCTGCGGAAGACCGGCTCCTCCATGATCTTCTCGCTATAGCGGCGCTTGGAACGCTCGACGAAATCCTTGCCGAAGCGCTTGTCGCGCATCACGAGGCTGACATCGGCATGGCGGCTGGTGACGAACTGGCCGAACGGCGTCACGTGAATCGGGTAGATCGCGCGGAGCCGGTCATAATGCGGATAGGGATCGCGGATGAAGTCCGGCGACAGCGGATTGAACAGCGGACCGCCGGCGCCTTGCACGTGCTCGTTCATGGTGACCTCATATCGGTTGCCGCATGAATCGAATACGCCGGGCAGCCCCTGTTGCGCAGCGTAACCATCCCTGAATTATCAACCCGATACATTGTTGTATCGAGTTGCATTCTGCCCTAACCTGCTCCGATGTCAAGGGTGAGAACCAGGCCGACCAGGGACGACACGCGCGACAGGCTGTTCGAGGCGGCCGCGCGCGTGTTCGAGGAGGATGGCATCGGCGGCGCCAGCATCGAGGCGATCGCAGCGGCGGCCGGATTCAGCCGCGGTGCGTTCTATTCCAACTTCAAGAGCAAGGACGAGCTGATCATCGCCATGATCGAGGACCATGTCGCGCAGTCGATCCGGCGCAACATGGACATCCTCGCGCAGCACGACAATCTCGACGACTTCATCGCAGCGCTGAAGGCGATGGATCGCACAAGGCAGGACCCGCTCGGCCGCTCGCCGCTGCTGCACATGGAGATGATCCTGTTCGTCGCGCGCGCCGAGAAGCGCCGGCCGGAGCTTGCAAAACGCCTGCGCGCCCGGCGCAAGCTGGTCGCCGACATCGTCGAGGCCACACTGAAGAGCAACGCAAAGGACGACACGCTCAATCCGCCATGGATGGCCTCCGTCGTGCTGGCGCTGGAAGACGGCTTTCGTCTGCATCGCCTGATCGATCCGGAGACGACGCCGGCCGACAGCTTTCTGCGCGCGATCACTGATCTGCGGCGCAGGACGGGATTGTCGTCGAAGTAGCGTTTGTTTTCTTCAGATCGTCGCGCTGTTCCCGCTCGACATCGGCGCGCCGCGCCGCTGGAACCTCGTCGCAGTTCTCGCGCGCATTTTCCACATCGTCATACCGATCCAAGGAACGTTTCTGCAGCTTGCCACTTTATCCCGGGCCTGTTTTGGCAATTTGATCATTGGAGGAGACAGCGATGAGGATTCTGAAATTGTCTGCGGCCGCAGCCGCGCTGCTGGCCGGTACCGCGCTCGCCGTGGCGCAGTCGAGCTCGACGGTCGGCACTGGCGGCTCGTCAGCCGGCGGCGGCACCAGCAACTCGACGATCGGTACGGGCGGTTCATCGGCAGGTTCGGGCAGCGGCTCAGGCTCGGCCTCGACGCTTGGCACCGGCGGCTCGTCCGCCGGCGGCGGCACCAGCAGCTCGTCCATCGGCACCGGCGGCTCTGCCGCGGGCTCCGGCAGCGGCTCAGGCTCGGCCTCGACGCTCGGCACCGGCGGTTCGTCGGCTGGTGGCGGCAAGAGTTCGTCCAGCGTCGGCACGGGCGGCTCTGCGGCAGGCTCCGGCTCCAACTCCGCATCGACGCTCGGCACCGGCGGCTCGTCGGCCGGCGGCGGCAAGAGCGGCTCGACCGTGGGAGCCGCCGGCTCCTCCGCGGGACATGCCAGCGACATGGGCATGGAAAAGGGCAAAGGCCACCACAAGGACGAGATGAAGAAGGACAAGGACTGACATCCCGGCCGGCGGAGCGGCAGCAATGCCGCTCCTTCGTCCTTCCTGAGGAGGACTGGCATGAACAGATCAATCGTTGCGATCGCAGTTTTGACTTTGATGAGCAGCGCCGCTGTGGGGGAAACCATGCAGAAAACCGGCAAGACCGCATCCGGCGAGACCTGCCGGGTCACGGTGGAAAAACATCCCGACGGCAGCATTACCGCGCTGGGGTCATCGGGTTCAGGCACAACCGGCTCGACCTCATCGAGCGGCTCGCTGTCGAGCTCGAGCTCGGCCGGCGGATCGTCGGTGCACGTCCAGGCCGGTGGCGGCAACGTGTCGAGTTCGTCCTCGACGGCCGGCGGCCCGGGTTCGACCAGTGCGAGCACCGTCACAGTCAACGGCTGCACCATCTCGACATCGTCGCCATAGCAAAAGGATTTCACAGATGAGAATGTTGATCGCGACCTCGTCGGTCGCACTCCTGCTCGCCGCCGCCTCGCCGTTGTCGGCGCAAACCAGCATGACCGGCGGCACCGGCGGCTCGGCTGCAGCCGGCGGCACCTCGGCCAGCACGCTCGGCACCGGCGGCACGTCGACGTCGGGCTCCGGACAGACCGGCTCGTCCATTGCAGCCGGCGGCAGCGCCGCGTCTGCCAACGGCAAGGCGCAGTCCGGCACCAGCATGAACAAGGGCAACGGTCCGGTGCTCAATTCCAATGCGCGCGCGCAGGCGCACGAGGGTGGTACGTTCAGCCGCTCCCACACCCGCACGAAAGTCAAGGCGGGCGAGGAGGTCGGGTCCACCACCAAAACCATGTCGCACGTGCCGGGCTCCAAGCCGACCATGTCGACGACATCGACGAACGTGCGCTGAACCATCCTCACGAGACTGCTGCCCGCGATTTGCGGGCAGTTTTTTCTTTGTGAGCAGATTTTTTTTGTAAACAGGTTTTTCTTTGTGAACGATCAACCGCCGCTCAGCGTGTGGCTGACGCGGGTTACGACTGCATCCCACTGCCGCTTCTCGGCGGCCGGGTAGTTGATCAGCACGCAATGCACGTAGCGGCGGCCAAAATTGCAGCGGTCGTACCAGATCTTGCCGCCCCGGGTGCTGGAGACCACGAAGAAGCGCGGCGTGATGCGCTTGTAGGTGATGCCGGACGGCGGATTCTTCCGCGCCAGGAAAGCCGCCGGTGAACTGCCTTCGTTCGGAACGGCCTGCACCGTCAAATCCGCCCGGCCGTCGCTGGTCCGGTACTGCATGCCATAGCCGTCGGGCCGACCGGCTTGCTCGGTGAAGATGGACGAAGGGATGTCGACACTGGTCCCGGTCTCGGGAATGCGATAGCCGCTCCAACTCTCCGCACCGGCAGCAGCCGGCAAGGCAGAGAGCATCACAAGGATGGCGGCGATCTTCTTCATCGTATGGCCCAGTTTGCGCTCGACGGCCGACAACGTGGAGAAACGCCGGACGTTCCTATCCGCGACGTGAACGCGCGTTGCGCCCCGAGTCGCTCGACCAGACCTCGCAAGCCGGATGATGGCGTCGAGTGCACCCGCTAGCGAGCGCGTTTGCCCTTGTCCGTGGGCAACGGGCAGTTCGTACAAGCGCTGTCGTCGCACATGCGACAGATCGTGAAGCGATCCATCTCGGACGTATCCTGCCGAGCCAACAACTCGTGGAGCAGCGTTTCGAGTCGTTTCGTTTCAGCCGGCGACAGCACATCCAGAAGCGACGCGACGGCCGAAATTCGCGACGTCATCAACTCGTTGCGGGTTGAGGCGCCCTTCGCTGTCAGGTGCAGAGCAACCTCGCGGCCGTCCTGTCCGGGCCGACGTTCGACCAGCCGATCCGACACCAGACGGTCCACCAGCCGGACCGTTCCTGAATGCGACAGGCCAAGGATCCGCCGCAGCTTGTCGTTGGTCATGCCCTGGCCATAGCCGATGACGATCAGTGCGGCAGGCGTCTCGCCGCCGCGGCCTATGACCTCGCGCGCACCCTGCTCGATCCGATCCATGACGGCGAGCGAAAGCGCCCCCAGCAAATTTGCGATTCCATTTTCCATGAGCCGGACAATATGTGCGGAGCGCACAAAAAACAACTTGACGAATATGTGCGCTCCGCACATATTTTGCCCGCGGGGCACGATGACATGGAGAATGACGATGAATATCGGGAGCGCGGCACGACAAGCGGATGCCCAAGCGAATACCAGAGGCATTGAACCCGCCTTGAAATACGTGCAGGCCAACGGCGTGCGCTTCGCCTATCTCGAACAGGGCGACGGCCCTCTTGTCATGTTCCTGCACGGCTTTCCCGACAATGCCTGGTCGTATCGAAAGCAGCTGCAGGTCTTCGCGGATGCAGGCTATCGTGCGGTCGCGCCGTTCCTCCGCGGCTATGCACCGACCGAGATTCCGGCGGACGGAGTTTTCGATCCGATCGCACTGGGCAAGGATCTCGAAGCCCTTATCGCGGCGCTGAGCGACGACGGACAGGCGCGCGTCGTCGGCATGGATTGGGGCGGCACCTCAACCTTTCAGGCGCTGGCCACGGCGCCATCGGCGTTCAAGGCCGCCGTGGTCATGAACACCGCACATCCGATTACAATTTCGAGCATCAGACGGGATCCGGAGCTCGTTCGAGCCGTCTTCCATGTCTATTTCTTCCAGCTTCCCGGCGCCGTATCCGCGGTCAGTACCGAGGGACTTCCCTTCGTCGACTATCTCTGGAAGCTGTGGTCGCCGACATTCAACAATGCCGAGCACATCCGTTCAATCAAGGAGACGCTCAGCTCGCCCGGCACGATGGCCGCGGCGCTTAAATATTACGGAGGCCTGACCGATGCGGGGCTCGCGCGCCGGCTGCCGATCAATGACATGCACACGCCGACGCTGACGATCTATGGCAGCAACGATCCGACCGCAAGGTACTCGGTCAAGGAGGAGCCGCTGTTCAAGGGGCCGCACCAGCGGATTGTCCTGCCCGATGTCGGGCACTTCCCGCACCTCGAGCGTGAGGAAGAAGTCACCGGCCTGATCATGGACTGGTTCAAGACGCACGCGCCTGACTGAACGCAGAGGGCGTGGCCCACAACATCCTTCGAGTTCTCTAATCCGGAGTACGCGCAATGGACGCCAAGACCCAACAGCAATATGCCGAGACGTTTCATGCCCTTCACAGGAAGGGCGATCCGCTCATCCTGTTCAACGCCTGGGACGCCGCCACTGCCAAAGCTATCGCGAAGACCTCTCCGGCCATCGCGACCAGCAGCAGTGCGGTCGCCTCCGCACTTGGATACGCCGACGGAGAAAATGTCCCGCTCGACATTGTGACCGGCCTGGTGTCGCGGATGACCGCGGCCGTCTCTGTTCCCGTCTCAATCGATCTGGAGGCTGGATATGGCGACACCCCAGAAGCCGCCGCCAGATCGGCGACCGAGATTTTGAAAGCCGGCGCCGTCGGCATCAATCTCGAGGACGGACTATCAGGGGGAAAGCGCCAACTCGTCAATCCCGAACGCCATGCCGCCAAGATCAAGGCCGTGCGGCACGCTGCAAAAGATCTGGGAGTTCAGCTGTTCATCAATGCGAGAACGGATCCGTTTCTGCTCAAATTCGGATCGCCGGACGAGTGCATGAACGAAGCGGCAAGCCGGGCGAAGGTCTATGCCGAGGCCGGCGCCGACGGAATTTTCGTGCCCGGCCTCACCGACCTCGCGCTCATTGAAAAGTTCGTTCAGCTCACGCCTCTGCCGGTCAACATCATGGTGACACAAGGCGTTCCCGCACTTCCGGATCTGGCCCGCGTCGGCGTTCGGCGGGTCAGTCTTGGGCCATGGCCGATGATGGCAGCGATGCGGATGATCGGAAAGGCCGCGGCCGCGGTCGCCGCGACCAAGCAATACGGCACGTTCCTGCAACCGGATGCCTGAGCCCGGACATCACCCGTTCGAAGCAATGTTCTGCGCCGACCGCTTCACGCTTTTCCAATCCATCGGATGGACATCGAGAACGGTCAGCGCAGTTCCTATGCACTACTGTCCATGGCCGCAATCAAGGATGCAATCTCGATGGTCGCGAAATTGCAGAAGCTGTCGGAGACCGCGTAGGGGAAGATGATCTTGTCGCGGTGGCGCATCGCGCCGCAGGTGTAGACGACGTTCGGAACATATCCTTCGCGTTCGGAAGGGTCCGGGCGCAATAGCGGCTCGCGCAGGCGGCCGAGCACCTTCGAAGGGTCGTTCTTGTCCAGCAGCGCGGCCCCGATCGAATATTTCCGCACAGGGCCGACACCGTGCGTCAGCAGCAGCCATCCCTCATCGAGCTCGATCGGAGATCCGCAATTGCCGATCTGCACGAACTCCCAGGGGTATCGCGGCTTCAGGATCGGCTGCCCGCCATCCCACGTATGGAGATCGTCGGAAAAGATCAGATAGAGGTTCTCGTTATCCTGGCGCGCGATCATCGCATATCTGCCCCCGACCTTGCGCGGGAATAACGCCATGCCCTTGTTGCGCGCGGCATTGCCCTTCAGCGGCGATAGCCGGAACGATACAAAATCGGACGTCTCGATCAGCTCCGACCGGATCGCCCGTCCACTATAGGCGGTGTAGGTCGCGTAGTAGATCGTCTTGCCCGCGTTGCTGAAATGCACAAAGCGCGCATCCTCGATCCCGTTCGACTGCGCTTCGGTGACTGGAAAAATCACCCGCTCGCTAAGATCCTGCCCAGCCGCGAATGTAACATCAATCTCGTCGCCGCCGGCGCCCGATGTCAGCTTGACGAGATCGGGGCTGGATGCAAGACGCGCCGTCGCGTCGATCGTCACAGTCCCGTCTTCCGCAATAAGTCCCGAGCGAAATGTCAGCGAAGACACATGACCCTCGCCGACGGCACGAAGACTCAGGATGAAGCGGAGGCTGCCTTCCGGCGTTCCGGATTGATCGGGATGTGGCACGATACTCGGATTGAACAATGCCGAGGCCTCGAACGAATATTCGTTAAGAAAATAGGCGCCCGCGAGTTGGCGCTGCACCTGCGTGAATACAGCATGGTCGGCCAGCGCCTCTTCCATTTCCGCGGCGCGTGCCTCGAAAATCTGCAACAGGTTGCGGTGACGGCCGAGGAAATTCTCCAGAACGTCGGCCAATTGCCGGTCAGCCGTCTCGGGATCGAGCGCGAGGACCCGTTCGACGATATGGTTGGCGCGGGTCTTGTCTGTCGGATTGAGGTCGCGCGGCTCGGTTGCCGGCTTGAAAGGCCGAACGATGACACGGGTCGGATCAGGCCGCAGCTGAAGGGCTTGGCGTTTGAGGAAGGGAGATTGCGACAAAACGGCCTCGATGGGTTGAAGGAGGAAATTGTAACCGGCTCCGTCAGGCGACGAGAGGAGCAGGCTTGGCCCGGCTTTCGCTCAGGCGGGCAATTTGCCGAATCTCGGAAAGCCCAAGCAAATACGACACCACGGATTCCCCTCCGCGATTCTCATTGGGACGATCGGGGTGCAAGCCATCCCGGCAGCTTCCGGTTTCCAAATCGACCAGCGAGGCCGATAGATCGTTGCTGCCCAGAAACCACGCAAAGACCCGCGCGGCTTCGGCTTTCCACTCGACATCGTGATCGGCCCGCCATGCGGCAAGGCATGCCGCGATGGTCGCCGCGGCCTCCAGCGGCTGCTGGTCGAAGGCTTGCGAGGGTTGGCGTCGCTCACCAAATCCCGCCGTGCCGATCGGGCGGAATTGGCCCTTCGCCGAAGTTTGCCTCTTCACAAGCCAGCGCAGCGACTCCAGCCCGATATTGACATAGCGCGATGTCTTACTCGCCAGGCCCGTCATGATCAGCGCCTGGGGCAAGCGCGCGTTATCGTAGGCCAACCCATCCTCGAACCAGACCCAATCGCCTGTTGCCACGGTGTCGAAGATCAAGATCAACCGATCGGCAAGCACGGCACGCAAACGGGTCGCCTGGACATCGTTCGGGACAGCCGAGCAGTATGCATCAAGGCCCAGCAATACGAACGCCCACGCACGGGGCGAACGAAACTCTTCCGCTGTTGCCATCGCTTCAGAAAACAGCGCCGCGGCCCATGAGCGCCGCGACGTGCTGGCATCGGTCAACGCGCACACGCCCAAGGCCCAGAGCGTGCGTCCGTGACTATCCTCCGACCCCTGGTCCTCCAACCAGCAGCGGTTGAAGCCCATGAAATTGCGAAATCGTCGTGTATCCGGATTCCAGGCGTGCTGGACGAAGGCGGCAAATCGCGCCGTCAGGGCTTCCGGCAGCCGCTCTTCGCCCGGATTGTTGAGTGCACAGGCCACGAGCAGCGCCCGGGCGTTGTCGTCGACGCAATAGCCGTGGGCACGATCCGGCACGCTATGAACGGCATGCTGAAACAGTCCCGTGTCGTCACACATCGACAGGAAATGACCGAGCTGCGTTTCCGGCGGGGCGCGGCTGTCGCGCAGCAGCGTACCAGTATCCGTGCGCGCAATGGTCTTGAGCCGATGCCGTCGGCCGGCGTTCTCGAAGACCGACATATAGCGTTCGGCGGTTCTTTCCCACGTCATCGCGCGGCTGCTCGAATAGGCGCGCTTGCGCATCGCCTGCCGAAGCACATCGTTGGTCAGCAACTTGGCGATTTCAATGCCGAGCGCTGCCGCATCGCCAAACGGAACCAGGATGCCGCGGCCATCGGCCAATAGTTCACGGGCATGCCAATACGGGGTGGACACCACGGCTTTACCGAGGCCGAAACTATAGGCCAGCGTGCCCGAGGTCATCTGGGCCTCACTGAGGTACGGCGTCACGTAGACGTCGGACATCGAGATGAAATCGAGCAGCGTTTTCTTGTCGACGAACTGATCGAGGAACACGACGTGATCCTCGACGCCAGCCTGGCGCGCGTGCGCCATCAGGGACTCACGATAGGCTTCGCCACGATCGCGCACGAGGTTGGGATGCGTCGCACCGAGGACGACGTAAACGGCGTCGGGTCGGGTCTTCAGAATCGAAGGCATCGCATCGATCATGACTTCGATACCCTTGTTCGGCGACAGCAATCCGAAGGTCAGGATGACCGACTTGTTGCTGAATCCGAGCGCAGCCTTGGCCGCGTCGGGTTCGACGAACGCAAATTCCGGGATACCGTGTGGGATGATTTCGATCTTCTCGTCAGCCACGTGGTAGACGGAACGCAACAACTCCCGACCCTTCTCCGCCATCACGACGACCTTGGACGAGCATTCGACGATGCGCGCGATGACGTCACGCTGAGCCTCCGTCGGCTCGGACAAGATCGTATGCAAGGTTGTCACGATCGGTATGGTCAGGCGCGACAGGAGCGCCATGATCTGGCCTCCGGCCTCGCCGCCGAAAATGCCGAACTCGTGTTGCAGCGAAACGGCCTCGAAGCCGCCGCTGTTCAGATAAGTGGCCGCACGGACATAATCATCTTGCCTGTCGTCGTTGATCTCCAGGCCCACGGTGGGAGGATAATCGTAGACCTGGCCGTGATCGGTCATCGCGACGATGACGGTCTCCAGATCACTCCGGGACGCCGCAATGGCGCTCTGCAAGTCGGTGGTGAAGGTCGCAATGCCGCAGCGGCGGGGAAGCGAATTGCCGATGAATGCGATACGATTTACGGCAGCCAATTTGGCGTCTCCGATTGTTTGAGCGCGGCGGTCTCGAAGGGAGACGCGACCAGGGTGCTGGGAAAGGCGTGCGGTGCGCGACTGGCGCTCGCGGCGCTGCGCTCTATCAACGCAGCGAGGTTTATCTTCGGGCCGGGATAGGCCAGTAGCGCTTTCAACCCGTTCGCACCGACCTCGATTTCCGCATGGTCGGCTTCCAGGAAGATCGCCTCCCCCGGCGCCAGCCTCGTCGAGCCGAGTTGGGCCTGGCCTTCTATCGCCAGCAGCCAGGTCTCTTTCGGTGCGTCGAGCATCCAAACGGAGCCCGGAGCAAGGTCAATTTGCTCCAGCGCAAAATATGAATTGACCGTGAGGACCGTTCGCGCGCCGCTCAGACGTTCGGACGGCAATTGGATCTGGCGCGGGCCTGCTGTCGCCACCGCGACGGCATTGTCGATGTGCAGTTGGCGCTGTCGTCCATAGTCGAACAGCCGGAACGTGGCGTCGCTTTGCTGCTGGATTTCGACGAGCACGATGCCGGCGCCGATCGCATGTACGGTTCCGGCAGGAATGAAAATGGCGTCGCCTGGATGAACCGGCTGCCAATCCACGATATCGGCGATCGAGCCGTCAGCGATTGCCGCTCGCAACTCTGCGGCGGAGCGCGGATGGTTCAGTCCCACCGCGACCCTAGCACCGGGGATCGCGGAGACGATGTACCAGGCTTCGGTCTTGCCGTTGGCAAGCCCGATCGAGCGCGCGAACGCATCATCCGGGTGAACTTGAATCGATAGCGGCTCGGAGGTGAAGAGCATTTTGAGCAGCAACGCCGTCTCCGGCCCAGCAAGGCCCGGACGCTCGAACCACAATTCCCCGATCGGGCCGTCGCTCGTCGACGCCAGGCTCCAGGGCCGCAGATCGAGACTGCCCCAGGGCTTCGGCTTGGTTCGCACGATAGCATGTTCGATCGTCAAGCGGGCCCCCAAAGGCTGTGCGATCAATCGTTGACTGTTCGTGCCGGGCGCGGGCCGGTCCAGGGCGGAAGCGCATCCCATTCGGCCCTTCGCATGCGGCGCTCTTCATCGCCGACCTTCACGAAGACAAACGGAGCGTCGTCCTGCCCGGTCTTCGATCCCGTGAATGTGGCCGGAAGCCCGTTCGAATTTCGGATCGTTGCTGTGTTTGCCACGTAGCCTCCTGACGACCTGCGTGCGAGATCGCTGCTGCAGATCAATTGAAAATGGATTCCGCTGCATGAAGGCCGACGCAGCGACCCGCAGCGGCACCGGAGATACCAATCAGTCCAGGAGATTTGTATTTTGGGATATCGGACATCCGACCGCCTTCGTGGTTGAGGCGGGAGCGCAATGCTCTCAGTCACCGATAACTGCCAAGGGCGGGCGGCGATATCGAGCATATAGGAACGCTGTCGCCCAATAGCGAGACGAGAGCATCAATCAGATCGGCTTTATTAGCTGTATCTTTGTGTTGGCATTGCTCTATGGTCACACGGCCTGACGTCTGAGTTGACAGGGCTCATCGCTCGATTTCAATACTGGCCGGCTGATCCCCCTCTCAGAAGGGTTTTCGGCAATCGGATGTCGCATGGTTTCAACGGACCGTTTCCGGCAAGAGATTCGATCCCGGCTCGAATTGGCGAATGCGCAAGGCCTTAAGAACGTGACCATCGAGTGTGGCGAGCTTTACCGGTCCATGAGCCCGCTGCCCACGTTCAATCGATGGATGATCTTCTGCTGCAATGCTATGCGCGCGGAAATGGCCTTGACCGATCATTTGATTTTCGACGACAGGAACGAAAGCTTGCTGACCGTTCACTATGCATTGCCGCGTCAATGCCGACCAAAGCCAAACCAGGCACGATCGAAGTAACGCGTTTCGTTGATTTCGATGGCTAGCCCGTCGTTGCTGCCGTGGCGGCTCCGAGAGTAGACGCCCTACGCCGACCGCTTCACCGCAGTCGCGCCGGCCGGTGCAATGTCGAGACGAGCCAACATCGCCTGCGCCTGCTCGGCGCAGTGCTCGATCAGCCAGCGCTCGAAGGCAACAGGCGCGAGCGCGGGTGCGTAAAGAAAACCCTGCACGACGTCGCAGCCAAGTTCGGCCAGCACCTTGCGCTGCGCCTCGGTCTCGACCCCTTCGCCGACGACGGTCATGCCGAGGCCCTGCCCGACGCGCACCACGGCGGTGGCGATCGCGAGCGCGCCGGCGTCACGCTCGATGTCGCGCATGAAGCTGCGGTCGATCTTGAGCTCGCGGATCGGCAGATGGGCGAGCCGGCTGAGGCTGGAATAGCCGGTGCCGAAATCGTCCACGGAAAGCCCGACGCCGAGCTCCCGGATCGCATTCATCGTCTCGAGCGCGGCGACGCTGTCCTGCATGAACGCGCCCTCGGTGATCTCGAGCATCAGCGCATCCGCCGGCAGATCGTATTCGGCGAGGATGTCCTTGAGCCGCGCGGCCAGCGTGACGCTGCGGAAATTGATCGGCGACAGGTTCACCGACACGGATGGAATGCCGAGCCCGGCGCGGCGCCAACTCGCCATCTGCCGGCAGGCCTCGCGCACCGACCACAGGCCGATCTGCTCGATCAGGCCGCACTCTTCGGCGAGCGGGATGAATTTTGCCGGCGAGACGTCGCCGAGCTCGGCATCGTGCCAGCGCGCCAGCGCCTCGACGCCATGGATCGCGCCGTCGCAGCTGCGGATCTGCGGCTGATACCTGAGGGTCAGCGCCCCCTCGGCGATGGCGCGGCGCAGCGCCGCAATCAAGGCCAGCCGCTGCTCGGTGAGCCCGTTCATCTCGGCGCTGAACAGGCGATGGGTCGAACGTCCCGCCTGCTTGGCCATGTACATGGCCGCGTCCGCCTGTTGCATCAGGGTGTCGATGTCGGTCGCATGATCGGGATAGAGGCTGACGCCGATGCTCGCCGACATCTGCAGCTGCCTGGAGCCGAGCCGCAGCGGCGCCGCTAGCGCTTCGGTAATTCCGGCCGCGACGCGCTCGGCACCCTCGGCGTTGCGCCGCGGCAGCAGGATGACGAACTCGTCGCCGCCGAGCCGCCCCAGCATGTCCTCGGGTCCGATCTGCTCGCGCAGGCGCTGCGCCAGCTGGATCAGGAGCTCGTCGCCGGCGGCATGACCGAGCGTGTCGTTGACGTCCTTGAAATGATCGACGTCGAGGAAGGCCAGCGCGACGTGGCTGCCGGTCGGGCAGGCATCGATGGCGGTGGTGATCAGGCGTCGCAATTGTGCGCGGTTCGGCAGACCAGTGAGGATGTCGTGATAGGCGAGCCGCGCGATCTCGGCGCGCGCTTCCTTGCGCTCGATCGCGAAGGCGCCGAGATTGACGCAGGCATCGACGATGCGGCGGTGCCAATTGCTCGGCGCGCGCGGCTCCCGGTAGTAGAAAGCGAAGGTGGCGATGACCCGTCCGTCCTTGGCCTTGACCGGCGTCGACCAGCATGCGCGCAGGCCAATCGCGAGCGGCATCGCCTTGTAGGGCTGCCAGCGCGGGTCGGTCTCCAGATCGGTCGCCAGCACCGGCTCGCCGTAGAAGGCCGCGGTTCCGCACGAGCCGACATTGGGACCAATGGCAATGCCCTCCAGTGCGCGGGAATAGTCCTCGGGCAGGCTTGGGCCGCCGAGCGGATGGATCAGGCCCGCGGCATCGACGTGAAGCAGCGAACAGACGACGTCGGGCGCGATCTGCTCGACACGGCGGCACAGCCGGTCTGCAATCTCGCCGATCGGAACCTCATCAGCGAGCGCGCCCATGATGAGCTGCTGGAGCGAGTGCAGCTGCTTGGTCTCCGTGATGTCCTCGAGCAGCGCGAAGATGTGCTTGACCTGGCCCTTCCTGTCGCGGAAGGCATCGATGCGGGCACAGACCCAGATCTCCTCGCCATCCTTGTCATAGGCGAGCATCTCGACCTCGCCGCGGTGGCCGCCATCCATCAGGCGCTTGACGAGCTTCGCAACGGCCTTGCGATCGGTGTGGCGGCCGGCGATCAGGCCCCGGGCACGGCGGCCTTCGGCTTCCTCGCTGGTGTAGCCGAACAGCGTCGTGAAGGCGGAATTGACGTAGACGATGTTCTGGTCGGTGTCGGTGATGAGCACCGCGCGGTTGGTCTGGTCGGAGACGGCGTGGAGAAGCCCGATCCTGACGCGGCGCTCGGCATCCGCGGTAACGTCACGCGCGAACACGATGCGATGGGTCACGCCGCCACTTGCAATGGATGAAAGCGAGATGGCCGCCCGGATGCGGCTGCCGTCGTGTCGCACCAGGCTGATCTCGTCACGGAATTCCGCACACGGTTCGGCCTGGAGGCATTTGAGGCTGAGAAGTCCGGCGTCGCGGCCGAGCACCTCAGCCCGTGCGAGTTTCCAGATCCGCTCTGCACCGGCATTGAAATGCGTGATGCGATACGCGCTGTCGACGATGACGATGCCCTCTTCGGCGCGTTCGAGCGCGGCCAACAGCACTTCCGGAGTTTCTGTCATGGGACAATCGGAGGCAGACATCGTTGGACCCGGAGGCATCGGGAAGATATGGCAACCGAGGCTAGCGCCGCGATGGTGTCCAAGACGTTTTTGCAGTCCCGTCGCAACGCGACATGCTTAACATTCCGCAAAAGACGCGAAGGTAATCCGGTGCGTACGGAACCTATTCGGCGCCGGTCCCAGCCTGAAGCTTGCCGGCGACGGCGCGCACCTTGCGCGGCGCGGCTTGCCAGATCGAGAGCGCCGACAATCCGCTCACAATGATGGCAACGCCAAAGGCGAGCGTGTAGTCGCCGACCCGATCGTAAAGCAAGCCGGTGACCCAGGGACCGGCGGCGCCGCCGGCCAATGCTGCCAGCATGATGGTGCCGAAGATGCTGCCTTGGTGCTTGCCCTGAAAAATCTCGAACACCACTGCGCCCATGATCGAGGTCAGGCCGTAGCCGAGCGCGCCTTGCGTGAACACCATGAGATAGACCAGCCACAATGACGGTTGGAATTTCAGAGCCATCAGCGCTGCGAAAGAGATCGCAAAACCCGCGCAGCTGATTGCCCATACCCATTCCCGCCCGATCCGGTCGGAGACATGGCCGAGCAGGATCTGGCCGGGAATGCCGAGCAGGCTGACGATGCCGAGCGCCCACACCGCGACACCCGGGCTGAAGCCGATGTCGAGCAGGAATTTGGTCTGGTGCACCTGCACCGCGTACCAGATGTACAGGCCGCAGAAATAGCCGAGCGCGATCCACCAGAACCGCGCCGTGGCGACCGCTTTCCGGAGTGTCCATTCGGTCCGGGCCCAGACGGGATCGACGATGTTGGAGACGGGTTTTGCGGCGCCTGCGGCCGGCGCGGCATCGCCGTCAGGCCGCAGGCCGATATCCTCGGGGCGCCTGTGCAGGAACAGATTGATCGGCGCCAGCACGATCAGAATCATCAGGCCCATCGCCGTGCAGGCCGTGCGCCAGCCGGTCTGTTCGATCAAGTGCTGCACCCAGGGCAGCAGCGTCACCGAGCCGATGCCGACCCCGGCGAAGGCAATGCCGATGGCGAGGCCGCGTGTGCGGATGAACCAGTTCGGCAGGAACAGCGACTGGCCGGAATAGCCGAGACACACCGAGCCGGCGCCAACCATGACGCCGATGGTGACGTAGAGATGCCATGGCTGGCTGGTGAGCGGCGCGAGCAGCAGCCCGCCACCCATCAGAACCACGCCGAGCTCCATCACCGCGCGCGGGCCGGCGCGGTCCATCAGCCGGCCGATCAGCGGGCTGACCATGCCCGACACCACGAAGCCGAAGGAAAAGGCGCCCGCGGTGACGCCGCGCTCCCAGCCGAACTCGGAGATGATGGGAGGAAAGAACAGCGAGAAGGCGGTGCGCGCGTTGACGCCGATGGCCATGGTGACGAAAGTCACCGCGACCACGACCCAGCCGTAGAAGAACGGAAGCCGCATTGTGTGTTTCATCCCTGGACGGTCCTTCCGACCATCCGGGACTGCCCGGGTCAAGCGCTTTTCGCGCATGCCCGTTGAGTAAGGTGATCGCGCTGGAAGAAGTACTGGCAAGCACCTCGCCTGCGGCCATCCTTCGAGACGCCCGCTTCGCGGGCTCCTCAGGATGAGGACAGAGTGTTTGGCGACAATTCAACAGGCCCCGATGCCACCTAGCCTCATCCTGAGGAGACCGCGAAGCGGTCGTCTCGAAGGACGAGGCGGGCGCTCAGGCGGCGTCGAGTTGGGATGGTTTGACGGGCACGTCGAACATGATCCGTTCGATCGGGTGCGGGCGGCCGAACAGATAGCCTTGCGCGAAATTGACGCCGAGCGCCTTCAGCCGCTCGTACTCCTCGCGGGTCTCGACGCCTTCGGCGGTGACCGACATGTCCAGCCCGCGCGCCAGCGTCACGATCGAGGAGATGATGGCGGAGCTGCGCGGCTGATGCGTGAGGTTGCGGATGAACGACTTGTCGATCTTGATCTTGTCGAACGGGAACGCGGTCAGGTAGCTCAGCGACGAATAGCCGGTGCCGAAATCGTCGAGTGCGAGCGCGATGCCGATGCTCTTCAGCCGCTCCATGAAGGCGTGGTTCTCGACGCCGCGTTCCAGCAGAACGGATTCCGTGATCTCAATCTCCAGCCGCCGGGGCGGCAACCCGGAATCGGCGAGCGCCGCGCTGATCATCTCGAACAGCTCGGCCTCCTTGAACTGGATCGGCGACAGGTTGACTGCAACCGCAAGGTCGGACGGCCAGCCGGCCGCGTCAGCGCAGGCGCGTCGCAGCACGAACTCGCCGAGCGGCACGATCAGCCCGGTCTCCTCCGCAAGCGGGATGAACTGGTCCGGCGCAATCAAGCCGCGCGTCGGATGCCTCCAGCGCACCAACGCCTCGAAGCCGCGCCGCGCGCCGCTGAGGGCGTCGACGAACGGCTGGTAGTGCACCTCGAGCTGACACCGCGCAATGGCGTCGCGCAGATCGCCTTCCAGCGTGCTGCGCGCCTCGAGCTCGGCCGACATCGCCTTGTCGTAGATGGTGAAGCAGTTGCGGCCCGACGATTTCGAGCGGTAGAGCGCCAGGTCGGCCTTCTTCAGCAGCTGCTCCTGATCGCTGCCGTGATCGGGCGCGATCGCAATGCCGATGCTGGTGCCGATCTCGACGCGGTGTCCGGGAAGAAGGAACGGCTCGGCCACAAGCTTGGCGATCCGCCCCGCCAGTTCGGTCGAGCAGACGCGCTGATCCTCGCAAGCTTCCTGGATGATGGCGAATTCGTCGCCACCAAGCCGGGCCAGCACGTCGCTGGCGCGCAGCGCGGATTTCAGCCGTTGTGCGACCTGACGCAGCAGCGCATCGCCGGCACCGTGACCGAGCGAGTCGTTGACGTTCTTGAAGCGGTCGAGGTCGAGCATCAGGATCGAGAAGGTCCGACCGCCGTCCTTCAAACGACCATTGAGCTCGTCGAGCCGGGCCAGGAAGAAAGCGCGGTTCGGCAATCCGGTCAGGATGTCGGTCTGGGCGAGTTCGAGCACCCGCCGGTTCGCCAGCGACAACCGCTGCGAATTGCGGCTTGCGAGCATGAGATAGGTCGAAAGCGACAGCGTCAGCAGCATGCCGACGATCAGCACCGCGCCCGCGCGATCGTAAGTCGTCTCCAACGGACCGCCGGCAGTCGGCACCGCCCGCACCTGCCAGTCGGTGTCGCCGATCTTGAGATTGCCCGACCAGTGCAGGGCCCGCGCGACGTCCCGCATCGACTGCGGCGCCGTGGCGGCCGACGAATAATCCGGCAGCATCTCCTCCAGGCCGACGATCTGCCACGCAAACGGCGGATAGACGTTGACGCTGACCGCGGGGCTTGCGCCGGTGGTCACGCGAATGGACTGGATCAGCAGCGGCAGGTCGAAGACGCCGACGACGAAGCCGGCGAGATTGCGGCGTCGGTCCACGACCGTGTCGCGCGACGTTCCCTTGGCGTAGACGGGAATGGCGACGAGAACGTCGGGCAACCGGCCGCCCGCCCTCGGCTCGAAGAGGCGGGTGCGAATGGCCGAGACCCGGTCGGTGTCGCGCGCGCGCTCGAGGAGCGCGCGGCGCTCCGGAACGGTCGCGTAGTCCATGCCGTAGACCGGAGACGTCTTCGGCTGGGTCGAGTAGAGCACCGGAAAATATTCGTCGCTCTGCGGCGCGGTCGCGAACCCATCGCCCTGGAGCGACTTGATGCGATAGCCGGAGACACCGTCCATGATCGCCGCGGCCTCGTATTCGGCGCGCTCCTTGCGGTTCACGCGCGGCACCCAGGAGATGCGCAGCATGCCGGGATGGCGCTCGAACAGGCGGGTGCTGAAGGTCTCGAATTCGCTGCGGGTGATCTCCTGGTTGGTCGATTCGAACAGGGTGCGTAGCGCGACGAGCCTGGAGATGTACTCGCCCATGCCGTTCTGCATGACGATCACTTCAGTCTCGGCCGCGTTCTCGAACTCGATCTTGTTGACGCGGCCTTCCCATCGCGCCACCGCGGCCGCGGCCACGACCGAAAACAGAAGACCTACACCGACCGCAACGAGCGCAGGGCGATAGAGCCCGAGCAGCGGCGCGGCACGCCACCATCCGGTCATTCGCCTCCGATCCTGATCGTTCTGATCCCGACCGTCCATTCAGAAACCGCCGTCCCCTCTCCCGGTCAACCGAACCTCTGGTTGAGCCGCCGGAGCCACTATCGGAACAGGACCGCGGTTAAGAACTGCACAATTTCAGGCGCCGGCTGTTCCGCATGACCCGCCTTAGTTAATGAAATGCAGGACGATGCGGACTTTGACGAAGCAAGTTGCCGGTTTTCCCCGGAGTAGTACGGAGCCATCGATACATCGCCGATTCATCCTGCGGCGATAGCTTTCCCGAAGCTACTCACCGCACCGGCAAGACTTTTCCTGATGTATCGATCTCGATCTGCGACGTCCATCGTCATGACCGTCGTCCTCCTGGCAGCAATCATGCTGCCGGCGAAAGCCGACGAGATCGGCGTCAGCGAGGATGCGATCCTGTTCGGCCAGGCCGCAGCACTCGAGGGTCCCTCCTCCGCACTCGGACAGCGGATGCGGCAGGGCATCGTCGCAGCCTTCACCGAAATCAACGCCAAGGGCGGCGTCCACGGCCGCAAGCTCCAGCTCATCAGCCGCGACGACGGCTACGACCCCGACCGCTCGGTAGCGCAGACGCTGCAGCTGATCGAGGACGACAAGGTGTTTGCGCTGATCGGTGCGGTGGGCACACCGACCGCGGTGGCGACGATACCGATCACCAGCGCCAGGAACGTGCCCTTCATCGGTCCGTTCAGCGGTGCCGAGTTCTTACGCGACCTCGAGCTCGCCAACGTGGTCAACATCCGTGCGAGCTATGGCGCCGAGGCCGAGGCATGGGTCAAGCACCTCACGGAGGATCGCCATTTCACCCGCATCGCCATTTTCTACCAGGACGATTCCTTCGGGCGCGACGGTCTTTCCGGCGTGAAGGCCGCGCTTGCCAGGCGCGGCCTCGAGCTCGCCGCCGAAGGCACCTTCGAGCGCAACACCCGCGCCGTCGCTTCGGCCTGGCGCACGATCAAGCGCGTCGAACCCGAGGCGATCGTCATGGTCGGGACCTACGGTCCCTGCGCCGAGTTCATCAAGCTCGCGCACCGCAGCGGCGCCAATCCGACCTTCGTCAACATCTCTTTCGTCGGCGCCGTTGCGCTCGCCCGGGAGCTCGGCCCCGAGGGCGAAGGCGTCGTCGTCACGCAGGTCGTGCCGTTTCCCTGGGACCGCTCGCTCAAGCTCGTCGCCGACTATCAGGCCGCGCAAACCGCGTTCGACCCGACGCTGACGCCGAATTTCGTGTCGCTCGAAGGCTACATCGCCGGCCGTCTCGCGGCCGCGGCGCTGGAACAGGCCGGACCGCAACCGACCCGCGCGAGCCTGCTGCGCGCGATCAACGATGTCGGCCGCTTCGACATCAGCGGCAGCACCGTCACCGTCGGCATGCGCATGATCGACGCGCCACCAAAGGTGTTTTTAACGGTGATCCAGAAGGACGGGACGTTCAAAGCCGTGGACCGGCTGTAGAGCGGATCACGGCCGCCGCGTCCAGCGCTCGGCGTTGACGGCGCCTTGTGGGGCCTCGCCTTTGACGATCGCCTCGACCTGGCGCACGGTTTCCAGCGACTGATATTCGATCGCCTGCGGCGTCAGGCCGCCGACATGCGGCGTGGCGATGACGTTGGGATACTTCGCAAGCTCCGGATTTGGCATCTGGTCAGGCGCGCGGCCGACATCCATCGCGGCACCCGCGATACGATATTCAAGCAGCGCCTTCGCCAGCGCCGCTTCGTCGACGAGATTGCCGCGGGAGAGATTGACGAAGACCGCATGCTTCTGCATGCGCGCCAGCGCCGCCTCGCCGATCAGGTTTTCGGTCTGTTCGTTGGCGATGGCAAGGCAGACGACATAGTCGGACGCGGCGAGGAGCTCGTCGAGGCCGACCTGCCGGATGGCGCTGTCGCTCACGGTGGCAAACGGATCTGCGACCAGCACCTCCATGCGCATCACCTTGGCGATGTCGGCGAGGTAACGCCCGATGCTGCCATAGCCGATGATGCCGATCTTGCTGCCGGCCAGCTGACGGCCCATCCGGGCTTCCGGCCTGCGACCGGCGTGATAATCGGCCGTCGCTCGGGACACGCCGCGGGAGAGATCGACCATGAAGCCAACCGCGAGCTCGGCAACGGCTTGCACGAAGCCGGGCCCGGCGCGGGTCACGAGCACGCCGGCGTTCGAGGCGGCCTCGATATCGACATTGCGAATGTCGACGGCGCAGCGGACGAAGGCGCGCAGGCGCGGCAGTTGCGCAAAGATCTCGCCGCGGCCCTCGGTCATGCGGTCGGCCACGATGATGTCGACATCTTTGGCAGCGCGCACGAGGCTGGCTGAGACCAGCGTCTCATCGCTCTCGTGCAGCACCACCTCGGCGGCCGCGCGCAAACCGTTCAGGCTGCGATTGCCGTAGTAATTGCGGCGCATCTCCGGCGTGTGGGCCAGCAGGACTTTCACGGCAAGACTCCTTCAGTAGCCGAACGCGCGCGGCAATGCCGTGCTGAGCCATGGCACGAACGCGATCACGAGCAGGCAAAGGAACAACAGGCCAAGATAGCCCATGATCGGCTTCACCGTCTGCTCGATCGGCACGTTGCCGATCAGGCAAGCGCCGTAGAGCCCGAGCCCGAGCGGCGGCGCGAACAGGCCGATGCCCATCGCGATCACGAGCACGACGCCGAAATGCAGGGGATCGATACCGAGCTGCACGGCCACCGGCAGCAGCAGCGGCCCGAAGATGATCAGCGCGGCCGCGCCCTCCAGCACCGAGCCCATCACGATCAGCACGGCGATCGCGAGCAGGATGAACAGCCAGGTGCCCGAGGTCTTGGACAGTCCCAGCATGAAATCGCCGACCGCATGCGGCACCTGCTGCAAGGTCAGCGTGAACGCCAGCGATTGCGCCGCCGCGACGATGAACAGCACGAGCCCCGCGCGCGTTGCGCCCTGGACGAAGCTGTGCGCAGCCGATGTGAAGCTGAGCTCGCGGAACACCACGCTGCCGACGACGAGCGCATAGGCCACCGCGAAGGCGGATATCTCGGTCGCGGTGGCAAAGCCGCTCTTGAAGCCGAAGAAGATCATGAAGATCAGGCCGAACGAGGCGATCGCGCCGCTCCACAGGCCCGACACCGGCATCTGCGGCGCGATGTCCTCGGCATCAGCCGCAGTCTCAGCCGGAGTCTCAGTCGGCGTCTTGCCGAAGATGATGGAGACGGCGATCAAGGCCAGCGCCATCAGCGCGGCCGGCAACAGCCCTGCGACGAACAGGCCGCCGATCGACAAATTCGCGACGAAACCCAGGATGATCAAATTGATGCAGGGCGGAATGGTCTCCGCCATCACCGCGGAGGCCGCGAGCAGCGCCACGGCACCGCCCGGATTCTGCTTGGAGCGGCGCGCGGCCGGAATCAGCACGGAGCCAACCGCGGCGACATCGGCCATCTTCGAGCCGGAGATGCCGGAGAACAGCACCATCGAGGCCACCATCACGACGTTGAGGCCGCCGCGCATGCGCCCGACCCCACGCTGCAACAGCTCGATCAGCCGCACCGACATGCCGTTGGCTTCCATGAGGTAGCCGACGAGAATGAAGAACGGAATCGCGAGCAGCACGAAATTATCGATGCCGCGCGCCATCTGCTGCGCGAAGATGACGCCGGGCAGTGCGCCCTCGACCCAGATGAAGATCAGCGCGGCCAGCGCTAGCGCAAAGCCGATCGGCAACCCGCCGACCAACGTCGCGAAGAAACCGATCAGCATCAGCGTGCCCGCCGAGGGCACCGTGGCGGGCGACAGATAATCCCAGGCGAGATAGAGGCCGGTCACGATGGCAACCGCGACGAGGCCTCTGACGATGTCGGGGAGCGGCCTGGCGCAGAGCTGGTCGATCGCAAACACCGTCATGAACAGCGCGCCGGCGCCCATCGGGTAGAAGGTCAGCTCCAGCGGCAGGCCCGACCCGGTGGTCTGGCCCGCCGTCAGCGAGCCGAGCTTGATGGAATTGTAGGCGACGTAGCCCGAAATCAGCACCACGAGCAGCGCACTCGCGGCGTCGACCAGCGCGCGCAGCCGTACCGGAGCCAGGTCGCGGAAGAAGGAGACGCCGACATTCTCGCCGCGCGCGAGCGCACTCGCCGCGCCGAAGAAGGCCGAGCCGACCATCAGGCCGCGCGCGACGTCGTCGGACCACTCCACCGGCGCGTTGAAGCAGAAGCGCAGCAGCACGGAACCGCAGACGACGACGAGATCCGCAGCCAGCAAAATGGCCGCGATCGCGTCGCTGAGGCGAAGCAGCAGGGCGATGCTCCCGTGGCGGCCGCCCGAGAGAGGTACGGCAGCTGTCATTGCCACGTCAGGCCTGCGTGGCGCGAATGATGTCGATGACGGCCTTGGATTCCGGCCGCGCCTTGATGAAGTTCTCGATTTGCGGCGCGACGCGCTTCTTGAACGCCTCGCGGTCGCATTCGGCCACCGTCACGCCCTTTTCGGTCAAGGCCGACAGCGCCTCCTTCTCGACCGCGAGCCCATGGGTCCGCGTGTCCGCCGCGGCCTTCTTCGCGGCATCGAGGAAACCGTCGCGCAGCTTCGGATCCATGCGATTGTAGGTCGTGTCGCTGAAATAGATCGCGAGCGGCGAGAAATTGTGCTGCGTCAGTGAATAGAATTTCGCCGTTTCGAAGAACTTGCTGGCCAGGATGGTCGGCGGATCGTGCTCCAGCCCGTCCAGCACGCCGGCCTGCAATGCCGTGTAGATTTCGCCGAACGCCAGCGGCGTCGCGGCGGCCCCCATCAGGCGCAGGCATTCCGTGATGACGGGATTTGGCAGGGTGCGGATCTTGAGACCGGCGAGATCTTCCGGCGTCTTCACCGGCTTCCTCGCAAGTACGCTGCGCGAGCCGAAATTATAGGCCCAGGCGATGATGCGGATGTTGCTGCCCTTGAGCAGCGCGTCCTCGATCGGCTTGGCCGCGCCGGCGTCGAACGCCTTGGTCTGCTGCGGAAAGCTCGAGAACAGAAAACCGAGGTCGTAGGTGCCGACCAGCGGCACCAGATTGGCCGAGATCGAAGAGCCCGACACCATGAGGTCGATGACGCCGAGCTTCACCGAGTTGATAACGTCGATTTCCTGACCCAATTGGTTGTCGGGAAAGAACGCGACGTCGATCTGCTCACCGAGGCCGTTCGCCTTCAGGTTCTTCACGAGATTGTCGTAATAGACACGGCCGTTGGCGAATTTGGGATCGTTCGGCAGCGAGGAGGAGCATTTCAGCTTCAGCGTCGCGGCTTCGGCGCGGCCGATGAGTGCGGGGGAGAACACGAGGCCGGCGGCAAGTCCCGTCGACGACTTGATGAACGCGCGACGGTTCACGGGCACGATGGACATGGTGCGGTCTCTCCCCAATTATTATTTTTCGCGCCACGGTCGTTGCCGCAGCCCGTTGCGCGGACTGTATGGCCAAAGCGGCGGTGCAGGCAAGACTTGCGGCCGACCGCTGCAAAGCGGCGGATCGCGAAGATCGACGGCATCATCGCGCGCCGAAACAGTCATATTTTGCAGGATTTTCGATCAGATCGGCATGGGGGCCGATGCGCGAGAAGATGCTTTCGCGCAGCGTTGGGATCAATCCAATTGGCGCATGGATCAATGCGCAATTCACATGGATGGTGCCAGAACGATGCTGCACCAGCTCTGGCAGACCTTCTGCCCCATTTTGCCGCAGCTCAACGTGATCCAGTGCACAGACAGACGCATGGCGGCCACCTAGAAAAGGTGACATCATCGTGCGCATTGCCGATGGAGGTGACACCATGCGCCGTCCAGTTCTTCGCAATTTGTTTCTTGCATCCGGTCTTCTCGCGCTCACGCAATTGACGACGCCCACGGAGGCGGCGGCCGAAGCGCGGCTCGCGCTCGTGATCGGTCAATCGGCCTATCGCACCGTCCCGGAACTGCCCAACGCAGCCAACGATGCCAAGGGCATGACGGAGCTGCTCGGCAACGCCGGCTTCACCGTCACGACGGCATCCAATCTGGCGCAGAACGACATGCGTGAGGCGATCTCGGATTTCGCCGGCAAGGTCAGCGCCAGCGGCGCCGACACCGTCGCGCTGGTGTTCTATGCCGGCCACGGCCTCCAGATCGACGGCGAGAACTATCTCGTTCCCGTCGATCTCGATCCCAAGCGCGAAGCCGACATCCCGCTGCAGGGTGTGCGGCTCAACGATTTGCTCAACACGCTCGGCGCGCTGCCGACACGAGCCCGCATCTTCATGCTCGATGCCTGCCGCAACAATCCGTTCCCGGCGCTCAGCGGCGCCGGACACGGGCTCGCAATCGTCGACACCAAGGCCGGCGCGCCGGGCTCCTTCATTTCCTATTCGACTTCGCCCGGCTCCGAAGCCGAGGACGGCAGCGGCATCGACAGCCCCTACACCACCGCGGCGCTGACCGTCGCCAAGCAGCCCAATCTGCCGATCGAGGAAGTGTTCAAGCGCATTCGCGTCGCCGTGGCGCAATCGACCGACGGACGCCAGATCCCCTGGGAAAGCTCGTCGCTGACGACCGACTTCAAGTTCTTCGGCGGCGACAGCAGCGGCAGTCAAACTGCGCTTCCTGGCGCATCCTCCATGGCACTTGCCAGCGGCACGCGCAGCCTAGAGGATTGGCGCAAGGATTTGCAGGGCAAGCCGGCCATGGTCGCCTATGAGATGGTGATCACCGACGACACCGTGCCGGCGTATCAGGCCTATATCGAGTTGTATGCTCAGGACACCCGTACGCCGCGGCTGCGCACGATTGTGGAGCGCCGGCGCCAGATGCTGGCGTGGGAGCGCGCCACCGCGATCAACACCCGCGCCTCGTTCGAGGCTTATCTGGCGAACTGGGACAACAGCGACCTCGCTGCGACCGCACGCAGGCTGCTGCTTCGCGTGCAGAACCGCAACTACGTCTTGCCTGCCGTGGTCGCGGCCGCTCCTGCCCCGGTCGCCGTCGCGATGGCGCCAACCTGCCCGTGCTCGACGCCTTCGACACCGGCAACGCCGGTCAACCCGACGATCGCGCCTGTGATCAAGAAGCGCGTCGACGACACGCCGCCGAAGCGCAAGGTGGTCGACACGCCGCCCAGGCAGCGCCGGCCGCCGCCTGATGAAGTGATCTACGAGCGCGCGCCGCCGCCGGATCGCGGCCCGCCGCCCGGCGCCATCATGCAAGGCATTGGCATCGGTGTCGGGATCGGCATGGGTATGGGCGGCGGACGCGGCGGCGATTATCACAACGACCGCGGCCGGTACTGAGCCCACTCGCGAGATACGGAGGACAGATCTGTCCTCCGTCATTGCGAGCCACCGGGGCCGCGCTTCGCGCGGACCCGGTGGCTCGCAATGACGACGGATGGAGATAAACTGCGTCTTCTGCTTCCCGATACGGAAATGCTGTAGTCTAACCGACTAACGCCAGGGCTTTCCGGGGACTCCACATCGATGCCGCACGACGCTCACGCCAAGCCAGCTTGGCCGCTGTTTCGCTCACTCGCGTCCTATTCCCTCCCGGGCGACCTGATGGCGGGGCTGACGCTCGCGGCGATCGCGATTCCCGAGCAGATGGCCACGGCGCGGCTCGGCGGCTTCGCGCCGCAGATCGGCTTCTTCGCCTTTATGGCGGGCTCGCTCGGCTTTGCGATGCTCGGCGGCAACCGCTTCCTGTCCTGCGGCGCCGATTCCACGATCACGCCGATCTTCGCCGGCGGACTGGCGGCGCTGGCCGCCACCGGCTCGCCTGAGTATCAGGGGCTCGCGATCGCGCTGGCACTGATGGTCGGCGCGATGATGCTGGCCGGCGGCGCTTTCCGCCTCGGCGGCATCGCCAATCTCTTGTCCGTGCCCGTCATGGTCGGCTTCCTCGCCGGCATCTCCGTCCACATCATCGTCTCGCAATTGCCGGGCGTGCTGGGTCTGGACTCGCCGGGCGGGCCGACGCTCGATCGCATCGGTGTGCTCGCAAGCGAGCTCGGCCGCACCAATCCCTTCACGCTGTGCATCGGCTTCGGTGTGCTGGCCGTGGTCTTCGTCTCCGAGAAGGTCAGCGCAAAAATTCCGGGCGCGCTGATCGGGCTCGTCGCCGCGACGCTGGCCACGATCGCACTCGGCCTCGAGAGCAAGGGCGTCAATGTCGTAGGCCTCGTGCCGGGGACGCTGCCGCGGCCGACCTTCCCCGAGCTTGCAGCGGAGCAATGGGTCCGCCTCGTGCCGCTCGCCTTTGTCATCACGGTCGTGGTGATGGTGCAGACTGCGGCGACGACGCGCTCGTTCCCGTCCGATCCCGACAAGCCGGCCGATGTCGATCGCGATTTTCTCGGCGCGGGCGCCGGCAGCGTGCTGTCGGGCCTGTTCGGCGCGTTTCCGGTCAATGCCAGCCCGCCGCGGACGGGCATTGTCGCCGAGACCGGCGGACAATCGCAGCTCGCGGGTCTCGCCGCCGCTGCGATCGTGCTGGCGCTGCTCGCGTTTGGAACGGGATTGCTGCAGCACGTTCCGGACGCAGCCCTCGGCGGCATCCTGCTGTTCGTCGCGCTGCGCATCATCCGCGTGAAGCAGATCGTCACGATCTATCACCAATCCCCGAGCGAATTCCTTCTGATCGCCGCCACCGCCGCGCTGATCATCGTGCTGCCGATCCAGCAGGGTGCGTTCCTCGGCATCGTGCTGTCGCTGCTGCACGGCATCTGGAGCACGACGCGCGCGCGGCTGGTCGAGTTCGAGCGCGTGCCGGGCACCACGATCTGGTGGCCGGCGCACCCGCACATCACCGGCGAGCGCATCGACGGCGTCGCCGTGATCGGGTTGCAGGCGCCGCTGTCGTTCCTCAATGCGCCCGGCTTTCGCAGCGACGTGTCCAGGGTGCTCGGCGCGACGCCGCCGCAACTGCTGGTGCTGGAGGCGAGCGGCATGGTCGAGATCGACTTCACCGCCGCGCAGATCCTGCTCGACGTTTTCAGGGCCTGCAGCGAACAGGGTGTCACGGTCGCGCTGGCCCGGCTGGAATCGGTACGCGCGCAGGCCGCGTTCGAGCGGTTCAGGCTGTTCGAGGCGCTGCCCCGGGAGAACGTCTTCCACAGTGTGGACGAGGCCGTGCGGAAGTTGGCGAAATAAGTCCTGCTACGCACTCCGATCCTCATCCTGAGGAGCCCGCGAAAAGCGGGCGTCTCGAAGGATGGCCACGGGCGAGATCCGGGCCTTCATGGTTCGAGACGCGCGAAGACGCGCTCCTCACCATGAGGGTCTTGGTGCAACGACGATCGCGCGAGCACCGCTCACTGCGCCAATGTCGGATGATCCCGCTGGACCGTTTCGCGGATCCAGCTGGCATGGATCGCGCGAAACAGGATCTGCGCCGTCTTGAGGTCGTTTGCCTTCATGCAGAGATCGACGATGCGGTGCACTGCGTCGTCGCGCATCAGT
This sequence comes from Bradyrhizobium sp. i1.15.2, assembly GCF_040548425.1. NCBI lineage: Bacteria > Pseudomonadati > Pseudomonadota > Alphaproteobacteria > Hyphomicrobiales > Nitrobacteraceae > Bradyrhizobium > Bradyrhizobium sp. i1.15.2. The sequence goes on along the minus strand of NZ_JBEPRQ010000009.1, from coordinate 42,212 downwards.
CCATCTGAGATCTTCATCGCGATTTCCATCGCGACTTTCGCCGCGCGCTCGTAGCGCGCGCTGTCGCGCTTGTCGTTGCGCGCGCTGCCTGCCGCGCTGGCCGCAGCCGCGTCACAGATCGCACGGATGCGCTCGGCGGCGTCGATGTCGCCGAGCGGTCCTTCGACCGTCTCATCCCAGACGTCGCCCGCCTTCTTCCTTGCGAACCACTCCATCACCCCGCCACCCGTGGTCTTCCGGCCACCGCATTGTTTCTGCTTCAGCGCCACCCAGCATAGAGAACCGCAGTGCGATCGGCGAGGCGGTTTTCCGCCACGGCTTTTTGCGACGCGCTCAGGACGTCCGACGCGGCCCGATCGCCTCGAACTGCGCCTTCTGCTCGTCGCTCAACGTGCCATAGAAATCCTCGAGCGCGGCCCGCACTGATTTCACGCCGTCCAGCATCATTTCGAGCCGCTTGTGAACCGCGGCCATGCGCGCCGGTGGTGTCATCACGTCGCTGGGCTGGCACGCGTCCTTGAGCGAATCTTTGACCCTGGCGCTGGTATCCTGAAGCACTTGCAGAGCAGCACGCTGAGTCTCACTGGGATGGAGCCGCGCGCCGATCTCGCCGGCTGGCCAATCGAGCCCAACAGGCGCACCGCAATTCTGAACCAGCGATGCGCTGGCGTCGCGGGAAGCCGCTGTCCGGCGCTGATCCTCGGCCAACGCATTGAAACGGGCCTTCTGCTCGTCGGTGAGGGCCCCATAGAATTTGTCGAGCGCCGGTTGCACCAGCTCGACGGCCTTCTCCATCGCCTCGATGCGCTGCTGCATCGCCGCCAACCGACCGGGCGCCGTCGCCGCGACTTGCGTTGGACAGGCCGCGCGGATGAGCTCTGCTGCCTGGATCGAGACATTGCCGAGTTCGTCGAGGCTTGCGCCTTGCGCCTCGGTCGGCTGCACCGCCGCGACGATCTGGTCGATCGGCAGACCGACGATTTCGCGACGGTCGCTGCCGCAAAGCTGATCGAGCGCAACGCCTCGCGCTTGCCGTCGTCCCTGCGATCGTTGCGGCAGATAGGCCGAGAGGCGATCATAGCCATAGGGGCCGAACATGCCGGCATAGATGTCGGGATAGCCGTAGCCCCAGAAGCCGAGACCGTCGCCCCAGATCGCGTAGTCGTAGAGGTCGTTGTAGGCGAACGGCCAGAACAGCGGCCCGACCCAGCCATAGCCGCCCCCGGCATGTTGCCACCAACCGCCGCTTGCGCCGTGCCAGCCGGCAAGGGCGGCCGCAGCTGCGATCTGGGCCCGCGCCGCCGGATTGCTGATCAGCCGGCCATTGCGAAACGCGCTGGAGTGCGCGTTCAGGGCATTGCGAAAATGCGCGGGACGGATACCCGTATTGCGGATCTGACCGAATTTCGAGGAACCATGTCGGGCTCCGGCTGCGAACCGCGTCCCGCCATGATGCCCGCCGCCGCCATGCGCGTGCCCGAAACCGTGACCGCCGAAATGACCGCCGCCATGATGGCCACCCCCGTGCCCACCGCCATGCCCGCCCCCGTGCCCACCGCCATGGCCGCCGCCATGGCCGCCTTTCGCCAGTACCGCTCCCGCCAGCATGCACGCAAATGCCACCGCGGCAATTCGAATGACCGGTCGCACCATTGTACCCTCCCGCGCAGACCCCTGCCATTGAGGCATCGGAACTGGCGGGAGTTGGAACCGACAGGACTGCCGAAAGTTCCCGGTCGTTAGCTGCGCAGGCTCTCCGCCTCCGGCACGATCTTGCCGGGGTTGAAGATGTTCTGCGGATCGAGCGCATGCTTCAGCGCCCGCATCGCATCCAGCGCTTCCGGCCCGAGCTCGGCCCTGAGATATTTCTGCTTGCCCTGGCCGATGCCGTGCTCGCCGGTGCAGGTGCCGTCCATCGCCTGCGCCCGCTCGACCAGGCGGTGCATGAATTCCTCGCCGCGCGCCATCTCGTCGGCATCGTTGGTGTCGCAGACCAGCGAGCAGTGAAAATTGCCGTCGCCGACATGACCGACGATCGGCGACAACAGATTGAGGCGCTTGAGGTCTTCCTCGGTCTCGCCGACGCATTCCGCAAGCCGCGAGATCGGCACGCAGACGTCGGTCGCGACCACGCCGATGCTGTCGCCGGGCCGTAGCGCCTTCACCGACCAATAGGCGTCGTGCCGTGCCTGCCAAAGTTTTGTGCGATCCTCCGGCTTGGTGGTCCAGGAGAAATCACCGCCGCCGCAATCCCTGGCGATCTCGCCGAACGCCTTGGACTGCTCGGCCACCTCGATCTCGCTGCCGTGGAATTCCATCAGCAACAGCGGCGTCTCCGCCAGCGTCAGCTTCGAATAGGCGTTGCAAGCCTTCACCTGCGCGGCATTGAGCAGCTCAATGCGCGCCACGGGAATGCCGGTCTGGATCGCCAGGATCACGGCCTGACACGCGCCATGCACGGTCTCGAACGACACCGCGCCGGCTGCGATCGTCTCGGGAATGCCACGCAGGCGGATGGTCAATTCGGAGATGATGCCGAGCGTGCCTTCGGCGCCGACGAACAGATGCGTCAGGTCGTAACCGGCCGACGATTTCTTTGCGCGCGTGCCCGTGGTGATGATCTCGCCGTCACCGCGGACGACCTTCAGCGCCAGCACGCTGTCGCGCATGGTGCCGTAGCGCACCGCATTGGTGCCGGAAGCCCGCGTCGAGGCCATGCCGCCGAGCGAAGCGTCAGCGCCGGGGTCGATCGGGAAGAACAGGCCCTGGTCGCGCAGATGCTCGTTCAGCGCCTTGCGGGTGACGCCGGGCTGGATCACGCAGTCGAGGTCCTCGGCGTGCACCGCCAGCACCTTGTTCATGTCGCGCAGGTCGATGGAGATGCCGCCCGCGGGCGCATTGACCTGGCCTTCGAGCGAAGTGCCGGTGCCGAAGGCGATGACGGGGACGCCGTTCTTCGCGCAGATCCGCACCACGTCCTGGATGTCGGCGGTCTCCTGCGCCATCACCACGCCGTCCGGCGGCTGGTTGGGAATCCACGTCGTGGTGTGGCCGTGCTGCTCGCGGACGGCCTGCGACGTGATGAGGCGGTTGCCGAATCGTGCGGCAAGCTGCTCCAGCGCGGTCGCGAGGGCTTTCGGCGCCGGCCGCGGCGGATTATTGGTGATGGTCGTACCCACGGAAATTCCTCCCGACGAGAAGAGACCGTGGCAAAGGACATCTAACCGGTCAAGTCAAGCGACCGGACGCATAGCTGGGGAAGGACACATGCCGGACACTGTCACCGCTGCGCCCGATGCCGAGCCGTTCCGCGCCTCGATCATGCAGATCGAGCCGCAATGGATCGACTACAACGGCCACCTCAACATGGCCTATTACAACGTGATGTTCGACCGCGCGATCGACCAGATGTGGCTGACGCTTGGGATCGGGCCGGGCTATATGAAGGAGCGAGGCGGCTCGACCTTCACTGCCGAGTGCCACGTGCGGTATTTGCGCGAAATCCACTTGGGCGATCCCGTGCAGGTCTCGGTCTGGCTGCTGGAGGCCGACGACAAGCGGCTGCACACATTCCAGGAGCTGCGGCACGCCACCGAGGGCTGGTTGTCGGCGACCTCCGAAAACATGTCGCTTCACATCGACATGGGCTCACGAAAGGTGGCGGCGTTTCCGCCAGACATCCGCGAGCGCATCGCAGCGGTGGTCAAGGCCCACAGTGCCGTACCGCGGCCCGAGGGCATCGGCCGGAACGTGGCGATGCCCTCGAAGCGGTAAGCGCGCTAGACCCTGTTACGGCCGCGGGCCAGACCGACAACGGCCGAGACCAGGAACAGCACGACCGCGATGAAGAAGATGATCTTGGCGATTTCGATCGACGCGCCGGCGAGGCCGCCAAAGCCCAGGATACCGGCGATCAAGGCGATAACCAGAAACGTCACAACCCAGCTAAGCATGGTCCGAACCTCTGTTTCGATGTCTGTCTGCGATCGGCGCGGCTGACGCGCCTCACTTGCAGAACCAATCGCCAACTCGGAACAATGGTTCCGGGCCGCTGGGGCCGGAAATTCGCCTGACCCGCAGGAACAAATTGGCTTTCCGCGCACGTGGAAAACCCCCGTCCGCGGCCCCATATAGGGACCAATCCCTGTTAAGAAGGCTCCCCTTTCACCACCCCGCGGTGCCAACGTGGGGCAAATGATTCGCATGACCGAGCCGAGCAAGATCACGTCCCAGAGCGTCCCCGACCACCAGCCCGCAGCCGGCGGCATTGCCGCGCGCGCGCGCGCCTCGGTGGGCCCGCAATACCTGTCCGGGCTCAATCCGGAGCAGCGCGAGGCTGTGGAGACGCTGGACGGGCCGGTTCTGGTGCTGGCCGGCGCCGGCACCGGCAAGACCCGCGTGCTGACCACGCGCATCGCCCATATCCTGAGCCAGGGCCGCGCCCGCCCCTCCGAAATCCTGTCGGTGACCTTCACCAACAAGGCCGCGCGCGAGATGAAGCACCGGCTGGGCCAGATGCTCGGCCATGCCGTCGAAGGCATGCCGTGGCTCGGCACCTTCCACTCCATCGGCGGACGCATCCTGCGCACCCACGCCGAACTGGCGCAGCTCAAGTCGAACTTCACCGTGCTCGACGTCGACGATCAGGTGCGGCTGTTGAAGCAGCTGCTGCAAGCCGACAACATCGACGACAAGCGCTGGCCCGCGCGCATGCTGGCCGGCCTGATCGACGGCTGGAAGAACCGCGGCCTCACGCCGTCGCAGGTGCCGTCGGGCGAAGCCGCCATCTTCGCCAACGGCAAGGGCGGCAAGCTCTATGCGAGCTACCAGGAGCGGTTGAAGATTTTGAACGCCGCCGATTTCGGCGATCTGCTGCTCGAGGACATCCGCATCTTCCGCGAGCACCCGGATATCCTGCGGCAGTACCAGCAGCGCTTCAAATTCATCCTGGTCGATGAGTATCAAGACACCAACGTCGCGCAGTATCTGTGGCTGCGGCTATTGTCGCAGGCACCGACGAAGCCAACCTCGCCCACTGTCATTCCGGGGCGGCTCGAAGAGCCGAACCCGGAATCCGGAGATGAGTCTGCCGTTCGAGATTCTCAGGTGCGCGATCGCGCACCGGAGTTCGATGCTACGCATCGCCCCGGAATGACGGAACTCGCTGCCCCCCACGTCAAGAACATCTGCTGCGTCGGCGATGACGACCAGTCGATCTATGGCTGGCGCGGCGCGGAGGTCGACAACATCCTGCGCTTCGACCATGATTTTCCCGGCGCCAAGGTCATCCGCCTCGAGCGCAACTACCGCTCGACCGGCCACATCCTCGCCGCCGCCTCGCACCTGATCGCCCACAACGAGGGCCGGCTCGGCAAGACGCTGCGCACCGAGGACCATGACGGCGAGAAGGTCACGGTGACGGGCTCGTGGGATTCGGAAGAGGAAGCCCGCGGCATCGGCGAGGAGATCGAGCAGATCCAGCGCCAGGGCGACAAACTCAACGAGATCGCGATTCTCGTTCGCGCCTCCTACCAGATGCGCGAGTTCGAGGACCGCTTCGTCACGCTCGGCCTGCCCTATCGCGTCATCGGTGGCCCGCGCTTCTACGAGCGCGCCGAAATCCGCGATGCGTTGGCCTATCTGCGCGTCATCAATTCACCGGCCGACGATCTCGCCTTCGAGCGCATCGTCAACACGCCCAAGCGCGGCCTTGGCGATGCCACCGTGCAGATGCTGCACGATCACGCCCGCAAGCGCCGCATTCCGCTGTTCGAAGCGGCGCGCGCGGTGGTCGAGACCGACGAGCTGAAGCCGAAGGCGCGCGGCTCGTTGCGCGACGTCGTCGCCCAGTTCGACCGCTGGCGCGCCCAGCGCGAGGTCACGTCGCACACGGATCTCGCCCAGATCGTGCTCGACGAGAGCGGCTACACCGAGATGTGGCAGAAGGACCGTTCGGCGGACGCCGCGGGCCGGCTCGAGAACCTCAAGGAGCTGGTGCGCTCGATGGAGGAGTTCGAGAACCTGCAAGGGTTCTTGGAGCACATCTCGCTGGTGATGGACCGCGACAGCGGCGCCGATGAGGACGCGGTGTCGCTGATGACGTTGCATTCGGCCAAGGGGCTGGAATTCGACAACGTGTTCCTGCCGGGTTGGGAAGAAGGCTTGTTTCCGAGCCAACGGACGCTGGACGAACAGGGCCGCGCCGGCCTTGAGGAAGAGCGCCGGCTCGGTCATGTCGGCCTGACCCGAGCCCGCCGCCGCGCCAAAATCTATTTTGCCACCAATCGGCGGATCCATGGCACCTGGTCGACCACGATCCCCTCGCGCTTCCTCGACGAATTGCCCGCGGCCAATGTCGAGATCACGGAATCCAAGGGCGGCTCGGCCTGGGGCGGCACTGGCGGCTACGGCGCCTCCCGCTTCGACGACATGGAAGCGTTCGGCTCCACCTATTCGACCCCCGGCTGGCAGCGCGCCCAGGCCAATCGCAATCGCGGCGGCGGCGGGGGCGGTAATGGCGGCCGCGGCAGCTTCGAGGAACAGGCCTCGTCGTTTTCGTCCCAGTCGTCCTCGCCCGATTTCGGCAGCTTCTCCTCGCGCCGTCGGGGGCCCCTGACGATCGAGGGCGAGCTGGTGGCCAAATCCACCGGCACGACCTCGGAATTCTCGCTCTCCGACCGCGTCTTCCACCAGAAATTCGGCTATGGCCGCGTCACCAAGATCGACGGCAACAAGCTCACCATCGCCTTCGACAAGGCGGGGGAAAAGAAGGTCGTGGACAGTTTTGTGCAGCGGGCGTGAGGCCTGCATGCCGCACTACATTGCCATCATCGAGGACGCCGGCCCGGACGAAGCCGTCGGCGTGTGGTTTCCCGACCTGCCCGGCTGCATTTCCGGCGGCGACGACGTCGATGAGGCCCTGGAGAATGCGCCCGAGGCACTCGCGTTCTATGCACAGGAACTGATCGCGGACGGCCGCCAGCTTCCCCCGCCGCGGACATTGGACGAGCTCAAGGCCGACCCGGATGTGGCCGACGACCTCGCGAAGCACACGGTCGCCCTGATCGAATGGCCGCCCCTCACTGAGGCCACGGAGTGAGGACTGTTCGCCGCACTGGTCGGACTCTCGACACTTCTCGCCCGAACGCCTCTTGACCCCCGCGAACTTCCCCGTATCAGATGCGGCCATGGTCCGGGGCTCCATCACACTGATCTTGCTGGCATTGGGTATGCCGTCGCTTGCGGCGGCGGAGACCATGAGCTTTGGCGATGCGATCGGGCTGCTGGCGAAAAGTTGCGGCGCGGAAATCGTCGCCAATTGCCGCGGCGTCAACCCGGATTCGACCCGCCTGAAGGAGTGCCTGTCGCGCAACCGCGACGTGCTCTCGCAGCAGTGCCAGAGCGACTATCTCGGCGCCTTCGATGCGATCCAGAAGCGCGTCGCTGCCCGCGTCACGGTGGCGAACGCCTGCCAGCGCGAGATCGTCAAGGTCTGCGGCGGCTCGACCAAGGAGACCAGCAAGGCGGTCCCCTGCCTGATCTCGACGCCCAAGGGCATCAGCAACAACTGCCTGAAGGCCGTCGACGACGCGGGGTATCGGTGATGCCAGCGAACAGGCTTACCACCGCCGGAATATGCATCGCGCTTGGCCTCGCTTTGCTCGCGGGCACAGCCGAGGCGCAGACGGCGCCGCCGACCCGCGACGACATCGTCGGCAAGCTCAACCATTTCGAACAGCCCGCCGAGATCGATATCCCCGCGCTGAAGCTGCAGGTGATGGAGCGGGCCAAGGCCAGGATCAAGAACGATCCGGGTCCGGTGAACCGGCCGTTGATCGCGCCTGATCTGGCCAGTTTGCCGACGTTCACCGCGCAGATCCAGTTCGACGCCGACACTCCGATCATCCAGCCGGCGTCCTACCAGACCGTCGGCCGCCTCGCCGACGCGCTGGTCCATGCCGCGCTGCTGCCCTACACGTTCCTGATCGTCGGCCACGTGGAATCCAACGCGAAGACGCGCGAGGCCAACGCGATCCTGAGCCAGCGCCGGGCGGACGCGATTCGCGACGTGCTGGTGAACACGTTCAAGATCTCGACCAAGCGGCTGCATCCGATCGGCCTCGGCGAGGAGCAGTTTCTCGACCGCGCCAAGCCAAGCTCAGTCGTCAACGGCCAGTTGCAAATCCTGACCTATGCCAAGGTACCGGAGGAAGCGCCTGCGCATCCGGCTGCGACACCTGCGCCTGCGGCGAAAAAGCCCGCTAGGAAGCACTGAGCGGACGCGCCACGGCGCCTGACGGAACCCTTTGAAGTCCCGATCGTTTTGTGACCTGTCTCACAGCGCGACGGCGCGGCCTCGCGCGACAATCGCGCCGGTTTGTGCACCGCCCTATCAGGTGCTATAGGCTTTTTTCGTCCTCCCCGACCCCATGCTGCACGAGACCGAGATGGCCAGTTATTTTCAACACCAACTGGCCGACTACGTCGAATATCATCGCGATCCCTGGAACTGCGCGATGCACGTGGTCGGCATCCTCTTGCTCTTCACCGGTGCTGTGCTGCCGCTGACGCAGGTGCATTTCCCGCTGTTCGGGATCGAGGTCAGCCTGGCCGTAATTCTTGCCCTGCCGGTGCTGGTCTACTGGCTGATGCTGGACGCCGGGATCGGGCTCGGCATCCTCGCCGCGATGATCGTGCTGCTTTTGGTCGCAACCGCGATCGGCAATCAGGTCTCGATCGTCATGATGTGGTCGATTTTTGCGGTGCTGATCGGACTTGGCGTCACTGCGCAGGTCGTCGGCCACAAGGTTTTCGAGGAGCGGCAGCCGTCGATGGTCGACCACCCCACGCATTTCCTGCTTGGACCGATGTTTGTCATGGCAAAATTATTCATTGCATTGGGCTTCCGTCGCGACCTTGCCGCGATTCTGGCGCCAGTTCCGACCAATTCCCTTTCAACCCGATAGTTCTAGACGCGAAACAGCAAACCTTCTGCATGGCTCTCGTACTGGTTACCGGTGGCAGCGGCTTCATCGGACATCATCTCGTAGAAGCGCTCCGCGCCCGTGGGCAGCGGGTGCGTGTTCTCGATGTTCGTGCGCCGGCCACGCCGTATGCCGACGTTGAATATGCCCGTGGCTCGGTGCTGGACGGCGCCGCGGTCGATGCCGCGATGGCGGGTGTGGATCAGGTCTATCACCTCGCCGGCCTGCCCGGCATGTGGGTCGCCGACAAGCAGGCCTTTCACGATGTCAATTGCCGCGGCACCGAGATCATGCTCGCGGCCGCGATGAAGCGCGGGGTCTCGCGCTTCCTGCACTGCTCGACGGAATCGATCCTGTTCCCCTATTCCGACCTCAACGGTGTTCCCGCCGAAGAGGCGCTGCAGCCGGCCGATGCGATGCCGGGCGCCTACACGCGGTCGAAATCGCTGGCCGAGCATTGCGCCGCGAAGGCCGCAGCCGCAGGCTTCCCGCTGGTGATCGGCACCCCGACCATGCCGATCGGTGCCGCCGATCATAATCTGACGCCGCCGACCGCGATGCTGTGGTACTTCCTGCAGAAGAAAGTGCAGCCGCATCTCGACTTCCCGGTCAATCTCGTCGACGTCCGCGACGTCGCCATGGGCCTCGCGCTGACCATGGAACGCGGGCGTAACGGCCAGCGCTACATCCTCGGCGGCGACTGCGTCAGGCTCGGCCAGATTCTGCGGATGATGTCCGCGATGAGCGGCCGCCGGCAATTCCCGGTCGTCGTTCCCGGCAAGATGGCCGAGCTGTCGGGCATCATGCTCGAATATCTCTCCGATCGTATCACGCGCCGGCCGCCCAACGGCACTGCCGAGGGCGTGCGCATCGCGCTCGCCGCTAGCGACCTCTCGATCGGCAAGGCGCGCACCGAGCTCGGCTACGCGCCGCGCCCGATCGAGCCGGTCCTGCGCGAAACCATCACCCATCTTCTCGCCCGCGGCGGCGCGCTTGCCTCCGGCGCCATCGAGCATCACGCGCTCTCCTCGCGCGCCAGCTGAGCTGCCGCCCAACCCAAAGAACCTTTCCGCATGTCCTTCGATTTCAGCAAGCTTCTCTCGGTCGCCTGGGGTGGTTGGACCACGACCTGGCCCACGCAACTGCTCGCCCTGATCTGGCTCGCCTGGCTCGCAAGCTGGGTCGGCGCCTCGTTCTGGCAGGGCCGTACCCAGAAGCAGGTGATGACGCTGGAGTCCGGCCGCTATCGCATCCCGATCCTGGTCGGCGGCATCCTGTTCACGCCCTGGACCGCCGAGGTGCTCGGTGAGAAGCCGCTCTGGGTGTTCAGCAATACAGCCGTCTACGTCGTGGCGCTGATCGTGCTGGCCGGCATCTCCTTCACCTGGTGGGGACGGCTGCATCTCGGACAGTTCTGGTCCAACACCATCACCCACAAGCAAGACCACCGCGTCATCGACACCGGCCCGTACGGCATCGTGCGCCATCCGATCTACACCGGCCTGATCCTCGGCATGCTGGTGACCGGCATCGCGGTCGGCACGGTCACTGCGATGCTCGGCGCGATCCTGATCTCGCTCGGCATGTGGCAGAAGGGCCGAATGGAAGAAGTGTTCCTGTCCAAGGAGCTCGGCGAAGACGCCTACGGCGCTTATTGCCGCCGCGTGCCGATGATCATCCCGTTCCTGTCGCCGCGGTAAGAGCGGGTATCGCTTCAACGCTGTCATCGCAAGCGTAGCGCAGCTGCACCTCCGGAGTCGTCCTGGCGAAAGCCAGGACCCATTACCCCAGGGAGCGGTTTGGCGAGGATTGCCCGGAACTGAGGTCGCACGCAATCGATGGATTCCGCGGTATGGGTCCTGGCTTTCGCCAGGACGACGTTGAGGAAGCTGGGTGCGCAACACATCGGCCCCCTGCTGCCAGGAACCCCTGCTGCCTGCGCCCGTTAGCCCCTCGATACCTGCCACCACTCGCAGAGCATCGAGCCATGTCCGACGCCTACGATTATTTTCGCGAGCACGCGATCGCCGCCGTCCGCAAGGCGCGGGCGCTGCCGCCCGGGCGGCCGAAGCAGAAGCAGCGCACGGTGGCGCGCGTCTATCATCTCCTGTCCAGGGAGGCCGCGCTGGCGCCGAACGTTCATCATCTGGATGATTTCCGCACGGCGCGACGGCTAGAGCAACAGATCGGCCGCTGATCTCCGGGCAGCCTGCCGGGATTCGTCCCATGCAAATTCGAACGGCTGCCATTCCACGGGAATAGAGCCCCGCGGCGCTCCACACAGGTTGACGTCTGGCCCGTCAGCCCGTTGGATGCGCGCGCAAACAGGGGCCTCTCATGACGTTTTCCAGCATCTTTGCGCAGTTCGTTGCGCTTCTCGGCGGCATCGCGCTGCAATGGCGGAAGCTGTCGGGCACCGTGCCTGCGCCGGCCTGGGGCCAGTCGCCCGCTATTCCCGAAGCCAAGCCGCAGGGCGCCATCCCGACACTGAAGATGCCGACGGCGCGGGGCTGGAGCGAAGGACAGAAGCCGACGGTCGCACCCGGGCTCAAGGTCAATGCGTTCGCGACCGGCCTCGACCATCCGCGCTGGATCGAGGTGCTACCCAATGGCGATGTGCTGATCGCGGAGGCGACGCAGATCGCGGGGGCGCCGCGGTCCGTGTTTCATTACGCGATGCAGGCAACGATGCGGCGCGCCGCCGCGCTCGGCGTCAGTGCCAACCGCATCACGCTGCTGCGCGACAAGGATGGCGACGGCGTCGCGGAGTATCGCGGCGCGTTCATGGAAAATCTCAGCCAGCCGTTCGGCATGGCACTGGTCGGCGACACCTTCTATGTCGGCAACACCGACGGCGTGATGGCCTTCCCGTACGTGGCGAACGCCGATCGCATTACCGCGCCGGGCAAGCGCCTCACCAATTTCAAGCCAAGCGGCCACTGGACCCGCAGCCTGCTCGCAAGCCCCGACGGCAAAAAACTCTATGCCGGCGTCGGCTCGCTCAGCAACATCGCCGAGATGGGCATGGAGGTCGAGGAAGGCCGCGCCGCGGTCTACGAACTCGACCTCGTCGCCGGCACGCACCGCATCTTCGGCGCCGGCCTGCGCAATCCCGTTGGTCTTGCCTGGGAGCCGACGACCGGTGTGCTTTGGACCGTCGTCAACGAGCGCGACGGCCTCGGCGACGAAACGCCGCCGGACTATCTGACCTCGGTGCGCGACGGCGGCTTCTACGGCTGGCCCTATTGCTACTGGGGCAAGACGGTTGACGAGCGCGTGCCGCAGGATCCGGCGATGGTCGCCAAGGCGCTCACGCCGGACTACGCGCTCGGCGGCCACACCGCTTCGCTCGGCCTGTGCTGGATGCCGGCGGGCACGCTGCCTGGCTTCCCCGACGGCATGGCGATCGGCCAGCACGGCTCGTGGAATCGCAGCACGCTGTCCGGCTACAAACTGGTGTTCATCCCGTTCGAGAACGGAAAGCCTTCGGGTCCCGCACGCGACATCCTGTCCGGCTTCCTGGCACCCGACGAAAAGGAATCCTACGGCCGCCCGGTCGGCGTCGTGATCGGTCCTGACAAGAAGTCGCTGCTGATGGCCGACGACGTCGGCAACGTGATCTGGCGCGTGACGGGCGCGTAGGCGGAAGTTATGTCGAGATACGCGCTGCGGGCTCCCTACACCTCTCGCGCTTGCGGGAGAGGTCGGCGCAGAGCGCCGGGTGAGGGCTCCCGCCTCTGGGGGATTGTCCCATTGCGGAGACACCCTCTCCCCAACCCTCCCCCGCAAGCGGGGGAGGGAGTGCACCGCCGTCTGGGCTAACCAAATCCCACCTCACTATGTCCCTACACACAACGTGGCGCGCTGCTTGCGGAGCAGGGCGATCACGGACAGCGCCGTAATCAACCCGGTCTTGGGATTCTCGGACGGGATATTCTCGATTGACATCGAGAAGCGCGCCGAATCCGCCTCGACCTCGATGCGGTGAACATTGCGCGTCACGGTCGGGTCGGCCCAGATTTGCACCTGGGTGCGATCCGGCCCGACGCCCGCGAGCGACAGCGCGACCGCGACGTTGAGATTGGCCGGAAAGCCTTTTGCGGCCTCGCGCGCCGTGCCTTCGAACAGCTTCAGCGGCTCGCGCAGATTGTCGATATCGATGTTGTTCTGGACGATGAACGGCGCGCCCTTCAAGCCGTCGATCGGCTTGCGCGTCACCATCCTCACCGAATGAATGGTGCCGATCGCAGCCGCGTTGACGGCGTCGAGTCCGATCAGCGCGCCGGTCGGCACGAGGATGCGGCCGCCATTGGCGCGGGCGAGATCGACAAGATCGAAATTGTCGAGCAGCCCGCCGACACTGACGACGACCGCGGCCCTGCCGCGTTTCACCGCGGGCTCGACGATCGCACGCAGTTGGCTGCTCGGCGCGCATTCGACCACGATGTCGGCGGCGTCGCCGAGTTGGTCGAGCGGCAGGACGGATGGCGGACGACGCAGGCTGGCGAGGAACGTCTGATGCTTTGCGGGATCGCGCACCGCCACGGCAGAGAGCGTCAATCCTTCGATGCCCTGATCGAGCGCGGTCGCGATCTTGGTGCCGATCGAGCCGAGCCCCGCGATGGCAACCCGCAATTCGTTCGAAGCTCTCCGTTCCGTCATCGCATCACCCTTCTCGCCCAGCCGATGTCATAGCGCCTCAGGCGTCCCGCGCATAGCTGCGCAGGCGCGCCTCGAGCACGGACAGCATCGCGTCGCGGGCCGGGTCACGCGAGCCGCGCAGCCATGCGGCAGCGAGCGGCAGCCGGCCGACGGGTCCGATCTGCTTTGGCCGCAGCGGCACGAAGCGCACGCCGGATACCGCCATCCGGGTGGACCAACGCGGCACGATTGCGACACCGAGCCGGGTTGCGACGAGATTGATGATGGTCTGCTTCTCGTCGGCGACCTGCACGATGCGCGGCGTGAGGCCAGCCTGCTCGAACAGTTTCATGGTGAGGTCGTGGCTGTGCGGCCGCGAGCGGCGATCAGGCACCAGCATCGCCTCCTCGGCGATCTCCGCCAGCGTGATCGACTTGCGTTTGGCCAGCGCGTGGCGCTGCGGGAAGGCCACGATGGCTGTCTCCTGCAGCAGATCGCGGAATTCAAGCCGCTTGTCCCGCTGAGCCGGTGGACGCACGAAGGCAAGATCGAGCGCGCCGGTCAGGATCTTTGGCAGCAGCCGGACGGTCTTCTCCTCCAGAAGCTGCACCGCGATATCAGGACGCTTTGCGCGGAAGTCGCGGAGCAATGCCGGTAACAGCCCCGCCGCAGCACTGTCGATGGCGCCGACCCGGAGTTTTCGAGCAGCCCCTGCGCGCGAGCGATTGCGCAGATTGCTCTCGACCGCCTCCACGCGGGCGAGGATGGCACGGGCATCGCGCAGCAGCATTGCGCCATCTTCCGTCAGCGACACCGCCCGCGTCGTCCGCGCGAACAGCCGCGTATCCAGATCCTGCTCCAGCAGCTTGATCTGGCGGCCGAGTGCGGAGGGCAACATCTGGAGATGCTGCGCCGCGCGGCCGAAATGCAACTGCTCGGCCGCCGCCACGAAGCATCGCAACTGATGCAATTCCATTCACCGGTCCTCTGATCCTGTGACGGAATTATATCATTTTTTTGTATAAACCAGTGTCGATTGAGTCCCTGCCCCTCCCCGCCTAGGTTCCCTAGCGTCACGCAATCCCACCGACATCTGGACGGAGCACTTCATGCGCACCCATTCGATTGCAGCGATCCCCGCCGACGGCATCGGCCCCGAGGTCATCTCCGCCGGCGTTCGCGTGCTGGAGGCGCTGGCCAAACGTAGCGGCGATCTCGCCTTCAACATCAAGACGTTCGACTGGGGTTCGGACTATTACAAGAAGCACGGCGTCATGATGCCGGCCGACGGCCTCGCGGAGCTCAAGAAATTCGACGCGATCTATTTCGGCGCGGTCGGTGCGCCCGACGTGCCCGACCACATCACGCTGTGGGGCCTGCGGCTGCCGATCTGCCAGGGCTTTGACCAATACGCCAATGTGCGGCCGACCAAGATTCTGCCGGGCGTCGCCTCGCCGCTGCGCAATGTCGGCGTCGGCGACCTCGACTGGGTGATCGTGCGCGAGAATTCCGAGGGCGAGTATGCCGGCATGGGCGGCCGCGCCCACAGGGGTCTCCCCGAAGAGGTCGGCACCGAGGTCGCGGTGTTCACCCGCGTCGGCGTGACGCGCATCATGCGCTATGCGTTCGAGCTCGCCCGGTCGCGTCCGCGCAAGTTCCTGACCGTGGTGACCAAGTCGAACGCGCAGCGCCATGGCATGGTGATGTGGGACGAGATCGCCGCCGAGGTCGCGGCCGAATTCCCCGATGTGACCTGGGACAAGATGCTGGTTGACGCCATGACGGTGCGCATGACGCTGCATCCGAAGAGCCTCGACACCATTGTCGCGACCAATTTGCACGCCGACATCCTCTCCGACCTCGCCGGCGCGCTGGCGGGAAGCCTCGGCGTCGCGCCAACCGGCAATATCGACCCGCAGCGCCGCTTCCCCTCGATGTTCGAGCCGATCCACGGCTCGGCGTTCGATATCACCGGCAAGGGCATCGCCAATCCGGTCGCGACGTTCTGGACCGGCGCGCAGATGCTGGAGCATCTCGGCGAGAAGGACGCGGCGGTGCGGTTGATGGCGGCGGTGGAGAAAGTATGTGCAGCCGGCGTGCTGACGCCCGATGTCGGTGGCACGGCGACGACGAAGGACGTGACGGACGCCGTGATCGAGGCGATCCACGGATCGAACGCGTAGTCCGAGGTGCGTCTCCCTCCCCGCCCGTTCTTGCGGCGAGAGGGTTAGGGAGGCGCGGGGGATTCCAAAAAATTTTGGATCCCCTCTTGAAACCAAAACAGGCTTTTTTTATTTTTCCGCTGCCGCCGAGAGGTGGCGTTCCCGACGCCTGGTGGGTCGGGAAGCTGAGACGGGCACCGGTCGTGTCCGGTGTCGTTCGTATCCATTTTGCTCCTTGGAGGATCTGGCTATGCGCACTTACGACTTCTCTCCCTTGTGGCGTTCGACCGTTGGTTTCGACCGCCTTTTCGACCTCGTTGAAACGGCACAGCGTGCCGGCGAGGACAACTATCCCCCCTACAACATCGAACGCATCGGCGAGGATCGCTACCAGATTTCGCTTGCGATTGCGGGCTTTGCACCCAACGAGGTCGCGGTGACGGCCGAGCAGAACGCGGTGACCGTCGAGGGAAACAAGCCGGACAGGACCGAACGCGAATATCTCTACCGGGGCATTTCCGCGCGGCCGTTCAAGCGGCAGTTTAACCTGGCCGATTATGTTCAGGTGCACAGCGCCTCGTTCGAGAACGGCCTGCTCAAGATCGAACTGGTCCGGGAAATCCCTGAAGCCATGAAGCCGCGGCGAATTGCCATCAATGCCGCGCCGTCCGGCAACGTGCATCAACTCGAGGGCAAAGCCGCCTGAATTTGGTCTGTCGGAGACCCGGTGATCCCGCCCGATCGTCGGGCGGGATCGACCATGGCCTTCGACCGCGCACCCGAATGCAAGTCAGAGGTTTAAAGAAAGGAGGAGGACCTCTCATGCTCGATCATGTCGACAACATCATCGATCTGAATGCGATATTGCACCCTGGCTCTGTCTATGATCATCCCCGCGACGTCCTAGCCGATCCAACTCTGTCGATCGGCGAGAAGCGTGCAATCCTCGCGTCCTGGGCTTCGGACGCAGCCAGTATCGCCTCGAGTCCGGCATTGCGCGAACTGCCCGGCTCGGGCAAAGCCGTCACCATCGACGAAATTCTGGAAGCGCTCGCGAGCCTCGACCACCATCCGAAAGGACCTCCGGGTGGCAAGCCGGTCCGCACGCGATCCGTCGAACGAACCGGCCTCGCAGCCTAGGCAACGACAGCTCAACGAGGATTGCGATGATGGTTGATGAAGAGCTGGCCTTGTTGCGCGGCCACCGCAGCAACATCAGCCGCTATCAGCGGTTGCTCAAGACCGAGCTGACCGAGTTCGAGCGGCGGTTCATCGAGAGACGTGTGTCCGAGGAGCGTTCGGCGATCGAGAAGCTCGCCCTCTCCGCCTTTCCGCTCACCTTTCAGGCCCCGAACGGCGCGATGGGGAACGCAATCACGCGCCGGGCGGCAAGCAGCCACGGCTAATTGACATGCCCGAACACCTCCCGACGTTCGAAGTGTTCCTGAAGAAATGCGGTCGAAGGACATGGCGATGGCATGTCTGTACGACGGAGGGACGCCTCGTCATGCACGGCTTCGAAAATGGCCGACCCGCCGCCAAATATGCGGCTGAAAGGGCATTGTTTCTGATGCTTCTCGCCGCGCCCTATCGCCCGGCGGGCCGGGCTTCCACCACGGCTCGCTCCTCCTTGGCGACATCCGCATCAAGATGGCTGCCGCGACACAAGATTCGTGAATGACAGGCGCCGCGAGGGATGGTGCCTGGCATCAGCCAAGCTCCATCCCGGCGATCTCCGTTGCTGACCGCTTACCGCCGTGCGGCCGGCGGGGTCGCCATGGCGGCTGTCGGCTCCGGCGGCGTCAGGTGGCGCGGGACGATGATGGACTGGCCGGGGGTGAGCGTGGCGTTCTCCGGCAGCGAATTGCTCTGCGCCAGCGACCACAGCGGCACGCGATTGGCCGCCGCGATGCTCTCCATGGTGTCGCCGCGGCGCACCGGTTGCCGCACGCCGCTGTCCCACAATTCGACCAGCGTATTCGCCGGCACGAGATAGCGCAGCGGCACGGCATCGACCTGCGTCTGGGGCGGAATGCGCGGCAACTGCGTGACCATGTCGACGATCTGACGGTGGATGTCGTCGGACTTCTCGATGTTGATGTGGCTGACCCGCGCGTTCTCCTTCAGGTCATAGCTCGCATAGTGACCGCGATAGCCCGGCACCGCGACCACGTTGCCGCCGCCAAGCACGCTGTCGGAGAGGTAGATGTTGATGAAGCGCTCGACATTGAGCGGCACGTCGCCGGTCGCATGCGCGGGATCGATGGTGATGACGAGGCTGATCGGGATGTTCTCCTTGGCCGCCATCTCCGAGATGACGATCGAGCAAAGCCCGCCCATCGAATGCCCGATCAGCACGATCGGCGCCGGCGTTTCCTTGTAGCTGGAGATGGCACGATCGCCGATCCATCGGCAGATGGTGAATTCATAGACGTTGGCGGAAAAGCCGGCCTGCGTCAGTTTCTCTTCGAGCCGGTCCATGCCGGTGGAGAAGAACGGCCCCATGGCGCCCCGAAACAGGTAGATTTTCGGCGGCGGCAATGGCTCAAACGGTACGGGCGGTGGTGCGGCGGGTGCGGCCGCGGCGGGCTTCGTCTTGGCAGGTGAGGCAACGGCCGTCCCGGTGCTTAAGGCGAGCAGCGCAACGGCTGCCAGCGCGAGAAGTCGCCTCAAATCGATCATCAGTCCAGCAGTCCCACTCCGGGAGGCTGCAGCCTCCCCCAAAGGCGCTTAGTGACGGCCGATTGGGTGGAATTTGGGGCACGGAACCGGGGCTCGATCCGCGCTCATTCCAGCATCTCGACACCCAATCACTGCACGCTCTTGAGCCTGCTGCGGTGGGCAGCCTGTTTCGCGCGGTTGCCGCAGACCGCCATGATGCACCATCGCCGCGCGCGCCTGCGCGTGTGGTCGGCGAACAGCATGGTGCAGTTGTGCCCCTCGCACGCCTTGACGTTGGAAAAGTCCTCGTCGCATACGAACTTCGCCATGGCTTCGCCAACCGGCAGCAATAGCGCTTCCGGCGAGCGCCAGCGCCGTTTCATTCGCAATGCGAGAGCGCCGCCATCGTGAGGCCCGGGCTCGATCCGGCTGAAGGCTTCGTCGCGCTCCAGCAGGCTGTTCAATGGACCGAGCTCGCGCAATGCATCCCTCGTGAGCGGCCGGCCCGCATGCTTGCGCACGAATCCCCTGAACCATTCGCGCAAGGCGCGCGCCTGATCCGCGACCTTGTCCAGTTCGTCCGGCGTGGCGCGGGCCGTCAGCGCGTGCAGATCATCCGGCGGCACCAGCTTTGCCTGCGCCAGCCAGTCGATCAGGCCATGACCACCGTCGATCCAGTCCACCGGCGTATCGACCGGTGTCGCCACCGAGTTGAGAAAGTCGAGGCCGAGCGAGTCGGCGATGAACATGGCGGGCGGGCGATCCATGAGCGGTCCTTGGCCGGTCGGGAGAACATGGACCTACATAACCGGTTAAGGCGCCATTGACAAGTTACGACGGTGGACGTAACCTCTTAGCTAGCTTTAATAGGGTTACTACCAATGGAGAAGGTCATGTCAATCACGTACCGCAGCGCGGATGTCGACGGATTCAAGGTGGCCTATCGCGAGGCCGGCACTGTCGGAGCGCCAAAACTCCTGCTGCTTCACGGCTTCCCCAGCGCAGGCCACATGTTTCGCGACCTCATTCCGCTGCTTGCGGACAGGTTTCATATCGTGGCGCCCGACCTTCCCGGCTTCGGCCAATCCGGCATGCCTTCGCGCGAAAGCTTCCGTTACACGTTCGATAGCGTCGCACGCGTGATCGAACGCTTCACCGAGGTGATCGGCTTCGACCGGTTCGCGGTCTACGTCTTCGACTACGGCGCGCCGACTGGTTTCCGGCTTGCGCTCAGCCACCCCGAGCGGATCACGGCGATCATCTCGCAGAACGGCAATGCCTATGAGGATGGCCTTAGCGACAACTGGACTCCGCTCAAGGCCTATTGGCAGGATCCCTCGCCGGCCAATCGCGACGCGCTGCGCGCGCTCCTCACGCCGGAAGCCACGCGCTGGCAGTACACGCATGGTGTTTCCGATCCGATGACCGTGTCACCGGATGGCCAGAACCTCGACAATTTCTACCTTGCGCGCCCGGGCTCGGACGACGTGCAGCTCGACCTGTTCGGCGACTACAAGAGCAACGTCGCGCTCTACCCCGCCTTCCAGGACTATTTCCGCAAGCACAAGCCGCCGTTCCTGGCGGTCTGGGGCAAGAACGATCCGTTCTTCATTCCGCCCGGCGCCGAAGCGTTCAAACGCGACAATCCGAATGCCGTGGTGCAGTTCTTTGACACCGGTCATTTCGCGCTGGAGACGCATGCGAAGGAGATCGCGGACAGCATTCGCGCGTTCCTGACGTAACGGGGGCCGTCCTGCGCGATGTTTACGCCGCCAAACTCTGCTGATCGCGGAATGCGCTGATCGCCATGTGGACGAGATGCAGCTTGCCCTTGACCGCCGGCGATATGTCGAAGGGATATGCGTCGCTCATCCCAAGCGAGCGGTTGAGTTCGTTGATGCTGCGGGCAAGCGGCATCCACAGGGCCAGGAGTGCCTCGAAGTCGCTCTCGAGATAGGGATCCGTCAGGGTCTGGCGGGCGCGCTCGTCCAGCGACAACGGCAAACCTGCCAGCGAGTCGAGCGTCGACACAATGTGCAGGAAATGCGCGAACGTTTCCGCCCAATCCTCCCAGGGGTGGGACGTGGCGTACTCGCTGATGAAGCCGCTCCGGTCGTATGAACGGTCGGCGCGGCTGTAATAGGAGTTGATTGCGGCCTGATAGTCCTGCGCCTGGTCACCGAAGATCAGCTTGAACGGGGCCTGGAATGTCGTGCCGTCAACGAGCAGGTCCCAATAGAAGTGACCGATCTCGTGCCGGAAATGTCCGAGCAGCGTGCGGTACGGCTCCCGGAATGCCACGCGGCGAGATTCTCGTTCGACATCGTCGGCCTCGGCAAGGTTGAGCGTGATCAGGCCCGAGAGATGCCCGGTCAGGATCGGACTGACCTCGTCCGAGAGAATGTCGAAAGCCAATGGTTCGCCGCTGCGCGATGCGAGCGGAAGCCTGAGGCGGCTGAGATCATAGAGAAGACGGCGCTTGGCTTCCTCCATGCGGCGCCAGAGCATGACGTTTCTGGTGCTGCCGAGGTTCGGAATCGTGCGCGTGACGCGACACGAGCCGCAATACCAGTTCGCGCCCTCGACACACCAGTTGCAGCCGATGATCTCGCGGTTACGGCAAGCTTGATGGGATGCAAGTTTCGTCATCTCGATGCGCGAGGAATCGAATGCCAGCTCGGTGCTGCAATTCGCGCACGCGACGTGCTCGAACGAGACAGGATGGCGGCATGACGGGCACTGAAAAAACTTCACGTGGACTGGCCCCAGACAGACGGCACACCGGAACACCGGCCTGTCAATTCGAGGAACTCTTATTTCTTGCGACCGTCGCTGTTGCCTGCGAGCAGCGCCCGCTGCGTTCGCAGCGCGTGCTGTCTCAACAGGCCAGCTCGCGTCGCGCTCAACTGGCTCGATTGAGGCTGCGGCTTTTTCTCAAGGACGTTTTCGGAAACAGGGCGACCGGCCCACGCCCGCTCGGGCTGAACCGCCATGGGGCCGACGTTTCGTTTCCTTGTCATAGTGTGACAACACCAGATCGGGTGCCGAGTTCCCTTCCTCCGACCGGCAGGTGATCGAGTTTGGCTCTGCAGATACGACAATGCCGCCGTCTGCATGACGGCGGCATTGTCAATTCAGCGGCTCGCGGCGAAGGCTTAGTTCCGGGGAGCCGTTGCCGCCGCCGACCGCGCCGGCCTGGGCGCGCCGGGTTCGGCAACCGGAGCCGGTGCGCGCGAGCGCATGATTGCGGCGTCGATCTCGGCGATCACGCGGCGCTGGATCGCTTCGTTCTTGTCGATCGAGATGTGGCCGACACCGGAGCCGCGGACGTCGACATTGTCGAGCTTGCCGCGAAAACCGTCCGCGCGCTTCACCGGCTCGCCGGGGCCGTCGCCGATATAGATGTTGATGTAGCGTTCGGCGCCGGTCGACAGTTTGGTCTTGAACACGGAGTCGAGCCCGATCGCGAGCTTCACGGGCACGCCAAGACGGTTGAGCTTGGCGATCATGTCCGGCAGCGCGGTTGCGCCGGAGGAGTGCCCGACCAGCACGATGGTCTTGAGCCGGCCGGCCTTGTAGGCGGTGGCGGCCTCATCCGCGAGCGAGGACCACGACACGAAATTCGCGACGGTCACCGGGATGCCCTGCGCCTGGAGCCGGGCGCCGATCGTGTCGAGCCCGAGCGAGAAGATGTTGAGCACGCCGCGGAGGAGGTAGACATGCGTGGTCGCGACCGCAGCCTGGCTCGGCGCCGCCTTGACGGTGGTCGGGCTGATGGCAACAGCTGACAGCAGAAGCAGGCCCATCGCCCATGCACGGAGGGCGGACAACTGGCTGGTGCCGGCGGTGTGACGGCCGTTCGGTCTCATCGATCTTTTCCCTGGGAATATGCTTCGGCCGGAATCGTAGCCATGGCCTGCTCGCAGACGCAACAAAGAGCCGCGTGAACGACGATCTTAGCAGCAAGCCGTGACCATCGCGCAACACTTGCTCGAAACCTGCCACGGAAGGGCCTGTTTTGAGGCCATTTTTCTCCGGCTAATTGCAGCCGGGCAAGGGCATTCCTATCTCAGGGCTCCGCTGACCCGTCCTCCCGGCAGGTTCCAGCCTCCCCTCCCCAGCCTTCGCCCCCCTCAGACTTGCGGCCATCATGTCCTCCATCATTTCCGTCGCCAATTTGTCGAAGACCTATGGGTCCGGCTTCAAGGCACTCAAGAACGTCAATCTCGACATCAAGCGCGGCGAAATCTTCGCGTTGCTCGGCCCCAACGGCGCCGGCAAGACCACGCTGATCTCGATCATCTGCGGCATCGCCAATCCGAGCGAAGGCAAGGTCCTGGTCGGCGGCGAGAACATCCAGACCTCCTATCGCAAGGCGCGCTCGCTGATCGGGCTGGTGCCGCAGGAATTGCACACCGATGCCTTCGAGAGCGTGTGGGCGACCGTGAGCTTCTCCCGCGGGCTGTTCGGCAAGCCGAAGAACCCCGATCATATCGAGAAGGTGCTGAAGGACCTCTCGCTGTGGGACAAGAAGGACAGCAAGATCATCACGCTTTCCGGTGGCATGAAGCGTCGCGTGATGATCGCCAAAGCGCTGTCGCACGAGCCGCAGATCCTGTTCCTGGACGAGCCGACCGCCGGCGTCGACGTCGAGCTGCGCAAGGGCATGTGGGAGGTGGTGCGCACGCTCCAGCAATCCGGCGTCACCATCATCCTGACCACGCATTACATCGAGGAAGCCGAGGAGATGGCCGACCGCATCGGCGTCATCAATAAGGGCGAGATCGTGCTGGTCGAGGACAAGGCCACCTTGATGCAGAAGCTCGGCAAGAAGCGGCTGACGCTGCATCTGCAAGGCAAGCTCGATGCGCTGCCGGAGAGCCTCGGGCATTACGAGCTCGACCTCTGCGACGGTGGCGCGACCCTGGTCTACGACTACGACACCAAGGGCGAGCGCACCGGCATCACCAGCCTGCTCGGCGACCTCCGCACCGCCGGCATCCGTTTCAACGATCTCGACACGACGCAATCGTCGCTCGAGGATATCTTCGTCGACCTCGTGAGGGCGTCATGAACTACCGGGCTGTCCGCGCCATCTATCTGTTCGAAATGGCGCGCACCTGGCGCACGCTGCTGCAAAGCATCGTCTCGCCGGTGGTCTCGACCTCGCTGTATTTCGTGGTGTTCGGCGCCGCGATCGGCTCGCGCATCAGCCAGGTCGAGGGCGTCAGCTACGGCACCTTCATCGTGCCGGGCCTGATCATGCTCTCGGTGCTGACGCAGAGCATCGCCAACGCCTCGTTCGGCATCTACTTCCCGAAATTCACCGGCACGATCTACGAGATCCTGTCGGCGCCGATCTCCTATTTCGAGATCGTGCTCGGCTATGTCGGCGCGGCTGCGACCAAATCGATCATCCTCGGCCTGATCATCCTCGCCACGGCCGGCCTGTTCGTGCCGCTGCACATCCATCATCCGGTCTGGATGCTGGCCTTCCTGGTGCTGACGGCGGTGACGTTCAGCCTGTTCGGCTTCATCATCGGCATCTGGGCCGACGGGTTCGAAAAGCTGCAGATGATCCCGATGCTGGTGGTGACGCCGCTGACCTTCCTCGGTGGCAGCTTCTATTCCATCGACATGCTGCCGCCCGCCTGGCGCACGGTGGCGCTGCTCAATCCGGTCGTCTATCTGATCTCCGGCTTCCGCTGGAGCTTCTACGAGATCGCGGACGTCAGCGTATCCGTGAGCATCGGCATGACGACGGCGTTCCTGGTGATCTGTCTGGTCGTGATCTGGTGGATTTTCCGCACGGGGTATCGGTTGAAGAACTGACCCCGGCCGTCATTCCGGGGGCACGCGCGCGCCCCGGAATCGCCAGGGGTTACCGATAGCAGTGGAAGCGGTTGTATCCGTCGTAATAGCCGCGGCAGCGGCGGTGGCCGCGATGGGGAATGCCGAACACACCCTCGACTGCTCCCACGGCCCCGCCAACACCGGCGCCGACCGCGCCACCGACCACGCCGCCCACAGGACCGGCGATACGGTTGCCTTCATAAGAACCTTCCTGGGCGCCGCGCACGATGCCCTGCGCGTGCCCGGCATGTGGCAGCGACAACAGCGCCAGCGCCATGGCGGCGGCTGCAAACAGCAGGCGGACGGGCAAACCGGCCGGCAATGACGCGGCGGTGATACGGGCTTTGTTCATTTTCGGTCCCAGGGACGGTGTAAGGGGCAATTGGCGGCGAACGCCGCCTGTCGAGGCAGGCATCTTCAACGCCGGGCGCGGCCAAATGGTTGCGCCTTTGTGACGAATTGTCGGCGTTGTGAACGCGTGCCCGCTCGCGAAAATGTCAGCATCGCCACGGGCGGCGCGGCACAAAGCGGCCTTGCTAACGCCCGCCGTCACGTTAACGATGGCCGGGCAGGCCGCTGGAACGAAAGCCGGATTGCAGGCATATTGCACGCCGGGGGACGGAGAGCCGCGGCGCCTAGCGTGAACAGGCCGGAGGCCAGAACTCAGATGCGTTCGTTTTTTATTGCTTTCACCTCCCTGATGCTTTTGAGCGCGGGCGCCGCGCAGGCCAAGGTCGAGATCACCGTCGACAAGGACAATCAGCAGATGACCGTCGCCGTCGACGGCATCGCGCGCTATCACTGGCCGGTGTCGACAGGCATCCCCTCCCGCGAGACGCCGAACGGCGCGTTCCGTGCCTTCCGCATGGAAGAGGACCACTACTCCAAGGAATTCGACGACGCGCCGATGCCGCATTCGATCTTCTTCACCAAGATCGGGCACGCCATCCACGGCACAGACTCGGTCGGCCGGCTTGGCACACCGGCGTCTCATGGCTGCGTGCGGCTGTCGCGGCAGAACGCCTCGACGCTCTACGCGCTGGTGCAGCAGCAGGGCGTGCTCAACACCACGGTGACGCTGACCGGCTCGTCGCAGGTGGCGCTCGCCCGCAACCCGCGCGGCCGCAACCCCACGGCTGTCGCCCGCGCACCGCAGCCGACCGAGGAGCAGTACGCCACATCAGGCGACCCCGTGAATCTCGCACCGACGGCCCAGCCCGCCCGCCGCTACATGCCCCAGGACGACAATTACATCTATCCAGCCGATGGCAGCGACACCGGCACGCGCTACCCGGCGCCGCGTGGCAGCCGCCCGCTCTATGACGCGCAGGTCTACCAGCAGCAGCCGCAGCAATATTACAATCAGGGCAACGGCACCTATTATCAGCCGCAGCCCCGGCAGGTTTACCAACCGCGTGGCTATTACTACCAGAACTGACGCTATCTGGACGCGGCGTTGCCGGGCAATCAAATCAGAAAGCCGCTGCCGCGACGGGCGCTTGCCGCAGTCGACCGCAGGAAATAGCGCCGGCCTGTGCACGGATTGGGCACCGGCCGACGCAAGGAAGCAACAGTCCACAACCTTCGACGCGGCGGCGTTCCGGCCAAATTGACAACCAGGGGGTCGCCCGTATTGTCGTTCCCATTGTTTCTGGGACATGACATGACACGCGAGCAGATTTCGGATTTCTGCGTTACCGCCCTGGCAAATATCCTGCGAATTTCGAGCGACCGCGTCGACATCGGCACGAAATTCAGCCGCCTCGGGCTCGATTCGGCGATGCTGGTCTACCTGATGATGGAACTCGAGGAGAAGCTCGACCTCGAACTATCGACGGACGACTTCTACGACCATCCGACCGTTGAGGCGCTGTCGCGATTTCTCGCCGACAAGCGCGCAATCCGCCCCGCCGCCTGAGGGCGGCTGAAGCCGGCGCAACCCATGGAAACCTTCCGCTCGCTCGTGGCACTGCTGGCCCGGCGTGCGGCGGAGCAGGCCGACGACCGCGTCTATGTCTTCGTCTCCGATCGCGGGACGGAGGAAGCTGCCCTCAGCTTTCGACAGCTGCACGATGCCGCGGGCGCGCTCGCGTTGCGACTGACCGTGGCCGCGCGTCCCGGCGACCGCGCCATCCTGGTGTTTCCGCCCGGCATCGAGTTCATGGTGGCGTTCTTCGGCTGTCTGATGGCCGGCATCATCGCCGTGCCGATGATGATGCCGCGGCGAAACAGCGCGCGCGATGCCAGCGCCGCGATCCTCGCCAATTGCACGCCGGCGGTGGCGCTGACCAATTCGGCCGTCGCGCTCCGTGGTGATCTGCGGGCACGCTTCGCGCATGAGAACATTCGCTGGATCGAGGTCGATCTCGCCGCGGACGATGGTGAGACAATCGAACTACCCGAGCCGGCGCCGGACGACATCGCCTTCCTGCAATACACCTCCGGCTCGACGTCCGCGCCCAAAGGCGTGATGGTGAGCCACGCCAATCTGCTCGCCAATCTCGAGATGATCCGGCTCGCGCTCGGCAACACCCGGCAATCGACTTACGTCAATTGGGTGCCGCTCTATCACGACATGGGGCTGATCCTGAACGCACTGCAGGCGCTCTATGTTGGGGCGACCTGCGTGCTGCTGGCACCGAATGCGTTCATGCAGCGGCCACTCGGCTGGCTGCGCGCGATCTCGCATTTTCGCGCGGAAGTGGCGTGCAGCCCGAATTTCGGCTTCGATCTCTGCGTCAGCCGCTATCGCGCCGACCAGATGGAGGGCGTCGACCTGTCCTCGCTCAGGATCGCGCTGAACGGCGCAGAGCCGGTGCGTGCGGAAACCATCGAGCGGTTCGTCCAGACATTCGCGCCCCACGGCTTCGATCCGCGCGCGATGTATCCCGCCTACGGAATGGCGGAAGCGACACTCCTGATTTCCGGCGGACGCCGCGGCGGAGGTCATGTCACACGCAGCCTGAGCCGCACGGCGCTTCAGGCGCATGCGGCGGAAGCGCCTTCCAGCGTCGAAGACACGCAGATCGCCGTCGGCTGCGGGCGCGCGCTCACCGGCGAACGGATCGCGATCGTGGACCCGGACAATCGGACGCGCCTGCCCGCGGACCGGGTCGGTGAAATATGGGTGAACGGCGCCAATATTGCCCGCGCCTATTGGCGCAACGACGAGGCGACGCGCGAGGGGCTCAATGCGCAGATTGCCGCCGAAGACGGGGCATGGCTGCGCACCGGCGACCTCGGCTTCGTCGACGCCACGGGCGAATTGTTCGTCACGGGACGGATCAAGGACCTCATCATCATCCGTGGCATCAACCATTATCCCCAGGACGTCGAGCGCACCGTGCAATCGCTCGATCGAGCTTTGCGCGAAAATTGCGGCGCGGCGTTCTCGGTGCCGGACGAGACCGGCGAAGAAACACTCGTCATCGTCCAGGAAATCGAGCGCACTGCGCGCCACTCGATCGACACCGAAGCCATCAAGGGTCGGATTCGCGAGGCCGTCGCCGACAACCACGAGCTCTCCGCGCGCCACATCGCGCTGATCCGGCCCGGCACTCTGCCGAAGACCACCAGCGGCAAGATCCAGCGCAAGCTGGCACGCAAGCTCTGGCTCGATGGGGGATTCGAGCAGCTCAGCTGAGACGGTTCAGAAATCGATCTTCGCGCTCTCCCCATCGCGCAGGCTCGCAGCGATCCCCTGCTCGATCTTGCGCGCGAGGATGGGGCGATAATGGATGAAGTCGGCAAAATTGGCGCGGTCGCGCGTGAGATCGTTGTCAACGCGATAGCTGATGAAATTGCTACGCGGTCGGCCCGCGACCACTTTCTTCAGCGCCGCGTCGCAGGCGCTGCGCTCCAGGGCGGTTTCCGTACCGGGCTTCGGCACGGTGGTCGCGAAGGTCGGCGGCACGATGATGACGACGGGCACATCGGCCGACAATGTCCTGACGGTATCTGCGAGCACAGCGATCTCGGGAAATGTCGCCCGCATCTCGGTGGACGAGGACGGCGCCGGATCCCTGGGCCAGCCGACTTCCTTGAATTGACCCGGCGGCCAGATGTCCTCATAGCTGACAAAGCCGTCGGGGTTCATCCGTGGTCGGCGACCAAGCCCGATACTGATGCGCTGAAAAGCGTGCTCGATCGCCTGCCAGGAGATCAGCCGTGCAGCGTAAGTGACGACGCTTCTGTCGTAGAGCCAGTCGGGAAACGGGACGCCGCCCTCCTCCTTGGCCCGTGCATGCGCGCACCAGCCGGGGTCAGTCACGACCACCAGTGCACCAACATCCTTGTGATTTCGGAGGAAGAAGTACAGCACCGCGAGCTCCTGGCGGGGAAACGCACCGGTCATGTAGAGCTGCACGAAGCGCAGGCCGGTCGCGCGCGACAATTCCGTCGGCTCGATCATCTGCGCCGTCGAATTACCCAGGATAGCGGCATTGAAATCCGGATTCCTCGCGCGGCTCGCGGCCGTGATCTGGGTCAGACGATTGTCGACGCCCTCGATGCCGAACAGACCGAGCTTGCCGCTGTCATAGGGATCGACCGCCACCATCAGTGCGAGCAACAGCAGCGCAGCGCCGATCAGCGTGCCCAGACACGCGAGCAAGCTCCGGCCCCAGCCGGGGTCGGTCTCAGAATTTGAAGTAGACGAACTCATGGAGATCCCGACCACCCATGTGAAGCAGCAATGCGAACAGCCCAAGACCGAGCAGACCTGCGAGCCACGGATTGGGACGGCGCGTGAGCACCGCCACAATGTCCTGGCTCGCCGGCAGCAGGAAGGCGAACAGCGGCGCTGCGATCAGCGGCCACAAATGCTTTCCGCGCTCGAGCGGCAGCGGCGAAACCAATCCGGCGAAGACATGCCATGCCGCCTCCACCGATCCCGCGCGAAAAATTACGCCGGTCGCGAGCACGAACAGGACGGTCAGCGCCCAGCCGAGCCATGACGGGAAATTCGGGCCATAGCGACGCCACAACGTGCAGGCGACCAGCGCAAGCCCGTGCAGCACGCCCCACAGCACGAAGGTCCAGCTCGCGCCGTGCCAGAGGCCGCACAGCGCCATCGTGATCATCATGGCGGCGAAAAACTGTACGGGAAGCCAGTGCCGCGGCAGCAGGCGGAGATTGACGAGCGGATAGAATACGTAGTCGCGCAGGAACAGCATCAGGGTGATGTGCCAGCGCTGCCAGAAATCCTGGATATTGGTCGAGCGCAGCGGGGCGTTGAAATTGTACGGCAGCTGTACGCCGAACAGCAGGCCGAGGCCGATCGCGATGTCGGAATAGCCGGAGAAGTCGAACAGGATCTGGAAGGAGAAGCAGAAGGCAAGCCAGGCGTCGCCGCTCGGGAGCGGCCCGTTCCCTGCCTGGGTGTAGATTGGATCGAGCAGATGCGCGAGGCCGTCGGCGATCACGATTTTTTCGAACAGGCCGATCGCGATGAAGCAGGTCGCGACGCAGAACTGGCGCTGCCAGCCCGGAACGTAGATCTGCCTGCCGAACTGATGCATCACCTCCGACCAGCGCGCCAGCGGGCCGGCGATCGCCTGCGGGAAGAAGGTGATGTAGAGCGCGTAGCGGTCGAGCGCATAGAGCGGCGCCCTCCCGCGCTTCAAGTCGACCAGATACATGATGTGGTGGAAGGTGAAGAAGGAGATGCCGAGCGGCAGTCCGACATCGAGCACCGGCAACGTCGTACCCAACACCAGACCGAGATTGGCGAGAAGGAAGTTGGCGTATTTGAACAACGCCAGCACCGCGAGATCGAGCATGAGCACCAGCGTCAGCACCGCCGGCCACTTCACGCGCCCATAGGCGACCGAGGCAAGCCAGTTGATCACGATCAAGCCGATCAGGAGCAGGATGAAGGACGGGCTGCCCCAGGCATAGAAGGCGAGCGAAAGCGCGACCTGCACGCCGATGCGCAGATGCGGATAGGGATCGGCCAAGCGATAGATCAGCAGCGCCGCGGGCAGGAAGACCAGGAGGAAGGGATAGTCGTTGAACAGCATCGGTTCAGCTGCGCCATCGCCGGCGTGAGCCGGCGGATGATGCTCAGCCCGTTTCGAGGTCGGGCGCAGCGTCGCCCGGCTGCCGCAGCATGCGTCGCGCAATCTTCTCCTCGCTCGGCACCTTGACGTCCCAGGCCAATCCGAGCGCTTCCAGGGCGCGGATGAAGATGAAGCCGGGATCGAATTCGAACCAGCGCAGGCCGAAGGCCGCGGAATAGGGAAAGGCGTGGTGATTGTTGTGCCAGCCCTCGCCCCAGGCAAGCCAGGCCATCACACCGAGATTGCGGCTATTGTCGTCGCGGGTGACGAAGGGCTGCGCGCCAAAGCTGTGCATCACGGAGTTGATGGCCGACATGGTCTGCTCGACCACGAACATGCGCACCACGCCGCCCCAGAGCAAGCCGGTCAGCGCGCCCCACAGGCTCATGGTGGCGACGCCGCCGATCGCGGCCGGCAGCACCAGGCCGAGACCGACCCAAGTGTAGTAGTAGCTGTTGACGGCAACCAGCCTGCGATCCGCCATCAGATCCGGGACATAGTGCGCAACGTTGGGATAATCGTGCTCGATCATCCAGGTCAAATGCGCGTGCAGGAAGCCGCGCAGGCGGCCGAACGGGCCCTCGCCGTGCAGCCGCGGCGAATGCAGATCGCCGTCGTGATCGGACAATTCGTGGTGCCGGCGGTGCATTGCCGCCCAGGACAGCATGGGACCGCGGCCGGCCATCGATCCCATCACGACCAGGATCGCACTCATCACCGTGGAGGTCGCAAAGGCGCGGTGGGTGAAGAGCCGGTGATAGCCGACGGTGAGGCCGAGGCCGGTGACCAGCCAAAAGCCGACGAACAGGCCAAGCTCCGCCGCGCCGATCGGGCGGTAGAGCAGAAGCACCAGCGCCAGCAGCGTGCCGACGAAGGGCAAAACGTCGAAGATGATGAAATGCCGGCGCTGCATCCGGCGAAAATGCCGGCTACGAATAATTCGATGATCGCGTTGCTGCTGCACGGGCAGGATTCCAGGGCGCCGACCATGAGTACATACCCTCGCGGCGGCCGCAACCCAAGCCACCGCCCAAGGTTTCAACAGCCACGAAAGCCTATACTATGGGCCGGACATGCCCAAATGCGTTCAAATATCCCTTTCCGCTTGCCCCATGAGCCGCCATGCCGTCACGTGCTGCGACGATCTTGACCGTACTGTCACTTCTCATTGCGGGACCGGCCATGGCATTTGATTCGGCTTTCGATCTCGAGGCCCATCGCGGCGGGCGGGCACTGCTGCCGGAAAACACGCTTCCGGCGTTCGCCAACGCGCTGTCGATGGGCGTGGACACGCTGGAGCTCGACGTCGGCATCACCGCCGACGGCGAAGTCGTCGTCTCGCATGAGCGCGGGCTCAACCCTGATATCACGCGGGATGCGAGCGGCGCCTATGTCGCGGCTCCCGGCACGCCCTTCGTGAAGCTGCGGCTCGAGCAGGTCAGGAGCTACGACGTCGGCCAGATACGTCCGGACAGCCCTTACGCAAAGCAATTCCCCGACCAGCGCGCCGTGCCCGGGACCCGCATTCCGACCTTGAGCGAACTTTTCGCGCTGGTGCGCAAATCCGGCAACAATCGGGTGCGCTTCAACATCGAGACCAAGATCGATCCGAACCATCCGGACGAGACGCTCGATCCGCAAGCTTTCGTCACCAGGCTGCTCGCGCTGATCGAGGCCGAAAAATTCTCCGACCGCGTCATGATCCAGTCGTTCGACTGGCGGACCCTGCTGCTCGTCCAGCAGCGGGCATCGAAGATGCCGACGGTGTACCTGACGCTCCAGCGCGGCTCGAGCCAGACGGTGGCGCTGGACAAGGCGACCAATTGGACGGCGGGATTCAGCCCGGCCGATCACGGCGGGTCGCTGCCCCGAACCATCAAGGCTGCGGGCGGCGCGATCTGGTCGCCCTATTTCGGCGATGTGACCGCGGCGCTGATCGCCGAGGCACACGCGCTCGGGCTGCACGTCGTGGTCTGGACGGTCAACAAGCCTGAGGACATGGCGCGGATGATCGAGATCGGCGTCGACGGCATCATCTCCGACAGGCCCGATTTGTTGCGGCAAGTCGCGGGCGAGAAGGCAATTGCGTTGCCCGCGGGGACACCGGTGACGCCGTGAGGCCGAGCCGCAGGCTTTCTGCTGTAGCCCGGATGGAGCGCAGCGAAATCCGGGGCCGTTAATCACCGCGAGGCAAGAACGTCCCGGATTGCGCTGCGCTCCATCCGGCTACGAAGTGCCCCTACTCCCCGTCCCGCAAACGCCGGTACAGCGCGCCCAGAATGTTGGAGTAATCGTCGGTCCAGACCCGCACCCGGTCGTCGGCTTCGGTCTGCTCCCATGATTTCGACGATGCGAGCCTGCCGACGTCGGCATTCTCGCGGGCGGAGATGACGACGTCGGTCGAGAAGATATAGTCGCCATCGCGCCCCGAATCCTCGTTGTAGACCCAGCTCTTGAGATCGTTGGCATCGGCGATGCCGACCACGACGGTCTCGAGATCGAGGTGGCGGTTGGACACGTGCATCACCACGGCGCCGTGCGGAGCGAGCTTGTCCTTGTAGATCTTCATCGCCTCTTCGGTCGCAAGATGGATCGGGATCGCATCCGACGAATAGGCATCGACGATGATGAGATCATAGGCGCCGTCCGGCTCCTTCGCGAAGGTGAGGCGAGCATCGCCGATCACCGGCTTCAGGCCCGGCATGCAACTCGAGATATAGCGGAAATTCTTCGGATCGCTTGCCGCGTCGACCATGGACTGATCGATCTCGAAGAAGGTCCAGCTCTCGCTAGGCTCGGCGGCGCAGGCGAGCGTGCCCGATCCGACGCCGATCGCCGCGACCTTCAAGGGCGCGCCCTTGCGCTCCCGGATCGCGGTCACGGCCTGACCGATGCCGCCATCCTTGTGGTAGTAGGTGATCGGCTCGGGCCGTCCGGTGACCGGCGTGCCGTCATTGTTGAGGAAGCGCTCGGCGCCGTGGATCGTGGTGCCGTGCATCAGCACGTGGAAATAGCCGCCGGGCGTCACCACGATCTTGTGCACGCCGAAGAAGCTGCGCACCGTGGTGACGCGGCCTTCATCCGCCGGATAAACCCGGATCAACGCCAGCGCGAGCGCGACGGTGGCGAATATCTTCCAGCGGCCGGCGTTGACCGCCAGCGCCAGCAGGGCGGCGAGCACGCCAACGCCGCCGGCCACCCAGACGCGATGATCCTCGAACCAGGTCGACAGCCCGCCCGTCGTCATGGACGGCGCAACGAGCACGACGGCGAGCGCGGCAAGCGCCAGCCAGTACCATTTGATGAAGCCCGCCAGCCGCTCGTTCGCGGGCGGCCGGCACAGCGCGGCAAGCGCGACCAGGATCGGATATTCGGCGATCCAGGAGAATGTGAACGGCGCAACGAGCCCTGCGAACAGGCCGCCGACCATGCCGCCGAACGACAGCGCGACATA
Source organism: Bradyrhizobium sp. i1.15.2 (assembly GCF_040548425.1). Classification (NCBI taxonomy): domain Bacteria; kingdom Pseudomonadati; phylum Pseudomonadota; class Alphaproteobacteria; order Hyphomicrobiales; family Nitrobacteraceae; genus Bradyrhizobium; species Bradyrhizobium sp. i1.15.2. The sequence continues at coordinate 8,398 of NZ_JBEPRQ010000009.1, read as the reverse complement.
GAATCCGGTGAGATATTTCGCGGCCGGCCGGGTCCGCGCCAATTCGCCGTGGCAGGCCATCGCGATGACGAAGAAGCACAATTGATGGCCGCCGAGCGTCAGCAGCAGGTTCTGTTCGCCGCCGAACGCCAGCAGGAAGACGACGCCCGCGATCGCGACCGGCTGGAGCATCAGCATCCATTTGTGCGGCAGCAGCGGCCGCGACTGGAACACCACCACCCAGGTCAAGAGATACAGCGACAGCGGCAGCACCCACAGCAGGGGCGCTGCCGCAACGTCGGTCGAGATGTGCGCGGTGACGGCGATGAGCAGGCCGGACGGCACTCCGGCGAGGAATATCCAGCGCAGCCGCGTCACGAAACCGGGCGCCGGCGCATTCAAATCCTCGGTTCGCACATCGACCATGGCGAGCTTCGGCGAGCGCAACAGCAGCACGCCGCAGGCGGCGATCAGGACGATCAGAATGCCGTAACCGCCGGTCCAGAGCCGGTTCTGCGTGTGCAGCGTGAACATCGGCTCCAGCAGGAATGGATAGGACAGCAGGGCGAGGAAGCTGCCGATGTTGGAGGACGCATAGAGGAAATAGGGATCATGTCCGGCAGGATGCCCGGTGCGGACGAACCAGGCCTGCAGCAACGGATTGTTGGCGGCGAGCGCGAAGAACGGCAGTCCGATCGAGATCACGAACAGGCCAAGCAGCCAGATCGCGTAGCCCGAAGCGGGCGGATCGCCATAGGCGGACGCGATGCCGAGCGGCAGCGTGGCGAAGGCCGCGATCAGCAGCAGGAGATGCACCACCACCGGAACGATGCGATTCCTCACCTGCATCAACACATGCGCATAGGCGTAGCCCGCCAGCAGCAACGACTGGAAGAACACCATCGCCACCGACCACACCGCCGGCGAGCCGCCGAGCCGCGGCAGGACCATCTTGGTGAACAGCGGCTGCACCGAGAACAGCAACAGCGCGCTGACGAAGATCGCTGCGGTGTAGACCGTCAGCAGCAGCCGGTTGCGTGACGAGGATGACTGCTCCGTGGCGGCGGGTTGCACGATCGAATCCATGGAAGCTCCGGCATAATCCCGGCGGGTGCCGGGCGCGCGCAATGGAGCACAAGGCGCCTGAACGGGCAATAAAGGGTCTCGTGATGTTGCAGCGGGAAATGCTTGATATAAGACGGTCGTGCCGGGCGATGCGACGGGACCGCGAAGCGCGGCCGCAGCATCGAACCCGGAACCTCGAGATTCTCCGGTGCGGAGCCCGCACCACAGTTCGGGCTTCGCGAATCCCGGAATGACAGCACCAGGGGCGCATGACCGAAACCGACGTCATCATCATCGGCGCTGGCCATAACGGCCTCACCTGCGCGGCGTATCTCGCGATGGCCGGCTTGCGCGTGCGCGTGGTCGAGCGCCGCAAGGTGGTCGGCGGGGCCGCGGTCACGGAGGAATTTCATCCGGGCTTCCGCAATTCGGTCGCGGCCTACACTGTGAGCCTGCTCAATCCGCAGGTGATCCGCGACTTGAAGCTGGCCGAACAGGGCCTCAGGATCGTCGAACGGCGCGCGCAGAATTTTCTGCCCGCGGCAGACGGCAGCTATCTTCTCACCGGCGAGGGGCGGACGCAGGCGTCCGTCGCACGGCTGAGCGCGCGCGACGCAAACGCGCTCGACGGGTTTTCGCGCGAGCTGGAAGATATCGCCGACGTGCTTCGGCAGTTCGTGCTGCGCGCGCCGCCCAACCTGCTCGATGGTTTCGGCACGGCATCGATCCGCGAGGCCGTGAACGCATTCCAGAGCGCCAATATCCTGCGCGGGCTGTCGCTGGAGCAGAGCCGCAGCCTGCTCGATCTCTTCACCCGCTCGGCTGGCGAGATGCTGGACGAACGTTTCGAGCACGATCTGATCAAGGCGCTGTTCGGCTTCGATGCCATCGTCGGCAATTATGCCAGCCCTTACGCCGCGGGCTCGGCCTATGTGATGCTGCATCACGCGTTTGGCGAGGTGAACGGCAAGAAGGGCGTCTGGGGTCACGCCATCGGCGGCATGGGCGCGATCACGCAGGCCATGGCGCGCGCCGCACGCGACCGCGGCGTCGTGATCGACACCGATGCAGGCGTGCGCGAGGTCATCCTCGAGCGCGACCGCGCGGTCGGCGTAGCGCTGGAGAACGGCACGACCATCCGCGCGAGATATGTCGCATCCAACGTCAATCCGAAGCTGCTCTATACGCGGCTGGTCGCCGCCGATGCGCTTCCCCAAAACTTTCTCGACCGCATCCGGCACTGGAAGAACGGCTCCGGCACCTTCCGCATGAACGTGGCACTGGACCGCCTGCCCTCCTTCACGGCACTGCCGGGCGTCGGCGATCATCTCACCTCCGGCATCATCCTGGCTCCCAGTCTCGGCTACATGGACCGCGCCTTTCTCGATGCCCGCGCGCACGGCTGGAGCCGAGAGCCCGTCGTGGAAATGCTGATCCCCTCGACGCTCGACGATACGCTCGCGCCCGCAGGACAACATGTCGCGAGCCTGTTCTGCCAGCATGTCGCGCCGGAGCTTCCCGATGGAAAGTCGTGGGACGACCATCGCGACGAGGTCGCCGACCTCATGATCGCGACGGTGGACAAATACGCGCCGGGTTTTGCGACCAGCGTGCTCGGCCGCCAAATCCTGTCACCGCTCGATCTCGAACGGCAGTTCGGCCTGCTCGGCGGCGACATCTTCCACGGTGCGCTGACGCTGAACCAGCTGTTCTCGGCCCGGCCGATGCTGGGCCACGCCGATTATCGCGGACCCGTGAGGGGCCTCTATCACTGCGGCTCCGGCGCCCATCCCGGCGGCGGCGTCACCGGCGCGCCCGGCCACAACGCCGCGCAGGCAATCCTGAGGGATCACCGGTCGCTGTTCGGAAGTCGTGGATAAGCCCGTGGATAAGCTGTGGACAGCCTGTTGGCAGAGCTGTGAAAGGGCGCTGGGTTACGCCCCTCCAAGCTTGGTACAAATTGGTGGAAAATCCGGGGATGAACGGCGGGATAATCCGTGGACAAAGTCCGGAAAAACCAGCGGATAGCCTGTGGGCATTCTGTGCAAGCCAATTCCCAAAAACGACTTCGCCCGCCAGGGGGCAATTCCCCCGACGGGCGCGGCTCGAAAGCAGTCGTATGGAGAATTGGCCTCGCCGGGAAATGGAAGGCGGAAATTACTTCAAGGAGCTGCTAATCGAAGTGAACTTGTCGTTCAGGGTGGTGCCCAGGCCGTTCACCACGGTGATGATCGCCAGCGCGATACCGGCTGCAATCAGGCCGTACTCGATTGCGGTTGCACCTGAATCGTCGGTCCAGAACTTCAAAATCATGCGCTTCAAGTCTCGCCTCCTATTCCATTTCGAACTGTGTGGGTTGCCCAACACCCGCAAATCTACGTGGCACAACCTGAGGTCGGGTTAACCTCGTGAATGCAAGTTATGCGAAAAATCGGGAACAAAAGTTCCAAAAATTGAACCGGACGGAAACCAGAGAATGCAGCCTTCCCCCACCCATCGCGCCAGTTTTTCGATCGGCGGCGAGATCGCCGCCAGGCGCATTGTCGACGTCCTAACCGAAATGTTCTTCGAGGACGATGCGGCGGTCGCCGCCTTCGAACAGCCGAACGGACAGTGGGACGTTGCGCTGCATTTCGCGAACGCGCCGGACCGGGCTTGGCTGCGCGAACTCGTTGCAACCGCAGCAGGAAATGAGATCGCGGACACGCTGGCCTTCGACACCGTCGAAGCCAGGGACTGGGTCAAGGCGAGCCTGGAAGATCTCGTCCCGGTGCCGGCCGGACGCTTCGTCGTCCACGGCAGCCATGATCGCGACCGCGTGGCGCCGAACAAGCTCGCCGTCGAGATCGAGGCGGCTCTCGCCTTCGGCACCGGCCATCACGGTACCACGCGCGGCTGTTTACTCCTGCTTGACCATGTCCTGAAAAGCACCCGGCCCGGCCGCGTGCTCGACCTCGGCACCGGGACCGGCGTGCTGGGGATAGCGGCGGCGAAGGTGCTGCATCGCGCGGTGCTGGCCTCCGACATCGACCCGGCCTCGGTCAAGGTGGCAGCCGAGAACGCCGCGTTGAACGAGGTCGGTCACCATGTGCGAGCAATCCGCGCCACCGGCTTCGCGGCGGCTGATTTCGGCAGATGCGGCCCGTTCGACCTGGTGCTGGCCAACATCCTTGCCAATCCGTTACGGCAATTGGCGGGCCCGTTGACGCGGCACCTCGCACCTGGCGGGCGCGTCATCCTCTCCGGCCTGTTGACGCCCCAGGTCCCCGCCGTGATCGCCGCCTACCGCGCGCGCGGCCTCGTGCCTCTGAAGCACTTGCGGATCGAGGGGTGGAGCAGCCTGTTGCTGCGGAAGATGGGGTGAGTCGGGGGGCTGCCGTAGGTGCCGCTACTTTGCGGCCTTCTCGTCCCGGCGCATCGCGCGCTCGGCCTGCGAGGCGCGCCTCGCGCGGCGTTCAGCGAAACGGTCGATCATCTGGTTGATGAGGCCGCGCGGTTTCTTCGGTGCTGCCGGAGCCGGGGCGCGGCGCACCGGCGGCGTAATCTTCTCAAACGTGAACGCTGGCATCGAGTGTCCCCTCGTCGTTGAGATGAACAACTTGCTCGAATTTCCCTGTTATCCGGACGAAGCGCAACTGCCGCATCCTGTACTCCACTCAATTCGAATGGAACTGTTCAAGCACAGTCCATGCCAGATGCGACCTCAAATGCGTCTACATTGCGGACTGATCCGCATGATCCTAAAGTGATCCACCATGTTCGAAGCGCACTTCCAGACATTCGAGGAGCCCGAGGCCGGCGTCGCATTGACGGCGCGGCTGGCCGCGCTCCGTGAAGAACTCGCCCGCCGCAAGCTGACCGGTTTCGTGATTCCACGCGCCGATCAGCAGCAGAATGAGTACGTGCCGCCGTCGGAAGAGCGTTTGGCCTGGCTGACCGGTTTTACGGGCTCGGCGGGACTGGCGGTGGTGCTGACGCACGAGGCCGCATTGTTCGTCGATGGTCGCTACACGATCCAGGCGGCCAAGCAGGTCGATTCAAGGGCGTGGGCCGTGGAATCTCTGATCGATCCCCCGCCGGAAAGCTGGATATCGGCACACCTGAAGGCCGGCGACCGCCTAGGATTTGATCCGTGGCTGCACACTTTTGCGGCAGCCGAGCGTTTGTCCGCCGCCTGCGCCAAGGCCGGTGCCGAATTGGTCGCCGTCGACAGCAATCCGGTCGATGCGATCTGGCAGGACCGGCCACAGCCGCCGATTGCGCCGGTCACGGTGCACGGGATGCAACATGCCGGCGTGACTGAAGCCGAGAAGCTGACGCAGATCAGGAGCGAGATCGGCAAGCTCGGCGTCGATGCGCTGGTGCTGTCCGACAGCCATGCCGTGGCCTGGACCTTCAACATCCGCGGCGCCGACGTCGCGCATACGCCGCTGCCGCTGTCCTATGCGCTGGTGCCGAAGGACGGTCGTCCCACCATCTTCATCGATCACCGCAAGCTCTCAAATTTGACCCGCGACCATCTCGAGCAGTCCGCCGAGGTGCGCGAGCCCGATGCAATGGCGCCAACGCTGATGGCGCTCGCCAAGAGCGGTGGATCGATCGCGCTCGACAATGCGACCGCGGCCGACGCCCTCAGCCGGTTGATCACGGGTGCTGGCGGCAAGCCGGTGCGCGGCAGCGATCCGATCGCGCTGCTCAAGGCGGTCAAGAACACGACCGAGATCAAGGGCACGCAAACGGCGCACCGGCGCGACGCCGTAGCGCTGGCACGCTTCCTCGCCTTCATCGACCGCGAGGCGGCAAGCGGCAAGCTCACCGAGATCGACGCGGTCGAGGCGCTGGAGACGTTCCGCCGCGATACCGGCGCACTGAAGGATGTGTCGTTCCCGACCATATCGGGCACCGGCCCGAATGGCGCGATCGTGCACTACCGCGTCACCCGCAAGAGCAACCGGCGGATCGTACCCGGCGATCTGCTGCTGATCGATTCAGGTGCACAATACGAAGACGGCACCACCGACGTCACCCGGACCATGGCCGTGGGCGAGCCCACCGACGAGATGCGCGACCGCTTCACGCGTGTGCTGCGCGGTCACATCGCGATCGCGCGGGCGATATTTCCCGATGGCGCCACCGGCGCGCAGCTCGACACACTGGCACGGCAATATCTCTGGGCCGCCGGCGTCGATTTCGAGCATGGCACCGGCCACGGCGTCGGCAGCTATCTCTCGGTGCACGAAGGACCGGCGCGGATATCGAAGCTCGGCACCACGCCGCTGAAGCGCGGCATGATCCTGTCCAACGAGCCCGGCTACTACAAGACCGACGGTTTCGGCATCCGCATCGAGAACCTCGAACTGGTGGTCGCTGCCGACATCAAGGGCGCGGAAAAATCGATGAACGCGTTCGAGACGCTGACCCTGGCGCCGATCGACCGCCGGCTGATCGATGTCGGCATGCTGGGCAAGGACGAACTCGACTGGCTCAACGCCTACCACGCGCGCGTCAGGACCGAGGTGCGGCCGGCGCTGGACGCGACGACGAAGGCCTGGCTGGACCAGGCCACGGCGGAGTTGAAGGCGTAAGCGCGTCGTTCACGGTCTCGACGCATAGCACCACGCGATTTGCGCAATGCTCATTTCCACCCCCGCTGTCATTCCCCGCGAAGGCGGGGAATCCAGTATTCCAGAGACAGCAAACGTATGCGGAGACGCCGCGGCGTACTGGATCGCCCGGTCAAGCCGGGCGATGATACCGAGTTTTTGACGCGAGCAGCGCGCCAAATCCGTCCTCATCGCGCCGCCATTATAACCGTCCCGGAATCCGTATAGCCGCATTCCGAAACGCCGATATGCGTCTTGTGCGAGCGCGCTACAGTCCGATTCGAATTTCTGCGAGACGGACACGCATGCACGGCATGATCAGCAAGCCGCCGGAAACGGCGCAACACAACCTCGCGACCTCGCGCGTGGTTTTGCTGCTGCTCGTCGTCATGACCGGCATCGCGCCGATCTCGCTTTACATGCTGGTTCCGGCGCTGCCGGTACTGGCGACGACCTTTGGCAGCGACATCTCGGTCGCGCAGATGACAGTCTCACTGTACATGGTCGGCATCGCGCTGTCGCAACTCATCATGGGCCCGCTGTCGGACCGTTTCGGGCGACGACCGGTGCTGCTCGGAGGACTGGCGCTGATGGTAGTCGCCAGCGTCGCCTGCATCTTCGCGGAAACCCTACCGCAGCTGATCGCCGCGCGCTTCTTCCAGGCGCTGGGCGGCGCCGCCGGCATGGTGGTGAGCCGCGCCATCATCCGCGACATCTACGAGCGCGATCGCGTCGCCTCGATGATCAGCCTCGTGGTCGCGGCGCTCATGATCGGGCAGATGGTCTCCCCGCTCAGCGGCGGCCTGATCGAAACCGCGTTCGGCTGGCGCGCGATCTTCTACGCCATCACCGTCGCCGCGATCATTGTCGCCATCGGCATCGCATTCGCGCTGCCCGAGACCCGCCGAGACCGCGCCGCCGGCAGCGGCTTTCGCGGCGATGTCGGCATCCTGATCCGCAACCGCGCCTTCGTCGGCTACGTGATGTGCCAGGTGCTGGCCTCGCAGATCATCTTCACCTTCGCCGGCGGCGGCCCCTATATCGTGGTGACGCAGATGGGCAGGACCAGCGCTGAATACGGCGCGTGGTTCGCGACGACGGGTTTTGCCTATCTCGTCGGCAATCTGCTCTGCGTGCGCTTCGCGCCCAGGCACTCGTTGGAGAAGTTGATCTGGTTCGGCCTCGCGCTCCAGCTTTGCGGCAGCCTGTTGAACCTGCTGTGGAGTTTCACCGGCTGGAACGAGGCACCCGCCTGGCTGTTCGGCACGCAGATGATCGTGATGGTCGGCAATGCTTTCGTGATGGCGAACTCGGCCGCCGGCGCGATCAGCGTCCGTCCCGAGGCCGCCGGCACCGCATCAGGTGCGATGGGCTTTCTCCAGCAGGGCATCGGCGCGCTCATGTCGCAATTCGGCGCCTATCTCGGCGGCCATTCCGCGACCACGCTGCCGCTCACCGCCGCGGTGCTGGCGATCTCCCTGCTCTGCGCCTGCACGATGATCTTCGTCGTCCCCCGCCGCGAGGTCATGGTGAGCGAGACGCTGATCGAGCAGGCGGAAGAGGAAGAGAGCGGGATGATGTGAGGGATGGCACGCCGCGTCCTCCGTCATTGCGAGCGAAGCGAAGCAATCCAGACTGCGACCCGCGGAAAGATACTGATCTTCCCCCAAAAAAGTGGACATGGATCAAGCCGATTTTAGCTCCATCTCGACCGGGCTGATATAGCCGATGGCCGAGTGTCTTCGGGTCTG
>NZ_JBEPRQ010000008.1:0-324054 GCF_040548425.1 Bradyrhizobium sp. i1.15.2 | reverse complement strand
AATGGGGCTCGTCCTGACCGCGCCGATCTGCGCCTTACAACGTTCATCGCAACCTCCAAACTCCTGGTGTTGCGACGACCGTTTGAATCCGCCCAATACGCTTCAACCGAGTACCGCCAAGCACTGCAAGCCGCCGGCTTCCGGCCTTCAATGAGCCGCAGAGCCGACTGCTACGACAATGCCCCGATGGAAAGCTTCTTCCACACCCTCAAGACCGAACTGATCCATCACCGTCAATATGAGACCCGCAATGAAGCCGAGCGCGACATCTTCGCTTACGTCGAAGGCTTCTACAATCAGACCCGAAGACACTCGGCCATCGGCTATATCAGCCCGGTCGAGATGGAGCTAAAATCGGCTTGATCCATGTCCACTTTTTTGGGGGAAGATCAATCCAGACTGTCCCCGCGGAGGGATTCTGGATTGCTTCGCTTCGCTCGCAATGACGGCGGTTGCGACAAGCATTCCCAAAACGGCCTGACGCCATGCATGGCGCGATTGCTTCCCGGCTTGCTCTCGCCGCAAGCACAGGGCTAACGTCGCGCACTTTCAATTGCTGGACTTGAGTTGATGACACGTATCGCCGTCGGCGGCTTCCTGCACGAGACCAACACCTTCGCTCCGACGAAGGCGACCTTCGCGGACTTCCAGCACGGCGGCGGCTGGCCGGCAATGACGCAAGGTCCCGACGTGCTGAAGGTGATGCGCCGAATCAATGTCGGCCTCGCCGGTTTCGTCGACAGCGCCGAGGCCCACGGCTGGGAACTCGTTCCGACGATTGCCTGCGGCGCGAGCCCCTCGGCGCATGTCACCAGGGACGCCTTCGAGCGCATCGTGAAGGTCATGGTCGACGGAATTGCAGCCGCCGGCCCGATCGACGCCGTCTATCTCGATCTGCACGGCGCGATGGTCACGGAACATCTCGACGACGGCGAAGGCGAGATCCTGGCGCGCGTGCGCCGCGTCATCGGCAAGGACATTCCGCTGGTCACCAGCCTGGATCTCCACGCCAACGTCACCCCCGAGATGATGGAGCATGCGGACGCGCTGATCGCCTACCGCACCTATCCCCATGTCGACATGGCCGAGACCGGCCGCGCCTGCGCGCAACATCTCGCATTGCTGCTGAAGACAAAGCAGCGTTTCGCAAAAGCCTTCCGGCAATTGCCGTTCCTGATCCCGATCAGCTGGCAGTGCACCAACGACCAGCCCACCAAGGGCATCTACGAAAAGCTTGCCGCGCTGGAGAGCGATGCGGTTCCGACATTGTCCTTCGCACCCGGCTTCCCCGCCGCCGATTTCCGCGATTGCGGGCCGAGCGTGTTCGCCTTTGGCAAGACGCAAGCCGATGCCGATCGCGCGGCGGATGCGATCGTGAAGCTGATCGAAAGCCACGAGGACGATTTCGACGGCAAGATCTGGTCACCCGATGACGGCGTGCGCCACGCGATGGAACTCTCGAAGGGCGCGAGCAAGCCGATCATCATCGCCGACACCCAGGACAATCCCGGCGCCGGCGGCGATTCCGACACCACCGGAATGCTACGAGCGCTGGTCCGCAACAAGGCCAGCGCCGCGACCGGTGCGATCTACGATCCGGAATCGGCCAAGGCCGCGCATGCAGCCGGCGTCGGCGCCACCGTGACGCTGTCGCTCGGCGGCAAGTCCGGCATTCCCGGCGATGAGCCCTATCGTGAGACCTTCGTCGTTGAAAAGCTCTCCGATGGCCGCTTCATCGCGCCCGGGCCCTACTATGGCGGCCGCGAGATGGAGATGGGCGCGTCCGCCTGCCTTCGCATCGGCGACGTCCGAATCGTCGTCTCCTCGCACAAGGCGCAGCTCGCCGATCAGGCCATGTACCGCTATGTCGGCATCGAGCCGACCGAAGAGAAGATTTTGGTCAACAAGAGCTCGGTGCACTTCCGCGCGGATTTCGAGCCGATCGCGGAAAAGCTGATGATCTGCGCTGCCCCCGGCGCGATGCCGGCCGACACAGCCACGCTGCCATGGACACGCCTGCGGCCGGGCATCCGCATCAAGCCGAACGGCCCGGTTTTCACTCCCTCCTCACGCTAACTGGACAGAACACATGCCCACGATTGACCGCATCGACGGCTATGCCGACGAACTCACCGCTATCAGGCGCGACCTCCACGCCCATCCGGAAATCGGCTTCGAGGAAGTGCGCACCTCCGGCATCGTCGCCGACAAGCTGAAGAGCTGGGGCATCGAGGTGCATCGCGGTCTCGGCGGCACCGGCGTGATCGGAATCATCAAGGGCAAGGGGTCGAGCGGCAAGCGCATCGGGCTTCGCGCCGACATGGACGCGCTGCCAATGGAGGAGAACACCAATCTGAAATGGAGTTCGAAAATCCCGGGCCGCTTCCACGGCTGTGGCCATGACGGCCACACCACCATGCTGCTCGGCACCGCGCGCTACCTCGCCGAGACCAAGAACTTCGACGGTACCGTACACCTGATCTTCCAGCCGGCCGAGGAAGGCCTCGGCGGCGCCCGCGCGATGATCAAGGACGGGCTGTTCGAGAAGTTTCCCTGCGACGAGCTCTACGGCCTGCACAATGCGCCGGACCTCAACCACGGCGAGATCGCGATCCTTCCCGGCCCTGCGATGGCCAGCGCCGACTTCTTCGACCTCCGCATCACCGGCTACGGCGCGCACGGCGCGATGCCCGAACGCTCCAAGGACGCTGTGATCATCGCGACCACGCTGGCGCAGGCGATCCAGACCATCGTCAGCCGCAACGTCGAGCCGCTGCAGGCCGCAGTCGTCTCGATCACGCAGATCCACGCCGGCTCGGCGTACAACGTCATCCCCGGCGAAGCGCATCTTTGCGGCACCATCCGCACTTTCTCGAAAGAAGTCCGCACCCTGATCAGCGAACGCATTCGCACGATCTGCGCCGGCATCGCGAGCGCCTATCAGTGCGTGATCGACGTCGACATCCGCGACACCTTCGATGTGCTGGTCAACCAGGTCGAGCAGTCCAAGGTGGTCGAAGACGTCGCGCGCACCATCGTCGACCCCGCCAACGTGATCACCCGCGCCCAGCCGAAGATGGGCAGCGAGGATTTTGCCGACATGCTGCAAACCATTCCCGGCGCCTATTTCTGGGTCGGCCACGACGGCTCGGTGCCCGTGCACAATCCCGGCTTCGTGCTCGACGACAAGATCCTGCCGATCGGTGCCAGCATGTTCGCCCGGATCATCGAGACCCGGATGCCGGTGGGTGCCCATGCATAAAAAGAGCGTCGAAGAGGACGTCACCTCGCTGCACGATCTCTCCGCGGTCGATCTAATCGCGGGCTATCGCGCCAAGCAGTTCTCGCCGAGCGAGGTGCTGGAAGACGTGCTCGCGCACGTCGCAGCTTGGGAGCCGCACCTCAAGGCGCTCTATGCATTCGATCCCGACGGCGCGCGCGAGGCCGCGAAGGCCTCGACCGCACGCTGGACCGGGGGCGAGCCGTCCGGAGCGCTCGACGGCGTGCCGGTGACGGTGAAGGACAACATCGCGACCAAAGGCGTGCCGGTGCCGCTGGGCGCGGCCAGCGTCAAGCTGGTGCCGGCCGAGAAGGACGCACCACCCGCCGCGCGGCTGCGCGAGGCTGGTGCGATCATCTTCGCCAAGACCACCATGCCCGATTACGGCATGCTGTCCTCGGGGCTGTCCTCTTTCCATGCGCTCGCGCGTAATCCCTGGGACCTCTCCAAAAATCCCGGCGGCTCCAGCGCCGGCGCGGGCGCCGCGGCCGCGGCCGGCTATGGCCCGCTGCATCTCGGGACTGATATCGGCGGCTCGGTCCGCCTGCCCGCGGGCTGGTGCGGCCTCGTCGGATTGAAGCCGAGCTTTGGACGCGTGCCGATCGATCCCGCCTATGTCGGCCGCGTCGCCGGTCCTATGACCCGCACCGTCGACGATTGCGCGCTGATGATGAGCGCGATCGCAAAACCCGACCGGCGCGACGGCACGAGCCTGCCCGCGGAGCCCCTCAACTGGAAGGGGCTGGAGAAATCCCCGCGCAAACTCCGCATCGGACTGATGCTCGATCCCGGCGTTGGCCTGGCGCTGGAGAAACCGGTGCGCGAGGTCGCTGTGAAGGCGGCGAAAGCGTTCGAATCCGCAGCCGCCGTCGTCACCGAAGTCGACGGCATCCTCACGCGCGAGATGCTCGACGGCCTCGACAATTTCTGGCGCGCGCGGATGTGGGATGATCTGTCGAAGCTGACGCCCGCCGAACAGGCAAAGGTGCTGCCCTACATTTTCAAGTGGGGCGAGTCCGGCGCGAAGCTCTCGGGTGTCGACGTTATCCGTGGCTTCAACCAGACTATGGCAATCCGCGCCGCGGCATCGAAGCTGTTCTGCGAACTCGACTATGTGATCTCGCCGACCGCGCCGAACGTGAACTATCCGGCGGAGTGGGCCTCGCCGACCAACGATCCCATGAAGCCTTTCGAGCATATCGCCTATACCGTTCCGTGGAATATGTCGGAAAATCCGGCGATCTCCATCAACGGCGGCTTCGACGCCAAGGGTTTTCCCATCGGCGTGCAGATCGTCGGCCGCCGCTTCGACGATATCGGCGTGCTCGGCATGGCCAAGGCGTTCGAGAGCCTGCGCGGCCCGCAGAAGCCCTGGCCCAGCCCGCCGGCGAAGTAGAGCTTGGCCACCACACGCCCAGTCCGCGCAAAACGGACGCTGGCAGCCATGCATGACGTCTCTTCGAGACAGAATTCAGGACAGGGAAGGAAACCACCATGGCGTATGAGACGATTAAATACGAAATCGCCGAGCAGATCCTCACCATCACGCTGAACCGGCCCGACAAGCTCAACGCCTTCAACGCGCAGATGCAAGCCGAACTGATCGACGCGTTCGACGCCGCCGACAAGGACGACGACGTCCGCGCCATCATCGTCACAGGCGCCGGCCGCGGTTTTTGCGCGGGCGCAGACCTTTCGTCTGGTGCCGACACCTTTGATCGCGACGCACGGCGCGGGCCGGTGAAGCGCTTCGCCGACGGAAAGGTCGACTACAGTGATTCCCAGGTGCGCGACGGCGGTGGCCAGGTGACGCTGCGCATCTTCAAGTGCCTGAAGCCGGTGATTGCCGCGGTGAACGGACCCGCGGTCGGCATCGGCGTCACCATGCAGCTCGCTATGGACATCCGCATCGCGTCCGATGCCGCGCGGTTCGGCTTCGTGTTCTCCCAGCGCGGCATCGTGCCGGAAGCTGCCTCGAGCTGGTTCCTGCCGCGCATCGTCGGCATCTCGCAGGCGCTGGAATGGTGCTATTCGGGCCGCGTCTTCCCGGCGCAGGAAGCCCTCGCCGGTCGCCTCGTCAGCAAGGTCGTAGCCCCTGATGATCTGCTGCCGACCGCCCGCGCGCTCGCCAAGGAATTCGCGGCGAAGACGGCGCCCGTGTCAGTGGCGCTGATCCGCCAGATGATGTGGCGCATGATGGGCGCCGACGATCCGATGGAGGCCCACAAGGTCGACAGCCGTGGCATCTACGCCCGCGGCCGCTCGGACGATGTGAAGGAAGGCGTGGTGTCGTTCCTGGAAAAGCGCCCTGCGCAGTTCAAGAACAAGGTATCGAGCGACATGCCGGATTATTTCCCGTGGTGGACAGAGCGGGAATACAAGTAGGGCATCGTAGGGTGGGCAAAGCGAAGCGTGCCCACCATTCTTGTCACGGTTGCCGATAAATGGTGGGCACGGCGCTCACGCGCCTTTGCCCACCCTACGGCACTGTCACTCCATCACCAACGCCACGCGCCCGATCGCCTTGCGGTCGATCAGCAACCGCATCGCCTTCGCAACCTCCTCCAGCGGCAGGCGGTGCGAGACGTTGGGCCGCAGCTTGCCCTCCTCGGCCCATTGGAGCAGCGCCTTCAGCCTGACCTCACCGAGCGCGGGATTTTTGCGTACCGCTTCGCCCGCTCGCACGCCGAGCACGCTGGCGCCTTTGATCAGCAAGAGATTGGTTTTCGCCGAGCCGATGCCGCCGGTGAAGCCGATCACCAGCAGCCGTGCGCCCCAGGCGATGCAACGCATCGAATTCTCGAACACTTCGCCGCCGACGGGATCGAACACGACGTCGGCACCGCGACCGTCGGTGATACGTTTGACGGCATCACGAAACGGCTCGCGGTCGTAGCGCACGAGATGATCGGCGCCCCGCGCCCTGGCAATCGCGAGCTTTTCGTCGCTGGAGGCCGTCGCAATCACGGTCGCGCCCAGCATCTTCCCGATCTCGACGGCAGCAAGGCCCACGCCCCCGCCGGCGCCATGCACCAGCAGCACCTCGCCCGGCTCGACCCGGCCGCGATCGATCAGCGCGTGATAGGCGGTGCCGTGCCCGGCGAGATAAGTCGCGGCCTCCGCATAGTCGAACGTCGATGGCATCGACGTGAGCTGCGACGGCGTCGCCACGGCTTCATCCGTGAAGGCGCCGTGCCGCATCTTGACGATGACCTTGTCGCCGACGGCGACGCCGCTCGCCTCTGCGCCGACCTCGGTCACGTCGCCGGCCGCCTCCATTCCCGGCGTAAACGGCAGCTCCGGCTTGAGCTGGTACTCGCCGGCCGCCATCAGCACGTCTGGAAAATTCAACCCAGCCGCACGGATCGCGACGCGCACTTCGCCCGGCTTCAGGGCGCGCGACGGAAACTTTTCGATCTGCAATTTTTCGGGCGCGCCGAGCGCGCGGCAGACGACAGCCCGCACCATCAGGCCGCGCTCGCCTTGCCGCGCAGCAGCGCCTCGCGGATCAAGGGCAGGCGGTCATTGCCGAAATACATGTCGGTCTTGCCGACGAAGATCGTCGGCGAGCCAAAGCCGCCGCGGGCGACGACTTCTTCGGTGTTGGCCTTGAGCTGATCCTTGATTCCCTGCCCGGAAATGCCCGCGAAGAATTTCTGCTCATCGACGCCGACCTTCCTGCAGATCTCGGCGAGCACTGCGTCCTGCGAGATGTCCTTGTCCTCGCCCCAATAGGTCTCGAACACCGCCGTGGCGAAAGGCACCGTTTCCTGCCCGAGCCAGATGCAGCCGCGCATCGCTTTGACGCTGTTGACCGGAAACACCGTCGGCGGCATCTTGATCGCGAGACCGGCCGAGCGCGACCAGTCGGCAAGGTCCTTTTTCATGTAGCGCGCCTTCAGCGGCACCGGTGTCTCACGTTGCGCATAGACACTTGGGTTGACCGTATTGAAGATGCCGCCCACCAGGATCGGCCGCCAGATGATCTCCGCGCCAACCTCCCTGGCCAGCGGCTGGATGTTGTGGAAGGCGAGATAGGTCCAGGGGCTGGAACAGTCGAAGAAGAATTCGATCATGGCGTTTCCGGTCCGACGCCGCCGGTTTCAAGGCGACTTTTGTTGTTCTGTACCTCGACGTTAAGACATGGCAGGAAGGGGCGCAATCACAACTCGCCGAGAGGGCCGCCATGCTGTTTCCAACCACGATCGCCGGCTCCTTGCCGAAGCCGGAATGGCTCGCCGAACCCAACATGCTCTGGGCGCCCTGGAAGTCGCAAGGCGACGAGCTCGTCCGCGCCAAGCGCGATGCGACGATGCTTGCCGTCAAGGTCCAGGAGGATGCCGGGATCGACATCGTCACCGAGGGCGAGCAGGCCCGGCAACATTTCGTCCACGGTTTCCTGGAGAAGATCGAGGGCATCGATTTCGCCCACAAGGTCGAGATGGGCATCCGCAAGGATCGCTACAAGGCGATGGTGCCTCAGGTCGTGGCCCCACTCCGGCTCAAAGGACGCGTCCACGCCGACGAAGCGCGCGTCGCCCGCACGCACACCAAGAAGAAGCTGAAATTCACCCTGCCCGGCCCGATGACCATCATCGACACCATTGCCGATCGCTACTATGGCGATCGCGTCAAGATGGCCTTTGCGTTCGCCGAACTCCTGAACGAGGAAGCCAAGGCGCTCCGGGCCGACGGCGTCGATCTCGTGCAATTCGACGAGCCCGCCTTCAACGTCTACATGGACGAGGTCAACGATTGGGGCATCAAGGCGCTGGAGCACGCCGCGCAGGGCCTGACCTGCGCCACCGCCGTGCACATCTGCTACGGCTACGGCATCAAGGCCAACACCGACTGGAAGGAAACGCTCGGCGCGCAATGGCGGCAGTACGAGCAGATCTTTCCCGCGATCGACGCCAGCCCGATCCAGCAGGTCGCGATCGAATGCCGCAACTCGAAGGTGCCGCTCGACCTGCTTGCCCTGCTCAAGACCAAGATCGTGCAGGCCGGCGTGATCGACGTCGCCAGCGACACGGTGGAGACGGCCGATGACGTCGTGCAGGTGATCGACGCGGTGTCGAAATTCGTGCCCAAGAGCAACATCATCGCCACCACCAATTGCGGCATGGCGCCGATGCGGCGCGAGATCGCCGAAGCCAAGCTGATGGCGCTTGGGGCCGGTGCTGCGCTGGCACGCGAGAAGCTGGGTTAAGGCGGTGGTCCGATCCGCTTTCGTTGTTGCGACGCTTGCGGCGATCGCACTGCCGGCGCGCGGTGAGGATCGCTCGGTGCTCCTCACCTGCAAGGCGATGGTGGAGCGAGCATCGAGGGAGGCGAACGCCGCCAACGAAGTCGAACTGATCCGGTGCCGTCAAGTGATCCGCGAATGGGCGCTGCGCGATGCGCGCACGACAGTGGATGAAGACGGCAATCCGCTGCGCTAGCGGCGCGCGGTCGGATGCAGCACAGGCTGATATCCGGAGTTGATCGCGCGGAGTGTGGAAGGCGGCGTCAACAGCATCGGATGATCGAGGGCGCTCGGATACGCGGCGTAGCCCGCGAATGACCACAGCAGCGCTTTGCCCTGCGCGACGAGGAAGCAGTCATCCCCCTGCTGCACCATCGCGCCGTCCGGTAATTCCGCGAGCGGCCTCGGCAGCGCATGCAGCCGTTTCTTGCCGCGCTCGAGTCGTTCCCGATGCAGTACGGCATCCATCGCCTTGGCGCTGATGCCGCTTGCATCATTCCCTGCTTCCCATGCATTGCGAAAGCGCTTCGCGTCGTCACGGCGGCAGAAGAAGCAGGGACGGTGGCCTGCGGCAAAGGCGGTGGCCTCGTCCAGGAAGAACAGTTCGGTCCAACTCCGCCGCGCCATCACCGGCCGCCGCCAGCCGCGGAATTCACATAGGCAGGTGATCCAGGCCGGCGACGACCAGCGCTTTTTCAGCAGCGTCTTGGTCGCGGGATCATGGATGATGCCGCGGTTACCGGTGAATAGGCCGCGATGTGGTGTCGCGATGATCTCGCCGGTCGGCGTGACGCGGTTTTGCAGGGGCATGGTCGCTTCTGCCCGTCATTGCGAGGAGCGAAGCGACGAAGCAATCCAGACTATTTCCGCGGACACATTTCTGGATTGCTTCGCTGCGCTCGCAATGACGGTGATACTCACGCCGCCCCGTCGCGAAGCGGCGGGTGGTACGACAGCGCGGTGTCCCAGGGGAAGAATATCCATGTGTCCTGCGAGACTTCGGTGATGAAGGTATCGACCAGCGGACGTCCCTTCGGCTTGGCGTAGACGGTGGCGAAATGCGCATCGGGGAGCATCGCGCGCACCAGCTTGCCGGTCTTGCCGGTATCGACGAGGTCGTCGACGATCAGGAGCCCCTTGCCGGTGCCGCCGCCGAGCTTCATCACGTCTTCGGAGATGCCCTTCAGCACTTTGAGGTCGCCCTGTTTGTCGTGGTCGTAGCTGGCGATGCAGACCGTATCGATCACGCGCACGCCGAGCTCGCGGGCCACGATCGCAGCTGGCACAAGCCCGCCCCGGGTGATCGCGATCACCGCATGAAACGGACCAACCTCGTTGAGCCGCCAGGTCAGCGCCCGGCAATCCCGGTGGAACTGGTCCCACGAGACCGGAAAGGGGCGGCCCGCCCGTTCTTGCGGACTTAGTTCCGGTGCTTCAGCAGCCATTGTCGTCTCCTTCGTCTGCCGGCAGCTTGGTTGTTAGCGGGTGATATTCAATCCCGCCAGCATTGCCTTCACCGCGGCCATCGCCGCCGCCAACTTGTCCGCATCGCGCGAGCGCACCACCAGATTGGTGTTGGGCTTCTGCTCTTCATCCGTGAAGGGATAGCTGCCGATGATGGTGTCGGGATGTTCGGCGGCAATCGCCCGCAGCGGGCCGCCGATGTCGCCTTCCCGCGCATTGGCGCGGACCGATTCGGAGAGCATGCGCACGCCCGATTTCAGCTTGGGCGAGACAATGTCCATCATCGCCTGCATGATCGAGGGCACGCCCGCCATCACGATGACATTGCCGATCTTGAAGCCGGGGGCGAGGATGGTCGCGCTCTGGATCAACTCGGCACCATCAGGGATGCGGGCCATGCGCAGGCGGGCCTCGTTGAGGTCCTGCTCGCTCCAGCGCTCGCGGAAACGGGCGACCACCTCCGGGTGATGGTCGATGCCGACGCCGAACGCCTTGGCGACGCTGTCGGCGGTGATGTCGTCATGGGTCGGCCCGATGCCACCTGTGGTGAAGACATAGGTGTAGCGATGCCGCAATGCATCCAACGCGGCAATGATGTCGGGCTCGTCGTCGGAGACGACCCGGACCTCCTTCAGGTCGATGCCGATATTGGTCAGGTATTCGGCGATGAAGCCGATGTTCTTGTCCTTAGTCCGGCCGGACAGGATTTCGTCCCCAATGACCAGAATACCCGCCGTGACGATCTCGCTCATACCTCAAGTCCCTCACCTATCGGCGCGACTTTGCCGAGGTAACGCGTTGAAGTCACGCGGTTTTGCTGCCGAAATAAGCAGTCCTCAGCCATTTTTTCAGGCAAGCCGCCGGCCATCCCCGGCAAATGTCCTCTCCCCATGCTTATCGCGCTGGCCCGGCCCTTGCTACCGCATGAAAGTCATGCACTCTTGCCGCATGGCCAGGACGTTGCGGTCTTCACCAAGGCCTGGCGGCCTGTCGAATGGCGCAACGCCTTGCGGAGACAAGTCGGGATCTATGGCAGTCGCGTTTGATGAAATGAACATTCCCGGTGGGGACCTTCGCCCCGCCTATCAGGAGCTGGCGCGCTGGCTCAAGGAGACGCCTCCCGAGGCGCTCGAATATCGGCGCCAGGAGGCCGAGCTCCTCTTCCGCCGCATCGGCATTACCTTCGCGGTCTACGGGGACTCCGAATCCACGGAGCGCCTGATCCCCTTCGACGTGATCCCGCGGATCATGTCCGGCAAGGAATGGTCGCTGCTGGAGAAGGGCCTGAAGCAGCGCGTGCGCGCGCTCAACATGTTCCTGCGCGACATCTATCACGGCCGCGATATCCTGCGCGCCGAGATCGTGCCCGCCGATCTGATCTTCCAGAACCCGGTGTTCCGTCCCGAGATGAATGGCCAGCAGGTGCCGCACGACGTCTACGTGCACATCGCCGGCATCGATATCATCAGGGTCGATGCCGAGGACTTCATCGTGCTGGAGGACAATGCGCGCACGCCTTCGGGCGTGTCCTACATGCTGGAAAACCGCGAGATCATGATGCGGCTGTTTCCGGATCTGTTCGCCCGTCACAGGGTGGCGCCGGTCGAACGCTATCCGGACGAGCTGCTGTCCGCCTTGCGCTCGGTGGCGCCGCAAAGCGCCTCCGGCGAGCCGACCGTCGCGCTCCTCACGCCGGGCGTCTACAACTCGGCCTATTACGAGCACTCCTTTCTCGCCGACAAGCTCGGCATCGAACTCGTCGAGGGCCGCGACCTCATCGTCAAGAACAACGAAGTGTTCATGCGCACGACGGAAGGGGTGAAGCGTGTTGACGTGATCTACCGCCGCGTCGACGACGACTACCTCGACCCCCTCACATTCCGCCCCGACTCGGCGCTCGGCGTGCCCGGGCTGATGTCGGCCTACGCGGCCGGCAACATCACGCTCGCCAACGCCGTCGGCACCGGCATCGCCGACGACAAGGCGATCTACTCCTACATGCCGGAGATCGTGAAATTCTATCTCGGCGAGGAGCCGATTCTGAAGAACGTGCAGACCTGGCGCTGCCGCGAGCCGAAGGATCTCGCCTATGTGCTGGACAATTTGAACGAACTCGTCGTGAAGGAGGTGCACGGCTCCGGCGGCTACGGCATGCTGATCGGACCTGCCGCGACCAAGGCGACGATTGAAGCCTTCCGCGAAAAGCTCAAGCGCGAGCCCGAAGGCTTCATCGCGCAGCCGACGCTGGCGCTCTCGACCTGCCCGACCTGCACGGCATCCGGCCTTGCGCCGCGCCACGTGGACCTGCGACCATTCGTGCTCACCGGCAGCAAGAGCACCACGATCGTGCCCGGCGGGTTGACACGCGTTGCCCTGAAGGAAGGCTCCCTGGTGGTGAATTCGAGCCAGGGCGGCGGCACCAAAGATACCTGGATCCTGGACGAGTAGAGAGATGCTGTCGCGTACCGCCGAAAACCTCTATTGGCTCGCCCGTTACGTCGAACGGGCCGAGTACCTCGCGCGCACCATCGATGCGACGCTGCGCGTCACCGCGCTTCCCGCCGCCTATATCGGCAAGACCAACGAATGGGACTCGGCGCTTTTGACCGCCGGCGTCGCCGCGAGCTTCTATCAGCAGTATGAAGAAGCCAACGAGCACAACGTCGTCGACTATCTCTCGTTCTCCGCGGACAATCCGTCCTCGATCAGGAACTGCATCGAGGCGGCGCGGCTGAATTCGCGCTCGGTTCGCACAGCGCTGACGAGCGAGATGTGGGACACCATCAACTCGGCCTGGATCGAACTGCAGGAGGTCTGGAGCAGAGGGACCTCCACGCGCGAGGATCTCGCAAAGTTCCTGCGCTTCGTGCAGGAGACCTCGCTGCGTTTCGACGGCTCGGCCTACCGGACCATGTTGCGCAACGACGCGTACTGGTTTTCGCGGATGGGCCTGCATCTCGAACGCGCCGACAACACCGCGCGCATTCTCGACGTGAAATACCATGTGCTGCTGCCCGAGGAGGAGCACGTCGGCGGCCCTCTCGATTTCTACCAGTGGACCTCGATCCTGCGCTCGGTTTCGGCGCTGACGGCCTACCACTGGGTCTATCGCGAGACGCTGAAACCCTGGCTAATCGCGGACCTCCTGATCCTCAACGACACGCTGCCGCGTTCACTGGCGAGCTGCTACGGCAACCTCGTGCGCAATCTCGATCAGATCGGGGTCGCCTATGGCCGCCAGGGCCCGGCCCAGCGCCATGCCCGCGGCATCCGCAACCGGCTGGAACACAGCAATATGAACGACATTTTCCAGCATGGCGTGCATGAATTCATTCAGGAATTCATCTCGGACAATTCCAGGCTGGGCGAAATCATCACGAAGCAGTATTTGATCTGACCTTCTGTCATTCCGGGATGGTCCGTAGGACCAGACCCGGAATCTCGAGATTCCGGGTTCGATGCTGACGCATCGCCCCGGAATGACCATTTAGAAATCACGGTCCACCATGCGCCTGCGAATCCTGCACACCACGACCTATCGCTACGAGCCGCAGGCTACGAGCGTGATCCAGATCCTGCGCATGACGCCGGGCAGCCATGACGGGCAATATGTGGCGGAGTGGCAGATCGACGTGTCGACCGACACCAAGCTCGACACCCACGAGGACGCGTTCGGCAACGTCACCCATGTGCTGTCCTGCGGACCCGTCGGCGACATCAAGATCACCGCCGAGGGCCTGATCGAGACCCACGACACCGGCGGCGTTCTTCGCGGCGCCGACGAGCGCTTTCCGGCCGGCATGTTCTTGCGCGCCACCGACCTCACTGCGGTCAATCCGGCGATGAATGCGGTCGCGCGCCAGCTGCGCAGCGAGGCCGAGAGCGACACGCTCGGCTTCCTGCACACGCTGATGACGCAAATCAGCGATCACATGACGTTCGACGAGGACCCCACCAACAGCGGCACGTCGGCGGCGGAAGCGTTCACGCTCAAGCGCGGCGTCTGCCAGGACTACGCACACATCTTCATCGCCTGCGCGCGCAGCGGGGGCGTGCCGGCGCGCTTTGTCTCCGGCCACTTCCTGCGCTCAGACGGCACGGTGCATCAGGACGCGGGCCATGCCTGGGCGGAGGCCTATGTCGACGGTCTCGGCTGGGTCGGCTTCGACCCCGCCAACAGCATCTGCGCCACCGACGCCCATGTCCGCGTCGCGATCGGGCTGGATTATCTCGGCGCAGCCCCCGTGCGCGGCACCCGCTATGGCGGCGGCGCGGAGACGCTGTCGGTGGCGGTCAAGGTCGAGCAGGCCGGCCGCGGCGGCCAGTCGCAATCGCAGTCCCAGCGGCAGAGCTGAGCCGCGCCGCGCGCGCCCCTCACCCACAGTCGGTTTCCACCCTGCCGCCCCGCGGCAATCGGGGGTTGGAGCGGCCCTTGAAATTGGCTAGTAATTCCGCGCAAACGCGTTCGGGGACTGGAAATGACCTATTGTTGCGGAATTCTGGTTCGGGACGGTCTGGTGATGATCGCCGACACCCGCACCAATGCGGGCCTCGACAACGTCTCGACCTTCCGTAAGCTCCACATCTTCTCCAAGCCCGGCGACCGCATCATGGCGATCGCCAGCGCCGGCAACCTCGCCGTCAGCCAGTCGGTGCTCTCGACGCTGACCGAGGGCCTCGAAGACCCCAACACGGGTGAGATCGAGACCCTGATGAACGCGCCGACCATGTTCCAGGCCGCCCAGCGCATTGGCCGGGCGATCCGGGCCGTGCACGCGACCGAGGGCCCGGCGCTGAGATCCGAGGACGTGTCGTTCGACGTCTCCTTCCTGTTCGGCGGCCAGATTAGCGGCGCGCGCATGCGCCTGTTCATGGTCTACACCGCCGGCAATTTCATCGAATGCACCACCGACACACCCTATCTGCAGATCGGCGAGCACAAATACGGCAAGCCGGTGCTCGACCGCGCCATGCATTACGACGTCGAGCTCTACGAGGCACTGAAGACCGGGCTGATCTCGATGGATTCGACCATGCGCTCGAATCTCGGCGTCGGCCTGCCGATCGACGTACTGGTCGTGCGCGCCGACGCCTGCGAGGCCGATCTCAACCACCGCATCGAGGCGGGGGAGCCCTATTTCCACGATTTGCGCTCGCGCTGGTCGGCGGCCTTGCGCGCCGCACATCAGAACATTCCGCGGCCGCCCTACAAGAACGAAAAAGAATCCAAAACCTGACAGATCAAGAGAAAAGGCAGGAAACGATGAGTGAAGCGAAAAAGATCGCGGTGGTGACGGGCGCCGGCACTGGAGTCGGGCGCGCGGCGTCACTGGCGCTGATGAACACCGGCTTCACCGTGGTGCTGGTCGGGCGCCGGCCCGACATGCTCGAGGAGACGGCCAAGCTCGGTCCTGCGGGAAAAAGCCTCTGCGTCACCGCCGACATGACCAAGCCGGACTCGATCGCCGCGCTGTTCGACAAGGTGAAGGCCACCTATGGCCGGCTCGACGTGCTCTTCAACAATGCCGGCATGGGCGCACCGCCGGTGAATTTCGAGGATCTCAGCCTCGAGCAGTGGCAGGCGGTAGTGAACACCAACCTCACAGGCCCGTTCCTGTGCACCCAGCACGCCTTCCGCATCATGAAGGACCAGAGCCCGCGCGGCGGCCGCATCATCAACAACGGCTCGATCTCGGCGCATGCGCCGCGGCCGTTCTCGGCGGCCTATACCTCGACCAAGCACGCCATCACCGGCCTCACCAAGGCGTCCAACCTCGACGGCCGCATGTACGACATCGCAGTCGGCCAGGTTGACATCGGCAATGCCGCGACTCCCATGACCGATCGCATGGTCAACGGTCCCGGCGTGCTGCAGCCCGACGGCACGTCGAAGCAGGAGCCGCGCATGGACGCGAAAGCGGTCGGCGATGCCGTCGCCTACATGGCCGGCCTGCCGCTCGATGCCAACGTGCTGACCATGACCGTCATGGCAACCAAGATGCCGTTCGTCGGGCGGGGTTGAACGCCGCTCTCGTGCCCCGGACGCAGCGCGGCATGCAATGACGCGCTGCTGAACCGGGGCCCACGCGTCCGCGACCTCGTTCTTGGCGTTCTGGGTCCCGGCTCTGCGGCGCGTCACTTCGTGCCGCACCGCGTCCGGGACACGAGGCCTTCCCCTACTCCAAACTCTCCACCTGCCGCAGGCTCGGAAACAGCTTCATCCACAACAGCGCCACCGCGACCGTGCAGACGCCGCCCAGCACGGCAGCTGGCATGGCGCCGAACAGTGCGGCGGCAACCCCGCTCTCGAACTGGCCGAGCTGGTTCGAGGCGTTGATGAAGAGGAAGTTCACCGCACCGACCCGGCCGCGCATCTCGTCGGGGGTCGCGAGCTGCACGAGCGAGAAGCGGATCACGACGCTGATCGTATCGGCCGCGCCGAGAACGGCGAGCGCGAGCACCGACAGCCACATCCAGGACGACAGTGCGAACACGATCGTTGCGACGCCGAACACGATCACGGCCTGAAACATGCGCAGGCCCACATGCCGCGAAATGGCGTGACGGGCCAGCACCATTGTCATCAGCAGCGCGCCGACCGCGGGCGCGGCGCGCAGGATACCGAGCCCCATCGGACCGGTCTGGAGGATGTCGCGGGCATAGATCGGCAGAAGCGCGGTGACGCCGCCGAACAGCACCGCGAACAGATCGAGCGAGATGGTGCCGAGGATCGCTGGATTGCTGCGGATGAAGCGGACGCCGGCGAAGATATTGTCGGCGCCCGCCATATCCTTGGCGATCGCCTGCGGGCGCGGCCGGATGAAGCCGGTCAGGATCATCCCGAAGATCCAGAACAGCACCATCACCGCGTAGGCGAGATGCGGCGCAACCGCGTAGGCAAAACCGCCGAGCGCCGGCCCTGTAATGGTCGCGACCTGCGCCGCACCGCTGGAGACGGCGGTGGCGCGCTGGAGCGAGCCCTGCGGCGCGATCGCCGGCAGCAGCGCGGCAGTGGTCGGACTTTCGAAGGCTCCGGCAATGCCGAGCACGAAGGTTGCCACGAAAATCTGAAGTTCGCTGACCAAGCCGAGATAGGTGATGACGCCGAGATAGAGCGCGGTCGCGGCTTCCACGAGCTGGCAGAGCTGGACCACGCGCTTGCGCTCGTAGCGGTCGGCGGCATGGCCGGCGACGAACACCAGCAGCGCGGTGGGCAGGAATTGCACGAGGCCGACCATGCCGAGATCGAAGGCCGAGCCCGTGAGATCGTAAATCTGCCAGCCGATCGCGACCGCCGCGATCTGGCTGGAGAAACGCGACAAGCTGCGCGAGAGCAGAAAGAACAGGAAGGCGCGATGGGAGAGGAGCGCGCGGGCGCTGACCGGCGGGTTTCCCGATATTGGCTGGCTTGGCATCGCCTCTTCGGTCACGTTCGGACTATCCGGCTCCTGATGGCGACGTGCTCCGGGTGGCTGACGCGGACCTGCTTGTCAACAGCGGGACGCTCCGACAGTCTCCCGGCATTGCGTTTGCAACGCAGGGGTGACCATAATCATCGGGGGTTTGGGGACATCATGCTGCGGCTGCAATCGGCACTCGGCATTTTCGCATTGCTGTTGATCGCCTTGGTCCTGAGCGAGAATCGCCGCGCGGCCTCGCTGCGCCAGGCGGCGATCGGCCTCGTCGCCACCTTCGTCACCGCGATCGTTCTCCTGAAGGTGCCCGTCGTCGCGCGCGCCTTCGGTACCATCAACGACGCCGTGGGCGCGATCTCGGCGGCCTCGCGCGCCGGCTCCTCCTTCGTGTTCGGCTATGTCGGCGGCGGTCCCCTGCCCTTCGACCTGAAAGCACCGGGTGTCGATTTCGTCCTGGCGTTCCAGGCGCTGCCGATCGTGCTGGTCATGAGCGTGCTGACGACGCTCTTGTTCTATTGGCGCGTGCTGCCGCCGGTGGTGCGCGGCATGGCCTGGCTGCTCGAGCGGACGCTCGGCGTCGGCGGCGCGGTCGGGCTCTCGACCGCCGCCAACATCTTTCTCGGCATGGTCGAGGCGCCGCTGTTCGTGCGACCTTATCTCGCGCAGATGACCCGCAGCGAGTTGTTCCTTGTAATGACCGGCGGCATGGCCGGCATCGCCGGCACGGTGCTGGTGCTGTATGCGACGCTCCTTGCTCCCCTCATTCCCGATGCAGCCGCGCATTTCGTCATCGCCTCGGTGCTGGGTGCGCCGGCCGCGATCCTGGTCAGCCTGATCATGGTGCCCGAGACATCCGACAAGCGCACCGGCGGCGCACTGGAAGATCCCGACATGGAAGTCTCCGGCACGATGGATGCGATCGTGAAAGGGACCGGCGCGGGGATCGAGCTGCTGATCAACATCGTCGCCATGCTGCTGGTGCTGGTGGCGCTGGTCTACCTCGTCAATGCGATCCTCGGCCTGCTGCCGGATATCGGCGGCGCCGCGATCTCGTTGCAGCGCCTGCTCGGCCTCGTGATGGCGCCGGTGTGCTGGCTGATGGGATTGCCGTGGGACCAGGCGATCACCGCCGGCAGCCTGATGGGCACGAAAACCGTGCTGAACGAGCTGATCGCCTATGTCGACTTCTCGAAGCTGCCGCCCGGCACGCTCGATCCGCGCTCGCGCCTGATCATGCTGTATGCGATGTGCGGCTTCGCCAATTTCGCCAGCCTCGGCATCATGATCGGCGGTCTCAGCGTGATGGCGCCGGAACGGCGCGAGGAAATCAACGCGCTCGGGCTGAAGTCGATCGTGTCGGGGACGCTGACGACGTGTCTGATGGGGGCGGTGGTGGGCGTGCTGACGTAGTAACGATCTCGTAGTCCGGATGGAGCGCAGCGCAATCCGGGAAAGCCTATCGGTCGCAAGCAGCGGCCCCGGATTTCGCTTCGCTCCATCCGGGCTACAAGAGATATCCGATTCACATCGGCATGCTCTAAACCAAAGCCGCAGCCACGGTGCGAAATGCCATCACCGCGCGATCAATATCCGCATCATCGATATGGCGATGGGTCACACAACGCAAGCGATGCTTGCCCCAAGGCCTCGCCCTCAGGCCCGCCCTTTCGAGAGCCCCCGACCAGACGGCGCTGTCGCGTCCGGAGAGAGAGACATCAACCTGCACGATATTCGTCTGCGGGATTGTCGCGCTGATCTTTGGATGCATCCCGTTCAACGCATCACTCAGGGTTCGCGCACGCCGGTGATCCTCCGCCAGACGTGCCCCCATGACTTCAACCGCCTCCAGGCCGGCCGCGGCCAGGACGCCGATCTGGCGCTGCGTGCCTCCCAGCATGCGGCGAAACCTGCGACTGCTGTCGATCACCGCGCGCGGCCCGGCGAGCACGGCACCGGCGGGTGCGCTCAGGCCCTTCGACAGACACAGAGACACCGTGTCGCAATGTCTCGCAACCTCGGCCGGCGCCGTTTCAAGGGCGACGGCGGCGTTGAACAGCCGCGCGCCGTCGAGATGCACCGGCACACCGCGGGCCGAGGCCATGGCGTGCACGGCCTGCATATGATCCAGCGGCAATACGGCGCCGCTCGCGTTGTTGTGCGAGGTTTCCATTGCGACAAGAGCGGTCCCGAGCTTGAGCCCTTCGCCGTGCAGGGCGTCCTCCAGCAAATTCAAGTCCATTGCGCCGGCGGTGCCGGCAATTGCGAGATAGAACTGCCCGGTAAACGTCGCCGCCCCTCGTTCCGAGGTGTACATATGGGCGTTCGATTCCAGCACGATCTGTTCGCTGCGCTGCGACTGCGCCAGCGTCGCCAGCAGATTGGCCATGGTGCAGCTCGGCACAAACAGCCCGGCGTCCTTGCCCAACGCCGCAGCTGTGACGGCCTCCAGCTCTTGCACCGTGGGGTCACCGTCCAGCCCGTCATCGCCGAGCGGCGCCGAGGCCATGCGGGCATACATCGCCTCGGTCGGCTTAGTGACGGTATCGCTGCGCAGGTCGATGGGTGGCAACCCGGCGCCCGCCGGACTCGTGTCGTGTTGATGTGCCATTGCGAGACCTCTAGAGCGCTTGTCGCGTCATTCGTAGACTGCCGGGTCGCCGGAATCGGTCGGGTTCGCCAGCGCCCGCTTCAGGGCGGCGCTCATCGGAAATTTCAGGTTGAGGCCATGCGGCGGGATCGGTGAATTGAAATATTTGTCGTAGAGCGCCGCAACCTGTCCGCTCTTCATCAGGTCGATCACGGCATCGTCGACCATCTTCTTGAAAGCAGGATCATCCTTGGGTTGGACGATACCATAGGGCGCCGTCTCGAGACTCTTGCTACCGATCAGGAATTCATCGGGCGTTCTGGACGAGGCCACCGTGGCAAAGGCAAGACCGTCATCGTTGGCGGTGCCGGCCACCCGGCCCGTCGACACCAACAAGAAGGTCTCGGCGGTGTCCTTGGCCGGCACCACCGTGATGCCGAGATTGTCCTTGGCATTGATCAGCGTAATCACCTTGAAAGTCTGGCCGCCGGCTTGGGCGGCAATGGCCTTGCCGCGAAACGAAGCGGGGTCGTTGACATCGACGCCGCCATCCTTGCGCGCGACGAGGACGACCTGCGCAACGAAGGTGGTGGGAGCAAAGGCAACGAGTTTATGCCGCTCGACATTGTTGGTCGTGTTGCCGCATTCGAGATCGATCGTGCCATTGGCGAGCAGCTGAATACGTGTCGCCGAGGTTATGGGGTTATAGCGAATCTCGAGCTTGGGGAGCTTGAGGGCCGTCTTGATCGCCTGCACCACCTGTTCACAGATTTCCACGGTGTAACCGATCGGCTTCTGGTTACCGTCGAGATAGGCGAAGGGCACCGAGGTCTCGGGGTACCCCAATGTGATCGAGCCGCTCTCACGGATCTTGTCGAGCCTGCTCGCACCCTGGGCCATGGACTCGCTGGAAAGAAGAACACCAGCGACGGTCGCCGCGGCCAGTGCCTTGATCATTGTCGCTTTCATATGTCCCCTCTTGTCGCGAATGTCCGTGACGCCGTCCACAGCGGGTGAGCAACCACAGGACAGCTCCGTACGAACGGCTTCATGCTCTGGACTATCGTCGAAAAGCCCGATCTGATGAAATTCCAGTTTCATACTCTCCTATACGGATCTGATATGGCCACCAGACGCATGGGCCTGAAGCATGTGGAGGCTTTTCGGGCGGTCTTCGTGACGGGATCGATGACGCAGGCGGCTCAGCGCATGCATACCTCGCAACCCCAGATCAGCCGCCTGATCGGACAGCTGGAAGCGATCACACAATTCCCGCTGTTCGACCGCAGTGGCGGCCGCCTCCGCCCGACGGTGGACGGATCGCGCTTTTTCCAGGAGGTCGAGAAGACTTTCATCGGCCTGGCGGGACTGGAGGCCAGCGCAGCCAGCATCCGCTCGTTCGGTATGGGTCGGTTAAGCGTTGCGGCGATGCCGCGCCTGGCCGGCGGCCTGCTGACGCGCATCGCGGCACGCTTCAAGGTGGACTATCCGCATGTGATGATCTCGATCCGATCCGGCACGGCGAGCGCCGTGCACGACTGGGTCAGTTCCGGGCTTTGCGACACCGGATTGGCGATGCTCTACGGCGAGGTTGCCGGGGTGCATGTCGAGCCGGTGCTCAAGACCCGTTGCGTCGCGATCATGCCGAAGGCGCATCGTCTTGCGCAGAAGAAGACGTTGCGTCCTGCCGATTTCGCCGACGAGGCCTTCATTTCCTTCGCCACGGGGAGCCCACTCTACGATCGCATCGATACGATCTTCGCGCAGGCGGGCGTCGCGCGCCGCATTGTTGCGGAGACCGATCTGGGCGCGTCGGTCTGTGCCCTGGTCGCGGCGGGCCTCGGCATCAGCATTATCAACCCGATTGCCGCGCATGACGAAAGCTCTGGCGCGGCTCTGGTCACGCGCCCCTTCAACCCGGCTGTCCCCGTTACGATCGCATTGCTCTATCCGCCTTATGCCGCGCGCGCCCGGTTGATCGATGCCTTCAGCGAATACGCTCGCAAGGTCATGAGCGCGGAATTGGGCTATCTCGGGCGGTAGTGGGTCGATCCGGCGTGAAGCTTGTGTGAGGCTGGTGCCGTCGCAGCTCCGATAGAGCGCAGCGCAATCCGGACAATCCTTCCATGTTAATCTCTTCAGGAGATTCGGGTGGAATTGATTCATGAGCAACAGCGCAGGCCAGCGGGCATTTCAAAATGCCCGGCTTCAGAAACGGCAAAAAGCCGAGGTGACGCCGTTGCTCGCGCGCGCCCTCCAGCTGCACAAAGCGGGACTTCTCCGCGAGGCCAAGGCGGCCTATCGCGAACTCCTGGAGCTCGCGCCCAACCAATTCATCGCGCTCCATTTGCTGGGCGTCTTGGAGTCTGAAGCCAAAAACTATCAGCAAGCGCAAGTTCTGCTGAGCCGAGCGGTTGCCGTGGATCCCCGATCTGCCGAAGCTCATATGAGCCTGGGCGTCGCGCTCAACGGGCTCAAACGTCACAATGAGGCCCGCGAGAGCTATCGAAAGGCCCTCGCCTTCCGACCCAACTACGCCTTAGCCCTGTCCAATCTCGGGAACGCGAGCGCGGCCCTTGAACTTTACCAGGAAGCGCTCGATAGCTACGACGAGGCGCTCGCAATCGACGGAAAACTTTCCGAAGCCCATAACGGCCGGGGTTGGGCGCTCTGCCGTCTGCGCGCCTATGACGAGGCTATCTCAAGCTTGAACCGCGCGCTATCGATCAAGCCAGACTATGCCTCGGCGCTGTCGACCCGCGCCGTTGCTTTGCGGGAACTTCAGCGATTTGACGAAGCCATGGCGGATTGCAATCGAGCCATCGCCCTGGCACCCGACGATGCGAATGGGTGGCTCCGGCGGGCCAGTATCTTGCTCCTGACCCGGCAAGTTGCCGAAGCGTTGTCCGATTGCGAGAAGGCTCTCGCGACCGATCCCGGCTTCTCTCAGGCCCACAGCCTGCTCGGCCAATGTCTCGCGGCACTTGGCCGGGTCGACGAAGCCCTCGCCAGTTTCGACAGAGCTCTCGACATCGAGCCTGATCAGAGCACGATCTCCAGCAAGATATTCACCCTCGATTTTGTGGCCGACGCCAGCGTTGCGCAGCATCAGCAAGCGCGACATGTATGGTGGGAGCAGATCGGTGCGAAGATCGCCTCAGCAGCGGCGGGACCGCATGATAACAGCCGCGATCCGGATCGCCGTCTGGTGCTGGGTTATGTCTCGTCGGATTTTCACGCACATTCGGCGGCGTTCGTTTTCAAGCCGGTCTTGCAGCACCATGATCGGGCACAGTTCGAGATCGTGTGCTACGCGTGTTCAGCGAAAGCGGATGCGACGACCCGCGAATTTCAGGGGATCGCCGATCGCTGGCGCGACGCCTCGCAATGGTCCGACGATCGTCTCGCCGCTCAGATCCGCGCCGATGGCGTCGATATCCTGATCGATCTGTCCGGCCATACCAGCGGAAACCGCCTCGGTGTGTTTGCGCGCAAGCCCGCACCTGTTCAGGCGCATGGCTGGGGCCACGGTACCGGCACCGGGCTGCCGACGATCGATTATCTATTCTCAGACCCGGTCGCGATTCCTGTCGCGGTTCGGCATCTGTTTGCGGAGACCATCGTTGACCTGCCGTGCTTTGTGACGCTGGCGCCGCTGCCGGCGGGGATTGCGCGGGCGCCGACGCCGGCGATTGCGAACGGCTTCGTCACGTTCGGTGTCTTCAACCGCATCAGCAAGATTTCGAACGAGGCAGTGGAAGTCTGGTCCAGGATTCTCGAGCGGGTGCCGGGTTCGCGACTGCTGATCAAGGATACCGCGCTGGACGCTCAGCTGGTCCGCGACAACCTGCTGGCGCGGTTTGCCGCTTGCCGATTGCCGGCCGAACGCGTCGATCTGCTCGGAGCCACGTCGCGCGACGAACATCTGGCAACGTTCAATCGGGTCGATATTGGTCTCGACCCATTCCCGCAGAATGGCGGCGTCAGCACTTGGGAAGCCTTGCAGATGGGCGTGCCGGTGGTGGCGAAGCTCGGTCATAGCCTGCCGAGCCGTGCTGCCGCCTCCATCCTTGCCGCGCTGGGCCTGCCGGACTGGGTCGCGGATAGCGATGAGGCGTATGTCGAAATCGCAGCGAGCCGTGGGTCGCAGATCGGCGAGCTCGATAAGTTGCGCGGCGAACTGCCCGGACAAATCAAGGCTGCCGCCGCCGGCAACCCCGTCTCATACGCGCAAGCGGTGGACGATGCCTATCGCGCGATGTGGAAACGCTATTGCAACGACGGCGGCTGATCTGCGCGTCGCCTACGCCTTCAACTCCACCGTCCTGAACTCCGCCGGCAGGATCACCTCCAGCAGTTCGACGTCGTCCGAATAGTCGAGGATCATGTGCTTGATCTTCGGCGGCTGGGTCCAGGCGCTGCCTTCTTTCATCAGCGTCTCGCCCTCTCCGTCCATATAGGTCTTCACCCAGCCCTTGAGCACGTAGACCATCTGGAATTCGACGTCGTGGAAGTGCAGCTTCGACACCTCGTCCGGATTGCAGGGGCCTTGCAGCCGGATCACGTGCGCTTGCGCGAGGCCGTGGCTCGCGGCGGCGATGCCGAGATCGCGATACTTCGCGTAGGTGCGCAGGCCGTCGGCCTTGAAATCTTCCTCGCGGTGATGGCTGATCGCGATGCGCTGCTTGGGCCGCGCGGTTTTCTTGACGGATGACTTGGCCGTTGTCGTGGGGGCTTTTGCCTTCACCGCCTTGCGCGCCGTGGATCGTGCTGCGGGTTTGGCCCCGCTTTGCTTCTTCACCGCCGCCTGCGATGCGCTACGCGATTTTGCTTTCTTGGCCATGAGCGGCCTCCCCTGTTGTTATGGGGAGAGGCTAGCACAGAAGCGAAATCGTGGGGTGGGTCAGCGCGAACGTAACCCACCTCTTCTTTCCGCAACCGTTGAAGCATGGTGGGTTACGCTGACGCTAACCCACCCCACAGCTCCGCCTTCAATGCAGCCGGAACACGCCGTCCACCGCGCGCAGCTCGGCCGGCTTGATCAGCTTGGAATGCGCGACGGTGACCGAGAATAGCGGCCCGTCGAGCTTCTTCTGCCAGAACGCCAGGAAATCCGTCAGCGCGGGAAATTTCGGAAACATGTCGTAGTTCTGCCAGACATAGGTCTGGAGCAGCGAGCGATGATCCGGCATCCGGTAGAGAATTTCGGCCGTCGTCAGCCCGTAACCCAGCACCTGTTTCCGGAAGTCGTCGGAAACAACCCCAACTCGCGAGACCATGCCAACCTCCTTTGCAGGAGCGCATATTCAAGGGATGGCTTTCCGGTACGCGCCCTACGAGCCACCCGGCGGAGATGCGCTCACATGAGTGAAATGTGACGCAAACTGACAATCCATCTCAAGCCCAAAAGTTTAACAAGCTGTTGAAATTCAATGCGTTAGCAGCAGATGCGGCTCCGTGCTAATACGGGCGCCGGCGCGATTAACGATGGGAAGAGATTTTGGCAGGCGGCGCTTCCGAGTGCTATTTTTCTGCTACAAGCCCTTGCTCCCGCCAAAATCCTGCCTTATCTCAGCTGTGCCTGTGCTAGCACTCGCGGGCGCAGACTGCTAACAACCCCAAATTCCCAACTCGTGCAAAAGCTTAGGAGAACTGCATGAAATTCCGTCCGCTTCACGACCGCGTCGTGGTCAAGCGCATCGACGCAGAAGAGAAGACCGCTGGCGGCATCATCATTCCCGACACGGCCAAGGAAAAGCCCTCGCAGGGCGAGATCGTCGCCGTGGGCCCGGGTGGCCGCGACGAAGCAGGCAAGCTGATCCCGATCGACCTGAAGGTCGGCGACCGCGTGCTGTTCGGCAAGTGGTCCGGCACTGAGGTCAAGATCGACAACATCGATCTGCTGATCATGAAGGAAAGCGACATCATGGGCGTCCTCGACGTCCCCGCTTCCAAGAAGAAGGCGGCCTAAGAGCCCCTCTCTTATCCAGCTAAACACCTAAGGAAAAAATCCAGATGGCAGCAAAAGAAGTTAAATTCTCCGTTGATGCGCGCGACAAGATGCTCCGCGGCGTCGACATTCTCGCCAATGCGGTGAAGGTCACGCTCGGTCCGAAGGGCCGCAACGTCGTGCTCGACAAGTCGTTCGGCGCTCCCCGCATCACCAAGGACGGCGTCACCGTCGCCAAGGAGATCGAGCTCGAGGACAAGTTCGAGAACATGGGCGCGCAGATGGTGCGCGAAGTCGCTTCGAAGTCCGCTGACGCGGCCGGCGACGGCACCACCACCGCCACTGTGCTGGCCCAGGCGATCGTGCGCGAAGGCGCCAAGTCGGTTGCCGCCGGCATGAACCCGATGGACCTGAAGCGCGGTATCGACCTCGCGGTCGAAGCCGTCGTTGCGGACCTCGTCAAGAACTCCAAGAAGGTTACCTCGAACGACGAGATCGCCCAGGTCGGCACCATCTCGGCCAACGGTGACGCGGAGATCGGCAAGTTCCTCGCCGACGCCATGAAGAAGGTCGGCAACGAGGGTGTCATCACCGTCGAGGAAGCCAAGTCGCTCGAGACCGAGCTCGACGTCGTCGAGGGCATGCAGTTCGACCGCGGCTACATCTCGCCCTACTTCGTCACCAACGCCGACAAGATGCGCGTTGAGATGGACGACGCCTACATCCTCATCAACGAGAAGAAGCTCTCCTCGCTGAACGAGCTGCTGCCGCTGCTCGAGGCCGTGGTGCAGACCGGTAAGCCGCTGGTCATCGTCGCCGAGGACGTCGAAGGCGAAGCGCTTGCGACCCTGGTCGTGAACCGTCTCCGTGGCGGCCTCAAGGTTGCGGCCGTCAAGGCTCCGGGCTTCGGCGATCGCCGCAAGGCCATGCTGCAGGACATCGCGATCCTGACCGGCGGCCAGGCGATCTCGGAAGATCTCGGCATCAAGCTCGAGAACGTCACGCTCAACATGCTCGGTCGCGCCAAGAAGGTGATGATCGACAAGGAGAACACCACGATCGTCAACGGCGCCGGCAAGAAGGCCGACATCGAAGCGCGCGTGGCTCAGATCAAGGCGCAGATCGAGGAAACCACCTCGGACTACGACCGTGAGAAGCTCCAGGAGCGTCTTGCCAAGCTCGCTGGCGGCGTCGCAGTGATCCGCGTCGGCGGCGCGACCGAGGTCGAGGTGAAGGAGCGCAAGGATCGCGTTGATGACGCGATGCATGCGACCCGCGCCGCGGTCGAGGAAGGCATCGTCCCGGGCGGCGGCGTCGCCCTGCTCCGTGCCTCCGAGCAGCTCAAGGGCCTGCGCACCAAGAACGACGACCAGAAGACCGGCGTCGAGATCGTGCGCAAGGCGCTCTCCGCGCCCGCTCGCCAGATCGCGATCAATGCCGGTGAAGACGGCTCCGTGATCGTCGGCAAGGTCCTCGAGAACAAGTCGTACGCCTACGGCTTCGACTCCCAGACCGGCGAATATGTCGACCTCGTCAAGAAGGGCATCATCGACCCGACCAAGGTGGTCCGTACCGCGATCCAGAACGCAGCCTCGGTTGCGGCTCTCTTGATCACCACGGAAGCCATGGTCGCCGAGCTGCCCAAGAAGGGCGGCGCCGGTCCGGCGATGCCCCCGGGCGGCGGCATGGGCGGCATGGATTTCTGATCCAGCCATTCCGGCAAACGACAAAATGCGAAACCCCGGCAGCGATGCCGGGGTTTTGTTTTTGGAGGATCGCTTCACGCGCCCCGCGATCATAGTCCGTAGCCTGGAAGGAGCGGAGCGCAATCCGGGGCACCGTATCCGGCGCGAGCAGTCTCCTGGATTACGCTGCGCTCCATCCAGGCTACGAACTCAATTCATGCAGGCGCCGCGCACTGCCCCGGGAATGGCGGAGCGGCCTCACCACACCTTCCCCAGTCGCTCCATGTGCGGCTCGCCCTCTTGGTCGAGCGACCAGAATATCCGCGTCACCTTGCCGACCAGATTGTCCATCGGCACGAATCCGATCGACGACATCACGCGGCTGTCGCTCGAGTTGTCGCGATTGTCGCCGAGCACGAAAAAATGGCCTGGCGGCACGGTGTAGACGTCGGTGTTGTCGTAGTAGCCGTTGTCGACGCAGTCCTGCGTGACGTAGGAGGCGCCGTTCGGCAGCGTCTCGCGCCAGCGCTTGGCCTTCGCAGCGGCGTCCACGCCGCAGCTGGAGCCGGCGAATACCTGCTTCAGAGCGACGCGCGTCACCGGGCGGTCGTTGAGGACGAGCTGGCCCTGCCGCATCTGGATGCGATCACCGGGCAGCCCGACCACGCGCTTGACATAGTCGACCGAGGTGTCCTTCGGCGTCCGGAACACGACGACGTCGCCATACTCGGGCTCAGCGGCCCGGAAACGCCCGGAGATCCATGACGGCGCGAAGGGAAACGAATAGCGGCCATAGCCATAGGCATATTTTGCGGCAAAGACGTAATCGCCGACCACCAGCGTCGGCGTCATCGAGCCGGACGGGATGTTGAACGGCTGAAACAGGAAGATGCGAAACAGGAACGGCGGCGACCACAGCACCGGAGTCAGGAGGATCAGGACGACGATCGCCTTCCATTCCCGCACTTTGGCCTGCGGGTGGATGGTTTCCTGAAGAGTGCTCATGCGCCTGCCCCGATCAAGCCCGTGCTCGTTGCGAGATTACGCAACCTTTGCGCGCGCGCAATCCCATAACTTGGTCGCGCCGCGCACGGATCGCGTTCACGCCGCAATCAGCCGCGCGCGAGATCGCTGAAGCAACGGCGGATCCATTCGATGGTGAGCCGCGTCGCCGGATCCCGCTTGAGGTGGTTCTGCACCAGCAGCCAGACGTCGCGGCGGCCAGGCAGCAGCGTGGCGCGCAGGCGGCGATCGCCGAGCAAGTCCGCGCAGACGTGCTCCGGTAACACGCCCGCGGCCTGATGCGCGCGGATCAGGTTACGGATGACCCGAACATTGTCGGTGACGCAGCGCGCGCGGGCTTTCTTCGCGCGCAGGAATTGCATCTCGGGAATGGCACCGAGCTCGTCGGGATAGGCGCACAGCATCGGCTCGCCCTCCGTCGTAACAGGCTCGAAATAATAGAGCTTGACGTCACCGAGCCTGGAGATCGCGAAGTCGCCCTTGTCGGGCTTGCGCAGCCGGATGGCGAGATCGGCTTCCCAGCGCGAGAACTTGACGTTCTCGCTCGAGGTGAGGAATTGCAATGTCAGGCCGGGATTGGTGCGCAGGAAGTCGCTCGCCCGCGGCGACAGAACCTCCTCGGCGACCGTGTTGGTGGAAGCGATACGCAGGCGTCCCACCGGACCTGCCAGACTCTCGCCGACGCGACCGATCTCGGCGGCATGTGCGGCCATCGCCTCGACATGCGCCAGCACCGCCTCGCAACTCCGCGTCGGCCGGCGCTGACCGTCCACCGCATCGAACAGCGGCACCCCGAGATCGCGCTGGATGCGTGCGAGTCTGCGTCCGACAGTGGTCTCGTCGATGCGCAGCCGCGCGCTGGCGCCGGCATAGGTGCCTTCGTCCCTCACCGCGGCGATGATGCGCAGATCGTCCCAGTTCATGGCGATGAACCTAGCAGGCACGACCGAATCCTGCAAATTTGCAGCCACATGCTGCAATAGTCCTGCACATTAGCAGGCCGCCACCGCGCTACTGTCGCGCCATCCGATATTCCCCAGGAAGGCCCGACCCGCATGACCGCCCCTAAAACCCTGCTTGAATTGTCCGGCGCCGATCTCACTCCGCCCGGGCTCGGCGATTCCTGCCTCGTGCTGATCGACATCCAGAACGAATATTGCGCCGGCCCGCTCGCCTTGCCGGATGCGGAGCCCGCGATCGCCGCCGCCGCGCGCCTGCTCGCCCGCGCGAGGGCGAGCGGCGCTGCGATCTTCCATATCGCGCACAAGGGACGTGCCGGCAGCCTGTTCGACCGCGAGGCCGCGCGCGGCGCGATCGTCAAGAACGTGGCGCCGCTCGCCAGCGAAGCCGTGATCGAAAAGGCGCTGCCGAACGCTTTTGCCGGCACCGACCTGCAGGTCCGGCTGGCCGCAACCGGACGCACGAACATCGTGCTGGCCGGTTTCATGACCCATATGTGCGTCAGCTCGACGGCCCGCGCCGCGCTCGACCTCGGCCTGCGCACGACGATCGCAGCCGATGCCTGTGCGACACGCGATCTTCCCGATGGCCGCGGCGGAGCGCTCTCCGCGAAGACCATTCACGAGGTCGCCCTGGCCGAATTGTCGGACCGGTTTGCGATCATCGCGCAAACCGAGGCGCTGACCTGAAGGAGCGTGGGCGATGCTGCAACTCTATTTCTCCCCGATGGCCTGCTCGCTTGCGAGCCGCATCGCGCTGATGGAAGCGAGCCTCGATGCCCGCTATCATCCGGTCCATCTCCAGACCAAGCAGGTCGTGGACGACGGCAGCGACTTCCTCGGCGTTTCCCCAAAGGGCGCGGTGCCGGTCCTGGTGCTGGAGAATGGCGAGCGGCTGACCGAATGCGCCGCGGTGCTGCAATACATCGCCGATCTGAAGCCGCAGGCGGGGCTTGCACCCGCGTTCGGAGATCCCGATCGCTATCGGCTCCAGGAATGGCTCAGCTTCGTGGCGGCCGAGATCCACAAGGCGTTCCTGTTTCCGACCTTCTGGTACAAGGACGACGCCTCGCTTGCCAAGCCGCGTACAAGGATAGCGCAGAGCTTATCGATCCCTGCCACGCATCTGGCGGACCGCGAATTCCTCGTCGGCAACAGCTTCACCGTGGCAGATGCCCACCTCACCTGGGCTTTGCTGCTGCTCCGCCCCGCGGGCGTCGATATCGCGCAATGGCCATCGTTGTCGGCCTATCTCGCGCGCATGCAGGCCCGGCCCACCGTGCGGGATGCGATTGCGACCGAAATGGCGGTGCGCAAGACGATGGCGGCGAGCCCGGCGTGACAGGATGTCACGGCCGCGAAACCTGAGCGTTGTCTCCGGCAGGGCATTGATGTCGGCGCGGCATGCGCTAATCTGGAGGGATATTTTTCGACATTTCCTTGGAAGGCATTCATGCGTGCTCTTTCCAGTTTTTGCCTCGCCAAACTTTGCGTCGCCCTCTTCGCGTGGTGGCTATGCCCCGAGCCTGCATCGGCGGAAACGCGGGTCGCGCTGGTGATCGGCAACGGCGCCTATGCCAGTACGGCGAAGCTTCTCAATCCGTCGCACGATGCCGAAGACGTCGCCGCCTCGCTCAAGCGCAGCGGCTTCGAGGTGCTCCAGGGCATCGACCTGCGCCAGGCCGACATGCAGGACCTCACCATCCGCTTCGCGCGCGCCGCGAGCAAAGCCGACGTCGCCATGTTCTACTACAGCGGCCATGCGATGCAGTACAACGGCGTGAACTATCTGATGCCTGTCGACGCCGTGCTGAGCGACGAAGCCGACCTGAAGCGCTTCGTGCGGGTCGACGACATCGTGAACGATCTGCAGCAGGCCAAGAACCTGCGCATCCTCATCCTCGATTCCTGTCGCGACAATCCGCTGGCCGAATCCTTGAAACGCTCCGCCGGCATGACGCGCGGCGCCTCGATCGGTCGAGGCCTATCGAAAGTCGAAGCACCGCGCGGCACGATCGTGTCGTTCTCAACCCAGTCCGGGCAGACCGCGGCCGATGGCAGCGGCCGCAACAGCCCCTACACGACGGCGTTCCTGAAGCACATCGAGGAGCCGCAGGAGATCGGCGAAGTCTTTCGCGACATCAGCAGCGACGTCTACGATTCCAGTGGCAGGACCCAGCTCCCGGAGCTGTCGCTGTCGATCATCGGCAAGTTCTATCTGAACGGGCCGGTGTCGGTCACGGTGGCCCCGGCCGCGCCGCAAGCCGCACCTCGGCCTGATCCTTGCGCCGCCGCAGAAGCGCACTGGAAGGCCGCGGACGGCATCGGCACGCTCGGTGCTTTCGAGGATCACCTCGCGAGATTTCCGAATTGCATCTTCGCCACGCTCGCCAAAGCTCGGATCGAGGGCCTGAAGCAGAAGGTGGCGCTCGCGCCGGCAACCGGCAACGCCCGTACCGCGAAGGACTTCGACGGCAATTGGGACGTGACGTTGAACTGCCCGCCTACCGGCAAGGCGCAGGGCTTCACCCGGGCTCTGTCTGCCACGGTTGCGAACGGCGTGTTTCACGCTGACGCTCAGAGCCAGGGCGCCGTCAATCGCCTGGAGATCGATGGCCAGATCCCCGCGGACGGCAAGACCACTTTGAGCGCGCGCGGAACGACGGGGGCGAGCACCTATACCCTCAACAATCTCGCGCCCGGCTCGCCCTACGCCTTTACGGTCGATGCGCAGTTCGATCGCACCCGAGGCACCGGCAAGCGCAACGAGGCGCGCGCCTGCGGCCTGGTCTTCGTCAAGCGCTGATCGTGCAAAAAGCGGTGAGGCGCATTGCGCCTCACTCCACCCGCGCCAGCACCGCGAGTTTGCGGATGCCCTTGTTGCGGTAGGCGTCGAGGAACGCGTAATAATCCTTGAAGGACACGCAGCCGTTGGAATCGCCATTGGGCCCGAGCATGAAGGTGTGCGCGAGCAGGCCGTCGCGGCCGTAGATCGCGCTCTCACCGCCAATCGGGGTCAGGCGCAGCGCCGGAACGCCGTGGAACAGCGCTTCGCGCGGCTTCAGGTCGTAGATGTGCGGCGGCGTCACGCCACGCATGCGGATGCGCGAGGAACGGGGATCGTCGAGATTGGAGCCGAGGCCGGAATGTGCCTCGAGCTTGGTGCCGTCAGGCAGATACACCGTCTTCGCGCTGATGTCGTAAACCGCGGTGGAGCGGTCGTAGGGCGCCGAACCGCCGAGCATGGGATTCTGCTCCTTCGGCGCGATGGAAGCGGTCACGCTGGCGTCGGCCGAGGCATAGGCGAGCAGTCCGCCGGAGGGCTCGCGCTTGCCCCAGAGCTTTTCCACCATCGACTGACGCGGCCCGGTGATCGACATCACTGCAGCCTTGGCGCGATCGGCGATCGATTTTGGCTTCGCCTCAGGCGCCGGCACGATCTCGGCCGGATCTGCCGAGGCAAGCTGCACCGGCGCGTCGGCGCCGCGCTTGGACTTCGCAGCGTCAGCGATCTTGGCGGGACTTGGCTTCAGGACCTCCGCGACCCTCGCGATCACGCTCGGCTTCGGCGCGTCCTTGGCTTCCGCGATCTTGGCTGCGGGCGCGGCGCTCGCCGCATTCGATGTCACGCCTTGGGTCGCAGCCGCGGCAAAGCGATCGTTGAACATCTCGCGTGAGATCGGCGCTGCCACCTGCAACCGGTCGGGCAAGAGCGCAAAGGCTTCCTTGACGGCCTCACCGGCCTCGCGCAGCGCGACCCTGGGCGCGCGCTT
The DNA here is from genome assembly GCF_040548425.1 of Bradyrhizobium sp. i1.15.2. Taxonomy (NCBI): domain Bacteria; kingdom Pseudomonadati; phylum Pseudomonadota; class Alphaproteobacteria; order Hyphomicrobiales; family Nitrobacteraceae; genus Bradyrhizobium; species Bradyrhizobium sp. i1.15.2. The sequence goes on along the minus strand of NZ_JBEPRQ010000008.1, from coordinate 290,673 downwards.
GATCACGGGCTCGTCGTAGCCGCTGCTGCCGACCGTCGGATAGACGCTGGCGGCAAAGATGTTGCTGTAGATGGTCCAGCCGGCGCCAAGCACGACGCAGCCGATCGCGGCGGCGCCAAGCACGTTTTGCGTGGTCATTTTCCGGGAAGGCTTCCGATAAGAAGTGCTCGAGAATCCTTTGGACTTTCGTGCCGCGATGCCTTGCGCAGCGATACTCGTACTCATTCGCCTTGCGTCCAGAACGGTGTCACTCAGTCCCCCTTCGAAGCGCCGCTGGTCACGATCCGGGAACAGCATCTCGCAGAGGGTCGGAGCGTCATTAAGGCCACTTTTAGTTAAATGCGGATTAAGTTCGGGCGGATGTGGGGCAACCCGTTCGGGTCGTCCCATTTTGGGAAAAAGCCCGCAGGACTACGGACTTAGGCGCGTCTGTTAACTATAATTCTCGGCCGGATCGCTGCGGTCGGCGAACGTCTTTGGCCGCCTCTCTAGACGCACCAACCAAGTCGTTTTCGTGGTCTTCAATACCCGGACGTTAACGGGGAATCATTGCGCGAGGCTGGTGTGCAATAGCCCGCTTCCACGTCTCGTGGCACGCCGCTTACGCATCGCACAGGGCCCTCGCACGGCACGGCGCCCTGACCGAAAGTTGATCGAGCCGGTCTGGCAAAGCCCGCGCCGAGAAAATAGCTGCGATGTCGGCACTTTTCAGCAGCCTCTGCGTGTGATACGGTACCGTATCAACATCGCCTTGAACTGTGCCTGGCACGCAAACGGAGGCTGGCATGAGAGAGTTCGCGCGCGCGGGGTTTTTCGCTCTGGCGGGGTCGCTTCTGTTGACCGGACATGCGATTGCCCAGCCCGCTGCCAATGTTGGCTGCACGGCATCGCCATCCGCTGCCGGTACGCAGACCTGGCGCTGCGATAACGGCATCACCATCGTTGCGGAAAACGGCGCCAGATTTGAACTTAAGGACGCCAACCGCGACGGACATATAGACTCGGTGGAGTTGAGCAGCAAAGCGCTGCTGGTCGAGGTGCCCAAGAAGCCCGGCGGCAATCCCTTCAAGGTGCTGACGCCGCAAGCGATCGCCGCGGTGCGCGGCACGAAATGGGCGGTCGATGTCGCAGAGGCCAAGACCTCCGTCTTCGTGGCTGACGGTCGTGTCGGCGTGAGCCGCAGGAGCGGCGGGCGCGGCGTGGTACTAGGCCGCGGCGAAGGCGTCGACGTGGAAGCGACAGGCCCGTTGACGGTGAAGACATGGGGTCAGCCGCGCGTCGACGCGTTGATGACAAGACTAGGTCAATAGACTAGGCCGATAAGTTCGGGTCACCGGGGCTCGGCCAACAGCATTTGGACGATAGAGAGAATTGCAACACGACCACATGAGTAGCCGACGCGTTCAGATCCTCGTGGCACTCGTCCTCACCGCGCTGTGGGGCGTGAGCATCTATGCCGGCCATGCCAACGGTCATCTGCGCTTTCTCGATCGCCTCGAGGCGACGCTGACGGATTGGCGGACGCAGGTCCGCGGCGTGCGGGTTCCGCCCGATCTCGTCACCATCGTCGCGATCGACGACACCGTCGTGAAGCGCGGCGGCAGCTATCCGCTGCCGCGCGCCGATCTCGCCCGCGTCGTGGACACCATCGTGCAGTTCAAGCCGAAGGTCGTCGCGATCGACCTGCTGCTGGTCGACCGCAGCGCTGCGATCGGCGACGCCACGCTGGCAAATACGCTGGCGACGGGTCCCATCGTCCTTGCCGCCGCGGCGATCTTCCCGTCCGCCAGCGAGACCGTGGAGACCAGCGGCCAAGGCCCCCTCGCCGCCCTGCCGCAGGCCGAGCGCTTCCTGCTGCCTCTGCCGGCGTTCGCCGATCATGCCGAGGTCGGCGTCGTTAACGTTGCGACCGGACAATCAGGCTCGCCGCTCTCGGTGCCGATGCTGTTCCGGACCAGCGACAAGGTCGAGCTGTCCTTTCCGTTGCGGGTCGCGGCGCGCGCGCTCGACAGGTCTCTGACGATCGCGCCGGACCATCTGATGCTCGGCGACCGCGCGGTGCCGACCGATACCGATTTCGCGCTGCCGATCACCTATTACGGCCCGCGCCGGACCATCCGCACCGTCAGCGCACAGAGCATCTTCGACGGCACGTTAAGTCGCGCGGCGATCGAGAACCGGATCGTCGTGATCGGGGCCTCGGTCGCCGGCGGCGGTGATTTCTACCCAACGCCGTTCGATTCCCTGATGCCCGGCGTCGAAGTGGTCTCCACCGCGATCACCCATCTCGTCGCCGGCGACAGCATCGTGCGCGACCGCAAGGTCCACATCGCCGACGCGCTCATCGCGATCCTGTTGCCGATGCTGCTGGTAGGCCTGCTCGCCTGGCGGCGCAGCGCGCTTGGCATCGTCACCGCGGCCGCGGTGATGATCGCCTGGGCCGGCTTCAATCTGTTCGCGTTCACGCACGGCGCCTGGCTGAACGCCGCGACCACGCTCGCCGCAGCAGTGCCGCCGGTTGCGGTCTTTGCCGGCGTGCAATTGTGGGCGGGAGGCCGCCGCACGCAATATTTCGCAGCCAAGAGCCGGTCGCTCGCGCAATTCCAGGCGCCGGCCGTGCAGGAGTGGTTGGCGCGCGATCCGAATTTCCTGTCGACACCCGTCCGGCAGGACGCAGCAATGGTCTTCATCGATCTCTCCAGCTTCACGGCGTTGAGCGAGCGGATCGATCCAAGCGAGCTCCAGGACATTCTGAAGGCGTTTCACGCGCTGATCGAGAAGACCGCGATCGATTGCGGCGGCATGATCAGCGGCTTTCTCGGCGACGGCGCCATGATCCTGTTCGGCCTGCCCGGCGCAATGCCCGACGACGCCGCACGCGCGCTGAAATGCGCGATCGACCTGCACCGCGGCGTTGAACGCTGGATCGCATCGTTGCCGCCCGCGATCAGGGATCAGCTCGGCTTCAAGATCGGCGCGCATTTCGGCCCGATCGTCGCCTCCCGCCTCGGCGAAAGTCATCAGCACATCACGGCGACAGGCGACACCGTCAACGTGGCGAGCCGGTTGATGGAGGTCGCCGCCCAGAACGGCGCGCGGCTCGCGCTCAGCGATACGCTGCTGGATGCGGCCGACTTTCAGGGCGGTCCCGACGGCGTTCTGTCGGGCCCCCTGCACACGCAGGTCCGCGGCCGCTCCGGCGTCGTGACCGTCTGGTTCTGGCGCGACCAGGACAGGCCGAACCAGGCCGCGACCAAGGCCGAGATGATCGACTGAACCTTCGTCGTCGTTCCGAGGAAGAGCTACCGCGCTTCCGGCGGTGGCGAGCGGTCCAGCACGTCGCCCTTGGCGCCTTCGAGCAGATCCATGCTGTAAGTCTCGATCACGAGCGGGCCGCGCTTGCGCTGCAATTGCGCGACCTGCGTCACCTTCCCAAAGAGGTCGTGGACGGCGGGATGGCCGTCAGAGCGCAGCTCGTCGACATAGATCAGCTTGCCCGCAAGCAGCTTTGGATCCGGCTCGGGCATGTTGGCCCAGCGGATGCGCTGGTTCTGCTGCGCCACGCAGCTGCCGCGCGGCAGATAGAAGGCGAGCCAGCCTGTCGTGCCGTAGTCCGGCGCAAGCACGCAGGTCGCGCCATTGCGGACGCGCACCGCTTCGATTTCGGCAGCGAGCTCGCGCCAGCCGACGCCGACGCTGCGCACGGTCGCATCGCGGCGATAGCCGGACAGCCAGCCAGTATTGGCCTGCACGATCAGCGCGGCAAACATCACGATGCCGGTGGGTGCGGCCCAGCGCAGGCAGAAATCCGCGAGGCGCCGCTGGCGCGGCTTCCACTGCACGAGATTGGCGGCGGCGGCCGCGGCGACGACGAAAGGCGGATAGACCGGCGCGAACCAGTTGGCCTCGACGCGGGCATGCAGCGAATGCCAGACGAAATAGGCGACGATGGTCCAGAACATCGTCTCGATCAGCACGCGCGAGGCCAGCGCGCCGGCCCGGCGCCAGGTCAGCGCGTGCAGCCCCATCGCGCCGAGGATGAACACCAGCGGGGTTGCGAACGCGATCTGGGTCGGGATCAGTTCGGCAATGAAGACCGGACGAAAATCCTCGATCCTGGCGCGCCCGAGCTGCTTGGCGAACGAGACCCATTGATGATCGGCATTCCAGAGGATCACCGGCGAGAACAGCGCGAGCGCAACGAAACCGCCGAGATACGGCCAGGGCGAGAGAAACCAGTGCCGCAGTTTCGGCACGGCCGCGATCCAGATCAGGATCGCCAGCCCGAAGAACATCGCGGTGTATTTCGACAGGAGCGCCGCGCCGACGGCTGCGCCGACCGCGAGCCACCAGACGCCGCGGCCGCTCTCCAGCACTTTGGCGAGAAAGAACAGCACGAAGCTGGAGGCAACCAGAAGCGGCGCATCGGGCGTGACGATCAGCGTGCCGACCGAGGCCAGCAGCGTCACGTTGAGCAGGATGGCGCTGGTCGCCGCCACCCGCGCACCGCCGAACAGGATCGCAGCGGAGCGATAGATCGCGTAACTCATCGGCAGCGCGAGCAGGATCGAGACCAGGCGGACGCCGAGTTCGGTGTCGCCGGCGATGAGGGTGCCGGCGCGGATGACGTAGGCAACCATCGGCGGGTGGTCGTAATATCCCCCGGCGAGGTTCTGCGACCACATCCAGTAATAGGCTTCGTCGAAGGTGATCGGCGTGACGGCGGCCGCGACGAGCCGCAAGCCGACCAGCGCAAGGATCACCAGCGCCGTATTGCGGACGATCCGCGCGTCAGCCCCGCCCATCGTGAGCTATTTCTTGCGCCAGACGAACAGTCCGGACATCGCGTAGTTCCACACCACGCCCATCAGCGCCCCGGCCGCACCGGCAAGCCACCAGATCGGCTCCTGGTCGTAGACCGAAAAGGCGACGCCGACATTGGCGAGCAGGCCGACGCTGCACACGATGTAGAATGCGATCAGGCCGCGCAGCAGTGCAAAGCCCTTCAGCCGCTGGTCGCGATAGGTGAGGAAGTTGTTGAGAACGAAATTGCTGGTCATCGCGACGATGGCGCCGGAGGCCTGCGCTTCCGCGAACGGCTCCTTGAACAGCTCGAGCGATATGAACAGGGTGGTGAGATGCACCACGAGGCCGATCCCGCCGACCATCGCGAACAGCAGGAAACGTAACGAGACAGCATCGTTGGTGAACTTCGCCAGCACCAAGCCGAGAAAATCCAGCGCGACCATGGAATCGAGCTTGCTTTCGCCGTGCTGGCGCTCGCCGAACGTGTAGGGAATTTCGATGGCGCGCAAGGTGCCGTTGGCGCTTGCGACGAGGTCGAGCAGGATCTTGAAGCCGTGCACGGAAAGTTTCGGCGCGAGCTGCTCGAAACGGTCGCGGCGAACCATGAAGAAGCCGCTCATGGGATCGGCGATCTCGACCCGCAGCGCTTTCCTGGCGAGTTCCGTTGCCAGCGCGCTGGCGCCGGCGCGCTGCTTGTTGAAGCCTTCGCTCTTGTAGCCCTCGATGTAGCGGCTGCCGACCACGAGTTCGGCCTGCCCGCTCGCGAGCAGCGACAGCATCTTCGGCAGTTGCGTCTCGTCGTGCTGAAGATCGGCGTCGATCACGGCCGCATAGGGCGCGCTGGAAGCCAGGATGCCCTCGATGCAGGCCCCCGACAGGCCGCGGCGGCCGATACGGCGGACACAGCGCACGCGGCTGTCGCGCTGTGCCAGCGCGCGCACGACGTCCCAGGTGCCATCAGGCGAATTATCGTCGACGAACACGACCTCCCAGGCGATGCCGGCCAGCACGGCCTCCAGCCGCCGGTACAGCACCGTGACATTGTCGCGCTCGTTGAAGGTCGGGACGACGACCGACAATTCCGGCGCCGGCGAAGCCGCCTGTGGGGTATCGGAGCCCGGTCTGATCGCTTGATTCATGACGGCAGCGTATATCCGCCGCGTCCTGTGCTGCCAAGAACTTGTGCTGCCAAGAACTTGCGCTGGCAAGCCGGGGTTTCTCTGGGGCGCGGCCCAAAAGGGGCCCTAAAATGCCAACGACCCCGGAACGGCGGGCGGCGCGTACATCCGGCGCAGCCTGTGCTATTCCAAGGTCGTTCCAGCGCCGGAGTTTTCGCTCAACGTCGCCGTTAGAAGCTAAATAGGAACGACAAAGCCGCTTTGCAAGGAGCGAAAGAGGCCCTTTTTCATGCCCTTACTGGTTGGGGACTTCCTTGATCACCGGCCCTCGCGGCACGGGCGCGGCAGGGGCCGCCGGCGCCGTAATGGCGGCCGGATCGGCCTTCGCAGGCTTGGGCGGCTTGCCGTACTGGCCGATCGGCCCGAAGACGACGGCGACCGCAAGCACGATCGCCGCGACGATCGCGCCCAAAATGCCCCCCACCGACTCAGACGACATGGAAACCCATCCCTGTTCCAGATGCGCCCAGTGATACCATGGATGAGCGCGCTGCCGGAAGGGCTTGCCGGACGCACGGGTCGATGGGCTATTTCTGCGGCGGCTTGTGCTTGACGAAGGCCGTCACGATGTCCTTCTGCGCCGCCTCCACCGCTCTGTTCGCGGTCGCGAGATGAGCGCCGGCATCGATACCCGGATATTGCGTGGTGAGATAATCGAGCAGTGCCACCCGGTAGTATTGTCGCTCTGACGGACAGGCTCCGGCGACGGAGCGGCCAAAGTCCTGTTCCGACAGGCCCTGATTGCCGTCGCGCGAATATTCCCGCGCCAGGCAATGCCAATAATCGTCGCGGCCCTGCATGGCGAGCTTCTGCGCACCCTTGGCATCGTCATCGTCGGCCATGACTGAAGATATCATGGCAGCAGATGTCATCATGACGAGCGCCGCTCCCACCACCAGCATCCGCATCTTGTTCTCCTTTTTTCGCAGATCCCGTGGCGAGCTTAGACGGGACGTCGCAACTGGCCAATCACAACTGGTTTGATTAGGATGGAGGCCCTCCTCCCGCATCCGAGATCCTCCCGTGGCCAAAGCAAAAACCGCGTCTAAAAAATCCGGCAACATCTACATCGGCATCGGCGGCTGGACCTTCGAACCATGGCGTGGGGTGTTCTATCCGGAGAAGCTCACGCAAGCCAAGGAGCTGTCCTACGCCGCCTCGAAGCTGACCTCGATCGAGATCAACGGCACCTATTACGGCTCGCAGAAACCGGAGAGCTTTCGCAAATGGGCGAGCGAGGTGCCTGATGGCTTCGTGTTCTCGGTCAAGGGGCCGCGATTCGCCACCAACCGGCGCGTGCTGGCCGAGGCCGGCGATTCCATCAAGCGTTTCTATGATTCCGGCGTGCTGGAACTCGGCCATCATCTTGGGCCGGTGCTGTGGCAGTTCGCGCCGACCAAAAAATTCGACGGCGCCGATTTCGGCAAGTTCCTCGAGCTGTTGCCACGCAAGCTCGAGGGACGCGCGCTGCGCCATGTCGTCGAGGTCCGTCACGACAGTTTCTGCACGCCGGATTTCGTCGCGCTGATCCGCGAATTCGAGACGCCTGTCGTGTTCGCCGAGCACGGCAAATATCCGGCGATTGCCGACGTCGCCGGCGATTTCGTCTATGCCCGGCTTCAGAAAGGCAATGACGAGATCAAGACCTGCTATCCGCCGAAGCAACTCGATGCCCGGGGCCAGGCGTTTTCAGGACTGGGCCGAGGGAAGCGAACCCGACGACCTGCCGAAGGTCGACAAGTCCAAGCCGAAGAAGGAGCCGCGCGACGTGTTCGCCTATGTCATCCACGAAGGCAAGGTGCGCGCGCCGGCCGGCGCCATGGAACTGATCGCGCGGGTGAGCTGAGGTGTTTCGCTAAAGGTCTGTCATGGCAAAGCTGAAAAAACTTTTCACCATCGGCTATGAGCAGACGCCGCCGAAGGCCGTACTGGACGAGCTGGAGCAATCCGGAGTCAAGCTGGTCGTCGATGTGCGCGCGGTGACGTCGTCGCGCCGGCCCGGCTTTTCCAAGAAGCAGTTGTCCGCGGGCCTCGACGAACGCGGCATCGCCTATGTCCACCTCGCCGCGCTCGGAACGCCGAAGGAAGGCCGCCTCGCCGCCCGCAGCGGGCAATACGATGTGCTGGAGAAGATTTTCTCAAAGCACCTGAAGACGCCGGAGGCCCGGGAGCAGATGGACGAGCTCTCCGCGTTGGTGAAGAAAGCAGGTCCGGTCTGTCTGCTTTGCTATGAACGCGATCACACCCACTGCCATCGCCAGATGATCGCTGAGATCATCGAGGAGCGTAACGGCGTGACGGTGAAGAATTTGGCGGGACGGCAGATCTAACCTCCGCCCGTCATTCCGGGGCGCGCCTCTTGGCGCGAGCCCGGAATCCATCGGGCCGCAGAGTTGGTGGATGAATGGATTCCGGGCTCGCGCCACGCGCGCCCCGGAATGACCATTACCCCTCCCCCGCGAGCCTGAACGTTCCTTCCATCATCTGCACGCAGCACCCGCCGACATGGGCTGAGACGATCTTGCCGTCCTGCTTGCGCACGCGCGTCAGCAGGAGGCTCGGCCGACCCATGTCAAAGCCCTGGCCGACCGTGAGCTTCAATTCGCCATCTCGCGTGGCATCGAGCTCGGCAAACAGCGCGGCGGCTGCAACCGTGGCGCTGCCGGTGGCGGGATCCTCGGTGAGGCCGCTGGCGCCGCGCATGAACATGCGCGCCTGCCGTTCGCACGGCGCCTCCGCCGCGGGCACGTCGCGTGTATAGAACCACACCGAGCGGGCGTCGTCGCGCGGCAAGACCCTGCCGAACGCGGCCGCGTCGGGCCTGGCCCGTTTCAGCGCATCGCGCGAATGCACCTCCGCCACCAGGAACGGCGTTCCGACGCCGACGACCTGCGGCGCGTGGTGATCGATCCTGATGTCATCAGCGGTCAAGGAGATGCAGGCCGCAACGTCAGCGGCGGAAACCTGCGCCAATCGCGACAGCGGCTGCGGCGCGGTGAGTTCGGTGCTGATGACCCTTCCCTGCTCCCGAAAAATATCGACCGGCACCACCCCCGCCTTCTCCTCGAACAAAAGGCGCGGCTTCGGCTCTTTCGCGAGGCTCGCCAGCACGAAGGAGGTGCCGATATTGGGATGGCCGGCGAACGGCATTTCCCTCACCGGTGTGAAGATGCGCACCTCGGCGTCGTTGCCCCTGTCGCGCGGCGGCAGCACGAAGGTGGTCTCCGAATAGTTGAACTCGGTCGCGATCGCCTGCATCTGCTGTGTGGAGAGCCCGCCGGCATCGAGCACCACGGCGAGCTGGTTGCCGCCGAAGGCGCGGTCGGTGAACACGTCGATGGTGATGTAGCGGCGCTGCATCTTTCGCTTCCTCTTCACGCAAGCGCAGCCGCGGTCGGCTGCATCGCCGGCACTCTACAAGCCGGCGACATCGCCCGTCATGCCCCAAAATAGAGTGCAATCGGAGCAATCGCGGAAGACGGATCAAAAGCGGCAGAGCGAACGTGGCGATGCTAGCACTTGCGCGCGTTCACTCTGATCGACGATCAGCCCATCGATAAATCGCAGGTTCTTCGCGTAGCTTTGCGCCTTCTCGAACTGCGTGTGCGGCCAGTCGCTGCCCCAGAGCAGTCGATCAAGGCCGTACGCGTTGCGCAGCAGCGGGTAGGCCGTCTTCGCAAAATCTTCGCCGGCCGCGCCGTTGCGATACGGCGCCGAATCTACTCGGCTACCTCCAGCGCGAGATCCCGCGGAGTCCGCCATCAGCGTTCGCAACGCCGGGCTGGCGGACTTCACCGGCCCGGCTTCGTCTCTGCAGCGAGTTAGTACGCGGACGCCGTATTGGGGAGGCAAGGCGGCTGCGTGTAAGGCGCAGAGGCATACGCGCCTGCTGCGGGAGCCCTGACGCAGTCGGTCGCCACGTGAGTTGCGGCGCGGCGCGGCACGCTGTCCCGCGCCGATGCGGCCTGGCTTTGGGTGACAGCAGCGGCGATCAGGGCGGCTGTAACAAGGATCGATCGAGTCATTGGCTTTCTCCGGGTGACAAAGGGAAGCTGAGATTTTCGGCTTCCACCGTGCAAGACCCAAAAGCTACCAAGGATATTTCATCACGCGCCTTCAACGAAACGCGAGCCGCTTCAACGAAACGCGACTCACAAGTGAAGGCGCAGGAGGCGGCCCTCACCCCAGTTGAAACACCGCCACCTTCTGCTCGTAGCCGCGCACCTCGACCTCGCCGAGCGAGACCGCATCGTCGCCGTCGGCGCCCAGCGCGTCGCGGACAGACGCGGAGATCAGGAGCTGCGAGCCGAACTCCTTGTTGAGCGCCTCTAGCCGTGAGGCGAAGTTCACGGTGTCGCCGATCACAGTGTACTCCTTGCGCCGGGGCGAGCCGATATTGCCGGCGACGACCTCGCCGAAATGGATGCCGATGCCGATCTTGAGTGGCCAGCTCGTCTGCGCGTTGATGCGCTCCATCGCGGTCAGCATCTCGCGGCCCGCGGCGACTGCGCGATGCGCGGCGTCGGAGGCCTCGAGCGGCGCACCGAACAGGGCGAGAAAGCCGTCGCCCAGAAACTTGTTCACGATGCCACCCTCGCGGTCGAGAATGTCGACCAGCACGGCGAAGGCGCCGTCGAGCCGGTCGACCACCTCCTGGGGAGTACGCGACTGCGCGCCGGCGGTGAAGCCGCGGAAGTCGACGAACATCACGGCGACTCGGCGGAGGTCGCCGGCGGCACCCGTCCCCTCCGTCATCAGCCGCTCCACAACCTGCGGCGAGACGTGCTGGCCGAACAGGTTGGTCACCCGGTCGCGCGCAGTGGCTGCCGCAATGCTCGCCGCAAATTGCCGCCGCAATCGCGCGCCGACGGCGCCCGCCAGCACGCCGCAAATCAGGATGATGGTGCTGCGGACCGCGTGAAAGTAGATCAGGGGTTCACCGGACTCGCTGACCGAGTTGTAATACAGCGCGACAGCCAGGAGTTCGGCTGCGGCCACAAATCCCGTGAAGGTGGACAGCCAGAAATCAAGCCGCAGCGTCGAAAGAATGATGAAGATGAAATAGGCCAGTGGCAGCACGAACCCGAGCGCCTGGCTCGCGCCCATGCTGTGAATCTGCAGGATCAGGATGATCGTTGGCAGCGACGTTTCGATTGTTGCGCCGATATAGCGCCTTATCACCGGAAGGTCGCGATCGAGCTTGAGGTATCGCCTGATCTGGCTGTGGACCCAGACTTCGAAGAGGACGAAGCCTGCCAAGAGACCGTATTCGCGGACCAGGCCCTCCGTCCCGCGCCAGACCCGGTTCACGATGGCGGGGTCGATCAGATAGGTTGCGGTGAGAAACAGGATCATGACGCAGCCCGTGATGATCAACGCCCTCACCCGCAACAGCTCGGTCCGCAGCACCTCCCGCGTCAGCTCGCGCTCGAAGTCTTCGGACATCACGGCATGCTGCCGGGCCTTCCTGCTCGCAAAGCTGACCATTCCGCCCCCTTGATTCCAGGGGCATCTTGCCTCAATCCAGCGTGCGGCGGAAGCGCGTCACGGCGATGGTCATGGCGAGCAGCATCAGCACCGCCAGCGCCAACCCGTCGAAACGCAAATTTTGCATGCTCGCGCCCTTCAGCATGATGGCGCGGACGATGCGCAAATAATGCGTCAGCGGCAGGCACTCACCGACATATTGCGCCCAGGCCGGCATCCCGGCAAACGGGAACATGAAGCCGGACAGCAAGATGCTCGGCAGGAAGAACATCATCGACATCTGCATCGCCTGGAGCTGGTTCTGCACCAGCGTCGAGATCGTATACCCGATCGCCAGATTGGTCGTGATGAACAGCGTCGAAAGCAGCGCCAGCAGGAACAGATTGCCGAGCACGGGCACGCCGAACAGGCCGACGCCGATGCCGATGATGAGGAACGCCTGCACGAACCCGACCAGCACGTAGGGAATGATCTTGCCGAACATCACCTCGACCGGCCTGATCGGCATCGACAGCAGAGCCTCCATGGTACCGCGCTCGACTTCCCGCGTGACCGAAAGCGCGGTGAAGATCAGCATGGTCATGGTGAGGATGGTACCGACCAAGCCCGGCACGATGTTGAGGCTCGACGCGGCGGCGGGGTTGTAGCGGGCGTGCGCGCGGATCTCGAACGGCATCTCCGGGGGATCTCCGATGTAGAGATCGTGCTTGAGCGCGGTCTGCACGACCATGCCGAGCGAGCCGATCGCAGCGCTCGCCGCCACTGGATCGGTGGCGTCGGCCGCGACCAGCAGCGCCGGCTTATCGCCGCGCCGCACCGCCCGCTCGAAGCCGCGCGGGATCTCGACGCCGAACAGAACCTTGCCGGATTTCAGGAGATTATCGAAATCCTCGACGTCGTGGACTTCATAGAGGAAGCGGAAATAGGCGGTGTTCTCCAGCGCCTTCAGGATCGAGCGTGCGAGATCGGAATCCTCCTGAAGCAGCACCGCGCTCGGCAGATTGTGCGGCGTGGTGTTGATGGCGTAGCCGAACAAGAGCAGCTGCATCACCGGCAGCATCACGATCATCGCAAATGACACACGGTCCCGCTTGAGCTGGATGAACTCCTTGATCAGCATCGCATAGGAGCGCCTCCAGAAGCCGAAGCGCTCCCGGATCGCGTGCTGGGGTTCGTGACGATCGACCGCGCTCATTGGAAATTGTCCTTGGAACGACTCATCAATTCGATGAACACGTCTTCCAGTGACGGCGATGATTTGTGCCAGTGCAGTCCGCTTTTTTCGCGCCACGGCGCGATGCTGGCTTCGAGCGCGGCGACGTCGCGGCCGGAGACGTGCAGCGACGTGCCGAACGGCGCCACCATGTCGATTCCCGGCTTGCCGGTGAGCGCAGCCGTGAGCTCGTTCAGGTCCTCGCCCGTCACGGTGTAGGTCGTCAGCGCGGATTTCGCGATCACCTCGTCCACGGTGCCGTGCACGAGCAGATGGCCATAGGCGATATAAGCGATCTCGTGACAGCGCTCGGCCTCGTCCATGTAGTGGGTCGAGACCAGCACGGTGAGACCGTCGGCCGCGAGTGCATGAATCTCGTTCCAGAAATCGCGCCGCGCTTTTGGATCGACGCCGGCGGTCGGCTCGTCAAGCAGCAGCAGCTTCGGACTGGGCAATGTGCAGGCACCTAGCGCCAGCCGCTGCTTCCAGCCGCCGGAGAGTTCGCCGGCGAGCTGTTCCTCGCGCCCCGAGAGCCCGATCCGCTTGATCATGTCGCGCGCGGCGCCGCGTGCATCGCGAAGGCCGTACAGCCGCGCGACGAATTCGAGGTTTTCGCGGACAGAGAGATCCTGATAGAGGCTGAACCGCTGGGTCATGTAGCCGACCTGGCGCTTGATCTTTTCGGCATCGCGCCTGATGTCGTAGCCGAGGCAGGTGCCCTCGCCGCTGTCGGGCGTGAGCAGGCCGCAGAGGATGCGGATGGTCGTCGTTTTGCCCGAGCCGTTCGGGCCGAGGAAGCCGTAGATCGAACCGCGCTTCACCTGCATCGACAAATCGTGCACGACCTCGCGGCCGCCGAACGACTTGGTCAGGCCCTTGACGTCGATCGCGATGCCATTGCCGCCGTTCATCGCTTGTCCGCCACCGGAGTCTTTGGATTGAGATGGACGTCGATGGGTTGTCCGACACGCAGCGCATCGGGGCGCGATGGCCGCGCCTGGATCAGATAGACGAGCTTGTTGCGCTCCTCGAGGCTGTAGATGACGGGCGGTGTGTATTCGGCCGAAGTTGCGATGAAATAGATCTTCGCGGTGAGATCGGCGGCGCAATTGTCGCATGCGATCCGCACGGTATCGCCGATCGCAAGCTTCGGCAGCTCGGTCTCCGGCACGAAGAAGCGCAGCTTCATGTTGCCGGGCGGCATGATCGAGAGCACCGGCCGCTGCGCCGCCACCATCTCGCCTTCGCGAAAATAGATCTGCTGGATGGTGCCGGCCACGGGCGCAAAGCCCTTGCGCCGCGCCATCCGCGTCTCCGAGGTCGCCACCCGCGCCTCAGCAACGCGCAGGGCGGAGACGGCCGAGTCGAGATTGGCTTGCGTGCCCGAGCCGGTTTTGCTCAGCGAGGCCGCGCGGTCATAGGTCTGCTGCGCATTGGCAAGTGTCGCCTTGTTCTGGTTGAGATCGGCAAGCTGGAGATCGTCGTCGACGGAATAGAGGTGATCGCCGACCTTGACCTCGTCGCCCTCGCGGACGTTGAGCTTGATCACGCGGCCCGCCTCGTCCGGACTGACGAAGATCATGTCGGCCTCGACCCAGCCCTGGAAGCCGGGCTCACGCTTGTCCTTGCACCCGGCAAGCCCGGTCGCGAGGACCAGAACCGCGATCGAACAGAGGCGCGGCAAAAACTGGATCGCGCTTGGCGGCAGCCACGGTCGTCGATCCCTCACCCTGAGGAGCCGCGAAGCGGCGTCTCGAAGGGCGAAGGGCCAAAGCCGGGCCTTCATCCTTCGGGACGCGCATGCCGCGCTCCTCAGGATGAGGTGAGGGATGTTTTGGGACGACCTCATGTCGTGCTCCGTTCGCCAAAAATCAAATCGAGATGGACGCGCAGCATGTCCTGCGCGTCGAGCGGCGCGTGCCGTGCAAACAGGCTCTGCCAGATCACCGCGATCATCGCGGGGGCGACCAGGATCTGCGGGTAATGCGCCAGGTTCTTCTGGCGGATCTCGCCGCGGGCGATGCCGAGCTCGATCAGGGAGCGCATGGCGGCGATGCCGCGAGAAACCACCTCGCGGTAGTAGAAATCAGCCACGGAGGGAAACCGCGGCCCCTCGGCCACGATCAGACGCACGAGGTCGCCGCGTCTGGTGCCGATCACCTCCTTCAGGAAGTTGCTGGCAAACGTCTCGACGAGATCGCGCACCGAGCCCGCGGGCGGCGGCAATGCCGTCAACCGCGTCACGACAGGCACGATCACCGTCCGCACCAGCTCCTCGAACATCGATTCCTTGTCCTTGAAGTGCAGGTAGATGGTGCCCTTGGCGACACCCGCGCGCTTGGCGATGTCGTCGAGCCGCGTGGCGGCAAAGCCGCGCGCGATGAATTCCTCCATCGCGGCGTCCACGATCGCCGCACGCCGTTCCGCCGCACGCGTGGCGCGGCTCGACGCGGGCACCGCATCGTTGCCAGCGTGCGCAGAGTCCTTTGCGTTGGCGCGAACTGCGGGCGGCGTGGCGGCTTTGGTGGGCTTTCTGGCCATCTACACGATATGACTGACCGGTCAGTCATAGTCAAGACAACACGGCAGACCCAATCTGACCAACAAATTAGTCTTGACTAATTCATTAGCATGCACTAATCTAACACTCATGATTGAAGCCGCCCCAAATCCCATGACCACCGTGATGCGCGCCCTTGCCGATCCGACCCGCCGCGCCGTGTTCGAGCGCGTGTTCGAGAGCAAGGAGATCAGCGTCGCCGAGCTCACGCGGGGAAGCGGCGTGACGCAAGGCGCGATCTCGCAACATTTGAAGTCCCTCAAGCAGGCCGGCCTCGTCGCCGAGCGTGCCGAGGGCCGCAACGTCTATTACCGTGCCGCGCCGCAAGGCCTCGAACCGCTGGTCTCCTGGATGGACCATTACGGCGTGTTCTGGCGCGAGCGCTTCCAGAACCTGCGTGACCTCTTGAAGGAGATCGATCCGTGAGTGCTGCCGAATTGAAAGCCGAAATAAAGGACATCGTCATCGACGAGGTGCTCCCACACGCGCCGGAGACGATCTGGAAGGCGCTGACCAGCGCCCAACTGATCGCGCGCTGGCTGATGCCGCCGAGCGGTTTCGAGGCTGTCGAAGGCAACACCTTCACCTATCAGACCACGCCGGGCGGCGCCTGGGATGGCGTCATCCATTGCCGCGTCCTTGAAGTCATGCCGAACCGGCGCCTCGTCTACGCCTGGAAGGGCGGGAATGAGCGCAACACCGGCTACGGTGCGCCGCTCGACACTGTCGTGACGTGGTCCCTCACCCCGGTCGAGGCCGGCACGCGGATCCGCCTGGTCCATGCGGGCTTCGTCATACCCAGGAACGAATCCGCCTACACGGGCATGAGCGGCGGCTGGAAGAAGGTCGTCCGCCAGCTCGACGAGATCAGCGGCGAAGACAGGTAAGGAGTTATCGCAATGACCAAACCGTTTACCGGCGGCTGCGCCTGCGGCGCAATCCGCTATTCGATCGCCAGTGAGCCCCTGTTCAGCAATCACTGCCAATGCCGGGACTGCCAGCGCGAAAGCGGCAGCGGCCACGGCTCGTACATGACGTTCGCGCGCGCCGGCGTCACCGTGACGGGCGAAGCGAAGCATTGGGACATGGTTGGCGACAGCGGCCATTTGAAGACGCGCGGTTTCTGCGCCCAGTGCGGCTTGCCTGTTTACCTGACCTTCGCGGCCATGCCCGACATCTTCACCATCCGCGCCGCAAGCCTCGACGAACCCGCCCGCTACGAGCCGCAAGTGGTGACTTATGCCGCGCGCGGACATGCCTGGGATCGCCTCGATCCCGACCTGCCGAAGTTCGCAGGCATGCCGCTGGGGGGATAGCTGCCGCGCAAACGGTGCGCTCCCTCCCCCCGCTTGCGGGGGAGGGTTGGGGAGAGGGTGCCACCGCAACGGGACAATCCCCAAGCGGAGAGAGCCCTCACCCGCGCCTTTGGCGCGACCTCTCCCGCAAGCGGGAGAGGTGAAACAACAAGCACCCGCCTCAACTATGAAACCTCAGCCCATCGACGATCTTGTCGATCACCTTGCGCTCGGCGCGCACGGCGAGACCGACGAGGTTGAGATCGGTCCGCGCCACCGCCCTCACCGCTTCGCGGTTGGCAGCATCGTGCGTGGTCTTAAACATGTCCTCGGTATAGACCGCCGGCTTGACGCTGCGCGTCAGCGCCCGATCGAGCGCACGCGTCAATGCGGGACCGTCGGCGCCATAGATCAGGATCGGCTGACCGATCAGCGCGTGATATTTCGTACCCGACGCGTCCTCATAGGGCTCGCCGATGCATTCCGGAAAGGCCGCGGCAATGCCGCTGGTAAGGAAGGCCGCGACGTTGAGCTTCTGCCAGGCCTGAAGATCGGTGCGGATCACGACGGCGATCTTGGTATCGAACTGCATGCAACTCCTCGACTGTCATTCCGGATTCGACGCTACGCACCATCGGAATGACGGCAACAGGAATCAACCCTTCGCGTCGCAGGCCCAGGCGCGGATCACGCATTCCTTGCCGCCGTATTTGTAGCATTCGCGCGTGGCGGCATTGAGCGTGGCCGAGATCTTCGGCTTGACGGCATAGCCATAGGCGCCGCAGGGATTGGAAAGATCGACCGACATCGCGGCGCAGGCGCGCTTCATCGTCACGGTCGTGCAATCGCCCTTGCACTGCTTCTGCGCCGCCGCACGCGCATCGTGCTCGGCGCCATAATCAAAGGCCTGGCCATAGGCGCCGCACTTGCCGACCGCAAATGCTCCGGCGGCGTGCGCATCCGTGATATGGCGAGCGCCCGCGACGCAGACGGACAGCGCAAAGAAAAACATCGCGCAACGGCGCGCGACGACGTTCGAAGCCATGAAAAACCCCTCCCCCAAGGCAGGCGAAGGCGACTCTAAGCGTCGGTCGTTTCCACTTGGTGAACGCGTGGTTGAAAAGCCGCGCCGGAATAGCGGCATGAATATGCACTTTATAGTTGTGTTTTTCAATCGCGTTATTTAAGGTCGTGAAGCTCAGAGAGCCGGAGGAAGCGACCATGCGCCACATCAATGCAATGCTGTTCGGAATGCTCGCGTCGGCCTGTCTCGTCGGACCCTTGCCCGCATATGCGCAGTCGGTGAACTGGACCTGGACCAACCAGTATGGCTCGACCCTGGCCATCACCAACGTCAACACGACGACAGGTGCCATCACGGGGACCTATACCAACAATGCTGCGAACAGCTGCGACGAAGGCAAGCCGCAAGGCGTGACGGGTTGGCTGGCCTACGGTAGCACTGGCACCGCGATCAGTTTCTCGGTGAACTTCCTTGGCTGCGGATCGACCACCGTGTGGACCGGACAATTGAACAATTCATCGGGATTCCAGGGATTGTGGTATCTGTCCATCGCAGAAGCCGTCGCGTGGAACGGCATCAGCGCGGGCGCCGACACGTTTACGTTCAACACCGGCGACAAGACCCTGTTGACGAAGAGCGGTGTCGAGCTGAAGGCCGGGGTCGAGAAGCTATCGAATACGAAGAAGTAGGCGAGCCGCGGACATCGGCGCTGTGCGCCTTTGCCCACTTCTACGGCAGCGTCAGCCCCGCCGTGCCGCTTCCAATGCCTGCGGCGTGTCGATGTCGAGAAAGGCGCTCTCGCCGTCGACCGGCACTTCGGCGACCGCCTCGGTGTGCTTCGCGATCAGGTGACGCGCGCCGACATCGCCGTCGAGCGTCATCAACTCCTTGAAGAAGCGGCGCGACCACAGCACGGGATTGCCGCGGCGGCCCTCGCTGACGGGCACGACGATGAGATTGCCGCGGTCGGGTGCGAACGCGTCGATGAGACGGTCGATCAGACCGGCATCGATCAGCGGCATGTCGCCGAGGCAGACCACAGCGCCGTCGCAAGCTTCGGGAACGGCCGCGATGCCCGCCTTGACCGAGCTTGCGATGCCGCCGGCGAAATCCGGATTCTTGACGATACGCACCTTCAGACCTTGCAAGGCTTGCTCGATCAGCTCGGTCTGATGGCCGGTGACGACGATGACCTCCGATGCTTTCGAGGCCAGCGCCTGCTCGGTCGCAATCCGCACCAGCTTCTTGCCGTCGAGCTCGGCCAGTAGCTTGTTCGGCCCACCCATCCGGGTCGAACGGCCCGCTGCGAGCACGATGACCGCGACGTGGTTGTTGCCCTCGATCTCCGGTTTTGCGCGCGGCTGCGGGCGCGTGACGATCTCCATGAGGAGGCCACCGACGCCCATGCCCATCAGCTCGGACCGCGTCACCTTGATGCCGGCCAGCAGCCGCATCAGTACCCAATCGAACCCGTTCTCGACCGGCGAGCGCGCGCAGCCGGGCGCGCCCAGCACCGGCACGGTGCCGGCCCGGGCAATCAGCAGCAGATTGCCGGGATCGACCGGCATGCCGAAATGCTCGATCTCGCCGCCGATTTCGGTCACGGCCGCAGGGATCACGTCGCGGCGGTCGGCGATCGCAGATGCCCCGAACACGATCACGAGCTCGGCGCCAAGTCCCAGTAATTCCTTGATCGCAGCCGAAAGCGCCTGCTCCTCATGCGGGACCCGCCGCTCGGCGATGATGCCGGCGCCGGCCGGCGCCAGCCGCTCGGCGGTGACGCGCAACGTCTTGTCGATCACCTTGGAGGACAGGCCGGGCAGCAGCGTCGAGACCACGCCGACACGCTTGATGACGTAAGGCGCGATCTTCAGAACGTCGCGACCCGCGGCCTTTACCGCGGCATCACGCAAGTTTCCTTCGACGCCGAACGGGATGATCTTGACGGTGCCGACCATCTCGCCCTCGACCACCGGCTTGAAGGCCGAGAGCGTGGCAAAGGTAATGGCCTCGTCGATATTGTTGATGCGATCCACCGCGGCGCGATCGATCACCAGCACGCCCGGGCGCGCGGCGAACAGATTGGCGCGACCGGTGAAGGCCCGCTCGACATGAATGCCATCACCACCGACGGCGAGCGCGATGCTGGCAGCCGCGATGTCCTCGGAGACATCGCCCTCCTCCATCCGCACCACCACGATTTCCTGGATGCCGGCGCGCTCCAGCGCCTCGACCTCGGTGGGCCCGATCGTCGTGCCCTTCTTCAGCACCAGCGGTCCCTGGCGCAGGGTGTGGACGGTCACCCCGCCGATCGCATCCCTGGGGCTCGCTGGGCCGAACTTCATGCGGCTTCTTCTTTTTCCTTGGGCGGCAGCCGAAGCACCGCCGTGATCTCGGCCATGATCGACACCGCGATCTCGGACGGCGAGACCGCGCCGATCGCAAGCCCGATCGGCGCGTGGATGCGCGCGATGTCGCTCTCCTTGGCGCCCTGCGCCCGCAGCCGGTCGCCGCGCTTGGCGTGCGTCTTTCGCGAGCCGAGTGCGCCGATATAGAAGCAGTTGCGCTCGAAGGCGTGCAGCAACGCGGGGTCGTCGATCTTGGGATCGTGCGTCACCGCGACGAATGCCGTGTAGGCATCCACATTGAGCGGCGGCAGCGCCGTGTCGGGCCATTCCGCGACCAGTGGAACGTCGGGGAAGCGCTCGGGGCTCGCAAAGGCCGTGCGCGGATCGACCACGGTGACGTCGTAGCCGAGCGAGCGCGCCAGCGGTGCCAGGGCCTGGCTGATATGGACGGCGCCGACGATGACGAGCTTCGCGGTCGGGGCATAGACGTTGAGGAAGAGCTTCTTGCCGCCGGCTTCGGCGCTGGCGCTTTTGCCCATGCGAAGCTGCTTGTCGAGTTCGGCGCGCAGGGGATCCTTACTGAAGTCCTCGGCCTTCACCAGGCGCTGCTCGCCGCTTTCGGTGTCGGTCACCAGGATCACCGGGCGGCGGGCGGCGCGCTCGGCATTGAGTTCGTGCAGGATTGCGAGCTTC
Organism: Bradyrhizobium sp. i1.15.2; assembly: GCF_040548425.1. NCBI lineage: Bacteria > Pseudomonadati > Pseudomonadota > Alphaproteobacteria > Hyphomicrobiales > Nitrobacteraceae > Bradyrhizobium > Bradyrhizobium sp. i1.15.2. The sequence goes on along the minus strand of NZ_JBEPRQ010000008.1, from coordinate 270,069 downwards.
ACGGCTAGCCGACTTTCTCGACGAAGACGCGGATGGTGCCGCCGCAGGACAGCCCGACATTCCAGGCAGTCTCGTCGGCAACGCCAAACTCCAGCATCCTGGGCTTGCCGCTCTGGATCACATCCATGGCCTCGGTGACCACGGCGCCCTCGACGCAGCCGCCGGAGACGGACCCCAGGAACGTGCCCTCGTCATTGATGACGAGGCTCGAGCCCGCCGGACGCGGTGCCGAGCCCCAGGTCTCCACCACGGTGGCGAGCGCGACGCCACGACCGGCCTTCTGCCAGTCCTCCGCCGCCTTCAGAATATCCTCGTCGCGATCGAGCATGGCTACCTCTCAGGCTGCGGAGCGGATCAGGCTGCGGTGATGCGGCGGCAGCGGCCCGGAGAGTGTGATGATCAGCTCCTGGATCGAGCTCAAATTATGTACCGGACGGAATTCGTCAACGTGCGGGAGCATCATTTTGATGCCCTGCGCCTTGGCCTCGAAGCCGCCGAACCGCAGCAGCGGGTTGAGCCAGATCAGCCGCCGGCAGGAGCGGTGCAGCCGGTCCATCTCGAAGGCCAGCTTGGAATCGGCCTCCCGCTCGAGCCCGTCGGAGATCAGCAGCACGATGGCGCCCTGGCTCAGCACGCGCCGGGCCCACAATTTGTTGAAATTGTGCAGGGACGCCGAGATCCGGGTGCCGCCGGCCCAGTCCTCGACGGAGGCCGAGCAGCTCGCCAGCGCCTCGTCGGGGTCGCGCTGGCGCAGCGCCCGGGTCACGTTGGTGAGGCGAGTGCCGAACAGGAACACCGAGACACGTTTTCGCGCGTCCCCTATGGCATGCAGGAAATGCAGGAACAGTCGGGTGTACTCGCTCATCGAGCCCGAGATGTCGAGCAGCGCCACGATCGGCGCCGGTTTCTCGATCCGCCCGAGGCGATGGATGTCGATGATGTCGCCGCCAGTGCGCAACGAGGCACGCAGCGTGCGGCGGAGATCGAGGCGCAGGCCGCGGGGATCGGGCCGGTGCCGACGCGTCAGAAGCTCGGCCTGCGGCAACCGCATTCGCTCGACGGCGCGGAGCGCTTCGATGATCTCGGCCGCGCTCATCTGCGCAAAATCCTTTTTCTGAAGGATTTCCTTGTCCGAAACCGACAGGCGCAAATCCTGCTCCTGGTGCTGTGGCGTCTCCGTCATGCGCGGCTGCGACATCGCTTCCTGCACACGGCGCGAGCCTGCCTGCGGCTTCTTCTTGGCCTGCTCCGGCAACGGCACCGAATCCAGCATGTGCTTCCACTCTTCCGAGGCGCGGAAGAATAGGTTGAAGGCCTGCTTGAAAATCAGCGCATGCTCGTGGCGCTTGACGAAGATCGCCTCAAGCGTGGTGAAGACGTCGGCGCGGTTGCCGATGTCGATCACCTCAAGCGCGCTCATGGCATCGATGACCGCACCCGGCCCGACCGGCATGCCGGCCGAACGCAGCGCGCGGGCGAAGCCCACGATGTTGTCGGCGAACTGCTCGGTCTGCTCAGGCGCCAGGTGATTGATGGCCATAGTCTGCTGTCTCTGCCGTCATTCCGGGGCACGCGAAGCGTGAACCCGGAATCCATTTATCCATAATCCCCGCCGCACAATGGATTCCGGGCTCGCAACTTCGTCGCACCCGGAATGACAAGTTAGTCGCTCGTCGCTTCCTTCAGCACCTTCTGCAAGGTGTCGCCCTGCATCCGCGTGATGTCGTCCTGGTATTTGAGCAGCGCGCCCAGCGTGTCGCCGACCACTTGCGGGGTCAGCGAGCGGGCGTCGAGCTCCGACAGTGCGGTGGCCCAGTCGATGGTCTCGGCGACGCCCGGCGATTTGTAGAAATCCTGATTGCGTAGTGCCTGGACGAAGCGCACGACCTGCTGCGACAATTTTGCGGAGATGCCCGGCACGCGCGACTTGACGATCGCGAGCTCGCGATCGGCGTCGGGATAATCGACCCAGTGATAGAGACAGCGCCGCTTCAGCGCGTCGTGGATCTCGCGGGTGCGGTTGGAGGTGATGATGACAATCGGCGGGCTCGGCGCCTTCACGGTGCCGAATTCGGGAATCGTCACCTGGAAGTCGCTGAGGATTTCGAGCAGATACGCCTCGAACGCCTCGTCGGCGCGGTCGAGCTCGTCGATCAGAAGGACCGGCGGCCCGGCGACGTCAGGCTCAAGCGCCTGGAGCAGCGGTCGCTTGATCATGTAGCGATCGGCGAAGATGTCGGACGACAATTGATCGCGATCGGTGTCGCCGGCGGCCTCGGCCATCCGGATCGCGATCATCTGCGCGGCGCTATTCCACTCGTAGACCGCCGAGGAGACGTCGAGGCCTTCGTAACACTGCAGGCGGATCAGCTTCCGCCCCAGTGCCGCCGACAGCACTTTTGCGATCTCGGTCTTGCCGACGCCGGCCTCGCCTTCCAGAAACAGCGGCCGACCCATGCGCAGCGACAGATAGGTCACCGTGGCCAGCGATCGCTCGGCGAGATAGCCGCGCGACGTCAGGAGTTCGAGCATCGAATCGACCGATGCCGGCAAGGCACCGGACGTGTTGGCCACTGAGGTCATGAAAAAGCCAGTCTCGCTACGCCCTCACCGGGACAAGTTTGGGCCGAGGCGTGAGGATCACTCACTCCTTGGCGTTGGCGGCGTCGAGGGCACGCCGCGTCAGCACGCCGATGAGGTGCGCGCGGTATTCGGCGCTGCCATGGATGTCGCTGTTGAGGCCGTCCGCCGGCACCTCGATGCCGTCAAGCGCTTTCGCGGCGAAGCGCTTTTTCAGGGCTTCCTCGAACGCGGTGACACGGAACACGCCTTCGGAGCCGGCGCCGGTGACCGCGACGCGCACGTCGGAGGGACGCCGCGCCACGAACACGCCGACCAGCGCGTAACGCGAGGCCTGGTTGCGGAACTTGATATAGGCCGCCTTCTTCGGCAGCGGGAACATCACCTTGGTGATGATCTCGTCGGCTTCGAGCGCCGTCGTGAACAGGCCTTGGAAATACTCCTCTGCCTTGAGGCGGCGCTTGTTGGTGACGATGGTGGCGCCCAGCGCCAACACGGCAGCCGGATAGTCGGCAGTCGGATCGTTGTTGGCGAGCGAGCCGCCGATCGTGCCCTTGTGGCGCACGGCGGGATCGCCGATCTGGCCGGCAAGGTTCGCGAGCGCCGGGATCGCCTCGCCGACGATAGCCGAGGTTGCGACCTCGGCATGCCTGGCGGTGGCACCGATCACGAGCGCGCGGCCCTTCATCTCGATCGTGTTGAGCCCATCGATATGGGAGAGGTCGACCAGATGCGGCGGGCTGGCGAGGCGCTGCTTCATGACGGGAATCAGCGTGTGGCCGCCGGCGATCACCTTGGCGTCTTCGTTCTTCACCAGGAGGTTGGCGGCCTGCCGAACTGTCCCGGGGCGATGGTATTTGAAGTCGTACATCTGAATGTCCTGATCGCAGAGTGCGCGCGCGGTTTACGCGAGATCGGATTTCGCCATCGCCTTGGCGCCGGCGGAGATCGAGGTGACGATGTTCTGGTAGCCGGTGCAGCGGCAGAGATTGCCTTCCAGCTCCTCGCGGATGGTGTGGTCGTCGAGCTCGTTGCCCTTGCGATGGACGATGTCGATCGCGGTCATGATCATGCCGGGCGTGCAGAAGCCGCACTGCAGTCCATGGTGTTCGCGGAAGGCCTCCTGCATCGGATGCAGCGGCGCGCCGTCGGCGGCCAACCCCTCGATCGTCTTGACCTCGTGGCCATCGGCCATCACGGCGAGCGTGGTGCAGGACTTCACGGCCTTGCCGTCCAGATGCACGACGCAGGCGCCGCACTGCGAGGTGTCGCAGCCGACATGGGTGCCGGTGAGCCGCAGATTCTCGCGCAGGAACTGCACCAGCAGGGTGCGGGGATCGACGTTGGCCGTGACAGGATTGCCGTTCACGATGAGGGAGATTTTTGCCATAAGCACTCTCTATCAGCGCCCCGACGGGTCCCGTCGAAGCGGTTCTTATAATTATTCCGACCCATCATATGGGCCATTATGCCCCGGGGCAACATCACCGGGAATGCAAGGCGCCATGACAAAACGCGATATGCCGGAAGGCGCAATGCTTGAGGCATCGGCCCTCAGCCCTGTACCGCCTTGGCGAAGTTCGCGAAAAATTCGTCGGCCAGTTTCTTGGCGGCGCCGTTGATCAGGCGCTGGCCGAGCTGCGCCAACTTGCCGCCGATCTGCGCCTCGACCTCGTAGGACAAAAGCGTACCGCCGTCCTTCTCCGCAAGCTTGACCACGGCGCCTCCCTTGGCGAACCCAGCCACCCCGCCCTCTCCTTCGCCGGAGATCTTGTAGCCGTTCGGCGGATCGAGATCGGACAGCGTGACCTTGCCCTTGAAGCGCGCCGACACCGGGCCGACCTTCATTTTCGCCGTCGCACGAAAGCCGCCATCCTCGGTCTTCTCCAGCTCCTCGCAGCCGGGGATGCAGGCCTTTAGCACCTCGGCATCGTTGAGCTTGGCCCACACGGCCTCGCGCGGCGCCGCAAGCTGGACTTCGCCGTTCATCGTCATGGCCATTGGGTGCCTCCCGGGATGGATCGCGCAACTAAACTATAAGGCAGCTCAAGTACCGCACGGAGGCGGCAAAAGAAAGGGTGGCCTCGGTCACGTGCAATGCATATTCGCAACTGCAAAAAGCTTGCGCCGCCGGTTTGGGATTGGCACAGGCGGGCCATGGTGGTTAGGTCCCGCACAATATGAGCACATCCCTCTCCCCCCTGCTCGCGCCGATGCTGTCGAGCGTGGCCATGCGTACGGTCTGCGACGACCGGTCGACCCTCCAGAACATGCTCGATTTCGAGGCAGCACTGGCCCGAGCCGAGGCGGCCACGGGTGTGATTCCCACGTCCGCGGTGGGCCCGATCGAAACCGCGTGCAAGGCCGATGTCTTTGACATGGCCGCGCTGGCCGAGGCCGCCACTCGATCCGGCAATCTCGCGATCCCCCTGGTCAAGATTCTGACCGCCAATGTCGGCAGGGCCGACGCAGAGGCCGCCCGCTACGTGCATTGGGGCGCGACCAGCCAGGACGTCATCGACACCGCGACCATGCTCACGCTTCGCGCCGGCATCGATGCATTGGACGCCGATCTCAGCCGCGCCATCAAGGGCTTTGCCGCACTGGCGCGGGCCCACCGCAACACGGCAATGGTGGCGCGAACCTGGCTCCAGCACGCCCTGCCGATGCCGTTCGGCCTGAAGGCCGCCGAATATGCCGCAAGCCTCGCCCGCGCCCGCTGCCGCCTCAGGCGGCTCTCCCGCGAGGGCCTCGCACTGCAATTCGGCGGTGCGGCCGGCACGCTTGCAGCCCTTGGCGACAAGGGGCTTGTCGTTTCCGAACGGCTCGCGCAAGAGCTGAACCTGCCGCTGCCCGAAGCCCCCTGGCACACCCACCGCGACCGCATCGCGGAAGTCGCATCAGCCTTTGCGATTCTCGCCGGCAGCTGCGGCAAGATTGCGCGCGACGTCTCGCTGCTGATGCAGACCGACGTTGCCGAGGCGTTCGAGCCGGCAGGGGAAGGCCGCGGCGGCTCCTCGACCATGCCGCACAAGCGCAACCCGGTCGCGGCCGCAAGTGCGCTCGGCTGCGCAACCATGGCGCCGCAGCTCGCCGCGACGATTTTCGCGGCCCAGGTGCAGGACCATGAGCGCAGCGCTGGCCCGTGGCACGCGGAATGGCCGACGCTGCCGCAATTGATGCTGGTCACCTCCGGTGCCCTCGCAGCCATAGTCGACATCGCGGAAGGACTCGATGTCGATGCAGCGCGCATGCGCAGCAATCTCGATGCGACCCACGGCCTGATCATGGCGGAAGCGGTCACCTTCGCCCTGGCCGAGACGATCGGCAAGAGCGATGCGCATCATCTCGTCGAAGCCGCGAGCAAGCGCGCGGTCGTCGAGAAGAAGCATCTGCGCGAGGTGCTCGCAGCCGATTCGCAGGTCACTGCGCATCTTTCGCCGGAAAAAATTGCGGCGTTGTTCGAGCCGATGGCCTATCAAGGCGCTTCCCAAGCCCTGATCGACCGTCTGCTCGACAGCCTCGAACGCGAATAAAACAGTCCTGAGCGCAAATAAACGGAGACGCCCGCATGCCCATGATCGATGCCGACGGTTGCCTGATCAACGTCTCCGTCGAGGGCCGCGACGGCGGGCCGACGCTGATGCTGTCAAACTCGCTCGGCTGCACGCTGCAGATGTGGGAGCCGCAGATGAAGGCACTGACGCAGATATTCCGCGTCATCCGCTACGACCGCCGCGGCCACGGCAAGTCCAACGTTCCGCCTGGCCCCTATACGATGGAGCGCTTCGGCCGCGACGTGCTGGCCATCCTCGACGACCTCAATATCGAGAAAGTGCACTGGTGCGGCCTGTCGATGGGCGGCATGGTCGGGCAATGGCTGGGCGCGAACGCGCCGGAGCGCTTCGGCAAGCTCATCCTCGCCAACACCTCCTGCTACTATGCCGAGCCAACCAAATGGCTCGAGCGCATCGACGCCGTGAAGAAGGGCGGCATCGCTTCCGTCGCCGATGCCGTTATCGCCGGCTGGCTCACCCAGGATTTCCGCGAGCGCGCGCCCGACATCACCGCCAGGATGAAGGCGATGCTGCTGGCCTCGCCGGTCGAAGGCTATCTCGCCTGCTGCGAGGCGCTGTCGACGCTCGACCAGCGCGCGCTGCTGCCGAAGATCAAGAGCCCGACACTGGTGATCGCCGGCCGCCACGACATGGCGACGCCGATTTCGGCGGGTGAATTGATCCGCTCAAGCATTCCCGGCGCGAGCATGACCATCATCGACGCCGCCCACATTTCCAATGTCGAGCAGCCGCACGCGTTCACCGACGCGGTGGTGGGCTTTTTGACGCAACGTTAGTCACAACCGTGATTGCGAGCGCAGCGAAGCAATCCAGAAATCCCTCCGCGGTGACAGACTGGATTGCTTCGCTACCTCGCAATGACGGAGAGGAGGATAGAGAATGGACGACCAGAAACGCCGCGATGCCGGCATGAACGTGCGCCGAAAAGTGCTGGGCAATGCCTGGGTCGACAAGTCGATCGCGGGTCGCAATGCATTCAACACCGATTTCCAGGACATGATCACCCGCTACGCCTGGGGCGAGACCTGGACGCGGCCGCATTTCGACGAGCGCACGCGGCGGGTGCTGGTGATCGGCACCATGGTTGCGCTTGGCCAATGGGACGAATTCCGCCTGCATGTGCGCGCGGCCCTCGCCGAGGGCGGCTTCACGCCCGACGACATCAAGGAAATCCTGCTGCAGCAGGCGATCTATTGCGGCGTGCCGGCGGCGAACCACGCCGTCAAGGAAGCCTCAGCGATTGTGCAGGAGCTCGGCCTGCTCAAGACCTAGCGGCGGAGTGGCCTCTACGGTCTTCTGAACGATCTTGGGCGCCGCCTCGGGCCGTTCGATCACCACCACGATGGCGGCACCGAGCAAGAGCAGGAGCTCGGTGGCGTGCAGCCGCAGCGCGGCCATCTCGCCGACCTTCGAAGCCATGATCATGCTCGCAAACGAGATCAGGCTGCCGATCGCAAGCGCAATGCCGAGCGCTTCGTCGCTACCCCCGTTCTTGCGGATGCGGGGAATGCAGAGCAGCGCAAGGTAGATCGCAAAGAACGCCACCACCGTCAGTCGCCCCAGTGCCAGCAGCCAGGCGGCGCGCACCGTGTCCATCCCCGCCATCTGGAGATGGTCGCTGAGGAAAAGCGCCACTGCGACGCTCGGCCGCTCATAGAGGCCGTGCACCGGCGCCACCATGATGTTGAAGGCGACGAGGGTCCAGGCCGGGATGAAATAGGCCGCCAGAAGTGCGCCGTTGACCGAACCGATCCGCCAGTTTCCGAACATGCCGCTTCCCGCTTCGTTTGGTCCGCGCCTTCGATGGAAGGCTTTGCCGGGAGCTAACTCGCATCAGACTGTGGTGGCAATTTAAACCCTTTGTTTACCTTAACTGGCACCCACAGGCTTGCAATTGGGGCACCGGGGGAACCGGTTCCGCCCATTGCGGGGGGAACCAGAGCGCCAAATGATCTCTGTAAAAGCCTTGATGCAGAGGCGGGGCCGGTTGCAGCCGCCAGTTCCCTCCTGTTACAAAACGAGAATGCTTAAGGGCTGCCGGGGCCCGAGAAGAAACCAGCACTCTCTCTCGAAGAGCTCCCTTTGAGCCGCGTCAGATTTGGGTACGGCAGCCTATGGATTATTTCGCCCAGCAGCTCATCAACGGCCTCGTGCTCGGCTCGATCTACGGGCTGATCGCGATCGGCTACACGATGGTCTACGGCATCGTCGGCATGATCAACTTCGCCCATGGCGATGTCTTCATGATCGGCGGCTTCATCGCGCTGATCACCTTCCTGCTCCTGGTCTCGACCGGCCTGACTGCGGTCCCGGTGATCCTCTTGATCGTGATTCTGGTCTCGATGGCGGTCACCGCCCTGTATGGCTGGACCATCGAGCGCATCGCCTACCGTCCGCTGCGCCACTCCTTCCGCCTCGCGCCGATGCTGTCGGCGATCGGCATGTCGTTCGTGCTGACCAACTATTCGCAGGTGGCGCAAGGCGCGCGGGTAAAGCCAGTGCCGCCAGTGATCACCGGCGGCTATACGCTGCACGAGAGCGCCGATGGCTTCGTCATCCAGCTCTCCAACATCCAGATCGTGGTGGTCATCACCACCATCGTGCTGCTGGCGATCTTCACCTGGCTGGTGTCGCGCACCCGGCTCGGGCGCGACATGCGCGCCTGCGAGCAGGACCAGACCATGGCGGCGCTGCTCGGCGTCAACGTCGACCGAACCATCTCCATGACTTTCGTGATCGGCGCTGCGCTCGCCGCAGTGGCCGGCCTGATGTACCTGCTCTATTACGGCTTGGTCGATTTCTTCATGGGCTTCGTCGCCGGCATCAAGGCGTTCACCGCGGCCGTACTCGGCGGCATCGGCTCGCTGCCCGGCGCCATGCTCGGGGGGCTGGCGATCGGGCTGATCGAGACGTTCTGGTCGGCCTATTTCTCGGTCGAATACAAGGACGTCGCCGCGTTCTCGATCCTGATCGTCGTGCTGATCTTCATGCCGACCGGCCTGCTCGGCCGCCCCGAAGTCGAAAAAGTCTGACGGTCGCGCGCGTGAAAACTCCCTCGATCAATACGGCCAAAACTGCATCGGGCATCCCCGCTCTCCTGAAGACCGCCTGCGTCAACGCGCTGATCGCGCTGGTGCTGTTCTCGCTGATGGTCGGCGTCCGCACCGAAGCTGGTTCCGACGGCCAGCTCACCTATTGGACGCGCTTCGGCGATGTAGCCTCCCTCGTTGCCGCGGTATTCGGCGGTTCGATCGTGCTCGAGCTGCTCAAGCAATGGATCGGTCCAACGGGCGCCGAGAAGCTGGTGCCGCCGGCGGTGCAGAGCGGAATGTCGTTCCTCGGCCGCTATCTCGCACCGGCGCTCCTGATCTTCACGCTGCTGGTGCCCGTGATCTTCTATGACCAGCGCTACATCCTCGATCTCGCCATCCTCGTGCTCACCTATGTGATGCTTGGCTGGGGGCTGAACGTCGTGGTCGGGCTGGCCGGCCTGCTCGATCTCGGCTACGTCGCCTTCTATGCGGTCGGCGCCTATTCTTACGCGCTGCTCGCGACCAATTTCGGCTGGTCATTCTGGATCTGCCTGCCTCTAGCGGGCGTCCTCGCCGCATTCTGGGGCGTGCTGCTCGGCTTCCCCGTGCTGCGCCTGCGCGGCGACTATCTCGCCATCGTGACGCTCGCCTTCGGCGAGATCATCCGCCTCGTCATCATCAATTGGCAGGATCTGACAGGCGGGCCCAACGGCGTCTCCAGCATTCCCCGCCCCTCCTTCTTCGGTATCCCCCTCGACAACAGCGACAACGGGCTCGCCGCCAGGCTCGGCATCGAATATTCGCCGACCCACCGCATCGTCTTCCTGTTCTACCTGATCCTGGCGCTCGCGCTGCTCACCAACTGGGTGACGATCCGGCTGCGCCGCCTGCCGATCGGCCGCGCCTGGGAAGCCCTGCGCGAGGACGAGGTCGCCTGCCGTGCGCTCGGCATCAACACCACGACCACCAAGCTCACGGCATTCGCGACCGGTGCGATGTTCGGCGGCTTTGCCGGCGCGTTCTTCGCGACCCGCCAGGGCTTCATCAGCCCCGAATCCTTCACCTTCCAGGAATCGGCGCTGGTGCTCGCCATCGTCGTGCTCGGCGGCATGGGCTCGCAGCTTGGCGTGGCGCTCTCCGCACTCGCCATGATCGGCGGTTTCGAGCTGTTCCGCAGCCTCGAGAGCTACCGCATGCTGGTGTTCGGCATGGCCATGGTGCTGATCATGATCTGGCGGCCGCGCGGCCTGATCGGCCATCGCGCACCGACCGTGTACCTGACCAAGGCCCACGCGATCTCATCCGACCTCGTCAAGGAGGGGCACGGATGAGCCGCGACCAGATTCTCGAGGTCGACCGGCTCACCATGCGCTTCGGCGGCATCGTCGCAGTCCAGGACCTGTCGTTTGCTGCAGAGCGGAACAAGATCACCGCGCTGATCGGACCCAACGGTGCCGGTAAGACGACGGTCTTCAACTGCATCACCGGGTTCTACAAGCCGAGCGGCGGCGCCATCCGCCTCAGCCATGACGACGGCAAGGTGATCGCGCTGGAACGGCTGAACGATTTCCGCATCGCCAAGCAGGCCAAGGTCGCCCGCACCTTCCAGAATATCCGCCTGTTTCCCGGCATGACCGCGCTGGAAAACCTGATGGTGGCGCAGCACAACGCGCTGATGCGCGCCTCCGGCTTCACCTTGCTCGGGCTCATTGGCGCGCCCGTCTACCGCGGCGCCGAGAAACGCGCGATCGATCTCGCCACCGACTGGCTCAAGCGGGTCAATTTGCTCGATCGCGCCGACGATGCCGCCGGTAATTTTGCCTATGGCGACCAGCGACGGCTCGAGATCGCACGCGCGATGTGCACCGAACCCGCGCTCTTGTGCCTGGACGAACCCGCCGCCGGGCTCAATGCGCGCGAGAGTGCCGCCCTGAGCGAACTGCTGCTGTCGATCCGCAACGAGCTCGGCACCTCGATCCTGCTGATCGAGCACGACATGTCTGTGGTGATGGAGATCTCCGACCACATCGTGGTGATGGACCACGGTGTGAAGATCTCTGAAGGCTCCCCGCGCGAGGTTCGCGACGATCCAAAGGTGATCGCCGCTTATCTCGGCACCGATGAGGAAGAGGCGGTGGCCGTGATGGAGAGCGGGTCGTGACATCGCCCACTGCCCTGCTCGCGGTCCACGGCCTTCGCGCCTCCTACGGCAAGATCGAGGCGCTGAAAGGCGTCGACCTCGATATCAATGCCGGCGAGATCGTGGCGCTGATCGGCGCCAATGGTGCCGGCAAATCGACACTAATGATGACGATCTTCGGCAAGCCGCGCGCCCGCGCCGGCCAGATCCTGTACGAAGGCCGTGACATCACCGAAGTGCCCACCCACGAGATCGCGCATTTGCGCATCGCGCAATCGCCGGAAGGCCGCCGCATCTTCCCGCGCATGAGCGTGGCGGAAAATCTCCAGATGGGGGCGGACGCCACCGAATGCACCGACGCGGAACGCGAGACGACGCTACAACGCGTGTTCACGCTGTTTCCGCGGCTGAAGGAACGCTACGGCCAGCGTGGCGGAACCCTGTCCGGCGGCGAGCAGCAGATGCTGGCCATCGGCCGCGCCTTGATGAGCCGTCCTCGCCTGCTCCTGCTCGACGAGCCCTCGCTCGGTCTGGCGCCGCTGATCGCGCGCCAGATTTTCGATGCGATCCGCACCCTGAACCGGCAGGATGGCCTGACCGTGCTGATCGTCGAGCAGAACGCCAACCATGCGCTCAAGCTCGCCCATCGCGGCTATGTCATGGTCAATGGCCTGATCACGCTGGCCGGGACCGGCGCCGAGTTGTTGCAGCGCCCCGAGATTCGCGCCGCCTACCTGGAAGGCGGCCGGCACGGTTGAGGCCGCCCAAGGCGAACCCGTGCTGCCGAATGTGGCGAGATATCTCTGCCCATGCCCGTATTTTGCCGGTGACTTCTCCTCGAATTCATTCAAGAATGGCGCCGGTTTGAACCGGGTATGCCCGGTAACTTCCACAGGCGACCACCCTCGAGGTATCTCATGAAATCACTGAAGCTCATCGGTCTGGCATTCGGCGCATCGATCGCGCTGTCGAGCGCAGCATTCGCGCAGGATGTCACCGTCGCAGTCGCAGGTCCGATGACCGGCGGCGAGTCCGCTTTCGGCCGCCAGATGAAGAACGGCGCCGAGATGGCCGTAGCCGACATCAACGCCGCCGGCGGTCTCAATGGCAAGAAGCTCGCGCTGTCCGTCGAGGACGACGCCTGCGATCCGAAGCAGGCGCGCTCGATCGCCGAGAAGATCGCCGGCGCGAAGATCCCCTTCGTGGCCGGGCATTATTGCTCGTCGTCGTCGATCCCGGCGTCGGAAGCCTATGCCGACGGCAACGTGCTCCAGATTACTCCCGCCTCCACCAATCCGAAGTTCACCGATAGCGGACTGTGGAACGTGGCGCGCGTCTGCGGCCGCGACGACCAGCAGGGCCTGGTCGCCGCCCAGTACATCGCCAAGAACTACAAGGGCAAGAACATCGCCATCCTCAACGACAAGACCACCTACGGCAAGGGTCTTGCGGACGAGACCAAGAAGGCGCTCAACAAGGCGGGCGTCACCGAGAAGATGTACGAGTCCTACAATAAGGGCGACAAGGACTTCAACGCGATCGTCTCGCGACTGAAGCGCGACAACATCGATCTCGTCTATGTCGGGGGCTACCATCAGGAGAGCGGCCTGATCTTGCGCCAGATGCGCGACCAGGGCCTCAAGACCGTGCTGATGGCCGGCGACGCGCTCGCTGACAAGGAATACGCCTCCATCACCGGCCCGGCCGGCGAAGGCACGCTGTTCACCTTCGGCCCCGATCCGCGCAACAAGCCGACCGCGAAGAAGATCGTCGAGGCCTTCAAGGCCAAGAACATCGATCCCGAGGGCTACACGCTCTACACCTACGCGGCGATGCAGGTCTGGTCGCAGGCGGCCAAGAAGGCCGGCACCACAGATGCCAAGAAGGTCATGGCGGCCATCAAGGCCGGCAAGTGGGACACCGTGATCGGGCCGATCGAGTATGACGCCAAGGGCGACATCAAGCAGCTCGACTACGTCGTCTACAAATGGGACGCCAAGGGCGGCTACGCCGCGATCAGCGGCAACGGCACCTAAGCACGGTTGCCGGGGCCTGAAGGCCTCATCAAATCATCATCGCGCCCCGGCTTGCCCCGGGGCGTTTCTTCCTGCGTCAGGAACAGACGGCTGCGGGCAGCGCGCCGTCCGCCGCGACTTGGGCCTTCCTTAGCGCTTGAAGAAGATCGTTCGGCCGAAACGGCTTTTGCAGGCAGACCACGTTGGCAAGGTGAGGCGATTGTTCCATGAAATCCAGCGCCGTCATCCCCGACACGGCAACGACCGGGAGGGTCGGTGCAAGCTCGCGCAGGGTCGCGATGACCTCGACGCCGCTGGTATCGCCGAGGAAAATGTCCACGATTGCCGCATCGAAGCGGGCGTCGGTGAAGGCTTTTACCCCGGCTGCGCCGCTATCGGCCTCAACGACGTCGTAACGGTTGACGCGCAGCACGATCGCGACCATCGCCCGGACGTCCTTCTGGTCGTCGATGATGAGAACGCGGGGCATAGGAACAACTCCCGGATCGTGAAATCAAAATGCCTGATTCAAACCTGGAACCCGTAGCAGCGGGAGAGCATTATAGCACCGTCCAGTAAAGCGCATCTTACCCGATCCCCCGTGCGCGTTCCCCCTAAAATTAAGTAAGCTGTAACCTTCGGTTGAGTCGCGGTGGGTTTTGTCATGATGCGTGCCCAGAACTAGCTACCATGGACAGAAACTGATTAAGCCAAATGAGATTGGCAAAAATGCTCAAGACCGATCTGCGAGAGCTGCACGTGTCCGCGCCGACCGATCGGAACACATTCCTTTCGACGCTGCCGGCGACCCCGAAAGACCGCACCGCAGCATTGACGATCGTGGGCGTCTCCTCGATCCTGTTCGCAATGGCCGTGCCCTTCGCAGGTATCCCGCTGCTGCCTGTGCCAGCCTTCGTCGCGAGCTATCAATCCGCTCTCGTCGTCGCGGACATCGTGACGGCGGTCCTGCTGTTGTCGCAGTTTGCGGTGCTCAGGACCCGCGCGCTGCTCGTGCTCGCGGCCGGCTATCTGTTCACCGCCGCCGCCGCCGTGGTCCACGCCCTCACCTTCCCCGGACTCTTTTCGCCGACCGGGTTGCTGGGGGCCAACCAGCAGACCACGGTCTGGCTCTACATGATCTGGCACGGCGGCTTCCCACTCTGTGTGCTGGCCTATGCCTGGCTGAAGGAGGCCGAGGGCGGCGCCAGGATCGCGGGCTCGGCAAGCAAGGCGATCTACGCCAGCGTGGTCGGCGTCGTCGCGGTCATGATCGTCTTGACCTGGGCCGTCATTGCCCAGCACGACCTGCTTCCGGTCCTGCTGCGCGATGGCCGTTACACGCAGATCATGATCGGCGTGGTGTCCTTTGTCTGGTCCTTGAGTTTCGCCGCGCTGGTCTCGCTGTGGTTCCGCCGTCCGCATTCGGTCATCGATGTCTGGCTCATGGTGGTGATGTGCGCATGGCTGTTCGACATCGCGCTGTCGGCGATCGTCAACGTCGCGCGCTTCGATCTCGGCTTCTACGCCGGTCGTGTCTACGGCCTTTGCGCGGCGACCTTCGTGCTTGCGGTGCTCCTGATCGAAAATGTCCGCCTCCAGGCGCACACGCTGGGCCTCGTCGGCAGGCTGCGCCAGCAGTCGGCATTGGATCGCGATTACTACGGCAAGCGCCTTGCCCTGTACGGCGCCGTCGTCGAATCCGCCAATGATGCCATCATCACGAAGACGCTCGACGGTGTCATCACGGGCTGGAACAAGGCCGCCGAACATCTGTTCGGCTATGCCGCCGCGGAGGCCATCGGGCAGCCCATCGACATCATCGTGCCGGAGGACCGCAAGGCCGAGGTCAGGGGTATCCTGAACCGGGTCGGCGGCAACGAAACGATCGCCCAGCACGAGACGGTCCGCATCCGCAAGGACGGCCGGCGCGTCGATGTCGTCCTCAATGTTTCTCCGCTCAAAACAGCCAGCGGAGAGATCATCGGCGCCTCCAAGATCGCCCACGACATCACGGAAGAGAAGCAGGCACGAGAAAAACTGCGCCGCGAGGTCGAGGAGCGGGAGCGGATCTTCGAGACCTCACAGGACCTGATCCTGGTCACCGACGGTTTTGGCAATTTCATCCAGGTCAGCCCGAGCGTGAAGACCATTCTCGGCTTGAATCCGGAAGACATGATCGGGCACAGCGCCACCGAGTTCATTCATCCCGATGACCTCCAGAAGACGCGCGACGAGATGCGCGCGGCGCGGCGTGGCGCGGTCAAGCGCAGCTTCGAGGCACGCTACTACCATTACGACGGTCACGAGGTCACGCTGAACTGGATGGGCACCTGGTCCGAGCCGGTCAAGCGCCATTTCTTCATCGGCCGCGACCTCACCGAGAAGCAGGCAGCCGAGGCGCAGTTCAGGCACGTCCAGAAGATGGATTCCATCGGTCAACTGACCGGCGGTGTCGCGCACGACTTCAACAATGTGCTGACCGTCATCACCGGCACCATCGGAATTTTGGCGGACGCGGTCGCTGACCGTCCCGAGCTCGCCGCCATCACCAAGCTGATCGACGACGCCGCCGAGCGCGGCGCGCAACTGACCAAGCATCTGCTCGCCTTCGCCCGCAAGCAGCCGCTCCAGCCGCGCGAAATCGACGTCAACGCATTGACGCTCGAGGCCGCAAAGCTCCTGCATCCCACGCTTGGCGAGCAGATCACCATCATGCCGCAGCTCACCGAAGATGCGTGGCCGGCACTTATCGACCCGGGTCAGCTTTCCACCGCGATCCTCAATCTCGCGCTGAACGCGCGCGATGCCATGCCCGACGGCGGCACGCTGGTGCTGGAGACCCGCAACATCTTCCTCGACGACGGCTATGCCAGCATGAATCCCGACGTGGTGGCCGGCAATTACGTCATGATCGCCGTCAGCGATACCGGCTCCGGAATCCCGCCGGAGTTGATGGACCGGGTGTTCGATCCCTTCTTCACCACGAAGGAGGTCGGCAAGGGCACCGGCCTCGGGCTCAGCATGGTGTTCGGCTTCGTCAAGCAGTCCGGCGGACACATCAAGATCTACAGCGAGGAAGGCCACGGCACGAGCGTGAAGATCTACCTGCCGCGCTCGAGCGGCGTGCAGGAGACCGAATTCGAGGCGCTCCAGAACGCACCCGTCACCGGCGGCCGCGAAAAGATCCTGATCGTCGAGGACGACGCGCTGGTACGGCAATATGTCGTGACTCAGATCAAGAGCCTCGGCTATACCGCCCTCGAAGCCGCCAACGCGGCCGAGGCCCTCGTCATCATCGACGCCGACAAGAACATCGACCTGCTGTTCACGGACGTCATCATGCCCGGCAACATGAACGGCCGCCAGCTCGCCGACGAGGCGGCTCGCCGCCGCCCCGACCTGAAGACGCTGTTCACCTCGGGCTACACCGAGAACGCTATCGTCCATCACGGGCGGCTCGATTCCGGCGTGCTGCTGCTGGCGAAGCCCTACCGCAAGTCCGAACTCGCCAAGATGCTGCGGACCGCGCTCGCGGGTTGAGCCTGCGGCATCCCTGCGATATCGCTGAAGCGAGCGCCTTTCAGCCTTCGGAGCCGCCTTGAAAAACCTTCTCACCGATATCGCCGGCGTCCGCGTCGGCCATGCCGAGGATGCGAAAATCGCCACTGGCACGACCGCAATCATCTTCGACGCCCCCGCGGTTGCGGCCATCGATGTTCGCGGCGGCGGACCCGGCACGCGCGAAGACGCGTTGCTCGACCTCGCCAGCACCGTCGATCGCGTTGACGCGATTGCGCTGTCCGGCGGCTCCGCCTTTGGAATCGACGCCGGCGGCGGCATCCAGGCCTGGCTCGCCGAACAAGGCCGCGGCCTTCGGATTCGCGAAGCGGTGATTCCGATCGTGCCGGGCGCGATCGTTTTCGACCTGCTCAACGGTGGCGACAAGGCCTGGGGACGCTTCGCGCCCTATCGCGATCTCGGCTACGCCGCAGCGTTGGCCGCCGGCGACGATTTCGCGCTGGGCAGCGTCGGCGCCGGCCTCGGTGCCACCACCGCGACCTTCAAGGGTGGACTAGGCTCGGCCTCCGCGGTCCTGGCCAATGGCATCAAGGTCGCCGCGATCGTGGTCGTCAACGCGGTCGGCAGCGCAACCATTGGCGAAGGGCCTTGGTTCTGGGCTGCGCCGTTCGAGGAGAACGGCGAGTTCGGCGGGCGCGGCCTGCCGTCCGCGTTCACGCCGGACATGCTGGCGATGCGCATCAAGGGCGGACCCGCCGCGAGCGCGCGTGAGAACACCACGATCGGCCTCGTCGTCACCGATGCCACGCTGACCAAGGCCCAAGCCAAGCGGCTTGCGATGATCGCGCATACCGGCTTCGCCCGTGCGATCTATCCGGTGCACGCCCCGACCGACGGCGACGTGCTGTTCGCCGCCGCAACGGGCGAGAAGCCGATCGAGCCGCTGGTCGGCCTTACTGAGCTCGGCACGGTCGCCGCCAACGTGGTCGCACGCGCGATCGCCCGCGGCATCTACAACGCAACGGCCCTGCCGTTCGCCGGCGCGATGCCGGCCTGGAAGGATCGGTTCGGATAGAAACGAAACGGCTGACACGGCGTTACCTTGGCGCACAAGGTGCACAGCCATGCCGTCTTCCGTGATCCGCTTTTTCCGCTATGCCCCCGATAGGCGTGAGCTGACCGTGACTTTCGTCAGCGGACGCCTCTATGTCTACGCGGACGTTCCGCCCGAGGTCGCCGCCGCGTTCAAGGATGTGCGTTCGAAGGGTACGTTCTTCAATCAAGAGATCCGCGATCGGTATGTCTACCGTGACATCACTCACGAATATGCGGGCTAGCCGTGAGCAGGGTTACACGCTCATCGACATCGATGAACCTGCAGTCGCTGAGGCGCCTTGTCCCTGCCCGCCCTGCCGCTGCATCAACTGCGCGAACAGATCGTACGCCGAATTACGAGAGCTGGAGGCGCCCGGGACCGTCGTCGACATCTTGAAGCCGTCGGCGTAGGTGACGGTGGTGGTGGTCGATCCGTCGGCGCCGGTCGTCGAGGTCGAGGTCGAGCCGCCCTTGGCCTGCGAGGAGGAATCCGAGCCGCTGCCGGACGCATCGCCCGCACCTTGCGCGTGATGGTGGCCGCGATGGCCGCTCTTCAGCGCCTTCGACATCTCATCGAGGCTGACGCTGCCGTCCGTGTTCGAATCCAGCTTCGAGAAAACGTCGTCGGCCTGCGCGAGGTTGGTGCCGCCGGCACCGAGCGCATTCTCGAATTCCGATTTGGTGATCTTGCCGTCGCCGTCCCCATCGATCTGCGAGAACAGATCCTTCAGGGCGGCGTCGCGGCGCGTCGAGGACGAGGACGTCGAACTCGACGAGGTCGAGCTGGCGGCGCTGCCGGTGCTGTCCGAGGATTGGCTCTGCGCGGCGAACAGCGCGTTCATCGTCTCCGGCGAGATCTGCGGGGTTTTGCCCGCATTGACCGATGAGGTCGCGCCGGTCGTGCTGTTGCTGCCGCTGTCGATCGCGAACGGATTGGTCGCAGGCTTTTGCGAGGACCCCGTCTTCTGCGTCGACGTGGACGATTTCGAATTTGTCAGCGACTGGATCGCGTCGAGCGCGCTCGATACGGCCCCAAGAGCGAACAACATTGCACAACTCCAACCGATGCGGCATGCCGCGGCCAATGTTCTGTTCAGGTGAAGTCAGCAAGCGCCGTGCCAGCGCAAAAAGCTCAATGAAATCCGCTTTCACCGCACTTTGCACGGCCGGGAACACCGGCAATTCATGCCGGGCGCGGCAGAAATTTCCGCCCACAGGAAGCACGCCGCCCCTGCATTGCCCGGCTGAGAGGCCCATGTTAGGCGAGTCCATCTTTCTTTCACGGCCGCCACGGGAAACCGCCATGACCCAAGCCTTCGCTCCCCGCCCCCTGGCAATCGCGCCCTCGATCCTGGCTTCGGATTTCTCCAGGCTCGGCGAGGAGGTGCGCGCCGTGGACGCCGCCGGAGCCGACTGGATCCATCTCGACGTCATGGACGGGCACTTCGTTCCCAACATCTCGTATGGCCCCGACGTCATCAAGGCGATGCGTCCGCACACCAAGAAGATCTTCGACGCGCATCTGATGATCTCGCCCTGCGACCCCTATCTCGAGGCCTTCGCGAAAGCCGGCTGCGACCACATCACCGTGCATGCCGAGGCCGGTCCTCATCTGCACCGCTCGCTTCAGGCGATCCGCGCACTCGGCAAGAAGGCCGGCGTTTCGCTCAATCCGGGCACGCCGATCAGCGCGCTCGAATACGTCCTGGACCTGGTCGACCTCGTGCTGGTGATGTCGGTCAATCCCGGCTTCGGCGGCCAGGCCTTCATCCCCTCCGCGATCGGCAAGATCCGCGACATCCGCGCAATGACAGCGGGCCGCCCGATCGACATCGAGGTCGATGGCGGCGTCGGCGCCGACGTCGCAGGTCCCCTGGCCGCGGCCGGGGCCAACGCCTTCGTCGCCGGCACGTCCGTGTTCAGGGGCGGCACGCAGGACGCCTACAAGACCAACATCGCCGCAATCCGCAACGCCGCCGCGGGTGCACGCGGCGAGGCGATCTGAGGGCCCGCTCAGCTCCGCAGACGTGCGGCTTCTACGGGTGCTGCGGCGCGCAATGCCTAAATTTGCAACCTTGATCCGTACTCCTCCGGGCTTCCCTGATTCGCGCAAATCACCGCTAGTGATTCTTGCCTGTTTTCGCGGGAGCACATCATGACGACGACCCTGGTTTGGACTGGCGTGGCGTTGTGGCTTGGTTTTTGTGCGTTTGTTGTGTTTGGTCCATCGGCCGGACCGGTGAAGGTCTCGGTACGCTCGACCCGCATCGCCCGTCGCGACTGGTATCGGGCCTGACCCCATGCAGATCGCGCTCGTGAAGCGTCAGCCGAAGCGTCGGTGCCGCATCCCGCGGCGCCCACATCCCGACCTCGATTTCTTCTTCGGTCGGCTCGAACGCACCGAAGGCGAGATGCGCGACGACACCGGGCCCGAGACGGGCCTGGATCACCCGCTCCGGTCACCGCGCCGGCAATGAATTCTTTTCTGGACCAAGCTCATGAAGCCGCATTGCCCGAACTGCCTGAAGGAAATGACCAAGGCATCCGCGTCGCGTAATCTGTTCAACTGCGAGCCCTGCCGCGAGATCATCCAGTTCTTCGGCGGCAGCGCGGATCACGGCGAGCCCGGCCCGCAATTCTCCTGGCCGATCCGTCGTAAGCGCTCCGTCCACACCGCTCACGCGGCCTGAACCTCCACGATCCAGAGCGCTGCCCTATCCGACCTCCTCGCCCGCATCCGCAGCCATTCGCGGCGGCCGGACCACGGTGACGGTGCAGGCCGCTTCCGAGGCCACCTTGGCCGAGACGCTGCCGAGCAGCGTGCGCCGGAACGAGCCCTGCCGCGCGCCGATGATGACGTGGTCGACGTGGTTGACCTCGCAAAACTCCAGGATGGCCGCCGCGGGATCGACGGCTTCCAGCACGTGAGCCGACAGCCGGCTCTCATCGAGCTTGAGCGGAGTGGCCCAGTGCCTGAGCGCCACCAACCGGTCGATATGCTTGTTGGAGCCCTGCTCATCCAGCGTCCTGTCAATCGCGATGCGGTTGAGCTTCAGCACGTTGAGACATGCGAGCCGCGCCGACGGCAGCGTGGCGAGAATGCGTTCCGTCGTCATGCGCAGAGCCTCGTTCAACTCCGGCTCGCCTTCCGCCGTATCGAGCGCGACCGCAACGATCGGGCTCGATGCGATTTGGGCTGCGACATCCGATTTCGCGCGGGGCGCCATGACACCCTGGTTGAACCGGCGGCGCCATGCGACGCTGAGCGGATCGCGCTTCATTCGCTCCGAGCGCATCGTGAGCCTGATTTGGTCCGGATGGGTCAGATCGAAGGCGAGTTGCGACGCCGTCGGATAGCGCCGCACCGGCTCGATCTCGAGGCATCGCAGCGCCACCTCCTGGAGCCAGGGCGGATAGTCGGCGCGCAAGCCGCGCGGCGGGTGCGGATCGCGCCACAGCCGGCGCCGCATCGCACGCAGCGTCTCGCCCTCGCCGAACGGCCGCTCGCCGGTCGTGAAGAAATAGAGCAGCACGCCAAGCGAGAACAGATCGCTGCGCGGATCGTCGCGCACCCCCGACAGCCGTTCCGGCGCCATATAGGGCGCGGTGCCGTAAGGAAGGCGGAATTCCTCCTGCAACAGGTCCGGCAGATGGTTGTGATGCGACAGGCCATAGTCGATCAGCACCGCCTCGCCGCTCTCGCGGAACATGATGCTGCTCGGCTTGATGTCGTGATGGATCACGTTCTGCCGGTGCAAATCCGCGAGCCCCGTCGCGATCCTGGCGACGAGCTGCCGCGCCTCGTCATACGGCAGCGGCAGGTCGGGCAACCGCTTGTAAAGCGTGGTCCCGGAGATGCGCTCGATCACGACATAGGCCTGGTGGGCGAAATCGCCGGTGCCGAAACATGAGGGCACGTGCGGCCCGGCCAGCCGCGGCAGGATCATCATCTCCATCTCGAAGGAGACGATCGCGGCAGGGTCCTCGCCCTCCGACACCCGCGGAATTTTCATCAGCAGCGGCACGTCGAGGCCGGGACGGGTGACGGTCCACAGCGTCGCCATTCCGCCGGCATGGACGCATTCGCCGATCGTGTAGCCGTCGATCGCTGCGCCTGATTTGACGAGGGGTTTCGGCATCGGCCTCTAGCGCCCCTGCGACAGCCGGTCGGCGAGCCAATGCGGCAGGCCGTTCTCACGGATCCGGTTCGCGGCCGTCTCGACGTCGTAGGGCGCGCGGCAATAGGTGATCTGGCACGAGACCGTGTCGAACAGCGCGAAAGCCGCGGATGGATCGCTATCGCGCGGCTGGCCGACCGAGCCGAGCACAGCAAGCCATTGCCGCCCGCGCAGCAGCGGTACGGAGACGTCGGTCTTGGGCACGAGTCCCGACATCTTCGCCGTCACCGACATCGAATAGATCGCCGGGCGGTGGATGTGGCCGCAGAACGTGACATGAGCTGGCGTCGCGATCAGGCTTTTGGCGGCGTCGGCGGTCGATCGGACATAGTGCCAGCTTCGGGGGCTGGAGGCTTCCGAATGCACGAACAGGCGATCGCCGTCCTCCACCAGCATCGGCAATTCCGCCAGGAACCGCCGCTGCGCGGTGTCGAGCCGGCCGCGGGTCCATTCGATCGCGATTTGCGCCTCAGCATTCATGGTCTCGGCCGAGGAATTCACCGCCTGGTCATGATTGCCGCGCACGGCGACGGCGCCCTGGGCGACCAGCTCCATCGCGGTATCCACCACCCATTCCGGATCGGCGCCATAGCCGACGAAGTCGCCAAGCAGGATGAAGCGCTCGGCGCCACGCGCCCGCGCGACTTTCAGGCACGCCTCGAACGCCTGCCGGTTGCCGTGGATATCCGAGAAGACAGCGAGAAGCACGCACCCTCCACCCTCGAACCTTATTGGGAGCCGATAAGGCCAAATTGAGGGAGGTCAAGAACATGCGCCAGCGGCGCGCGGTTTGCCAGCACTGCCCTGTTGCGATGGTGAAGAGCCTATTGCTCGTCCTTCGGCGGCATCCGGGGCGGCGGCAGCGGCGTGAACACGGCGCCCTGCGCGCCGGCGGGTGGGGCCAGGAATTCGCCGGTCGAGGAATCGCCTCCGCTCGTCTCCATGATGGTCTTGGGCGTCACATATTCCCTGACCATGTCGATGAGGCTGCCATCGCCGCCGCCGAAATCCGCGGCCCGGCCGCCTTGCGGATGTCCCAGCGCGATCTCGTTCTCCGCCGCGTGGGTCTTGTCGGCCAGCCTGTCATTGTAGGGCACACGAAAGGCGCGCGGGATGCCGCTCGGCCGATTGTCCTCGTCGAGCTGCTCGACCCAGAGATAGATCGAGCCGGGATCGCCCTCCAGCGAATGCGGCTCGACGATGCGGGCCTTCAGCAGCTTGAAGGAGGCCGGCAGCCGGTCGGCGCTGGCCCAGCCGAGCAGCCCGCGCATTTCCGTGAAGCTGACGACATAGAAGGCGCTGGTCACGACCACCGCGACGGCCTTGACCGACCAGTGCAGCCGCGCATAGACGAGCACGACCAGCAGCAGCGCGCCGATGACGGCGTAGGCTATCGATAGCGTGAGGATGACCGTCTGCAAGCTAGTCACGGCGCACTCTCACAGCGTTCTTGCTCACACCGGTGTTCGGGTCGAGATCGGCGCCGTTGCGCCAGCCGCTGCGGAACGTCTCCAGCAGCGATTTCGGCCGCTGGTCCACATTGACGACCTTGCCTTCGGCATCGAGCCGGAACCGCACCGCGGTCTTCTCGTCGCCGGTGTGATCGACCGTGAACTTGTTATCGAAGATCACCTGCGCCGTCGGATTGAGTTTTTGCACCTTCACATTGGCCGTCACGGGCTCGCCGGTGGTGGCCACGAAATGTGAGACATTGACGGTGTATTCGCCGGCGACGATGCCGCGCACCGTGACGATCTCCTCGCGGATCGGCGAAGCAATCTTCTTGCCGTTGACCATGATGAAGTCGTTGGCTCCGCCGCGGTCGTCGCGGTCGAGCGTGAGGAAGCCGGCCTCGCGGTGGCGATACCAGGCGATGTTGCCGGCGGGATCCTGCACGAACAGGTCGAGATCGTCGGGGTGGCTGTCCGGCCAGTCCAGCGTGATCATGAACTCGGCCTTGGAATCGATCTTGCCGTCCTTGGCGTCCGGCGAGACCGCGAGCAGCGCGAGGAAGAACAGGAAAGCGATCACCTGGAGCGCCTTGAACAGCATCACGCCCAAGGGATCGAACGGCTCCTCGCGCGGATAGAGACCGAAATCATCCATCATGTCGCGATTCCAGCACCCTTGATTCCAGAACCCTTGCGCTCCAGCACCGGCGTCACATAGGTCTCGGTCAGCACCACTGCATCCGAGAACACCTTCTGGGTCGCGGCATCCAGCATGTAATACTGGATGCGGACCAGGATCGAGCCGACGAGACCCGCCAGCGTCGTGTACATCGCGACCGCCATGCCGTCGCTCATCAACCCCATCGAGGATCGCATCGCGACCTTGTCAGCGGCATCCAGCCCCGCGATCGGCGCCAGCATGATGATGAAGCCGACGATGGTGCCGAGCAGGCCGAGCTTCATCAGCGTATCCGAGACGAAGGCGCCGAAGCCGTTGGAGCCGCGCAGCCGGTCGGCGAGCGTGCGCAGCAATAGCGTCTGGTCCACCGGGCGGTAATCCTGCGCCGCGGCCTTGGTCACGAGGCTCTCGATGTGGTCCCGCACCAGCCCGCGTGGCAGCGCGGCTGCGCCGCCGGCCTCGAGCGCCCTGCCGCCCTCGAGCGCCGCGAGCACCGCGCGGCAGCGCCGGGCTGCCGCGCCCTCACGGGCAATGGCCCGCGTACGCAGGAAGCAGTGACCGCAAGTGACGACATAGAGCAGCGCGATCAAGCTGGAAATGTAGGTCCGGTCCGAGGTCAGCATCAGGCGGATCAGGCCGAACCGCCACAGCAGCACGACGGCGAAGATCGAAAGCCCGGTGAAGATCATCCAGAACAGGAGCGCACTGCGCTCGGATGGGTCGGCAGCAGGCCCCGCGATCGGCCCAATTGTCATCGAACTCATGCTGCACCGCTCCTGGCCGTGAATACCGCCCATTAGATCAAAGCCGCCGCGCCCGGTCCAAAGAGCCATGCCCAATCCGGCTTGGGAAATTTGCCCGAGCTGCCATCCTGCCGATCCCCGCAATTGGCAAGGCGCGGCGGCGTTGTTAGGCTGACCTTAGCAAACTTTGGGGTGATCGCATGCGCCTTGTGCTTCAGCTTGTCGCCCGTCTGTTTCTCATCGTCGTGCTCTGCCTTGGTGCGGCGACCATCTGGGCCACGTTCGACGCCTATCGCAGCGTCGACCGGGCGACCGCGGCCTCGGCGCAGCGGGTCGCCCAGGCGCTTCAGGCCCTGTATTGGCACGAATTCTTGTTGCGTAGCAGCAGAACACGCGAGCAGCTTCTGCCGGTTCCGGAGTGGCGCACACTGGAGACGATGAAGCTGATCTCCCCTGGCGTCTGCGTCGAATTCCAACCTGCCATCGCATTCGAAAAGCCGCTCTGCGGCCAGAGTGAGGGGCTCGGCAAGGCGCCGCCGCGCTGGTTCGCGTCGATTGTGCCGACCTTCCTTGGCAGCCATGCCGAAGTGATACGGCCGGTCAGTCCCCGCGCGGCGACCGCCGGAACGGTGGTCGCGACGCCGGATGAAGCGGCCGCCATCTCGCTCGCCTGGGAGTACATCCTCAACGTGATCGACGTGGCGCTTTTGATGGCGGCGGCGATCGCGCTCCTGGCTTCGCTCGCGATTGCGCATGCGCTGGCGCCGGCGCGCACGATCGTGACCGCCTTGCAGCGCATGGCCCGCGGTCAGTATCGGACGAAACTGCCGCGCTTCCGCTCGATGGAGCTGGCGATGATCGGCAGCGCCGTCGACGAGCTCGGCGGCCGGTTGGAGGAAGCGACCGAACAGCGCGCGGCGCTGACGCGGCGCCTGATCGAGATCCGCGACGACGAACGCCGCGCGCTCGCCCGCGAGTTGCACGACGAGTTCGGACAAAATCTCTCGGCCATCCTCGCCTTCGCCAACACCATCGAGACGGCGAGCACGAAGGCAGACAAGCGCAACGACATCGTGCAGGACGCGCGGATGATCTCGCAGGCCACGCATCATCTGATGGCCTCGCTGCGCGACGCGCTGAAGCGCCTGCGCAATCCCCTGCCCGCCGAGCTTGGACTGGAGGCGAGCCTCGTGAATTTGGTGGATAGCTGGCGCTCGCAGAGCTCGGTGCGGCCGACGATTCAGCTCGATCTCAGGGGCGACCTCACCGACATCAGCGGCCCGGCCGCGACCACCGCCTATCGCGTCGCGCAGGAATGCCTGACCAACGCGCTGCGCCACGGCACGGCACGCGAGATTTCTCTGCACGTCGAGCGGCGCACGGGCGACGACGATGCATTGCTGATCCGTGTCGATGACGATGGCGGCGGCGACGCGGCACGCGTTGCGCAGTCGGTGGGCTTCGGCCTCACCGGCATCCGCGAGCGCGTCGCAGGAGCCGGCGGATCATTCTCGATCCTGCCCGCCCGAGGCGGACTCAGCATCGCCGCCACCATCCCGCTCGCCGCGTGAGGCCGGGATGAACGAGATTATGGCAACAGGCATCTCCGTGCTGTTGGTCGACGACCATCCGATCGTGCGGCAGGGCTATCGGCGCGTGCTGGAGAGCCAGGGCGATCTGCATGTCGTGGCGGAAGCCGACAACGCCGCGGATGCCTACAGCGCCTTCAAGGCGCGCGATCCCGATGTGGTCTTGCTGGATATCTCCATGCCCGGCGCGAGCGGGCTGGAAGCCATCCGCAACATCCGCGCGCGCAGCCCGCGGGCGCGGATCCTCGTTTTCACCATGCACAACGAGGCCGTGCTGGTGAAGGCAGCCTTCAGTGCCGGCGCCAGCGGCTTCGTCACCAAAAGTAGCGAGCCGTCCGCGGTCGTGTCCGCGATCCGCAGCGTGGCGCGCGGCGAACGCGCCATGAGCGACGACATCGCGCACATCCTGGCCGAGGACAGCCTGTCGGCGGGCTCTGCGCTGGATCAACTGGGAGAACGCGAGATCGAGATTCTGCGCCAATTCGCCGGCGGCGCCACGACCGAACAGATCGCAACGCATCTCAATCTCAGCGTCAAGACGGTGCAGAACTATCACTATCTGATCAAGACCAAGACCGGCGCGCGCACGGATGCGCAGCTCGTACGATTGGCGGCGAATTGCGGACTGACGAAGATCTAGAGGGTGACGGCGTGCCGTTCGCTGCGACCAGAATATCTGGTCCCGACTGGCCACCCCCAACGAAGGTCTCCAAGTCTCTCTTAGATTGTGCTACGCTCCACCACAGGCACGGCATCCAGCATCAAGCGGCCAGTGGATGTGTGTCCGGCTCCGATCTTTCGACTGGAGCCAATTTGGACGGCTCTCGAAGCCGCCCTCGTTCCCGTTGTATGTCTTGCACGACAACAGGAGACGCTTTCATGAACATCAGGGACAGTCTTCTTGCAGCACTGATCGCCTCCAGCGTTTTCGCGACCGGGCTTACGGAAAGCGCGGCAGCTGAGGCGAAAGACCAGATCACCATTCTCTATGACGCCTTCGGCACCAATGACGCGATGACAAAGGACTGGGGTTTCTCCGCCCTTGTCGAAATCGCGGGAAAACGCATCCTGTTCGATACGGGTAACGATCCCGAAATATTCGCGGCGAACGTGAAGGCCAAGGGAGTTGATCTCTCGGACCTCGACTTTGTCGTTCTTTCGCACCGCCACTCCGATCACATGGCGGGCTTGTCCTACCTCCTGAGCATCAATCCAACCGTCAAGATCTACGCGCCAAAGGAGGGATTTGGCATCTACGGCTCGTCCTTGCCGTCCAGCTTCTACCGCAAAGACGAGGCCTTGCCGCCAGAGATGCGGTACTATGCCGGCAAACCTCCCGCGACGATGAAGTTCGGCACGGCATGGGCCCACGCGAACTTCGAACTGATCGATCAGACCACCGAGATCGCTCCCGGTATCACACTTATCTCGCTGATTTCCGACGCACCGGGGACGAGAGAACTCAAGGAGCTGTCCTTGGCCGTCAACACGACCGACGGCTTGGTCCTTCTGGTCGGTTGCTCGCACCCCGGGATCGAGCGCATCGTCGAAGCGGCGACGGGTATCAATCCCAGGATTCATCTCATCGCGGGAGGATTTCATCTGGTCGTCGCACCTGACGAAGCTATCGCGAAAGTCGTTACCGCCCTGAAGGACAGATTCAAGGTCGACAGCGTAGCCCCGGGACATTGCACCGGTGAGCCGACTTTTGCCGCGCTCAAGACGGCGTTCGGCGACAACTATCTCTACGCAGGCCTCGGCACGTCGATTCCGGTTGCAACGGTTGCCGGCGTGAATGTCAGACGCGGGGAAGGTCCGACGCTTGACGACCTTGCGACCTATCGCAAACTCGCGGGGCGTGAAGACCCGTTCGGCATATTGCGGTTGCGCAGCTCGCGGTTGGCACCCGCGCTTTAGGGCGCTGGCGCGCGGCTCGCACCTTTAGATCACGTGTGGCCGGATAGAATTGGAACTGACGCCGTCGCGCCGTGGTTAGTAGCGGAGTGAGGGAGTTGCGCCATGAGTAAGGCTATCCGCGAAGCCATCCATCATCCCCCGATCATCACTGTCGGCGAGCTCATCGATGAACTCTGCCGTCTGCCAGACACAGCGACGATCCAATTCCACTGCCCCATTCTCGAACAGGAACTTGCGTTCTACCGCCTTCGAAAGCGGTCAAAGGACGTGGTCGAAATCGAAGTCAATACCTATCCGGAAAGCCCGTCGGTCGTGCCATCGGCCAACGCCGCCCTACGCGCGCGAAAAAAGACCCATCATCCGCGCTCGCTCGGCAATGGCGTTGCCCATAAGGTCTGAGATAGAACCGCGACAGGTCACGTCAGGTGTGACGGCTTCGGAACGCGTGAAGGAAGTTGGCCTACGCCTTCAGCCCGCGCAATACCAGCGTGAGCGTCAAGACGGTGCAGAACTATCACTATCTGATCAAGACGAAGACCGGCGCGCGTACGGATGCGCAGCTCGTGCGGCTCGCAGCGGCTTGCGGGCTGACGAATTTCTAGCGTCCGCCGAGTTCCGCCACCCCGCGCCGAAGTTCCTTTGGTCGCAATGAAATCCAACCCAAAGCAAATCTCCGCCATCAACTCCGAGCAGATTCGACGTCAAGCGCGGCCACAGCGCGTCTCGCAAAGAGCTCCGCTGCTTTCAGGCCCCGCGACTGAAATGAAATCGGAGTGAAGCGACATGCACCAACTGCCAAACGACACAATCGCAGTCACACTGCCGGACTTCGGGCAGTCCATGACCGTGCTCGGAGATCCCGGGTTGGCAACCGATGACTGGGGCGGAAACGATGCGCTGACGGCAGCCATATCGAGTCTCAACTCGAACGTGACGCTCGTTGGGGAAGACCTGGTGGCCATGCATGGCAATTCTCACGGAGGAAACGACAGTCTCCTGGTGAGCGTGGATGGCGGCTGGGATAGTGCCGTTGCCGTTGGCGATGCCCAATCCATGGCGGACAACAGCCAGGGCGGTAACGACACCCTCAATGTCGATGCCCACAACTCGCTCTACACCAATGTTTATCTCTATGGCGATGTCCAAGGCGACATGTCGGGCAACGCGGGAGGCGGAAATGACACACTGACGGCGTCGACCGGTTGGAGATCGTTCGGGTCGCTCAGCGGGGACGCTGGTGGTGCCATGAGCGGCAATGCGCACGGCGGAAATGATACGCTGAGCGCGACGGATTATGGGATAAATGGCGGCGGCGACGCACTCAGCGGCGATGCCATTGGCGCCATGACCGACAATGCGGTTGGCGGAAACGACATCCTGACCTTTGCGGCGAGCAGCGACGCCCAGCTCGGGGGAGGAAGCCTGTCGGGGGATTCGGGAACGTCCATGTCCGACAATGCCCAGGGCGGGAACGATATCCTCACCGCCGTCGTCGATGGCGAGCGAGCTGCTTTCAGCACGACATTGTACGGTGACGCTCCCACGATGTCGGGCAATGCTCACGGCGGGAACGACATCCTCACCGGCGGATCGAGCCCCGATCGCCTGGCGGGCGATGCGATGAGCTACGCTCCTTCCTCACCCGGCTCGATCACCGGAGGCACGGATACCCTCAACGGTGGCGCCGGCAATGATCTCCTGTGGGGCGGGCCCAACAACGACACGTTCGTCTTCAACACGGGCTCTGGCCAGGACATCATCAACGACTTCAATCAAGGCAACCAGGCTGTCGGCAGCACCACCACCGAACATGACCTGATCAACCTGCATGACTACGGCTTCGCAGACTGGGCAGCCGTCTCCAGCCTCATCGGCGACAATAGCGCCGGCGATGCCGTGATCCACCTCACCGCCAACGATACGATCACGTTGGACGGCGTGCACACGGCGGCCCTGCATCCAACGGACTTCGTCATCTGACGGCTCACAGCCAAGCAGGATGATGGGATGGTGGTCACGAGAGAATCGTCGAGGCCAAGCCCGTCATCCTGCCAAAGGCATGAGCAGGAGCGGATCAAGCGCCAAGCTGCGATACGCGTTGGCTCCGCAACCTCACGCCGCCTTCAGCCCGCGCAATACCAGCGCCAGCGTCGCATCGACACGCGCCGAAAGATCGGCGTCCTTCCACTCGTCGGCGTGGGCCGGATGGTGGAAGCGGACGGTCGCATCGAAGATGGCGCGTGCGGTGGCCTTGACGTCGCCCACCTCGAACACGCCCTGCTTCACGCCGTCGGTCAGGATCGCCGCGATCTGGTCGATCATGGTGTCCTTGTGACACTTGACGGCTGCACAGGCCTCGCGCGCCAGAGTCAGATAGGTCTCGAACATCTCGGGGTCGTCGAGCACGCGCGAACGCTTGGCGGCGAACAGGGTGCGCAGCCAGCGGTCGAGCCGCGCCGGCGCCGGGCCCTGCTCTTCGGCGAGTTGGCGTAAGGGGGCGTCGATGCGGTCCAGCCAGCGTTTGGCGACAGCCTCGCGCAGCGAGGCCTTGCTCGGGAAATGGCGGTAGACGCTGCCGTGGCTCACATCAAGCGCGCGGGCGACGTCGACCACGGTGGCCTTGGCGAGTCCGTAACGCCGCAGCACGTCCTCGGTGACTTCGAGGATCCGCTCCGGCGTCAAGATAACGGCTTCGTTCATGCCAGCACCATGTTCCCGTTGAGGGCTCAGTTACCCGGCGACGGAGCTGCTTCCGAAGCGCCCGTGCCGGTCGTTTCGGAAAGCTCTCGCCCTAATGAGGCAGTTTTGCAGCCTGCGCCGCGATTTGGCGCGCCACCAGTAAATTGAGCCAATGCCCAATCGTCCCGGTCAAATTGATGATTTCGGTCGTCATTGTCGTAAGTCTCCAATCAATTGGCGGTCCCCGTTGTTCAATTGCGGCCCTCAATCCCCCATTTGCTTGGGACGTCGGGCTCCCGGGATGCCGCCAGACGCCCAATTGGAGCGTCCGAGAACGGATATACACGTCTCGCTGACAGATTTCAATATCTGTCAGTCAATGGTTCGTGATTGACAGTTAATTTCTGCAGCTCCGGGGCGCCGGGCTGGCCCGTCGCCCGCCACGTCCGGGGCGATGAACCTCGCCCAGCCCAATCATCCCCCGCTACCTTGCCGGCGCCGTTTGTTTCGCCCTCCCCGCTCTGCTAGATCACGGCGTAAAAAACATTCTGGCCGGTGTCGCCCTTTGGGTCGCCCGCCCACCTTCCTGGAGCAGTCCAATGATCCCCCGCTATACCCGCCCGGAAATGGCCTCGATCTGGGAGCCGCAGACCCGGTTCAAGATCTGGTTCGAGATCGAGGCGCATGCGGCGGACGCCCTTGCCGAGCTCGGCACGATTCCCAAGGAGGCCGCCAAGACGGTCTGGGCCAAGGCCAAGGACGCCACTTTCGACGTCGCCCGCATCGACGAGATCGAGCGCGAGACCAAGCACGACGTCATCGCCTTCCTCACCCACCTCGCCGAGATCGTCGGCCCCGAAGCGCGCTTCGTGCATCAGGGCATGACCTCTTCCGACGTGCTCGACACCTGCCTCAACGTCCAGCTCACCCGCGCCGCCGACCTGCTGCTCGCCGACCTCGACAAGGTGCTGGCGGCGCTGAAGAAGCGCGCCCTCGAGCACAAGATGACGCCAACCATCGGCCGCAGCCACGGCATCCACGCCGAACCCGTGACCTTCGGCCTCAAGCTCGCCTATGCCTATGCGGAATTCTCGCGCGCCAGGGAGCGCCTGATCGCGGCGCGGAAGGAAGTCGCGACCTGCGCCATCTCCGGCGCGGTCGGCACTTTTGCCCAGATCGACCCGCGGGTCGAACAGCATGTTGCCAAGGCCATGGGCCTCGTACCCGAGCCGATCTCGACGCAGGTGATCCCCCGCGACCGCCACGCGATGTATTTCTCGACGCTCGGCGTGATCGCGTCCTCGGTCGAGCGTTTCGCGGTGGAGATCCGCCACATGCAACGCACCGAAGTGCTCGAAGCCGAGGAGTTCTTCTCCGAAGGGCAGAAGGGTTCGTCCGCGATGCCGCACAAGCGCAATCCGGTGCTCTCGGAAAACCTCACCGGGCTGTCGCGCATGGTGCGCGCCTATGTGACGCCGGCGCTGGAGAACGTCGTGCTCTGGCACGAGCGCGACATCTCTCACTCCTCTGCCGAGCGCATGATGGGCCCCGACGCGACCGTGACGCTCGACTTCGCGCTGGTGCGCCTCGCCGGCCTGATCGACAAGCTGCTGGTGTACCCCGCCAACATGCAGAAGAACCTCGACCGCCTCGGCGGCCTCGTGCATTCGCAGCGCGTTCTGCTGGCGCTGACGCAGAAGGGCGCAAGCCGCGAGGACGCCTACAAGCTCGTGCAGCGCAACGCCATGCCGGTCTGGCGCGGCGAAGGCGACTTCCTCCAGCTCCTGAAGAAGGACGCTGACGTGAAGAAGTATCTCACCGACGCCGAGATCGAGGAGCAGTTCGACCTCGGCTATCACTTCAAGCACGTCGACACGATCTTCAAGCGCGTGTTCGGCGAGAGCTGAGCGTCATTGGTGGCCCGGGTGAGCGCAGCGACACCCGGGACTTCTCCCACAAAGATCCCGGATTTCGCTTCGCTCATCCGGGCTACAAATCAAGGCGGACCTTCCTCATGCCCATCGTCAACCGCGTTGCCGCCCTCTCCGACGAAATGGCCGCCTGGCGCCATGACTTCCACGAGAACCCGGAACTGCAATACGACGTCCACCGCACTGCCGGCATCGTCGCCGATCGCTTGCGCGAGTTCGGTTGCGACGAGGTGGTGACGGGCATCGGGCGCACCGGCGTCGTCGGTGTGATCCGCGGCCGCAAATCCGCCTCCGGCAAGACCATTGGCCTGCGCGCCGACATGGACGCGCTGCCGATCATGGAGACGTCGGGCGTCGCCTATGCCTCCAAGGTCCCCGGCAAGATGCACGCCTGCGGTCATGACGGCCACACCGCCATGCTGCTCGGCGCCGCCAAATATCTCGCCGAGACGCGCAACTTCGACGGCACGGCCGTGGTGATCTTCCAGCCCGCGGAAGAAGGCGGCGGCGGTGGCAAGGCGATGGTCGAGGACGGGCTGATGACGCGCTGGAACATCCAGGAGGTCTATGGCATGCACAACATGCCGGGCCTGCCCGAAGGCCATTTCGCCACCACGCCCGGCGCGATGCTCGCCTCCTCCGACAACATCCAGATCACGGTCCACGGCAAGGGCGGCCACGCCGGCGCGGGTCCGCACAAGTCGATCGACAGCGTGCTGATCGGCGCGCAGATCGTCAACGCGCTGCAATCGATCGTCGCGCGCAATGTCGATCCGCTGAAATCCGCCGTCATCTCGATCACGCAATTTCACTCCGGCACGGCCTTCAACATTATTCCGGAGATCGCCGAGCTCGGCGGCACCGTGCGCACGCTCGACCCTGAGGTGCGCGATCTGGTCGAGCGCCGCATCGGCGAAGTCGCCGACAGCGTCGCCCGCGCCTATGGCGGCTCGGCCGAGACGAAGTACACGCGCATGTATCCGGTGACGATGAACCATGCGCGCGAGGCCGGCCTTGCCGCCGACGTCGCCCGCGACATCGTCGGTGCCGAGCGCGTCAACGACAAGTTCATTCCCATGATGGGCGCCGAGGATTTCTCCTTCATGCTGGAGGCGCGTCCCGGCGCGATGGTCCTGGTCGGCATGGGCGACGGCAACGAATGCCACCACCCGTCCTATGTCTTCAACGACAACATCCTCGGCCACGGCGCCTCGTTCTGGGTGCGCCTGATCGAAACAAGGATGCCGGCGGGTTAGCGCCGCATTCGCGATCCGTAGGGTAGGCAAAGCGACTTGTCCGCCGTAGCTCGAAGAGCGAAGGCGAAAGCGTGCCCACCACCCGCGACCCGCTCCGGAAATGGTGGGCACGGCGCTTCCCGTCTTTGCTACCCTCCGATTAACTTGGCAGGAATCAATTGCACGTCTCGTAGTTGCCGCCGCCGCCATTTGGGGAGCCGTTGCCCCTTCCAAAAGTAACCCCGCTCGCAAGTTTGCATCCGGGCCGCACCGGCCGACAACCGGCAGAGTTGCAGATGATCTGTCCCGACGCCTGCGGTTTTGATGGCGCAGCCTCGGTCTGCTTGCGCTCGGCATCCTGCTTCCGGGAATCCTCGCGCGTCGCGACGGGCTTCTTCTCCGGCACCTTCTCGCACTCGTTCTCGTCACCGACGTGATAGCCGGCGCGGCAGGTGATCTTCGCGCATTGATCGCCATCGGCCTTGAAGCCGAAATTGCATACCAGCGGGCAGACGCGTCCCGGCTTCGCCTTCAGCGCATCGAGCGCGTCGACGCTCGCGAACTTCGCGTCGAATTGAGTGCCGGCATATTTGTTGAACAGCGTCAGCGAGCGCTGCGTTGCGGCGTTCCAGTCGCCGTCCGGGGCGGCCGAAAGACAGCCGACGCGGCGCAGTTCACTCTGAACCGATTTCGCGAGATCGCCGGGCGGCGGGGAGCTTGGCGGCGGCGACAGCGCGGCGACCTTCTTGCTTTCGGCATCAGCCGCCTGCTTGTCCGCGGCCTGCTTCGCGGCGGCCTCGGCCGCCGCCTTGTCGAGCGCCCGCTTCTCAGCCAGCGACTTGGCCGCGGCAGCTTCCGCTGCCTTGCGATCTCGTTCGGCCGCTTCCGCCTTGGCCTGCTCGATCTGCTTGGCCTTCTCGGCCGCGATCCTCGCCTCCTCCGCGGCTTTGGCAGCAGCGGCGGCTTTCTCCAGCTCGGCCTTCTGGGCGCGTTCGGTCGCGAGCCTCGCCTTCTCCTGTTCGGCCAGACGCGCCTTCTCGGTCGCGGCCGTGCGATCCTCCTCGGCGGCAATCTTCTTCAACTGCACGCGGGCGAGGTTGGCGTAAAAGCCGTCCGGATAGGTCTGGAGGAATGCTTCCCAGGCTTCACGCAGGCCGGCCTGAAGGGCGAGCTCGTAGTCCTTGCGCACACTGTCCTGCGGATTTGCCTGCGGACCGGCTGCGGCGGCCGGCCTTGCCGGCACCAGCGGCACATCGCTGCCGCCCAGGGAGCCATAGACATACGGCTCCTGCTTGTTGCCGGTCTTCCTCAAGACATCGTCTCGGACAAACCCGAACGCCTTGCGCAGGTCGAGCCCGGGCTTCGGCAGATGATCGGTCAGCGCGACCGCGAACGGGCTGTTGCGGGAGTCGCCATCAGACGCGGTCGACCCTGCCTTGGCCGCAAACGCGATCATCGTGTTCGGACTGGTCGGCTCGACCTTGGCAAGCCCGCCACCAATCGCGCGCGAGGCCAAAGTGCGCTTCATCGTCTTGGCGAAAGGATTGTCGCGGCAGGCATCGAGGATGACGAGACGGAGTTGTTTGGCCGGCTCGACCGCGTACAGCGCGCGATCGAGTGCGATCGTCTCGTCGAGGACGTCGCCGTCAGTTTCCAGCATGGCATCGGTCGGAACGAGATAGTTGCTGCCGTCCAGCTCGATGCCGTGGCCCGCATAATAGATCACCGCCATGTCGGCATCGCGCGTCCTGGCCGCGAACTCGCGTAGCGATCGCCGCATTTCGCTGGCATTGAGGTCCAGCTTGATCTCGACCGTATCGAAACCCGCATTCCTGAGCATGCCGCCGACGAGTCCGGCGTCGTTCACCGGGTTCGCGAGCCGCGGCGCGTTCTTGTAAGCGGAATTGCCGATCACGAGCGCGACGCGCTTGTCGGCCTGAGCCGGCTCGCAAGTGCAAAGAGCCGCAAATATGAACAGGAAGAGATATCGGGCGATGTTCACGCGATTCATCCGCGGTTTTGGATCGACTGCGCGATCAGTTGCAGACCTCATAATTGCCACTTCCTACGGTGGCGTTATATCTTGAGGGCGTAGCCCCGGCCACGAGTCTGCATCCTTTCTGCACCGGACGACAGCCGGATGAACTGCAAAAAATCTGCCCACTGGCTTCGGGCTTCGAGGGCGCCGATTCCGAGGCCTTCCGGTCCGCGTCCCGCTTCCTCGAATCGTCTCGCGTCGCGACCGGCTTCTTCTCGGGCACCTTCTCGCATTCGTTGTCGTCACCGACGCGGTAGGCGGCGCGGCAGGTGATCTTGACGCATTGATCGCTGTCGGCCTTGAAGCCGAAATTGCAAACCAGGGGGCAGACCCGTCCCGGCTTCGCCTTCAGCGCATCGAGCGCGTCGACGCTTGCAAGCTTGGCGTCGAATTGGGTGCCGGCATATTTGTTGAACAGTGTCAGCGAACGCTGCGATGCGGCGCTCCAGTCGCCGTCGGCCGTGGCGGACAGGCAGCCGACACGGCGCAATTCGCTCTGCAGTGATTTTGCCAGATCAGCCGCCGACAATGTGGGTGCCGGCGCCGGCGCAAGGGCTGCAACTTTTTGCTCGACCTCAGACGTCTGCCGATCGGCAGCCGGCTTTGCTGCCTGCTCCGCCTTCTCGGCCGCGTGCCTGGCGGCAAGCTCGGCTTTGGCCTTCTCCGCCGCCTGTTTCTCGGCCTGCGCCTTTGCTGCTGCCGCCTCGGCCGCCTTGCGCTGCTGCTCCGCCGCGTCCGCCCTTGCCTGCTCGATCTGTTTCTGCCTCTCCGCCACGATCCTTGCCTCTTCGGCCGCCTTGGCCGCCGCAGCCGCCTTGTCCTGCTCGGCCTTCTGGGCGCGTTCGGCAATAAGCCTTGCCTTCTGCTGCTCGGCCGCATTCGCTTTTTGCTCGGCCGACGCGCGCGTCTCTTCAGCGGCGATCTTGTTCATCTGGCCCTTGGCCAGATTGGCATAGAAACCTTCGGGATATTGCGCCAGGAAGGCTTCCCAACCGTCGCGCGTGGCAAGCTGCAGCGCGAGCTCGTAATCCCTGCGAATAGAATCCTGCGGGTTGGCCTGCGGCCCGGTCGCGGCCGGCTTGGTCGCGACCAGCGGCACATCGTCGCCGCCGAGCGAGCCGTAAACATAGGGCTCCTGCTTGTAGCCGGTATTCTTGAGCACGTCGTCGCGCACGAAGCCGAACGCCTTGCGCAAATCGAGCCCCGGCTTCGGAAGGTGCTCGACCAAAGCGAGGGCGAACGGGCTGTTCCTGGAGTCACCATCGGACGCGGTCGAACCTGCCTTCGCGGCGAAGGCGATCATTGTGTTCGGGCTGGTCGGCTCGACCTTGGCAAGTCCGCGTCCGATCGCGCGCGAGGCAAGCGTCCGCTTCATGGTCTTGGAAAACGGATTGTCGCGGCAGGCATCCAGGATGATCAGGCGCAGCTGCTTGGCCGGCTCAACCGCGAACAGCGCGCGCTCGACCGGGATGGTTTCGTCGAGCACGTCGCCATCGGTCTCCAGCGTCGCGTCGATCGGTATGAGATAGTTGGTGCCTTCCAGCTCGATGCCATGGCCGGCGTAATAGATCACCGCCATATCGGCATCGCGGGTCCTGCCGGCGAACTCACGCAACATGCGCCGCATCTCGCTCGCACTGAGATCCAGCCTGACGTCGACGGAATCAAATCCCGCCTTCTTGAACATGCCGCCGACCAGAGTGGCATCGTTGACGGGGTTGCCGAGCTTGGGCGCGCTCTTGTAGGCGGAATTGCCGATGACAAGCGCCACCCGCCGGTCCGCATGGGCCGGTCCGCAGGCGAGGCCAATGGCCAAAATCAGCAAAGCAAAAATCCGAAACGGAATCACTTGCGTCCCCCCGGATGCAATTCCACGAGACTATTCGGAGCATCGCTCAATTGCCAATTCTTCCTATGTGATATCTGTCACATAGGGGGCTCTGTCGGGGGTATGGATAATGCGGCGAAGCGTCGCCCTGCTTTCGAGCTGACGTCAAAGCCGTCTGTTGAATCCGTCACATTTGCACCACCTCGTGGCGCATCACGAACGGTGCAAGCAGTGCGTGCACCTCGCTCGCAACCGCCTCGCGCTGATCCGCCGGCAGCCCCGCCAGCGTCACGGTGGCGATCGAACCGTGGCTGCCGTGAGCGCCGACCCTGACCTTGCAGTCGATGCCGCGCTCAGTGAGCGGTGTCAGCACCTTCGTGAACACGCGCTGGGCTGCGTCCCAGCGCAGCTGCGGCTTGAACACTTTGCCGACGCCCGTCACCGGCATCGGATCGATCGCTATGACCTGCACCGGCACGGCGGCACGCTCCGGCGTGCGCTCGCGCACCCATGTCTCCAGCTCGCCCGGTTCGACGGTCGCGCCCGGCTTCAGCTGCACATACCCCACCGGCAGTTCGCCGGCATAGGCGTCGGGCTGGCCGACCACCGCGGCAAAGCCGACGGCAGGATGGCGGAACATGATCTCCTCGATCGGCGCCGGATCGATGTTGTGGCCGCCGCGGATCACGAGATCCTTGGCGCGGCCGGTGATCCAGAGATAGCCGTCGGCATCGAGCCGGCCAAGATCGCCGGAATTGACCCAGACCTCATCGACGAAGGCACCCTTGTTGTGCTCGTTGTTGAGATAGCCGCCGAACACGCCTGGACCGGCCATGATGACGACGCCGATCTCGTCCGGCGCGCAGTCGCGGATCAGCTTGCCCTCGGCATCGAGCTGGACGATGCGGACCCGCGCGTAAGGCATGGGAAGGCCGACCGAACCGAGCCGGATCGGCCGCGACCGATAGGCCAGCGTGTGCACGCTCGAGGTCTCGGTCATGCCGTAGACCTCGACGACCGGCAGCTTGAGCTTGTCCTGGATCGCAGACCCCACCGCGACCGGGATCGCCGAGCCGCCACCAGCTGCATATTTCAGGCTGGAGATGTCGGTATTGCCAGGCGGCACCGCGAGCGTTGCGGCGAGCACCGTCGGGACGCTCGACAGCGCCTCCGGCTTGAAGCGCTCGACCAGTTGCCAGATGTTCTTGACCGCATTCGGATTGCGCCATCCGCTCGGCGACAGCACGACCAGCGAGCCGCCGGCCGACAGCGTCGTCAGCACCTGCGTCAACGAGCCCCCGACGTGAAACAGCGGCATGCCGAACAGCATGTTGGCGCCCGGCTTCGAATTCAGCAGCAGATTGAGCGCCCAGGCCTGATAGACTTGGTTGACATGCGTGTGCCGCACCAGCTTTGGCGTGCCGGTGGTGCCGCCGGTGTGGAAATAGGCGGCGATGTCGCTGCCTAAAATCTTGCGTCCGCTGACAAGGCGGTCCGAAGGCTGCTGCTTGATCAGGTCGCTGAAGGCAAAGACTCCCTTCCCCGGGTCACCGCCACCGAACACCTGTACGATCGCCTTGAGATTGAGTTGCGGCCTGATCTGCTCGACTTTCTGCCAGATGTCTGTGCCCGGCATCGGCCCGAGCGCCACCAGGACTTTTGTGTTCGCCGCTTCCAGAATCTCCGCGATCTGGTGCGGCTCCAGCAGGGGGTTGACGGGATTGGCGATGCCGGCGGCCTCCGCGCCGAACAGAGTTACGAAGGCGTCCGGCAGCAGCGGCAGCATGAAGCTGACGACGTCGCCCTTCTCCACGCCCAGCGCGTGAAACATGTTGGCGGCCTGCGTGACGCGCGCGATGAAGTCGCGGTACGTGACCACGACCGGCGTGTCGGCGGGATCGGCATTTTGCAGGAACTGGATCGCCGGCCCGTCGGGATTACGGGCCGCCCCGAGCCTGATGGCGTCGTAAGTGCTCTCGGCCGCGACGCGATCGGCGTAAGGGACCTGCTCGAAGGCCCGAACTTCGGCGTCCGTCGCCAGGTCCGGATAGTCGCTGCCGATGAGCCGATCGAGCGCGTGGATGCCCGCCATGGAATTCCGTCCTCCCTCAGATGCATGTCCCCGCGCCCTGTCTTTTGACTTTTGGGGCTGGCGGGGCCTCGACCGATTGGCCGGCCGAGCATGGGCAGAATGATGGATGATTTGG
Organism: Bradyrhizobium sp. i1.15.2; assembly: GCF_040548425.1. NCBI lineage: Bacteria > Pseudomonadati > Pseudomonadota > Alphaproteobacteria > Hyphomicrobiales > Nitrobacteraceae > Bradyrhizobium > Bradyrhizobium sp. i1.15.2. The sequence continues at coordinate 229,635 of NZ_JBEPRQ010000008.1, read as the reverse complement.
CGTTCGTCCATGATCTGACGTCCGCGACAATGGGCTCTGGCACAGGCCTTTGAACCTGCGCGCCCGATCCGGGGACCAAGAACTGGCATCGGACTCACATTGCAGCATCCTTGCCAGCGCCCTTGCCAGCGCCCTGCCGCAAGACTCGAGGTTATCATGACTACGCCCCCGCGGGATTGCGCCACCCGGCTGTTCATCGCGTTCGCCGTCACAACGGGGATATTGACTTCGGTGATCGCCCTGCCCCGCGCGGCACTCGCCGAGGACGGTCAGCTCGACAAGATGCGAGCCAAGATCTCGGCCTTCATCGGCGACAAGATGGAGAAGCTCGGCGGGTCTCGCATCGTCTACAAGGTGGACACCGATGGCCTGCGCGAGAGCGTCGTCACGGATTTGCGCGACGACGTCTACAAGACCCTGCGCGAGGGCAAGATCGCCTTCTCCAGTCTCGCGATTCGCGACGGCGGCGTCGAGTTGAAGATTGCCGACGTCAAGGGCCGCGAGCAACTCGCACGCAAGCTCGCGTCGGCAGCGGAAGGATTGCCGTCGCATGCACTCGCCGTGACCGACGCCGGCGACGGACTGGTCAGGCTCGCGCCGACCAATGCGGCATCCGCCGCGCGGTTGCACGAACTCGTCGAAGATGCCATCGCCATGATCGAGCAGCGCCTGAAGGAGGCCGGCGTCCAGCTCGCCAGCGTCCAGCCCGATGGCACCGACCGCATCCGAATCTTCCTGCCCGGTGTGATGGAGCCCGAGCGCGTCACCGCGGTCTTCGCCCGAAGGGTCAAGGTCGGCTTCCGCCTGATCGACCTCTCGATGCCGGCGGAGCAGGCGCAATCCGGCACGCCGCCGACAGGCACGGAAGTCCTGCCCGGCTTCAAGGACAAGACCCTTTATCTGGTCGCCAAGGACAACGTGCTCGACGGCGACGACATCAGCTATGCGGGCCCGGGGTTTGCGAGCGCCACGAAAGAGCCGATCGCCTCGTTCCGCTTCAACGGCCGCGGCACGCGGCGCTTTGCCCACATCACCGAGGAGAATATCGCAAAGCCCTTCGCCATCGTGCTCGATGGCAAGGTGATCTCCGCCCCCGTGATCCGCGAGCCCATCACCGGCGGCTCAGGCCAGATCTCCGGCAATTTCACCCTGGAGGAAGCAAACAGCGTCGCAATGCTGCTGCGCGCTGGTTCGCTGCCCGGGCACCTCAGCCTGGTCGAGCAGCAGGTCGTGCCGCCCGCCAAGCCCTAAGGCGGGGATCGCCCCACGCCCACGCCTGGTCCCGCCCCGCCTGTCGGACGCCGAGGTCCACCACGCCGAGGCTCGGACCCGGTGGTACCCGAATCGCGGCGCGCCACGGCCATGCGCACCGCCAAACAGGCAATTGCCGAAACGCCCGATCAGGCTAAAATTTGCCTCTTGCGGCACGGCGGCCGAAAGCTTCATTCAAGCGGTCGTCGTTCGATTTCGGCTATAGGTGTCGAGAATACGACCGTGACTGAAGGCCTTACACGGGGATAGTACCATGCCGTCCGGCAGCGCAGACATTTCGTCGATCCTCGATCGCATTCTCGAGGCGGCAACGGATAATCTCAGGATCGCGAAGATCCTGGTCCAGATGGGCCTCGATCCGAACAACGTGACCTATGACTCGATCTTCAATCGGATGCTGGAGATCTTCGTCCAGAACATCACGCTGGCCAATATGTTCGCCGCGGTCGGCGCCGGCTTCTTCGTCGCCACCCTCCTGATGCGAACGATGGTGCCGCTGCGCGTCGCCAACATGGTCGGCTGCGCGCTCTTCGCCGTGTTCGGCGCGCTCTCCGCCAACGTCTCGACCTTCCTGCTCTATCTCCTGCTGCTACCGATCAATGCCTTGCGCCTGCGGCAGATGCTCAAGCTCGTCAAGAAGGCGCGCCATGCGGCCGAAGGCGACATGTCGATCGAATGGCTCAAGCCGTTCATGACCGAACGCAAATATCGCCGCGGCGACACGCTGTTCAAACTCGGCGATCCAGCCAAGGAGATGCTCCTCACAGTCACCGGCAAGTTCCTGGTCAAGGAGATCAATATCGAGATCATGCCGGGCGCGCTGATGGGCGAGCTCGGCTTCCTCACGCCGGGCAACCGGCGCACCGGAACGATCGAGTGCATTGAAGACGGGCAGGTGCTGACGATTACCTATGACCGGTTGCTCGAGATCTACTTCCAGGATCCACAGTTCGGCTATTACTTCCTGGTACTGACCAGCCAGCGCCTGCTGCAAAACATCGATCGGTTGCAGAATCAGCTGGCGACGGAGCGGGCGGCCACCACGAACAGGATCGCGTGATCGATTGGGCGGCCGCTCAGTTCAAGAGCAACGCCATGCCCGGATCGCCCTTCTCCATCGCACGCCGATAGCCCGCCCGCGCACTGATGCGGCCGAGATATTCGACCACGTTCGGACAGCGCTGGAGGTCATAGGGCTGGAAGTAGCGCATCGTGGTGAGCGAGAAAACTGTCATGATGTCGGCGGTCGTGAAGGCGCTGCCCGCAAGGTACTCGGCCTCGCGAAGCCTTGCGTCGAGAAGATCGTAGGCCCGTTCGAGACGCCCCTTCATCGCGAGCAGGGTCGGATTGTCCTTGGCGAGATCCAGCCGGCTCAGGATCATCATCCGCCCCATGCCGGGTTGCAGGGTGCCGTTAGCGAAATGAAGCCAATACAGAAACTGCGCGAAGGCGGGATCAGTGGGACCGAGCACGAGTCGGCCATTGCCATATTTTGCAACGATGTAGTCGACGACGGCGCCGGATTCCGCGAGCACCAGCTCGCCGTCGGTGATCACAGGCGCCGTGCCAGCGGGATGCAGTGCCTTGTACTCGGCCGGAGCCAGCATGGTGACGGGATCGCGCGCATAGCGCTTCAACTCGTAGGGAATCCCCAGCTCCTCGGACAGCCAGACGATTCGCTCGGACTGCGACTTGCCGAGATGATGGACGGTGAGCATGAGGCCTCCTGGACAGATGATTTCGGCGATTGCGCCGGCATGTGCTTGTCGTGATGCTGCATCATACTCCGTCATTGCGAGCGCAGCGAAGCAATCCAGAAACTTTCCGCGGAGGGACTCTGGATTGCTTCGCTGCGCTCGCAATGACGATGTGGAGAGACCGCCCTACCCCGCCTCGTCCGTCACCATCCGCGCCACGACGCGGTCGCGGCGGATGAAATGGTGCCACAGGGCGGCGATCACGTGAAACGCGATCAAGGCGAGCAGCACATAGGCAAAGAGGATGTGGCGGTCTTCATAGACGCCCGCTGCCGCGCGGTCGGGAGCGGTGAATTGCGGCACGTGAAACAGGCCGAAGAAGTCCGAATAATCAGGTGCGTGCGCACCGGAATGCGCCCAACCGAGTATGGTGACGACGATGACGGCGAGGTAGAGCGCGCCGTGACTGACATGGGCCGCGATCTTCTGCCAGCGCGAGGTCTCGGCCGGCATGGCGGGCGTCGGGTTGATGAGGCGCCAGACCAGGCGCAGCACGGTGAGCAGCAGGATCACATAGCCGATATCGGCGTGGATCGAACGGTAGAAGAAGCGGTCGGGACGCGCCGGCATGTGGTTCATCCACCACCCGAAGCCAATCATGCCGATGATGGTCAGCGCCAGACTCCAGTGCAGCCATCGGGAAATGCTGCCCCAGCCGTTGCTGGTATTTCTGATCATGTCGGCTCTCCGGAGTTTTGCGGGCCTGTCCCTATCCGCACCAGTACGGCAGCTGATACCGGGACCATGCGGCAATCGCGAAATTGAATCCATCCAAATTGGCCCTCAGCGCCCCTGCCGCAAAACCGCCCCAAAAACCGAATGGTAACCATGTCCGGCTAGAGTGATCACGTGACCAATTCTCCGACGATTCTGGTGTTCGATTCCGGCCTTGGCGGGCTCACGGTCCTGCGTGAGGTCGTGGCCGCGCGCTCCGACGCGCATTACGTCTACGTCGCGGACGACGCCTTCTTCCCCTATGGCCACCACAGCGAGGACGCGATCATCGCCCGCGTGGTGCCGTTGATGGGGGAACTGATCGGCACGCACGATCCTGACCTCGTCGTCATCGCCTGCAACACGGCGTCTACCCTGGTCCTATCGCACTTACGCGCCGCTTATTCCTTGCCCTTCGTCGGCACGGTGCCGGCGATCAAGCCGGCCTGCGCGCAGTCGAGGAGCCGGCGCGTGTCGGTGCTCGGCACCAAAGGCACGGTGAAGCGCGAATACACCAAGGCGCTGATCCGCGATTTCGCGCAAGGCTGCGAGGTGACGCTGGTCGGCTCGCCCGAGCTGGCCGCGCTGGCTGAAGCCGAGCTCAGCGGCTCTCCCGTCAGCGACGACGCCATCCTCGCCGAGCTCGCCCCGTGTTTCGTCGGCGATGCCGGGGACGCAGGCGCACGCACTGACACCGTGGTGCTCGCCTGCACGCATTACCCGCTGCTGCTCGACCGGCTGAAACAGCTCGCGCCCTGGCCGGTCGACTGGATCGATCCGGCGCCCGCGATCGCCCGCCGCGTCTCGGATCTGCTCGGCCCGCACACCGGCGGCATCGCGCAATCCGGCGCCGAGATGATCTTCACCTCGAATCGCGTGCATGGCCTTTCGGCCGTGCTGACGCCGTTCTTCGGCGGCCGCATTCCGGCCTGACCTTGCGCCTCGGCGACGCGCTGCTAGGCTCCGTCGTCATCCCTTCGCAGGCATAACATGTCGGTCCCCGCAACTCCGCTCAACCGTCTCCGCCAGCTCTGGCGCGAGGGTCGTCCCGCCTTCGGCGCGATCGCGACGATCCCGAGCGTGCAGACCGTGCAGATCATGGCGCGCTCACTCGACTGGATCATCGTCGATCTCGAGCATGGGCCGATTGGATTGACCGAAGCACATGCGATGATCGCGGCCACCACCGGCACACCGTGCACACCGCTGGTGCGGATCGCGGCGAACGAGCCATGGCTTGCGAAGGCACCGATGGACATCGGCGCCTTCGGCATCAATTTCCCGATGATTACCAATCGCACTGAAGCCGAGAAAGCGGTGCGCAGCGTGCGCTATCCGCCACGCGGCGATCGGCTCTGGGGTCCGTTCCATGCGCCATTCCGCTGGGGCCAGTCGATGCCGGACTACATGGCCAGCGCCGACGACGAGATGATCTGCATGATCACGATCGAGCACGTCGACGCCGTCAACCGCATCGACGAGATCATGGCCACGCCCGGCATCGACGTCGCCGTAATCGGCCCCGGCGATCTCGCCACCTCCATCAACAAGCGCGGCCAGATGGACGATCCGGAATTGCTGGAGCTGGTGGCGCGGGCCGAGGCCGGCATCCTCAGAAGCGGCGTGCCGATCGGCGGCGTGGCGCGGACCGCAGACCAGGCCAACGCCTTGGTCGACCGCGGCTACCGCGCGATCGCGCTCGGCTTCGACTGGTCGCTATTCCAGCGCGGCATCATTGCGGCGTTCGAGGGGATCAAGCGCTGACGGCAAAGCCGATTGCCACCTTGCCGGGAACTGCTGCGCTGCTAGGCTCAGTCGTTCCAGGGAGGAAAAAACCATGTTCAAAAAGACTTTGCTCGCTCTCGCCTTCACCGGCCTCGCTGTTGCGGCCTTCGCCCAGCAGCCCGGCATCAAACGCACCCCGCTCCAGAAGGTCGAATTTCCGGATGGCTACAACACCATCACGGCCATCGCGGAGGTCCCGGCGGGCGGCGCGGCCGGTCGCCATACCCATCCGGGCATCGAGACCGGTTACGTGCTCGAAGGCGAACTCAATCTCCTTATCGACGGGCAGCCGGAAAAGACGCTGAAAGCTGGCGATTCCTACCAGATCCCGGCAGGCGTCGTGCATGACGCCAAAGCCCACGGCGATAAGGCTATGAAAGTGCTTGGGGTTTACATCGTCGATAAGACCAAGCCGCTGGCCTCGCCGGCACCCTGATGCGGCGAACCGACCGGCCCCACGCGGGTTGGTTCGTGCTAGAGCAGGCGGCGAGCGGGAACCCCGCTCGCTGCACAAACTTTAATCAGGGGAAACCAAAGAGCGATGCGCGGGACGCCCAAGACCATTTCGCTGCCGCGTCGCCTGATTGTCGACCTCATGCACGCCTCGATGGGCGTGCCCTTCGTGTCCCTGTCCCGTTCGCTTGATATCGGCCCTCTGCTGGAGGCCCGCACGGGCGCGATGGCGCTAGCCGGCTGGGCCGCTATGTTCGTCAAGGCTTTTGCCCTGGTCGCCAGGGACGAGCCGGTCCTGCGTACCGTCTATGCCAAATGGCCCTGGCCGTCGCTTTACGAACTGCCGAAGAGCGTGGCGTCGGTGGCCATTGCCCGGGTCGAGGGCGGCGAGGAATGCGTGATCCCGCAGCGAATCGTCGCTCCCGAGGCCATGACGCTGGCTGCGGTCGATGCCGAGATCCGGCACGCCAAGACCGCCCCGATCGACGAAATTCCCATGTTCCGCAAGATCATGCGGGCGACCCGCCTGCCGCTGCCGCTGCGGCGGCTGTCCTGGGCGATAGGACTGAATTTCGGCCGGCAGCGCGGCAACTGGTTCGGCAGCTTCGCGGTGAGCTCGGTGGCCGCCTATGGCGGTGGCGAGCTTCACCCCATCACGCCCGGACCCTTCATCGTCAGCTATGGGGTGGTCGGGCCTGACCAGACCATCCATGTCGTGATTCGTTGGGATCACCGGGTCACCGACGCCGCCCCCATCGCCCGGGTCCTGACGCGGCTGGAACAGGTGCTGAACACTGAAATCGCTGCCGAATTGCGGGCGGCCGGGTCGAAGCCGATCCGGGCGGTCGGAACGTGATTCCAGGCCATTCGCATTGACAGCGAGCCCCAAATCCCCCTAAAAGCCGCTTGCTCGCGGGCCGATTTCGGCCCGCGAAGCGTTTCGCGACCCGTGGTCCTGTCCCTTAAGCTTTGGGGATCGGACCTGTCAGTGCCGGGCTAGCCCGTCACACAGGAGGGCGCGTTTCCTCAAACCAAGTACCTGAAGAGGACGCGATGACTAAGCGCAGTGAGGCGAAGTACAAACTCGATCGCCGTATGGGCCAGAACATCTGGGGCCGCCCGAAGAGCCCCGTGAACCGCCGCGAATACGGCCCCGGCCAGCACGGCCAGCGCCGCAAGGGCAAGCTCTCCGACTTCGGCGTGCAGCTGCGCGCCAAGCAGAAGCTGAAGGGTTACTACGCCAACATCTCCGAGCGTCAGTTCCACAGCATCTATGTCGAAGCCAGCCGCCTCAAGGGTGATACCGGCGAGAACCTGATCGGCCTGCTCGAGCGCCGTCTCGACGCGGTCGTGTACCGCGCCAAGTTCGTCTCGACGATCTTCGCCGCGCGCCAGTTCATCAATCACGGCCACGTCAAGGTGAACGGCCGCAAGGTCAACATCTCGAGCTATCTGGTCAAGCTCGGCGATGTGATCGAGGTCAAGGAATCCTCCAAGCAGCTCGCTCACGTTCTCGAAGCCAGCCAGCTCTCCGAGCGTGACACCCCCGACTATCTCGAAGTCGACCACGGCAAGATGACCGCGAAATATATTCGCATCCCGCACCTCTCGGACGTGCCGTTCCCGGTGCAGATGGAGCCGCATCTGGTCGTCGAATTCTATTCGCGCTGATAGTTCGGCAAATCAATCGCTCAAAGGCCCTGGTTCTCCGGGGCCTTTTTGTTTGATAGCATGCCTTCGATGTCTCGCACGGCCGACCAGTTCGCCAACACTCTGCCTTCGGCAGCGCCGACTAAAGCGGCGCTTCGAGCATGGGAGGCCCTCTCCCGCGACGAGCAGATCTGCCGATATCAGGGGCTGCTCGCTCTGCCTGATTGCAATATCTTTACGGCCGACACGCCAGACGAAATCCTTCTCGCCGCGCGGCAGCGCGTCACTCAACGTTCTCGTGGCTAGTTCAGGTCCTTGAGAAACGCACGCAATACGTCGCAACGATTCGACTAGGTGAAATGACGAGACCAGCCATGCTCTACACCCCTTCCCCGATCGATCCCAAGGCGCCGCCGGTGCGCATCAATCTGCTCTCGGACACGCAGACAAAGCCGACACCTGCGATGCGCGAGGCGATGGCGCGGGCGGAGGTCGGCGACGAGCAGGTCGGCGACGATCCGACCGTGAACGCCCTGTGCGCGCGCGTCGCCGAGCTGCTCGGCAAGGAAGCCGCGGTGTACATGCCGTCAGGCACGATGTGCAACGTCACCGCGACGCTGGTGCATTGCCGCCCCGGCGACGAGATCCTCGCGCATGAAAGCGCGCACATCATCGCGCGCGAAGGCGGGGCCCATGCCGCGATCGGCGGCTTCCAGGTCACGCAATTGAAGGGACCCGACGGCCAGTTCACGCCGGAGACGTTCCGCAAAGCGCTGCATCCGCGCACCCGCTACCAACCGCCGCAGACCGTGGTCAGCGTCGAGCAGACCGCCAATATCGGCGGCGGCACGATCTGGAAGAAGGCCGCGCTCGACGAGATCGTCGCGATCGCGAAACAACATGGCCTCGTCACCCACATGGACGGCGCGCGCCTGCTCAACGCCACTGTCGCGAGCGGCATCTCGCCGCGCGACATGACCGCGGGCTGGGATTCGGCCTGGATCGACTTCTCGAAGGGCTTGGGCGCGCCGATCGGCGGCGTGCTGGCGGGCTCGCGCGCTTTCATTGATGCGGTCTGGCAATGGAAGCAGCGGCTCGGCGGCTCGATGCGACAGGCCGGAATCTGCGCGGCGGCTTGCATCTACGCGCTCGACCATCACGTCGAGCGGCTTGCCGACGATCACGCCAATGCGCGCGCGCTCGCCCGCGGATTGTCGCAGATCGCAGGCGTCGAGGTGCAGGAGCCCGAGACCAACCTGGTGTTCTTCAAGCCCGATGGTGCCGGCATTCCCGGCGACAAGATGGTCGCGGCGCTGCGCCAGCGCGGCGTCACGCTTGCGATGATGGACGGCCGCATCCGCGCCTGCACCCATCTCGACGTCAATGCGGCCCAGGTCGAGGAAACGATCGGCTACGTCCGAGAGATCGTGCGCGGAGCGTAGGCCCCGTAGCCCGGGTGAGCGCAGCGATACCCGGGACTTCACTCGCAGGGTCCCGGATGTCGCTGCGCGCTCATCCGGGCTACGCAAACCGCAAAAAGACTCTACCGCCCCATCGCCTGGTAGATCAACGTCTTCAGCGCCAGTTGAATCCGGCCACGCTGCGTCGGGGTCTGCACCATGAAGATCCCGAACAGATCGTCCTCGGGATCGATGAAGAAGAACGTGCCGCCGACGCCGTCCCAGCGATATTCGCCGAGCGGCCACGCCGTCCCAGGGGGCACCGAGGTGCGCACGGCGAAGCCGAGACCAAAGCCGGAAGATCCACCTGGATAATAGTTCTGGTCGCGCGCGATCTTCGTCTCCGGCCCGATATGATCCGAGGCCATCAGCGCGATGGTCTCCGGCTTGAGATAGCGTCGGCCCTCATAAATTCCGCCATTCAGCAGCATCTGTGCGAAGCGGGCGTAGTCGCCTACCGTGCCGACCATGCCGCCGCCGCCCGATTCCCAGGTCGCGGGGCGCCTGATGTCGCGGACCTGCGTCGTCGGATTGATATTGCGATCCTCCGGCATCGGCTCGGCGATGCGCGGGAATTTGGCGGGATCGGCGACGAAGAAAGCCGTCTCGGTCATGCCGAGCGGATCGAGCAGCCGCTCCTTCTCGAACTGCAGCAGCGACTTTCCGGCAATGATTTCGACGACGCGGCCGAGCACGTCGGTGGAATAGCCATAATCCCACACCGTGCCGGGCTGCTCGACCAGCGGCAGCGTGGCGACCTTGGCGGCGAATTCGGCGTTGGTCAGATTGCTGTTGAAGAGATTGGCGTCCGCGTAGAGCTCGCGCACCATACCGCCGCCGTAATAGCCGTAAGGCAGCCCTGAGGTGTGGCGCAGCAGATCCGTGATTGTGATGGGTCGCTCCAGCGGCTCCATCGCCAGGGCGACTTTGCCGTCCTCGGCCTTCTTCTCGATACCGACCTTCATGCCGGCGAAGGCCGGAATGTATTTCGAGACGGGATCGTCGAGCGACAGCTTGCCCTCCTCAACCAGCATCATCGCCATGACTGAGGTGACCGGCTTCGACATCGAGTAGAGGCGGAAGATCGTGTCCGCGCTCATCGAGAGTTCGGTCGCGAAGTCGCGGACGCCGAAATTCTGGTAATACACCGGCTTGCCGTGCTGCTGAAGCAGCAGGATGGCGCCGGGGATCTTGCCGGTGGCGACCTCGTTGCGGATGTAGTCGGAAACCTTCGCCAGCCCCGCGGGCGAGAGCGTGCGGACCGCAGGTCTCTCGGAACCCGCCTTCGCAACGATGCCGCCGGCGAGAAGAACGAGCGCCGCGATCAATGCGCGGCGCCCGAACATGTCAATTCTCCATCGCTTCATAGACCAGCTGCTTCAATGTCCGCTGCACGCGCTGGCGCTCGGTCGGGGTCTGCTCCAGCAGCACGAAGAACATGTCCTGCTTGGGATCGATCACGAAATAGCAGCCGGAGGCGCCGTCCCATTTCAATTCGCCGAGATCGCCGGGCGGCGGCGGTTTTGCGTTGCCGGGATCGGTGCGGACCGCAAGTCCGAGACCGAAGCCGAAGCCATCGCCGGGGAAGTAGAAATAATCGCGATCGACGCCCGACTTGGGGCCTATCTGGTCGGTGGCCATCAGCTTGAACGTCTCGGGTTTGAGAATGGTCTTGCCGTCGAGGCTGCCGCCGTTGAGCAACATCTGCGTAAAGCGCTCATAATCAGCCATGGTCGTAACCATACCGCCGCTGGCGAACTGGATCTTCTTGACGACCGTCGGATCATTGATCCGCCCGACCCGGAAATCGCTGTCGTTCGGCACCGGCTGCGCCAGCAGCTTCTGCTTCTCGGGATCGGTGACGAAGAAGCCGGTGTCGACCATGCCGAGGGGGTCGAGCAGCTTCTCCCGCTCGATCTCGATGAGCGGCTTGCCGGCCGCGACTTCCATGACTCGCGCCAGGATGTCGGTGGAATGGCCGTATTGCCACAGCGCGCCCGGCTGGTTGTGCAGCGGAAGTTTTGCGATGCGCTCGGCGAACTCGGCGAGGTCGAAATCGCCGGCATAGATGTTGGCTTCGCGATAGGCCTTGCGGACCAGGCTGTCGCCGTAGAAGCCGTAGGTGACGCCCGAGGTGTGCGTCATCAAATCGTGCACCGTCATCGGCCGGTTCGGCGGCACGAGCTCGAGCGACTTGGTGCCGTCCTCGGCTTTCTTCTCGACGCCGACTTTCACATTGGCAAAGGACGGAATGTATTTCGAGACGGGATCGTCGAGCTTGATCGTACCTTCCTCGATCAACTTCACTGCGACGACGGAAGTGATCGCCTTGCTCATCGAGAACAGGCGGAAGATCGTCTTGTCGGTGATCGGCGCCTTGCTGACCGCGTCTTGCACGCCGAAGACTTCGTGGTAGACCGGCTTGCCATGTTGCTTGATGAGCACATTTGCGCCGGCGATCTTGCCGGTCGCGACCTCGTTCTTGAAGAAGTCGGTGACTTTGGCGAGCTTGTCCTGGTTGAAATGCGCGCCGGCCGGAATCTCGTAGGTGCCCTCCGCCCGCGCGAACGACATCGCACCTAACGGCACAAGCGCGGCGCAGACCAGCGCGCGCAGTCCAGACTGTGAAATCATATCCCCTCCCCGGAACATGGCCCGGCGGAGTGTACCGACCACGTCATCAGGCACAAGGGCCGCCATACCGCGCCAGAACGTCCGCGTGCAGAGCCGCGCTCTTTTCCGAGAAACAACAAAATACGACGTCGACGACCAGCGGCGCGGCCGGCAGGGCTTCAATGGTCGCATGGACCGCAATCTTCGCGGCCTGGTCGGCCGGAAAGCCGTAAACCCCGGTCGAAATCGCGGAGAACGCCACGGAGGTCAGCTGATTGGCCTCACAGAGCTCGAGCGCACGGCGATAACAGGAGCCCAGCGCCTCTGCCTCGCCGCGAGTGCCGCCGTGCCAGACCGGGCCGACCGCATGGATCACATGGCGCGCAGGAAGAAGGTAACCCTTCGTGATCTTGGCATCGCCGGTCGGGCATCCTCCGAGCTTCCGGCACTCGGCTAGAAGCTCGGGCCCGGCCGCCCGATGGATCGCGCCATCGACGCCGCCCCCACCCAGGAGCGACGTGTTGGCCGCGTTGACGATGGCGTCAACGCTCAGCGTGGTGATGTCAGCAACGATGACCTTGAGCTCCGCGCCGCCGATCATCCGGCGCGTCAGTTGGGTCATGTATCAGGCCGCGACAGCGACGCCCTTTTCGGAGAAGAGCTGCTGCAATTCACCAGCCTGGAACATCTCGCGGACAATGTCGCAGCCGCCGACGAACTCGCCCTTCACATAGAGCTGCGGAATGGTCGGCCAGTTCGAATAGTCCTTGATGCCGTTGCGCAGTTCGGCGGATTCGAGAACGTTGAGGCCCTTATAGCCGACGCCGATGTGGTCGAGAATCTGGACGACCTGGCCGGAGAACCCGCATTGCGGAAATTGCGGTGTGCCCTTCATGAACAGAACCACGTCGTTCGACTTCACTTCGTTGGCGATAAATTCCTCGATGCTCATATCCGTGTCCTTCTGGGCGGAGCCCACTCCAATCGCTTCGGGCTGGCTCAGCCGATTTAACCCGATCCCTGCCTATATATGTAGCCCAAACCGTTGTGCATCCAAAGTAAAATGGCGGCGAGCGGCCCCTGGGCGGACCGCTCTCGGCAACAGCGGCCCATTGCATGATGCCACGAATATCATCGCCAGGGAGGACTTTCATACCGTCACGGAGCCCCTATCTAGGACGAACCCGGCGTTTTGGAACCCGGCAACGCCAACAACGTTCTCTTGTCCTGTCTGGAGAAAAACGTGACGAAACAAGCCTCCGCTACGGCCCCCGCCCCGTCACCGTCGGCCGATTTGGGCGGCCTTGCCCAGAGGCTGGAGGACGCATTTCTCACCGTCCGCGACGAGACCGAGCGCAGGGCCGCGCCGCTGTCGCCGGAGGACCAGCAGATCCAGTCCATGCCGGACGCGAGCCCGACGAAATGGCACCGGGCGCACACCACCTGGTTCTGGGAGCAGTTCGTGCTCGGCGAGCACTGTGCGGGCTACCAGCCCTTTCACCCTGACTTCGCTTTCCTGTTCAATTCCTATTACGTCAGCGCCGGTCCGCGCCATTCCCGCAATCACCGCGGCGACATCACCCGCCCGAGCGCCGATCAGGTCGGCGCCTATCGAAAATATGTCGACGCTGCCGTCGTGAAATTCTTCCGCGACGCCGGCGAGGACAAGCTTCGCGAGATCGCGCCGCTGGTCGAGGTCGGCCTCAATCACGAGCAGCAGCATCAGGAATTGATGGTCACTGACATCCTGCACGCTTTCGCGCAGAACCCGATCCCGCCGGCCTATGATCCGGACTGGCGCTTCCCGGCCGCGACGCCGGCCAGTGAGGATTGGCTGACGCTGAACGAAGGCATCCACACCGTCGGTCACGTGGATGACAGTTTTCATTTCGACAACGAGAAGCCGGCGCATCGCGCCCTCGTCGGCCCGGTCAAGCTCGCACGCAATCTCGTCACCAATGGCGAATGGCTCGCCTTCATGCGCGACGGCGGCTACCGGACCGCAACGCTGTGGCTGATGGACGGTTTTGCAGCCGTCAACAACGAGGGCTGGGACGCCCCCGGCCATTGGCGCGAGATCGACGGCCAATGGCATGTGATGACGCTGGCCGGCCTCAAGCCGGTCGATCCTGACGCGCCCGTCTGCCACGTCAGCTATTACGAGGCTGACGCCTTTGCGCGCTGGGCCGGAAAACATCTGCCGACCGAGATGGAGTGGGAGGTCGCGGCCCGCGCGGGCCAGCTCAACGATGCCTTCGGCATCGTCTGGCAGTGGACGCGATCGTCCTACTCGCCGTACCCCGGCTATCGCGCCATCGAAGGCGCGCTCGGCGAATACAACGGCAAGTTCATGGTCAACCAGCTGGTGCTGCGCGGCTCTTCGCTTGCAACCCCGGAGGGGCACAGCCGTATTACCTATCGCAACTTCTTTTATCCGCACCACCGCTGGCAATTCACGGGACTGCGGCTCGCCGACTACGAGTAAAATTCTCATCCGACGACAAATGCGCGCCGGACAGCGCGTTCAGGAGAGTATCATGAATGTGCACGCCAGCGCTTTGGCCGAAGCCCATCTTCCCGACGAACAAACCACCGCCTTTGCGCGCGAGGCCATCGAGGACCTCTCGCAGCAGCCCAAAAAGCTGTCGCCGAAGTATTTCTATGATGCGGCCGGATCGGAATTGTTCGAAGCGATCACACGGCTGCCGGAATATTACCCGACGCGCACGGAGCTGGCGATCCTGAAGGAGCGGGGCAGCGAGATCGCAAAGATCATTCCGGAGCACGCCGCCCTCGTCGAATTCGGCGCAGGCGCGACCACAAAGGTCCGCCTGCTGCTCAACCAGTGCAAGTTCGCGGCCTATGTGCCCGTCGACATCTCTGGCGACTTCCTCACGGCGCAGGCTAACGGCCTGAAGCGGGATTTTCCGTCACTCGGCATCTACCCGGTGGCGGCCGACTTCACCACGCCGTTTGAGCTGCCCAAGGCGGTGGCGACGATGCCCAAGGTCGGGTTCTTCCCGGGCTCGACCATCGGCAATTTCGAGCCGCATGAAGCGCAGGCCTTCCTGAAGAGCGCGCGCGCCATCCTGGGCCGGGGTGCGCAGATGATCATCGGCGCCGACCTCGAGAAGGAGGAGCGTCTGCTCCACGACGCCTATAACGATGCCGCCGGCGTCACCGCGCGCTTCAACCTCAATGTGCTGGTGCGGATCAACCGCGAGCTCGGCGGCAATTTCGACCTCTCCGCCTTCACCCATCGCGCGATCTACAATCGCGAGCGGCACCGCATCGAGATGCACCTGATCAGCAAGAAGAGCCAGACCGTGCGCCTGCTCGGCACCAGCTTTTCGTTCCGCGCGGGCGAGAGCATCCACACCGAGAACAGCTACAAATACAGCCTCGAGCGTTTTGCCGCGCTGGCGCAGGGCGCGGGCTGGCGTGTGCGTGAGAGCTGGACCGATGCCGCGAAGATGTTCTCGGTGCACGCGCTGGAGGCGGCGGAGTAGAAATTCCTCCGTTTCCTGCGGCGCATCCTTCGAGACGCCCGCCTTAGGCGGGCTCCTCAGGATGAGGACGGTATCCGTGGCAGCAGTTTCGACGGGCACCGGCGCTGATTAGCCTCATCCTGAGGAGACCGCGGAGCGGTCGTCTCGAAGGACGAGGCGTTCAAGTCAGGCGCTACCGCGGTCCGTGCTCTGATGCTCCTCGGCTTCTTCCGGCGTCGATCCCAGCGAGACCGACTCCCATACCGCAACAACGATCATGATCACCGTTGCGGCGACCGACAGCCATAGCGGGGACAGCTCGGCGGCAAACCACGACAGCGCCGCGAGCGCGATGATGCCAATCCCATGCGAGAGCTGGAGGAAGCCGCGGATCGCGTGCTTGAACAGGATCGTGCCGACCAGGAACAGCAAGGGACCGCCGATCGTGCTGACGATGATCCTGATATCGGACTGCCCGAACGGATGCTTCAGCACGAGCTCGTCGGAGACCGCGGTCAGGATGATGCCAGCGACGATCGGCATGTGCAGATAGGTGTAGGCGAGCCGCGCCAACCGGCCGGATTCGGCGGATTTCGAGATGCGCTCGGCGCCGGCCTCGGCGCCCTTGTGGAAATAGACCCACCACATCGCAATGCTGCCGACCAGCGCGGAGACGAAGGCCAAAATGTTGTCCGCGGTCCAGTCCAGCTCGGCAAAGGTCGCGCCGTTGACGACGACGGCCTCGCCAAGCGCGATGATGACGAACAGCGAGCAGCGCTCGGCCATGTGGCCGCCTTCGACGGCCCAGGCCTCGACCGACGAGAAGCCAAGCTTCGGCACCCAGAAGCGGACCGCCGGCGAGATGTATTCGATCGTCAGCGCCACGATCCAGAACCATAGTCGCGCCTCGTCATGGGCGAGGCCGCCGAGAATCCAGAAGATCGCGGAGACCGAGAGCCACGTCAGGATGCGGATCGCATTGTGCCGGACCGCAGTTCGATGCCGCGGCGTTGCAAACATCCAGAAGGCTGTGCGCCCGACCTGCATCGTTGCGTAGGCGATCGCGAACCACAGGCCCCGCCCCTCGAACGCGGTCGGGATCGTCGTGGACAGCACGAGACCGCCCAGCATCATCAGGAAGATCAGGATCCGGACCGGCGTCAGTTCGGGATCGAGCCAGTTGGTGACCCAGGCGGTGTAGACCCACACCCACCATACCGCGAGAAACAGCACCGCGACATGCACCGCACCGAGCGGCGTGAAATGGTGCAGCAATGTGTGCGAGACCTGCGTGATCGCGAAGACGAAGACCAGGTCGAAGAACAGCTCGGCATTGGTGACGCGGCTGTGCTGGTTTGGCAGGATGACGCGAAACATCGCGCCGCGCGGATTGTCCGCAGCCATCGTCATCCCCCCGTCACGAGCAGATCAGGCGCCCGGCACACCGGTTTGCAGCGCCAGCGCATGCAGCACGCCGCCCATCTGGCCGCGCAGGGACTGATAGACGATCTGGTGCTGCTGGACGCGGGACTTGCCGCGGAAGGTTTCCGAGATCACGGTCGCGGCATAGTGATCGCCGTCCCCGGCGAGGTCACGGATGGTCACCTCGGCATCGGGGATCGCCGCCTTGATCATCGCCTCGATATCGTGGGCGTCCATTGGCATTCGGGTCGTGCTCCTGTCTCGGCTGCAATCAGCCTTGTCGTAGAATCGCTGCCGGGGTCCGGATATGCAAAGCCGGCGGGCCCAAACTTAGCGTGAACGGCCTTCTACGTCACGCCTTCCGGCACTATATCGGTGATCCGATCTGGATAAAGCCACGACAAAGTGCCGCGCGCGGCAGAGCGATCGAAAAAGGCGTGAAATCATGAAGCTTCCAGGGCCCGACCACCCCATCACCATCACCCCAAATCCCCGGCGCGTCCGCGTCACGGCCGGCGATATCGTGATCGCCGAGACCACCAAGGCGCTGACGCTGAAAGAGGCGAAATATCCGGCGGTGCAATATGTGCCGCGACAGGACGCCAATATGGCGCTGCTGGAGCGCACCGACCGTGTCACCCATTGCCCCTACAAAGGGGATGCGAGCTATTACAGCGTCAAGGCCGACGGCAAGACGCTGGATAACGCGATCTGGACCTATGAGGCGCCCTTTCCCGCGATGACCGAGATTTCGGGCCATCTCGCCTTCTATCCGGACAAGGTGAAGATCGAGGAAGTGGGGTAAGCCCACATAGGGCCTGCTGTCATGGCCGGGCTCGTCCCGGCCATCCACGTTCTTGGCTGCCGCGGATACAAAGGACGTGGATGCCCGGGACCCGGCTCCGCCAAGGCTTCGCCGGGCTACGGGTGTTGGGCCGGCGAAGCTTCAGCGAAGACGGCAAGCGCGGGCACGACGACTGGGAATGCTGACGCGAGCCCCGCTACGCCCTGAATATCGTGAGCCCCAGGATCAGTAGCACCAGGAAAATCGCGACGAACACGTAGAACAGGAAGCGGGCGATGTCGGCGGAGGCGGCCGAGATGCCGGTGAAGCCGAGCACGCCGGCCACGATCGAGACAAGTAGGAAGATCAGCGCCCATTTCAGGATCGTCATCGCCAGCTCCGAAATTGTACCGCTTGCCGCGGTCCCAAGCCCTTTTGGCGAACGCTAACTTCGTCGCAGGGAACTGGTTCCTAGCGGTCTCGAGACCTGCGGGCGTCCCAAACGACCCTTGCTGAATCCGGTTCCCGGCGGCAAAGTCCGGCCGGGACGGAAAGCGCGACCGGGGCGGCCACGATGACGATGTCACATTCAGCGACGATCGGCGCAGAGGCGCACGCGGTGCCGAAGGCCAAGGCGCGCAATCTGTCGCTCGATCGCGCCCGCACCTTCCTCACGCTGGTGGTGCTGCTGCACCACGCCGTCATTCCCTACACCTATTTCGGGCACACCGATCCGGCGTCCTGGATCGGCTTCGACATCGTCGTGCTGGCCACCGACAGCTTCTTCATGGCCATGTTCTTCTTCCTGTCAGGACTGTTCACCTGGCCGGGCATCGCGCGCAAGGCGCCGTCAGTTTTTCTCCGCGACCGCCTGTTGCGGCTCGGGCTGCCGTTCGCGATCGCGGCGTTCACCGTGATTCCCCTCGCCTATTACGCGATCGCGCTGCGGCACGATCCCGGGCTGAGCTTCACGGCGTTCTGGTGGAAGACGATCACGGTTGGCCCGTGGCCGAGCGGCCCGATCTGGTTCGTGTGGGTGCTGCTGGCGTTCGACCTGACCGCGAGCTTGCTCTACCGGGTCTCCGCGCATCTGGTCGACCCGGGCAACCGCGTGTCGCTACGCGGATTCGACCAGCCGGCCGTATTCTGGCTGCTGCTCGTCGTCGTGACGACAATCGCCTACGTGCCGGCGCTGCTCTATTTCGGCGGAAGCAAATGGTTCGAGCTCGGGCCGTTCTCGGTGCAGGCGAGCCGCATCCTGCTCTACTTCGCCTATTTCTTCATCGGCGTCAGCGTTGGAGCGGCGAACTTCGATCGCGGCATCCTCAGCGCCGGCGGCCAGTTGCCGAAACAACGCTGGCTCTGGGTGATCGCCACGCTGATCCCCTACTGCCTGATGTGGGGCATGATCTACATCAAGCGCGAAGTTCTGGGCAATCCAGACCCGCAGCCGCACTGGTATCAGGCGATCTACGGCACGTTCTTCGTGCTGTTCTCAGGCTCGATCCTGCTCGCGATCCTCGCCTTCTTCCTGCACCAGAAGTCGCCGGGCCCGAACCTGCTCGACCGCATGCAGGCGGATGCCTACGGCATCTTCCTGGTGCACTACCCGATCGCGTTGTGGATCCAGTACGCGCTGTACGACTACAGCTGGCCTGCGATCGTGAAAGCCACGATCGGCTTCGTGCTCACGGTGACCTTGAGCTGGGGACTGACTGCGGCCTTACGGAAGATTCCGGGGGCCTCGCACGTGTTGTGAGGCACGATACCGTAGCCCGGATGAGCGAAGCGATATCCGGGAAACCTCACGACAAAGACCCGGATGTCGCTTCGCTCATCCGGGCTACCGGTTCAGCGCCTCAGGCCGCTTTCCCGCCCATATACTCCGGCAGCCAGCGCTCGAACGATGCCCTGAGCGTGTCAATCGCAACAGGCGCCTCGCCGGCGATCGCGACGGCGTCGCCGCCGGTGGTGCCGATCCGCACGCAGGGCACCTCGCAGCCGCGCATCTTGGCGAGCACGCGGCCGGCCTCGGTTTCAGGCACGGTGACGAGATAGCGCGCCTGGTCCTCACCGAACCAATAGGCCTGAGGCACCAGCGCGGTCGGCGCCGCCAGCAGTTTGGCGCCGATGCCGCTCGCCATCGCCATCTCGGCCAGCGCGATCAGAAGACCGCCGTCGGAGAGATCGTGCACGGCGGTCGCGGTGCCCGCATGGATCATGCCGCGCACGCAGTCGCCGTTGCGCTTCTCGGCCGCGAGATCGACCGGCGGCGGCGCCCCCTCCTCGCGACCGCAGATGTCGCGCAGGTAAACGGACTGACCGAGCCAGCCGTGAGTTTCGCCGATCAGGAGGATCGCCTCGCCTTCGGCCTTGAAGGCGAGCGAGGCCGACTTGGTGAAGTCGTCGAGCAGGCCGACGCCGCCGATGGAGGGCGTCGGCAGGATCGCGCGGCCGTTGGTCTCGTTGTAGAGCGAGACATTGCCGGAGACGACCGGGAAGTCGAGCGTGCGGCAGGCTTCCGAGATGCCCTTCAGGCAGCCGACGAACTGGCCCATGATCTCGGGCCGCTCGGGATTGCCGAAATTGAGATTGTCGGTGATCGCAAGCGGCTTGCCGCCGACGGCGGTGATGTTGCGCCAGGCTTCCGCCACGGCCTGCATGCCGCCTTGATAAGGATCGGCCTCGCAATAGCGCGGCGTCACGTCGACGGTCAGCGCCAGGCCCTTCGGGCCGTCCTGCACGCGCACCACGGCGGCATCGCCGCCGGGACGCTGCATGGTGTTGCCGAGAATGACGTGGTCGTACTGCTCCCAGACCCAGCGCTTGCTGCACATGTCGGGCGTGCCGATCAGCTTTTCGAGCGCGGCACCGAGACTCATCGGCGCCGCCACTTCGCGCGCATGCACGACAGGCAAAGCGGCGGAGGGGACATGCGGGCGGTCATAGAGCGGCGCCTCGTCGCCGAGTTCCTTGATCGGCAAATCGGCCATGACGTCGCCGCCATGCTTGACCACAAAGCGCTTGCTCGGCGTGGTGTAGCCGACCACGGCGAAATCGAGGCCCCACTTCTTGAAGATCGCCTCGGCCTCTTTCTCCTTCTCGGGCTTGAGCACCATGAGCATGCGCTCCTGACTCTCCGAGAGCATCATCTCGTAGGCGCTCATGCCGATCTCGCGCGTCGGCACCGCATCGAGATCGAGATCGACGCCGAGATCGCCCTTGGCGCCCATCTCGACCGCCGAACAGGTCAGACCCGCCGCGCCCATGTCCTGGATCGCGATGACGCAGCCCTTCTCCATGATCTCGAGGCAGGCCTCTAACAGCAGCTTTTCGGCAAAGGGATCGCCGACCTGGACGGTCGGGCGCTTCTCTTCGGACTTGTCGTCGAACTCGGCCGAGGCCATCGAGGCGCCGTGGATGCCGTCGCGGCCAGTCTTGGAGCCGAGATAGACGATCGGCATGTTCACGCCGGAGGCGGCGGCATAGAAGATCTTGTCGGTATCGGCGAGGCCGACCGCCATCGCGTTGACGAGAATGTTGCCGTCATAGCGGGTGTGGAAGCGGACCTGACCACCGACCGTCGGCACGCCGAAGGAATTGCCATAGCCGCCGACCCCGGCGACGACGCCGGAGACGAGATGCCGCGTCCTGGCATGCTCCGGTGCGCCAAAGCTCAGCGCATTGAGGCAGGCGATCGGGCGCGCGCCCATCGTAAAGACGTCGCGCAAGATGCCGCCGACGCCGGTGGTCGCGCCCTGGTACGGCTCGATGTAGCTCGGGTGGTTGTGGCTCTCCATCTTGAAGACCACGGCCTGGCCGTCGCCGATGTCGATCACGCCGGCATTCTCGCCCGGGCCCTGGATCACCCAGGGCGCCTTGGTCGGCAGGCCCTTCAGATGGAGGCGCGAGGATTTGTACGAGCAGTGCTCGTTCCACATCGCCGAGAAGATGCCGAGCTCGGTGAAAGTTGGCTCCCGCCCGATCAGCTTCAGAATGCGCTCATACTCGTCCGGCTTGAGCCCGTGGGCGGCAATAAGCTCGGGAGTGATCTTGGGTTCGTTCTTCATGGATTCGAGGCTTTCGACGGCGGTGGGCCGTTCTTAGGAACATCGGACGGCTTGGAAAAGCCCTTTATGGCGCATTTTCCCGCTGTCCACGTTTTGCGGCCGGGGGCTGCGGGAACAGGAATTGCACAGCGTGGACAGATCGGATTTAAGGGCAAACGACTCGCAATTGAAGGCCCATTTCCTTGCACGAATTGACCAAAGCGCCCCCGCCCCGCCGCCCCGACCTCCACGTCGCCACCGATGGGGAATTCCAGGGCTGGCGAACCTGGATTCGCGACAGTTTTGAGAGCCATATCGGCCCGTTCTGGCACAGGATCGAGGACGACGGCAGCGTCCGCTCGGCGTTCCGGGTCGAGAAGAAGCACCTCAACGGCTCCGGAAACGTCCATGGCGGCTGCTTCATGGCATTCTCCGACTATTGCCTGTTCGCGATCGCCACCCACGAGCTGGATGGGCCGGCCGTGACCACCAATTTCGCCTGCGACTTCCTCGACGCGGCACGCGAAGGCGAGCTGATCGAATGCGTCGGCGAGGTCTCCCGCGCCGGCGGCTCGTTGATCTTCCTGCGCGGCAAGCTGACGTCAGGCGGGCGGCCCCTGTTCACCTTCTCCGGCACGATCAAGCGGGTGAAGCGGAAGCCGGCACCACAGCCAAACGCATAGCTCGCCGCCTTCCCTTTTGGCGCCCCGTCGCCCAGACTTGGGTCCAGCGCTGTCGCGCCGGGAGCAACACCAAGGTGCCGCAGAGCACACCGCCGACGGGTCGCGCCTCGGCCTCGCCGCTGCCGTCCATGCCCGCCACCAGCGCGCGCAACTGGCGTGACTATGCGCTGCTGGTCGCGCTGGCCTGCTGCTGGAGCTCAACCTATCCGCTGGCCAAGCTCGCGCTGGATACGATCCCGCCTGTGACCTTCATCTCGGCGCGCTCGCTGATCGCGGCCGCCTTCCTGTTCGCGATCCTGTGGATGCGCGGCGTCAGGATTCCGACCGATGCGAAGGCCTGGAAGCTGTTCGCGACCCAGCAATTGATCAACTCGACCTTTCCGTTCCTGATCATCACCTGGTCTCAGCAATATGTGCCGGCGTCGAACACGGTGGTGCTGGCCTCGACCACGCCGATCTTCGCCTTCCTGATCACCTCCCTGATCACGCGTCACGAGCCAGCAACGCTGTTGAAGCTGTTGGGCGCGCTCCTCGGCCTTGCCGGCACAATCGTCATCGTCGGCCTGGATGCGCTGCGCGGCGTCGGCAGCGAGATCGTGGCGGAGATCGCCATCCTGCTCGCCACCATCTCGTTCGCCTGCGCAACCATCTTCGGGCTGCGGCTGTCCGAATACGATCCGATGGTGGTGGCAGCCGGCTCGCTGCTGTTCGGCGGCCTCGTGCTGCTGCCGCCTTCGCTGATCATCGACCAGCCCTGGACGCTGCACCCGACGCCGACGGCGATCATAGCCACCATCGTCATGGGCATCGTCTCCAGCGCCGTGGGGCTGATGCTGTTCTACATGTGCCTGGGACGGCTCGGCACGCTGACGACCAACGCGCAAGGCTATTTGCGCATCCCGATCGGCGTCGGCCTCTCCGTGCTGCTGCTCGGCGAGATCGTGCCCTCGAACCTGGCGCTGGGCCTGGTGCTGGTCATGGCGGGCGTCGCCGCGATGACGGTGCCGACGGAACGGCTGAAACGACGCTAGCTATTACTTGGCGTCGTCAGCCAGCATCTTCCGATACTTCTCGACGTCGCGCGTCACGAGCTTTTGCAGCACCTCGGGCGTGTGCTCGTCGGGATCGGGTGCCACGGTCGAAAGATCGGCGAACCGTTTCTTCACCGCGTCGGTTTCCACGGCCGTACGCGCGGCGGCATTCAGCCTGGCGATGATCGCCGGCGGGGTGCCCTTGGGCGCGAACAGGCCGTTCCAGCCCTGCGCCTCGAATTCGGGCAGGCCGGCTTCGGCTGACGTCGGCAGGTCGGGCACTGTGGCGAGCCGGACGGTCGAGCCGACCACGAGCCCGCGCGCCAGCTTCTCGTTGATCGACTGCGAGACCGAGGCTGCCGCATCGCAGACGCCGTCGATCTGGCCGCCGATCGCGTCGGTGAGCGCGGGCGCGGCGCCGCGATAGCCGACCAGCGTCGCGTCGATCCCGGCGGCTGTGACGAAGCTCTTGCAGATCAGGTAATTCGAAGAGCCGACGCCGGCATGGCCGAGATTGATCTTGCCCGGATTGGCCTTGGCGTAGGCGATGAACTCCTTCAGGTCCTTTGCCGGAAAATCTTTGCGCACGGCGATGATGCCGAACGTTTTCGCCACCATGGCGATCGGCACGAAGGAGTCCGGCGTGAACGGCAGTTTGGGATAAATCGTATAGGTCGCGGCGTTGGTGCCGGCATTGCCGATCGCAATGGTGTAGCCGTCAGGCTCGGCGCGGGAGGCACGCGCCAGTGCGGTCGATCCGCCGGCGCCGGCGACGTTCTCGATCACGATGGTCTGGCCGAGCGCGATGCCCATCTGCTCGGCAACGGTGCGCGCGATCACGTCGGAGGTGCCGCCAGCCGCGAACGGCACGATCATGGTGACGGGACGCTTGGGGAAATCCTGCGCGAGCGCGGCTGTCGCGAACGCAACCACGGCGACAGCGGCCGGCAGCCGCTTCAGCACGAACGCAATCACGCGGCTTTTTCCAGATGCGCGGTGATGCCAGCGAACAGGCCGCGGCCGTCGGTGCAGCCCATGATGTCTTCGACGTGGTTTTCCGGATGCGGCATCATGCCGAGCACGTTGCCCTTGTCGTTGACGATGCCGGCGATGGATTGCGCGGCGCCATTGATGTTGCTGATATCGTCGATCGCGCCGTCGGCCGAGCAATAGCGGTAGAGCACGCGACCCTCGCCTTCGAGCCGCTTGATGGTCTCGGCATCCGCTGCATAATTGCCCTCGCCATGCGCGATGGGCACGCGGATCACCTGCCCGGCATTGTAGCCGCGCGTGAACGGCGTGTCGGAGCGCTCGACGCGCAGATGCACGTCGTGGCAGATGAATTTCAGCCGCGCATTGCGCATCAGGACGCCAGGCAAGAGGCCGGACTCGCAGAGGATCTGAAAGCCATTGCAGACGCCGAGCACGAGACCGCCCTTGGCCGCATAGTCGCGCACCGCGTCCATCACCGGCGCCCGCGCCGCAATCGCGCCGCAGCGCAGGTAATCACCATAGGAGAACCCGCCGGGAACGACCACGAGGTCGGTACCATCAGGCAGCGACGTCTCGGCATGCCAGACCATTGTGGGCTCGCTGCCCGAGATCAGCCTCAAGGCACGCGCCATGTCGCGCTCGCGGTTGATTCCGGGAAAGACGAGGATGGCGGCTTTCATGGCAGAGGTTCCGAACGAGGATTGAATGGGGCTGGCACGGCTGCCAAATCGGCAGCAGACATAACCATTTGACGGGGATTTTACCAGTGCTAGCCTTGCCCGCGAGCGTTGTGCACAGGCCATAGCCCGCCATTCGGCCGATCGATTCGCCCGGGATCAAAGCCATGAATGTCCCCTCGCTGCCCGCATCCCTCTCCGAGCCGGTGTCCACCGAGGGCGTCATCGCCGCCGGTGCCTATGTCGACGGCCGGCGCGTCGCCAATATCGCCATCAGCGAAGCCTCGAGCTGGCGGGCGAAGCCCGGCCACGTGGTCTGGATCGGGCTGCACGAGCCCGACATGGCGCTGCTCAGCGCGGTGCAGAAGCAGTTCGACCTGCACGAGCTCGCCATCGAGGACGCCAACCATGCCCATCAGCGACCGAAGATCGAGCAATATGGTGAGGCCCTGTTCATCGTGGCGCGCACGGCGCAACTGATCGAGGGCCGGATCGCCTTCGGCGAGACGCACATCTTCGTCGGCGAAGGCTATCTGGTCTCGGTGCGCCACGGTGCGTCGACGTCCTACACGCCGGTGCGCGAACGCTGCGAAAGCTGCCCGCGAGCGCTCGCGCGCGGCGAGGACTACATCCTCTACGCCATTCTCGATTTCATCGTCGACAACTACTCGCCCGTGCTCGAGAGCATTCACGAAGAGGTCGAGAGCATCGAGGATGACGTGCTCTCCAAGTCGATCAGCAAGGCGCAGATCGAACGGCTCTACATGCTGCGCCGCGACCTCTTGCGGCTCCGGACCGCGATCGGCCCTCTGGTCGAGGTCTGCCGCCGGCTCGAGCACGACGAGCTGGCGATGGTGCGCGCGACGATGCAGCCGCTGTTCCGCGACGTCACCGACCACGTCCGCAACATCCAGGAGCGGATCGATTCGATGCGCGAGGTGCTGGCGTTCGCCTTCGAAGCGAGCCTGCTGGTCGGCCAGGCCCAGGAGACGGCGGTCTCCAAGAAGCTCGCCTCCTGGCTCGCGATCATCGCGATCCCGACCGCGCTCGCCGGCATCTACGGCATGAACTTCAAGCACATGCCGGAGCTGGACTGGGAGTACGGCTATTACACGCTGCTCGGCGTGATGCTAGTCTCGTGCGGGGCGCTGTACTGGCGTTTTCGTCGGGTCGGGTGGCTGTGAGCCATCCCGTTCACCCGATCAGCTCGACCCGATAATTCTCGATCACGGTGTTCGCCAGCAGCTTGTCGGCGGCGTCCTTCAACGCCGCCTCCGCTTTCGCCTTGTCCGCGCCGGCGAGCTCGATGTCGAACACCTTGCCCTGGCGGACGCTGGCGACGCCGTCGACGCCGAGCGACTTCAACGCACCCTCGATCGCCTTGCCCTGCGGATCGAGGATGCCCGTTTTCAACGTCACGGTAACACGTGCCTTCACGTCAGATTCCTCTTAGCTCTTCACCAGCACCGGGCCGGAGCCCGCCGGACGCTCGTTCTCCATGAGGATGCCGAGACGCTTGGCGACTTCGGTATAGGCCTCGAGCAGCCCACCGAGATCCCTGCGGAAACGGTCCTTGTCGAGCTTCTCGTTCGACTTGATGTCCCACAGACGGCAGCTATCCGGCGAGATCTCGTCGGCGACGATGATCCGCATCATGTCGTTCTCGAACAGTCGGCCGCACTCCATCTTGAAGTCGACGAGGCGGATGCCGATGCCGAGGAAGAGACCGGTGAGGAAGTCGTTGACACGGATGGCAAGCGCCATGATGTCGTCGATCTCCTGCGGTGTCGCCCAGCCGAAAGCGGTGATGTGCTCTTCCGACACCATGGGGTCGTTGAGCTGGTCGTTCTTGTAGTAGAACTCGATGATCGAACGGGGCAGCTGCGTGCCCTCCTCGATGCCGAGGCGCTGCGACAGCGAACCGGCGGCAACGTTCCGCACCACCACTTCGAGCGGCACGATCTCGACTTCGCGAATCAACTGCTCGCGCATGTTGAGGCGGCGGATGAAATGGGTCGGCACCCCGATGTCGTTGAGGTGCTGAAACAGGTACTCCGAGATCCGGTTGTTGAGGACACCCTTGCCCTCGATCACCTGATGCTTTTTCGCATTGAACGCGGTGGCGTCGTCCTTGAAGTGCTGGATCAGGGTACCGGGCTCCGGGCCTTCGTAAAGAACCTTTGCCTTGCCTTCATAAATGCGACGCCGACGGCTCATGGGGATGTACCGTGTTTTGTTGAAATCCATGTATCTGGTGTGCTCCGGTTGACGAGACTACGACCCACAGCGGAGCTGCCGTGAACGGCCCGGAACCCCTAGAAACAGAACGGGAACCCAGCCTTAGGCAACCTATCCGATTGGCTGTCCCAGCACAATCGATCCGGCCGTCCGGCATCAAACTTATACCGTCTTGCCTGCGGCTTAACGGCTCGTTGTTTTGCCGATTCGTGCCCCCTATCTAGGCATGCACCGGGGCTCTCGCAACGAGGGCCGGCCGGGGTCAGCAGGGAATTGGAAAAGGCATGAGCACGTTGGACAAGCGCGAGGAAGGCTTCGAGAAGAAGTTCGCCCTCGACGAGGAGCAGAAATTCAAGGCGGAAGCCCGCCGCAACCGCCTGCTCGGGCTGTGGGCGGCCGAAAAGCTCGGCATTACCGGCGATGCCGCCACGGCCTATGCCAAGGAGGTGGTCGCGGCCGATTTCGAGGAAGCCGGTGACGCCGACGTCCTGCGCAAGGTCATGGCCGATTTCGCCGCGAAGAACGTCGCCATCACCGAACAGGCGATTCGGGCCAAGATGAACGAGTTGATCGCGGTGGCGGCGGCCGAGGTGAAGGCCGGGAAATAAGGCGAAAGCGGCATTCCGGGGGACGTCTGCGACGCACCCCCGGAATGCCAACCAGCTATCCCTCCTTGAAGCCATATTCCGGCACATTGCCGCTGGCGCCGTAATATTTGTACGGCAGGAATTTGCCGCTCATGGTGATCTTGACGCGGTCGCCCTTCGGATTGGGCAGGCGCTCCATCACCATGTCGAAATCGATCGCCGACATGATGCCGTCGCCGTACTCCTCCTCGATCAGCGCCTTCCAGGCCGGACCGTTGACCATGACCAGTTCGTAGAAGCGATAGATCAAGGGATCGGTCGGCGGCATCGGCATGCCGCGCATCGGCGTCTCGTTCAACATCGTGGTCTCGGTCTTCGTCAGGCCGAACAGTTCAGCGGCGTTCGCGGCCTGCGGCTTGGTCAATTTCATCTGGCCGAGGATCGCGCCCGTAATCAGCACCTCGGAATAACCGCCGATCTGCTCGCAGATGTATTTCCAGGTCCAGCCCTTCTCGCGCTTGATGTCGAGCAGCTTCTCGGTGAGGTCTTCGCGTTTCATGTGAGGGTCTCCTTTTTCAAGCAGTCAGCCCGGGACTCGTCCCGGGTATCCAGGTCTGTCGTTGCTCGTCGCCACCGGACGCGACGGTCAGTCCGGGCTTGCCGATATGCACCACCGGCACATTGCGCGGATCGTGAGCGGGCGTCTCGACGGCAAAGGTCTTGCTGCGCGTCACCAGGAAATCGACGATGTGGTTGCGCAGCGCGTAGTACAGCGGATGGCGGTGCAGATCGGTGCGGCCGCGGTCCCTCGGCAACGGGTTCTCGACCACTTCGGCCAGCACCGCGCCGGGTCCGTTGGTCATCAGGAATATCTTGTCGGCGAGATAGATCGCCTCGTCGACGTCATGGGTAATCATGAACGCGGTCTGCCCGGTCTCCAGACAGATGCGCCGCACCTCGTCCTGCAGCGTGCCGCGCGTCAGCGCGTCGAGTGCCGAGAACGGCTCGTCCATCAGCATCATCTTTGGCGTAATGGAGAGCGCACGCGCGATGCCGACGCGCTGCTTCATGCCGCCGGAAAGCTCGGAAGGTCGCTTGTGTTCCGAACCCGTCAGGCCGACGAGATCGATAAAAGTCTGCGCATGCGCCTTCACCTTGGCGCGATCCCAGCTCCGCCATTTCGAGCTCACGGCGTAGGCAACGTTGCCGAGCACGGTGCGCCAGGGCAGCAGCGCATGGCTCTGGAAGATCACGGCGCGATCGAGGCTGGTGCCTGAAATGGCCTGTCCGTCGACGATGACCGCGCCTTCGCTCGGCGCATCGAGGCCGGCGAGGATGTTGAGCACCGTGGTCTTGCCGCAGCCGGAATGGCCGATCACGCAGCAGAATTCGCCCCGCGCCATCGACAGCCACAGATTCTCGAACACGGTCGTCGTCGCACCACTCGCGCCCGGATAGCGCTTGGCGATGCCTTCGATGGAGACGAATTTCTCGGTCACTGCCCTACTCCGGAAACGTGACCATGCGCGTGAAACGCGCGAGGATCTGGTCGAGCAGCATGCCGACGACCCCGATCAGCAGGATCGCGATGATGACGTTGGTGATCGAGAGGTTGTTCCACTCGTTCCAGACGAAATAGCCAATGCCGGTGCCGCCGACCAGCATTTCGGCCGCAACGATCACCAGCCACGCAATGCCGATCGAGATGCGCATGCCGGTCAGGATCGTCGGTGCCGCTGCCGGCAGGATGACCGTGAAGGCGCGCCTGATCGTTCCGACCTCGAGCGTTCGCGCGACGTTGATCCATTCCTTGCGTACGCTCGCGACCCCGAACACGGTGTTGAGCAGCATCGGCCAGATCGAGCAGATGAAGATGACGAAGATCGCGGAGATCGAGGAATCCTTGATGGTGTAGAGCGCGAGCGGCATCCACGCGAGCGGGGAGATCGGCTTCAGCACCTGGATGAAGGGATCGAGCGCCTGACTGAGCAGCGGCGACATGCCGATCAGGAAGCCGAGCGGGATGGCGACGAGCACGGCAAGCAGATAGCCGGTGCCGACGCGCGCGATCGAGTAGCCGAGCTGGATGCCGAGCCCCTTGTCGTTCGGCCCGTTGTCGTAGAACGGCCTCCTCACATGCTCCCAGAGTTTTGCGCCGACATCGAGCGGCCCGGGCATGGCAGATTTGCCCTGGGTCGCGGTCAGGCCCATCAGCTTGGCGTATTCCGCGCTCATCGTGGCCACCGGCGCCGTCGAGCGCACGGCGAGATGCCAGACGCCCAGGAACGCGACGAGCAGCACGATCGAGACCAGGCCGGCGCGGAGACGGAGGGAGGCGGTGGTCATCTCCCTCTCCCCGTTCTTACGGGGAGAGGGTCGGGGTGAGGGGCATGCTTCCGCATATTCGGTGAGCGACGAACTCGCGGAGAGTCCCCCTCACCCGGATTGCATCTAACGATGCAATCCGACCTCTCCCCGCAAGCGGGGCGAGGTGAAAAGAGAGCGCGGCCGCTCACGACGCCTTCCTGATCTTGAAGCCCGCCAAATAATCCTCGGGCTTGGCCGGATCGAAACTCTTGCCCATCACCGCAAACGATTTGTAGCTGCCGGCTGGCGGCGCCAGGCCCATCTCGGTCATCAGCTTCCTGGTGTCGGTTGCGAGATAGACCTGCTCGGCGATCGCCTTGTAGTCGACGTCGCCCTTGATCTGGCCCCAGCGCTTCATCTGCGTCAGCATCCACACCGCGAAGGACTGCCAGGGGAACGGGTCGAAATCGACGCGCTTTTCATCCGTCTTCACGCCGCCGAGGCCGTCGGCATAGGTGCCGGTCAAGACCTGTTCCAGCACCGTGACCGGCGCGTTGATGTAGTTCGCCGGCGCGATGGCTTCCGCGATCTGCTTGCGGTTCTCCGCCTTCGACGCATAGGCCGTGGCATCGACGATCGCGCGCGTCAGCGCGGCAAAGCTGTTCGGCGCCGTCGTGATGAACTCGCGGCTGGCCGCGAAGCTGCAGCAGGGATGGCCGTCCCAGATTTCCTTGGACAAGAGATGCATGAAGCCGACGCCGTCATAGATCGCGCGCTGGCAGATATTGTCGGGCGCGAGGAAGCCGTCGATGTTGTCGGCGCGCAGGTTTGCCACCATTTCCGGCGGCGGTACCGAACGCAGCTGCACATCGGTGTCGGGGTCGATCCCGTGTTCGGCGAGATAGTAGCGCAGCAGATAATTGTGCATGGAATAGTCGAAGGGGATGGCGAATTTCATGCCCTTCCAATCCTTCGGGTCGCGCTTGTCCTTGTGCTTGCTCGCCAGCACGATGCCCTGCCCGTTGATGTTCTCGATCGCGGGCACGGCAAACGGAATCGCGTTGGCACCTAGGCCAAGCGAGATCGCGAGCGGCATCGGCGCCAGCATGTGCGCGGCGTCGTATTCCTTGTTGATGGTCTTGTCGCGGATCACGGCCCAGCCGGCGGTTTTGACCACGTCGACGTTGAGGCCGTGCTTGGCATAGAAGCCCAGCGGCGCCGCCATGATGATTGGCGTGGCGCAGGTGATCGGGATGAAGCCGACCTTGAGATCCTTCTTTTCCGGCGTGCCGGCCTGCGCAAAAACCTCGGTCGCGGTCTGAAGCGGGAAGAACTGCGACAGCGCGGCCAGCGCGGTGGAGGCCCCGACCGACTTCAGGAATGCTCGCCGCGCCACGTCCTGCGGAAACATCGCGCGCATCACGGCAGAGGCGACCACGCCCTCGTAGCGCTTCTCCTCGCTCTCGACGGGATCACAGCGCAACGCGGTGGCCTGCTCATGCTCCGCCGCGGATTGATGCTGACCACAGGCACAGCCGGCTCGCAGGTTGCGATTGGGATCAAACGGATTGTCGAAAGTGGACATCGGACCTCCTGCGCGTCGTTGCGAGGAGAATTACGCAAGGAGCATGCCACCACCTTCGCGCCCACCAGTGCCTTGATGACGCAGCACTTTCGCCTGCACTTGGTCATTACGAAAATTCGTGATAAACGAGATTTCGTAGTTGAATAACGAGATTTCGTAATGGCAACGACGCCAATGCTCGCCCACGACGACGTGGCCCCGACCATCGATCCGCGCGTCGCGGCTTTCGAATCCTCGGTCGAAGCGACGCTGCTGATCGACCCCTTCGGCGACCTGATCGTCGATGCCAATCCCGCCGCCTGCGCCCTGCTCGGCTACGACCGCGCGCTGCTGCGCCAGACCAGGCCGAGCACGCTGCATGCCGGCGAACTTCCGGCGCTGACCGTGTTCACCCAGGCCGTGCTGCACAAGGGCGCCTACTGGACCACGGCGCTGAACCCGCGCCATGCCACCGGGCAGAATCTCCGGCTCGAATATGCCGGCTGCGTCCTGCCCCATGACGGGCGCACGCTGGTCCAGCTCACCCTGACCGATCTCGAAGCACGCCGCCGCCGCAATGTCGATGCCGCCGCTGAAGACCACATGCGCAGCGGCATCTCGACCTGGCAGCGGGTCGAGCGCGTGTTCCAGGACATCGAGCGCGAGAACCAACTGATCCTGCGCGCCGCCGGCGAAGGCATTTACGGCGTCAACGCGGAAGGAAAGACCACCTTCGTGAACCCCGCCGCCGAGCGGATGCTGGGCTGGACTGCCGAGGAGCTGGTCGGCAAGGAAATCCATCCCATCATGCACCACACCCACCATGACGGGCGGCACTATCACAACCATGATTGCCCGATCTACGCGGCGTTCCGCGACGGCGCCGTGCACCAGGTCGATGGCGAGGTATTCTGGCGCAAGGACGGCTCGCCGGCCTGGGTCGAATACACCTCCACGCCGATCCGCGATCGCGGCGTGGTGGTCGGTGCCGTCGTGGTGTTTCGCGACGTCAGCCAGCGCCGCGAGGCCGACGAGAAGCTGCACGCCGCGCTCGCCGAAGTCGATCGCCTGCGCGAACGTCTCGAGCTCGAAAACGCCTATCTCCAGGAAGAAATCCGCATCGAGACCAATCCGCGCGGCATCATCGGTGGCAGCGAGGCGATCCAGACGACGCTGCGCCAGGTCAAGCTGGTGGCGCCGACCAGCGCGGCGGTAATGATCACCGGGGAATCCGGCACCGGCAAGGAGCTGATCGCGCGCGCCATTCACGAGGATTCCACCCGCAGCGACCGGCCGCTGATCCGCGTCAATTGCGCCGCGATCCCGCGCGAATTGTTCGAGAGCGAGTTCTTCGGCCATGTCCGCGGCGCCTTCACCGGCGCGACGCGCGACCGCATCGGCCGCTTCGAGCTCGCCGATGGCGGCACGCTGTTCCTCGACGAGGTCGGCGAGATTCCACTCGAATTGCAAGGCAAGCTGCTGCGCGTGTTGCAGGAGGGCAATTTCGAGCGGGTCGGCCAGGAGCGCACCCGCGCGGTCGACGTCCGCGTCATCGCCGCGACCAACCGCGACCTCAAGCAGGAGGTGCAGCGCGGCCGTTTTCGCGAGGATCTCTATTTCCGGCTCAACGTGTTTCCGATCGAGACGGTGCCCTTACGCGAACGGCGCGAGGACATTGCGCTGCTCGCTCAGCATTTCCTCACCCGCGAGAGCAAGGCGCTGAAATCGAATCTGCGCTTGTCGGAAGGCGATGCGCGGCGGCTGACGCGCTATGACTGGCCGGGCAATGTCCGCGAACTGCAGAACGTGATCGAGCGCGCTGCGATCCTGTCGCAGAACGGCCGTTTGCGGATCGATCTGCCCGACTCCTCAGGCACGCAGGCCCCGGTTGGCGCCACGCGGCAGAAGGCTGACGCACGGCCCGCTGTGATGACGTCATCCGAAATGCGCGATCACGAGCGCGCCAACATCCTGGCCGCGCTCGAGGGCTGCGCCGGAAAAGTGTTCGGCCCCGGTGGCGCGGCCGAGATGCTGGATATCAAGCCGACCACGCTGGCCTCGCGGATCAAGGCGCTGGGAATCGCGCCCCGTCCGCGTGCCCTCGGTTAGCGGCGATCACGCCGCCTTGGTCGTCACCTCCGATGCGATCGGCAATCCCTGCTCGATCGGCAGCGACGGATCGCGCGACCATTCGTTCCAGGAGCCGAAATACATCCGCACGTCCTTCACGCCGGCGTTTTTCAGCGCCAGGAACGTGTTCGAGGCGCGCGCGCCCTTGAAGCAGTAGAGATAGACCGGCGTGGAGGGCGAGATGCCGACCGTGGCGCATTCCGCCAAAATCTCGTCCTTGGACTTGAAGCGCGGGCCCTCGGCGGTTGGCTTCATCATGCGATACCATTCCAGCCACACCGCGCCGGGGATGCGACCCTTGCGCGGGCAGTAATCCTTCCCATACGGAGACGAGCTGTCGCCGATCCATTCGTCGACGTCGCGCACGTCGAGAATGGCGACGCCCGGCTTGCCGACCGCCGCCAGCATGGTCTTGGCGTCGATCAGGATATCGCCCGCTTCAGGCACGATTCCGAACGACGCCTTCGCCGGCGCCGGCACATCCTTCGTCACCGGAAGACCTGCGGCCGCCCAGGCATCGAAGCCGCCATGCAGCACCTTGATCTTGGGATAGCCGAGCATGGTGAGCAGGTAGTAGCCGCGGCAGGACTGGCCGAAGCCGGAGTTCATCGACTGCTCGTAGATCACGGCGGTCTCCTTGCCGGACAGGCCCGCGCCGCCAAAGGCGTCGGCGAACTTGGTCTTCAGCTCGGCCATGCCCTCCGGCGTCGAGGTCGCAAGAAGCGTGAATATCTCATGCACGTTCACGGCATTGGGAAGGTGCCCGGCGCCATAGGCGTCGGGGTTGCGGGTGTCGATCACGACACAGGGCTCGGTCTTCAAGAGATCGGCAAGTTCGCTGGCAGAGATCAGAACGTCCGTCATTGGCAGCCTCTCCGTTGAGGTTAGATGGTGGGTGGGCTCGTAAAACTCAGGAATCGGCAAGCATCTTGCGCAACTGCTTGGTGGCAGGCGTGACGATCGCGACGAAATAGGCCTCGCGCAGCCGGCGCTGCGCGCGGTGGGACTTGAGGTAGCCGCGCGCGCCACAATGCAGCATCGCCGCATGCGCCGCCGCGACGCTGGCCTCGCCGGCGCGAAGCCTGAGCGCGATCACCTTGCGCCAGTAGGTCTCCTCTTCATTGTAGGGATCGCGCGCCAGCGCCATGGTCTCGGCCTCGAGCTCGGCGGCGAGATCGCGGAAATGCACCGGCTGTTGCGGCAAATAGCGGTTGATGTGACCGAGGGGATTATCGACCTCGTCCATGATGTTGATGCAGTCCTTGATGAGCCCGAGCGCCATGCCGGCCTGCAGCAGGATGAAACCGGCGCGGATCTTCTTGACGAAAGGCGCGGCGGGATCGGCCAGGATCAGCTCGTCAGGCACGAAGGCGTCACGGAACTGCACGCCGTAAGTGCCGGTGCCGTCCATGGCGAGGAACGGCTTGCATGGCGTCAGCGAGATCGCGGGATCCGAGCAGTCCGCCAAAAACATCACTTGGCCGGGCTCGCCACTTGCGATGCCCGGCTCGTCCTCGCGCTCGAAGATGGTACCGAAATAATGGTCGGGGCCGAGATTGGAGACCCAGGGCAGCGCGCCGCGCACGATGTAGCCGCCTTCGACCTTGCGCCCCTTCAGCTTGAGCTTTTCGATGCCGAAAAAGCTTTTCATCGGATTGGAGAGCCCGGTGCCGCCGAGCACGCGGCCGGTCGAGAACCCATCGCCGAAACGCTTTGCCAGCTTCATGTTGGTCGAGTTGGCGGCGTACCAGACCAGCGTGTTCTGGCACCACGCCATGAAGGCGGTGCTGCCGCAGACCTCGCCGATCGCCGACATGGCCTGGATGGCACAGCGCAGATCGGCAGGCCCTTCGTGCGGCACGTGACTGCCCCAGGCGCCGACCTCGCCGAATTGGCGCAGCACATCGGCCGGATAAATGGTGCCGGCATCGATGCCGGCAGCGAGCGGCGCGAGCTGCTCCCGCGCAATCCGGGCCACCTCGCCTGCAATGGACGGTGCGGGCTGATCCAAAACTTCGGTCCGTGATAAAGCCAGTGAACCCATGATCGTCTCCGCACCTTGTCCTGTTGCCGTCAGCTCAGATGCCGACCTCGAGATTGACCGGGCGGGTGAAGGTGTTGGCGACCGGCGACCATTGCTTCACATGGGCCACCAGCGCATTGATCTCGTCCGGCGAGATCCCCTCACATTCCATGTCGACCTTGACGCGGACGTCGGTGAAGCCGACCGGCTTGTCCGACATGTCGCCGGTGCCCCACACCGCGGTAATGTTGAGATCGCCCTCGAGCTCGAGCTCGAGCTTGTTGACGATCCAGCCGCGATGCACGGCGTTGGCGTGCAGGCCGACGGCGAGGCAGGACCCGAGCGCGGCGAGCGAGGCTTCGGATGGATTGGGCGCAGTGTCGTCGCCGAGCAGACCAGGCGGCTCATCGACGATGTAGGGTGGCAAATTGCGAATGTAGTTGGCGTGGCGGAATTTTCCTTCCGCGACCGTCTTGCACTTCAAGGTCTTGATGACCTTCGGATTGGCCTTGCCGTTGGCGATCAGTTGCTCGAGGCCATTCTTGTCGATGGGCGCAAGGCAACCCGTCAGCACTGTCTTCTGAACGACGGCAGTCATCATCTTCTCCCTGGCAGAAGTGGAAATCGGTAGGATACCGAACGGTCTGTTTCCTTGCATGGAGCGTGCCAGACCAGGCCAAAATCAAAAGGCGAAGCATTGGAGCCGCTTAGCGAACGCTGCCTGCGGATTGATCAGCTGCCGTTTGCTCAAAGGCGATGCAGACCGGCTTTCCCGTGCGAATCTTTTCAGCGCGGACAGATGCGGCTTGCTGATGCAGCGCGGCTGCGATTAAGTTGCATCCATGGTCAAGCCCTTACCCAAGAAGACGTCGAAGAAGATGTCTCATTTGCCGCACGGCGGCACCAGCGAAGACGAGTCCGCGCGCGGGCGCCTGCTCAACGCGGCGACGCATCTGTTCTGCAAGAACGGCATCAATGCCACCGGGATCGACGCGATCATCGCGGAAGCCGGCACCGCGAAGACCACGCTCTATAAATTGTTCGGCTCCAAGACCAATCTCGTCAACGCGGTGCTGGAGAGCGAAGGCAAGCAGTGGCGCGAATGGTTCATCGGCGCCATGGAAGAAGGCGGCGGCGACGCGCAAGCCAAACTCACGCGCATCTTCCCGGCCCTGAAGAGCTGGTTCGCGGAAGAACGCTTCTACGGCTGCCCCTTCATCAACGCGGTCGGCGAGCACGACAAGGACGCCAAGCAGTTCCGCAACATCGCGCTGAAGCACAAGAAGATCGTGCTCGGCCATATCGAGAAGCTCGCCGGCGAGCTCGGATCGAACGAGCCCGTCGTGCTCGCGCACCAGCTCGGCCTGTTGATCGACGGCGCGATCGTCGCGGCGATGGTGTCGCGCGATCCGGGTGTGGCGGATACGGCGGCGCTGACGGCAGGTCCCCTGCTCAGCCAGTCCAAGGCAAAGAAGAAGCGCGCGGCGGATCAGCTCGAGGCGGTGTGATCGCTCCCATCCCGTAGCCCGCATGAGCGCAGCGACATGCGGGACGACCGTCCCCGGATGTCGCGTCGCTCATCCGGGCTACAGCACTCGCAGCCGCTCGCGCGGTAACGCAGCAATGAACCGCCTGATCGCCCCCAGCACCGGTCCCTGATCGCCTGCAAAGAACCAGTGATCATGGCCGTCGAGCTCGACGAATTGCGCACCTTTGATCCGGCTCGCGAGATCGCGGCCGGCCGCAATCCGTACGGCCTTGTCGTCCCGACGATGCAGCACCAATGTCGGCATGGCAATCTGCGGCAAAAGCTGCCGCACGTCGGCGTCGCGAAACGCCTCGAGCACGGCCGAGATGCCGCCGGGACTGGAGGCCGCGCGCAATAGCCCCGCCCACCAGGCGCGGGCCTGGGGATCGCCGGCAAGGCTGGGCGCGAAGGTTTCAATCTCTACCGGTCCTCCCCATTGCGCAATGAGGTGCTTGCTCCAGGCGTCGTACTGGCTGGCGCGCAACGCGTGCGGATAGTCCTGCGACCAGCAGCCCTTGGCCAATGCACCGAACAGAATGAGTCCGGCCACGAGACGCGGCTCATCGACCGCAAATTTGATGCAGGCTGGCCCGCACTCGGATGCGCCGAACAGCACGACACGGCGCGAATCCGTCGCCCGCAACACGGTACCGATATCCTCCGCGGTGACATCGATACCGGGGGCCGATCCAACCCGGTCCGACAGCCCGATGCCGCGACGATCGAACACGATCAGGCGCCCAAGCTTCATCAGTGAGGCCAGAAACCTCCGGCTCGCGGGATGCTCCCAGGCGCGTTCCACATGCGACACGAAGCCCGGCATGACCAGGATGTCGACCGGACCGCTGCCATAGGTCTGATACGCCAGATGCACGCCGGCGCCCTTGACATAGCGCGTCGCTGGAATCGCATGTGCCGCCGCAGGACTCATTAGCGCCTCGGTCTCGGCTTCGGGCGCAACACCAAGCTCGTCACGCAGCCGCTGCGTCAGTGCCGCGTGGTGCCGCTCTGCCGCGCTGCGGTCGCCCGCCAGCAGCAGGCTGCGGATCAGATGCCGGCCGTAGACCTCGCTCAAAGGATCGAGCTCGGCCAGACGGGTCGCATGTGCGGTCGCGGCAAAGTAGTCTCCGGCAGCAGTCTTGTCCTGCACCAGACGCTCCAGCGCGTGAACGAGACGTCCGCGCAGCGCCTCGCGGCGAAAGAACGCCCAGTCGTCGAATTCCGGACAGTCCTCCGGCGAGAAGCCTGCGAGGAAATCTCCCCGATAAATCTGGCAGGCCTCGTCAAAGTCACCGCGATCGCAGGCGCTCTCGAACAGATGTGCATCGACCTGCAGCGCGACTGCCGGAGACCATCGCAGACTAGTCCGATCGGTCTCGAACACCTGCTGACCCAGCGTCAGCTCGATGCGGTGAAGCAGCCGCCGCAATCGCGCAAGGCCGGTCTCGCGGTCGGCCTCGGGCCACAGCTGCGTGGCCACCACGTCGCGGGCCGCAGCGCCCTTGGCTTCCGCGAGATAGACCAGCAGCGCGAGGCCCTTGCGCAGGGCCAACTTGATCGGGCGGCCGTCGGCGTGGACCTCCGGGAACCCGAACGTCCCCAGCGAGAAAACCGTCATGAAAGTCCTCCCTCCCCTCGCGGCGCCCCCGGGGGACGCACAGGGGACGGTCCAGCGATAGCAGTCGGGGCAGATCGAGCCTGCTCGCCGGCGAGCAACTCAGGCTCCTGCATGCGGCACGGCTGCATCAGGCACAATAGGAAAAAACATGATCTCGCGCCTCCTGATCCTGCTCTACGCCATCGTGAGCTACGTCATCTTCACGGTCTCATTTCTCTATGCGCTCGGTTTCGTCGGCAATTATGTCGTGCCCAAGTCGATTGATAAGTCGATCAACATGCCGATCGGCGTCGGCAGCCCGACGGACCTGAGCGTGGCCATCGTCGTCAACCTGCTGCTGATGAGCCTGTTTGCAATCCAGCACAGCGTCATGGCGCGCCCGGGTTTCAAGCGATGGCTGGTCAAATTCCTCCCCGCAGCCTGCCAGCGCAGCACCTATGTGCTGCTCTCCAGCCTGATCTTGCTGCTGCTGTTTTGGCAGTGGCGTCCGATCCCGACGCCGGTCTGGCAAACCAGCGGAACAGCGGCCTGGTTGCTGATCGGCGTACATTGGCTCGGCTGGCTGATCGCGTTCGCCTCGACCCACATGATCGATCATTTCGATCTGTTCGGCCTGCGCCAGGCCTTCGTTGCGTTCCGCGGGAGCGCGATACCAGGTCAATCGTTCAGGACGCCGCTGCTCTACAAGATCGTGCGGCATCCCATCATGCTCGGCTTCCTGCTCGCGTTCTGGGCCACGCCCGAGATGACCATTGGCCACCTTCTGTTTGCGCTCGCAAACACCGCCTACATCCTGGCCGCGCTTCAGTTCGAGGAGCGAGACCTGATCGCCGAATTCGGCGCGACCTATCAGGACTATCGCCGACGCGTTCCCATGCTGCTGCCGCGTCCTTTCGGAGCGCCCCGATGAAAGCGATTCTGTGCACATCGTTCACCGGACCCGGCGATTTGCGCCTCGGCGAGATCGACGAGCCGAAGCCGGCCGGCGACGAGATCCTGATCGACGTCCACGCGGCTTCAGTCAGTTTCATGGACCAGTTGGTGGTCTCGGGGCTCTATCAGATGCGGCCGCCGACGCCCTTCGTGCCTGGCACGGAAGCATCCGGTGTCGTCGTCGCGGTCGGCGACGAGGTCACGGGATTCGCGCCTGGCGACCGCGTGGCGTGCAGCGCCTGGACCGGCGGCTACGCCGAGCGGATGATAGCGAAGGACTCAAAGTGCGTGCGTCTGCCTGAAGGCGTCGCGTTCGAAGCCGCGGCGACGGTCCTGCATAATTACGGCACGGCCTATTATGCGCTGGTCGAACGGGCCCGGGCGCAGCGCGGCGAAACGCTGTTCGTCACCGGTGCTGCTGGCGGAGTTGGCCTTGCCGCCGTCGACCTCGGCCGCCATCTGGGACTGCGTGTCGTCGCCGGTGTCGGCTCCGACGACAAGGCAGCCCTGGTCCAGAGTTACGGCGCCAGCGAAGTCGTCAACTATCGCAGCGAAGATCTGCGCGGCCGGATCAAGGCGATCACGGCAGACGGCATCGATATCGGCTTCGACACTGTCGGTGGCGCGATATTCGAGCAGATGGCCCGCTCGATGAAGTGGGGCGGACGGCTGATGCCCATCGGCTTCACCAGCGGCGAGATTCCCCAGTTCCCGATGAACCTTCCGCTGCTGAAGAACTATTCCATCCTCGGAGTCTTCGTCGGCGCCTGGGCGGAGAAATTTCCCGCGGACGCCGCGCGTATGAATGCCACGCTGATGCAATTGCTGGCCGGCGGAAAAATCCGCCCGCATATCGATCGCGTCCTCCCTTTGGAGGAGGCCGGCGAAGCCATGCGTGCCGTGGCCAACCGAACGGTTCAGGGGCGAATTGTCCTCAAGATCAGGTAAAGTGCACGGGGAAGAGAGAACAAAACCGATGACACAGATCATCATCGACAAACGCTTTTGCGGTCCTCCCAACTCCGGCAACGGCGGCTATGTCTGTGGGCGGCTGGCCCGCCACATCCCGGGGGCTGCGGAGGTGACGCTGCGCGCACCGCCGCCGCTGGACACGCCGCTTGATGCGGTCGCGACGAACGACGGCACATGGGAGCTTCGCGACGGCGACAAGGTCGTGGCCACCGGGCGGCCGGCAAATGTCGAGGTCAAGCGGCTGGAGACAGCCAGCTTCGAGGACGCCTGCGCCGCCGAGCTATTGACGCCCGTGAAGCCGCACGAGCATCCCCTGCCGACATGTTTCGTGTGCGGTCCCGCAAGGGCAAAAGGCGACGGCCTGCGCATTTTCGCCGGCTCGCTCCGTGGTCACAATGCCGTTCTCGCGGCGAGCTGGACCCCGGACAAGAATCTCGCCGCCGAGAACGGCCTGATCGCCCCCGAATTTCTCTGGTCGGCGCTCGACTGCCCCACCGGTTTTGCCTGCAATTGCGATCAGCAGACCGGCGGCTTCGACCGGACGCCGCTACTGCTGGGCCGCATGTCAGCCCGAATCGAAGCCCGCCCCCGCCCCGGCGACCGCTGCATCATCACGGCGTGGCCGATCGCCCGCGACGGCCGGAAACGCACCGCCGAGGCTGCGGTGCATGATGAGGACGGGAGGCGGCTGGCGGTCGCGAAGGCGACATGGATTGCGGTCGACCGCGACGTGCAGCTCGGGCGTGGATGACGGTCTCGTAGGGTGGGCAAAGGCGCACAGCGCCGTGCCCACCTTTCTGTCTCAGCGCTATTGATGGACATGGTGGGCACGCTTCGCTTTGCCCACCCTACGAGACCTACGCGCTAGGAGACCTACACGCCCTGCTCGAGCATCCCCTGCAATCGCACCAGCTCCGCCTCGATATCCCGCTCGACATCTGCGGCCCGCATCTCGATCACCCGATAATCCCTCGCCTCGAGCCATGCCCGCCTTGCCGCGCGATCAGCCGCGATCGTCTCGCCCTCACCCGCATTCACCAGCTCGATCGCGATCCGGTGCGGGAACGAGACGAAGTCGGGGAAATGCCGCCCCACAGGGGTCTGGCGCTTGAACCCGCCTGCGAAACGGCGGTCGCGTGTGAGCGCCTGCCACAGCAGGCGCTCGGCGTCGGTCGGGTTGCGGCGGAGCAGGCGGGCGAGGCCGCGCACGGTGGAGCCGCTGTCGGGCACCCCGCCGCCCTGCCCGTGCTCGGCCAAAAGCGCGCGCAGCCGCGTGGCCTGCTCGCCGTCGAGCACGCCGCCCTTGGCCGGGCCCTTGCGTCCCTCGGCAATGGCCATCACCACCCCGTGCAGGGTGTGCATGTCCTGCTTGGTCGGCTCCATCCGAGTGAAGATGTTGCGCAGGTTCACCAGCATGGTGTCGCGCTTCTCGGCCGGGCGCAAAAATTCGACCCGGTCGAGCTCGCGGATCAAATTGTCGAAGAAGGCCTGCATCTGGTGCTGCGAGGCGCGCTCGGAGCGCTCCGGCATCGCGTGCGGCAGCTGGCCGGAGGTCGCCCGCTTGAACCATTCGTAGCCGACCAGGAGCACAGCCTGGGCGAGGTTGAGCGAGGCAAAGCCCGGATTGACCGGGAAGGTAATGATGCGGTTGGCGAGCCCGACCTCCTCATTGGTCAGGCCCCAGCGCTCCCGGCCGAACAGGATACCGGCCTTTCCGCCGGCGGCGACGTGCCCGGAAATCTCACTAGCTGCGGCTTCCGGCCCCACCACCGGCTTGGCCTGGTCGTGGGGGCGCGCGGTGGTGGCGAACAGCAAGTCGAGGTCGGCGACGGCCTCACCGACCGTGTCGAACAATTCGACCTTGTCCAGAATATAGTCGGCCCCGGCCGCGGCGCGCTGGGCGGCGATGTTCGGCCAGCCGTCGCGCGGATTGACGATGCGCAATCGGCTCAGTGCGAAGTTACCCATGGCGCGCGCGGCCATGCCGATGTTTTCGCCCAGCTGCGGCTCGACCAGGATGACGATGGGACCGTCGAGGGAAAGGCCCGCCTTGCTCTTGTCAGTCCCCGACATCTCGCTTCGCTTTCACACTGGTTCTCAAGGCCTTGGACAGGCCCTCTTGATGAAATGATTCAAGGCCGGTCCTGACCTGGTCTCGACCCGGTCTTGACCTGCTCTCGGGCCGGCTGCCCGTTCGCCTGTCGTTTGCCTGTCCTGACAAAATTCTCAAGGGAAATAACGGGTTGGATTCGACTTTTGAATCTCGCCTGAAACTTCAGCCCTGCCCTCGCGACGGGGCTCCTCGAACCCCCATCTGCGGGGGCTGGATGAGCTAAAAGTGCATAATCCCTTGGCTTTCGCCCGCTGCTATCAGGTGCTAAGAGGCGGCGGATATTCCCGTGGCGCGCCAAAGCGCCGTTCCCAAGAGGCTTCCCCGATCATGGCAAAAATCAAGGTGTCCAACCCCGTCGTCGAACTCGATGGCGACGAGATGACCCGGATCATCTGGCAGTACATCAAGGACAAGCTGATTAACCCATTCCTGGATGTCGAGCTGCTCTATTTCGACCTGGGGATGGAGTACCGTGACGAGACCAACGATCAGGTGACGATCGACGCCGCCGAGGCCATCAAGAAGGTCGGCGTCGGCGTCAAGTGCGCCACGATCACCCCGGACGAGGCCCGGGTGAAGGAATTCAACCTCAAGCAGATGTGGAAGTCGCCGAACGGCACCATCCGCAACATCCTCGGCGGCGTGATCTTCCGCGAGCCGATCATCTGCAAGAACGTGCCGCGCCTCGTTCCGGGCTGGAGCAAGCCGATCATCATCGGTCGCCACGCCT
This sequence comes from Bradyrhizobium sp. i1.15.2, assembly GCF_040548425.1. Classification (NCBI taxonomy): domain Bacteria; kingdom Pseudomonadati; phylum Pseudomonadota; class Alphaproteobacteria; order Hyphomicrobiales; family Nitrobacteraceae; genus Bradyrhizobium; species Bradyrhizobium sp. i1.15.2. Next base: position 186,061 of record NZ_JBEPRQ010000008.1, on the reverse strand, counting down.
ATGGCGACCAGTACCGCGCCACCGACATCAAGTTCCCGGGCAAGGGCACGCTGTCGATGAAGTTCGTCGGCGAGGACGGCACCGTGATCGAGCGGGAAGTGTTCAAGGCGCCCGGCGCCGGCGTCGCCATGCAGATGTACAATCTCGACGATTCCATCATCGACTTCGCCCGCGCCTCGCTCAATTACGGCCTGCTGCGCAACTACCCGGTCTATCTCTCGACCAAGAACACCATCCTCAAGGTCTATGACGGCCGCTTCAAGGACATCTTCCAGGACATCTACGACCGCGAGTTCAAGAAGGAATTCGAGGCCAAGGGCCTGACCTACGAGCACCGCCTGATCGACGACATGGTGGCCTCGGCGCTGAAATGGTCCGGCGGCTATGTCTGGGCCTGCAAGAACTACGACGGCGACGTGCAGTCCGACACCGTGGCACAGGGCTACGGCTCGCTCGGGCTGATGACCTCGGTCCTCCTCACCCCCGACGGCAAGACGGTGGAAGCCGAGGCCGCCCACGGCACGGTGACCCGCCACTACCGCGAGCACCAGAAGGGCAAGGAGACCTCGACCAACTCGATCGCGTCGATCTTCGCCTGGACCCGCGGCCTGTCGCACCGCGCCAAGCTCGACAACAATGCCGAGCTCGCCAAGTTCGCGAACACCCTGGAGAAGGTCTGCGTCGACACAGTCGAGGAAGGCTACATGACCAAGGACCTCGCGCTCCTGGTCGGCGCCGACCAGCGCTGGCTCTCGACCACCGGCTTCCTCGACAAGGTCGCCGAGAACCTCGGGAAGGCGCTGGCGGCGTAAGCTGCCTCCACCCCGTCATTGCGAGCGAAGCGAAGCAATCCAGACTGTCTCTGCGGAGAGATACTGGATTGCTTCGTCGCAAGAGCTCCTCGCAATGACGAGACTTTTGCCTGAGGAAGCACCATGACGACACTCAAGAGTCTTGCGTTTGCAGTTCTCGTGCTGACCAGCACGCCCGCATTCGCCGCCGACCCGCTCCCCGACGCTATCGCCGCGCCCGGCGAGACAGTCGTGCTCAGCGTCCACGCCGAGGGCGCGCAGGTCTACGAGTGCAAGGCCGGCACCGACGGCAAGCTCGCCTGGGCCTTCCGCGAGCCGATCGCGACGCTGCTGTCCGAGGGCAAGACGGTTGGCCGGCACTATGCCGGGCCGAACTGGGAGCACGCCGACGGCAGCGCCGTGGTGGGCAAGATGACCGGCAGACTGGCGATCGGCAACGCGTCGGGCAAGACCACGGACATCCCGTGGCTCAAATTGGAGGTGACCTCCCGCCGCGGCAGCGGCGTCCTCGGCGATGTCACGACGGTCCAGCGTATTCATACGCACGGCGGCTGGTTGGACGACGGCCCTTGCGAAAAAGCCGGCAACTTTCAAAGTGTGCCCTACTCGGCCGACTACGTCTTCCTGAAGAAGGGTTGAGCCCTCAGCGGTCGGTGCCTTCGCGCTCCGCCTGCGCCAGCTCCGCCACGGCAAGGTCGCCGCTGCCCTCCAGCCGCGCCTTCGCCGTGTTGTGGACGTGCGCGGCGAGCGTCGGCATGCGTTCGATCAGGGCGTGAAAGTCCTGGGCGTCGAGCACCAGCAGCCGGGTCTTGCGTGTCGCCGTCACCGTGCCGCTGCGTTTTGTCTTGTGCAGCAGCGCGATCTCGCCGAAGAAGGTGCCATCCGCGAGCCGCACCTGCTGGTTCGGCAGCGCGATCTCGACCTCGCCGGCGGTGATGAAGTACATCGACGAAGCCGCATCGCCCCGCCGCACCAATATCTCGCCCTGCTCGATGGTGCGCGCCCGCAGCAGCCGCATGATGTCGGCAATTTCGGATGCGCTGAGATGCGAGAACAGCGGCACCCGCGCCAGCATGCCCCAGGTGACCACGAAGTCGCGCCGCTTCACCTCTTCCGCAAAGGCCGTCGAGATGATCGCGACCGGCAGCGCGATCATGGCAAATCCGCTGATGATGGTGAAGACGGAGATGAACTTGCCGAGCGCCGTTACCGGCACGACGTCGCCATAGCCGACGGTGCCGAGCGTCACGATCGCCCACCACATTGCCTGCGGAATGGTGCCGAGCTTGTCGGGCTGCACGTCGCGCTCGATGGCGTAGAGCAGCGAGGCAAACGTCAGAACCGCGCCGATCAGGATGACGATGCAGCCGATCAGCGCCCGCCGCTCGGCGTGCACGGCCGCGAGCAGCGAACGCATCGCCGGCGAGTACCGCACCAGCTTGAAGAACGGCAGCACGCCGAGGGCTGCCAGCGTCGCATGCCGGCCGGTGGCGAGCACGATCGCAGCCGGCAGGAACGCGAGCAGGTCGATGATGCCGAGTGCGGAGAAGACATAGCTGAGCCGGTCGGACAGCGCGGACGCCGTGCGCTGAGTATGGCCCGCCACCGTCCACAGGCGCGCGGCATATTCCAGCGCGAACACGATCACGGAGAGGATGGAGATGACCGCGAACAGCGCGCCGAACTGCGCGTCCAGCTCCGGCACCGAGGCAAGAATCATCGCAGCGACGTCGAGCACGATGACGCCGATGACCAGCTGGATGAAGCGCGATCCGACCGAGTAGGCCAGCGGATCGTGCTCCAGCAATTCGTAGAGGCGATCCCTCAGATTGGGATCGGTGGAGCCACGTCCTCGCGGAACGGGGCGCACCTGCTTACGCGCCGGCCGATTTTTGTTCAGTCATGGCTTTTTCGATCGCCGTGAGCGCCGCGGCCGCATTCGCACCATCGGGGCCGCCGGCCTGCGCCATGTCGGGCCGCCCGCCGCCGCCCTTGCCGCCGAGCGCCTCGGAGGCGACCTTCACCAGATTGACCGCATTGAAGCGCGAGGTGAGGTCAGCGGTGACGCCGACCACGACGCCGGCCTTGCCGTCCTCGGTGACGCCGACGATGGCGACGACGCCGGAGCCGATCTGCTTCTTGCCGTCGTCGGCAAGGCTCTTGAGATCCTTCATCTCGATGCCCTCGACCGCGCGCGCCATCAGCTTGACGTCGCCGACCTCGCGCACACCGGAGACCGCGCCGTTGTTCGCAGCCGCACCGCCGCCCATCGCGAGTTTCTTGCGGGCGTCGGAGAGTTCGCGCTCGAGCTTCTTGCGCTCCTCCATCAGGGCACTGATGCGCGCCGGGACGTCGTCGATCGAGGTGCGCAGTTCGTTGGCCGCCGTCTTCGCCAGCGCCATGGTCTCGTTGGCGTGCTTGCGCGCGTAGTTGCCGGTCAGCGCCTCGATGCGGCGCACGCCGGAGGCAACCGCGCTCTCGCCGGTCAGCGTGATCAGGCCGATATCGCCGGTGCGCTTGACATGCGTGCCGCCGCACAGTTCGACCGACCAGCCGAGCGCGTTGGTGCCGCGCTCGCGCGCGGTCCGGCCCATCGAGACGACGCGAACCTCGTCGCCATATTTCTCGCCGAACAGCGCGCGTGCGCCGGCCTCGCGGGCCTCGTCCACGCCCATGACGCGGGTCGAGACTTCGTCATTCTCCAGCACCACCTCGTTGGCGATGTCCTCGACGCGCGCGAGCTCTTCCGCCGTGATCGGCTTCGGATGCACGAAGTCGAAACGCAGCCGATCCGGCGCGACCATCGAGCCGCGCTGGGCGATGTGATCGCCGAGCACCTGGCGCAGCGCCTCGTGGATGAGATGCGTGGCCGAGTGATGCGCGCGGATCGAAAAGCGCCTGCCGTGATCCACTTCGAGCTGCAGGGGGGTGCCGAGCTTCAGCTCGCCGCTCTCGACCGTGCCGACGTGAACGAAGAAATCGCCGAGCTTCTTCTGCGTATCGGTGACGCGGAATTTGATGCCGCCCTCGCCCGTCAATACGCCGGTGTCGCCGACCTGGCCGCCCGACTCCGCGTAGAACGGCGTCTGGTTCAGCACGATCGCGCCGGTGTCGCCGGCCTTGAGACTCGTGGCTTCCTTGCCGTCCTTGACCAGCGCGGTCACCACGCCTTCGGCGCTCTCGGTCTCGTAACCCAGGAATTCGGTTGCGCCGAGCTTCTCACGCAGCGGGAACCAGATCGCCTCGGAAGCCGCTTCGCCAGACCCCTTCCAGGATTCGCGCGCCTTGGCCTTCTGACGCTCCATCGCGTCGGTGAAGGAGGCCTGGTCGACGCTGATGCCGCGCGACTTCAGCGCGTCCTGCGTCAAATCGAGCGGGAAGCCATAGGTGTCGTACAGCGTGAAGGCGACGTCGCCGTCGAACATGTCGCCCTTCTTTAAGGAAGCGCTCTTCTCGTCGAGAATGGCGAGGCCGCGCGTCAGCGTCTTGCGGAAGCGGGTCTCTTCCAGCCGCAGCGTTTCCTCGATCAAATTTTCCGCGCGCATCAGATCGGGATAGGCCTGGCCCATCTCGCGCACCAGCGCCCAGACCAGGCGATGCATCAGCGGTTCTTGCGCACCGAGCAGCTGCGCATGGCGCATCGCGCGGCGCATGATCCGGCGCAGCACATAGCCGCGGCCCTCGTTCGAGGGCAGCACGCCGTCGGCGACCAGGAAGGCCGACGAACGCAGATGGTCGGCGATGACGCGGAACGAGGCCACGGTCTTCTTGTCCGGTCCGCTTCCGAGAGCCGACGCGGTCGCGTCGATCAAATGACGGAACAGGTCGGTCTCGAACACGCTGTCGACGCCCTGCATGATGCAGGCCATGCGCTCCAGCCCCATGCCGGTGTCGATCGAGGGACGCGGCAGCGGCACGCGCTCCTCCTTCGTCACCTGCTCGTACTGCATGAACACCAGATTCCAGAATTCGAGGAAGCGATCGCCGTCCTCCTCCGGCGAGCCCGGAGGCCCGCCCCAGATGTGCTCGCCGCGATCGATGAAGATCTCCGAGCACGGGCCGCACGGGCCGGTGTCGCCCATCGCCCAGAAATTGTCCGAGGTCGGGATGCGGATAATGCGATCCTCGGAGAAGCCGGCGATCTTCTTCCACAGTCCGGCCGCCTCGTCGTCGGTGTGATAGACCGTGACGAGCAGCTTGTCCTTCTTGAGCCCGTATTCCTTGGTGATCAGCTTCCAGGCCAGCTCGATCGCGCGCTCCTTGAAATAGTCGCCGAACGAGAAGTTGCCGAGCATCTCGAAGAAGGTGAGATGGCGCGCGGTGTAGCCGACATTGTCGAGGTCGTTGTGCTTGCCGCCGGCGCGCACGCATTTCTGCGAGGTGGTGGCGCGCTGATAGGGCCGCTTCTCGACGCCGGTGAAGACGTTCTTGAACTGCACCATGCCGGCATTGGTGAACATCAACGTCGGATCGTTGCGCGGCACCAATGGCGAGGACGACACGATCTCGTGGCCGTTCTCGGCAAAGAAGTTCAGAAAGGTCGACCTGATCTCGTTGACGCCGCTCATGTTCATCCAATCGGGTGTGCTTGTACCCGCCTTCCAGCCATCCAAACCGCGAGTTTAGGCTGATATCTGCGGGTCAAAGCGCTTTTAGACAAGGCCAGCTTCGCTGTCCAGAAACTGTGCAGACAGATCAAGGCGTTGCCGCAGATGCGCAATCCCGTTGGAAAGCCGCCGATGCCGCGTTGACAGGCTTGGCCGGCCTGTGGTCTTTACCTATCTGTATCGTACGGCCACGTCGGGAGAGACCGGCACCTGGTGCCGGCGCCGAAGGAGCAACCGCCCCGGAAACTCTCAGGCAAAAGGACCGCGTGGCTTTGACAGCATCTGGAAAGAGGCGCCGACCGGCTTAACCCGGATGGCGTCCGCCGACGGGATAATACTCTCAGGCACAGCGACAGATGGGGCTTCGACTGGTGTCCACGGGAAATCGTTCCCGGGGAACCGCCGAGGGCCCCCCGATGCTTGCGCGTGACGACGAAGACTCCCTGAAACGCACCCCTCTTTACGACCTGCATGTCTCGCTCGGCGGCAAGATGGTGCCGTTCGCGGGCTATGACATGCCGGTGCAATATCCGGCCGGAGTCCTGAAAGAGCACCTTCATACCCGCAACGCAGCCGGCCTGTTCGACGTCTCTCACATGGGCCAGATCGCACTCAGGCCGAGATCGGGCAAGGTCGAGGACGCCGCCCGCGCGCTGGAACGGCTGGTGCCGCAGGATATTTTGGCGATCGCGCCGGGCCGGCAGCGCTACGCCCAGTTCACCAATGCCGAGGGCGGGATTCTGGACGATCTGATGGTCGCCAATTTCGGCGATCACCTGTTCCTGGTCGTCAACGCCGCCTGCAAGGCCGAGGACGAGGCGCATCTGCGCGCGAATCTGTCCGACGCCTGCGTCATCGATTCGCTGGCCGACCGCGCGCTGATCGCGCTGCAAGGGCCGAAGGCGGAATCCGTGCTGGCGAAATTATGTGCAGAGGCGCCCGCCATGAAGTTCATGGATTCGGGCCCGCACAAGGTCGCCGGCCTCGACTGCTTCGTCTCGCGCTCCGGCTATACCGGCGAAGACGGATTCGAGATTTCGGTTCCTGCCGGCGGCGCCGAGCGGCTCGCCAGGGCCCTGCTGGACAATCCGGACGTCATGCCGATCGGGCTCGGCGCCCGTGACAGCCTGCGGCTCGAAGGCGGGCTTTGTCTTTACGGCCACGACATCGATACCGCGACCACGCCGGTCGAGGCCGCACTGGAATGGTCGGTGCAGAAGAGTCGCCGCACCGGCGGCGCGCGTGCCGGCGGCTTCCCCGGCGCGGAAAAGATTCTCGCTCATTTCGATCACGGCGCATCCCGCCGCCGTGTCGGCCTGCGCACCGAGGGCCGCGCGCCGGTGCGCGAGGGCGCGCTGCTGTTTGCGGACGCAACCTCCAGCGAGCCGATCGGAAAGGTCACCTCGGGCGGCTTCGGCCCGAGCCTGAATGCGCCGGTCGCGATGGGCTATGTGCCCACGAGCCTGAGCGCGCTCGACACAAAACTCTTCGCCGAGGTGCGCGGCCAACGCCTGGCCGTGCAAATCGCCGCCATGCCCTTCGTGAAAAACACCTACAAACGCTGAGGACTGAGAAAATGACCACGACGCTGTACACCACCGACCACGAATGGCTCGCGATCGACGGCGATGTCGCCACCGTCGGCATCACCGACTACGCGCAATCGCAGCTCGGCGACGTCGTGTTCATCGAATTGCCCAAGCTCGGCCGCACGCTGAAGAAGGCCGAACCCGCCGCCGTCGTGGAGTCCGTCAAGGCCGCATCGGACGTCTACGCGCCTGTTAGCGGTGAGGTGCTCGAGACCAACCCCGAGCTCGCGAGCGAGCCGGCGCTGGTAAACTCGGACGCGCAGGGCAAGGCGTGGTTCTTCAAGATCAAGATGGCCGACAAGAGCGAGCTCGGCGGTCTGATGGACGAAGCGGCGTACAAGGCCCACACGGCGTGAGATGATGCGAACTCTGACCTCATATTCGGTGTCATCGTCCGCGAAGGCGGACGATCCAGTACGCCGCGGCCCATCGGCCCTAGCCGAAGCGGCTGCGTTTACTGGATGCCCCGCCCCCGTGCGCAAGTGCGCACTAGGCGGGGCATGACGGCGACAAGAACATCTGAAGCGAGGACCCATGATGACCGCACACCGCAAATCCAACGGCGACACCAGCAGCTTCGTTCGCCGCCACATCGGCCCCTCCACGCGCGACGTCACCGCGATGCTCGAGGCCGTCGGCGCGAACAGCGTCGATGCGCTGATGGCGCAGACGCTTCCCGCTTCGATCCGGCAGGCCGCCCCACTCGATCTCGGCAAGCCGCTCAGCGAGACCGAGGCGATCGCGCATATGGCCGAACTCGCCGCCCAGAACCAGGTCTTCACTTCGTTGATTGGCCAGGGCTATTCCGGCACGATCTTGCCTGCGGTGATCCAGCGCAACATCTTGGAGAACCCGGCCTGGTACACGGCGTACACGCCCTACCAGCCCGAGATCAGCCAGGGCCGGCTCGAGGCGCTGCTCAACTTCCAGACCATGATCTGCGACCTCACCGGGCTCGACGTCGCGAACGCCTCGCTGCTCGACGAAGCCACCGCGGCCGCCGAAGCGATGGCGCTCGCGGAGCGGCACTCGCGGGTCGAAGCAAAGGCCTTTTTCGTCGACAAGGACGTGCATCCGCAGACACTCGCCGTGATGCGCACCCGCGCGGAGCCGCTGGGCTGGACCCTGGTCGTCGGTGATCCCCTCACCGATCTCGACAAGACGGACGTGCTTGGCGCGCTGCTGCAATACCCGGGCTCGTCAGGCGCTGTGCGCGACCTCAGGCCCGCGATCGCCAGCCTGAAGGCCAAGGGCGCGCTTGCGATCATCGCTGCCGATCTGCTGGCGCTGACAGTGCTCGCCTCGCCCGGCGAGCTCGGCGCCGACATCGCCATCGGCTCGGCGCAACGTTTTGGCGTGCCGATGGGGTATGGCGGGCCGCACGCGGCCTATATGGCGGTGCGCGATGCGCTGAAGCGTTCGCTGCCCGGCCGCATCGTCGGCCTCTCCGTGGACTCGCGCGGGATGCCTGCCTATCGCCTCGCACTGCAGACCCGTGAGCAGCACATCCGCCGCGAGAAGGCGACCTCCAACATCTGCACCGCGCAGGTGCTGCTCGCCGTGATCGCCTCGATGTATGCGGTCTATCACGGCCCCGAAGGCCTGACGCAGATCGCGCGCAATGTGCATCGCCGCACGGCGGTGCTCGCCGCGGGCCTGCGCAAGCTCGGCTTTGCGCTGCAGTCCGACAGCTTCTTCGACACGCTCAGCGTGGTTACAGGCGCGAAGCGTGCCGAGATCGTCGCGCGCGCGGCGGCCGAGAAAATCAATCTCGGTGTCGGCGACGACAGCTTGCGCATCGCGCTGGACGAGACCACCACGCCCGCGACGGTGGAAGCGGTCTGGCGCGCCTTCGGCGGCCAGCTTGCCTACGCCGAGATCGACGCGACCACGCGTGAGGCGCTGCCGGAGGCGCTCAAGCGCGCGACCTCCTTCCTCACCCACCCCGTCTTCCATGCGCATCGCTCGGAGACCGAGATGCTGCGCTACATGCGCAAGCTCAGCGATCGCGACCTCGCGCTCGACCGCGCGATGATCCCGCTCGGCTCGTGCACCATGAAGCTGAACGCGACCACCGAGATGATGCCGCTGACTTGGCCCGAGTTCGGCTCGTTGCATCCCTTCGCCCCGCGCGAGCAGGCCAAGGGCTACCACGCGCTGTTCGCGCGCCTGGAGAAGTGGCTGTGCGACATCACCGGCTATGACGCGATCTCGCTGCAGCCGAATTCGGGCGCGCAAGGCGAATATGCCGGGCTTTTGGCCATCCGCGGCTATCACGCGGCGCGTGGCGAGACGCATCGCAAGATCTGCCTGATCCCCTCCTCCGCCCACGGCACCAACCCGGCCTCGGCCGCGATGGTCGGCATGGACGTGGTGGTGGTCGCATGCGAGAAGAACGGCGACGTCGACGTCAACGATCTCCGCGCCAAGGCCGAGAAGCATTCGAACGACCTCGCCGCCGTCATGATCACCTATCCCTCGACCCATGGCGTGTTCGAGGAACATATCCGCGAGATCTGCGACATCGTGCATGGCCATGGCGGGCAGGTTTATCTCGACGGCGCCAACCTCAACGCGCAGGTCGGCCTGAGCAGGCCCGGCGATTACGGCGCCGATGTCAGCCATCTCAACCTGCACAAGACCTTCTGCATCCCGCATGGCGGCGGCGGCCCGGGCATGGGCCCGATCGGCGTCAAGGCGCACCTCGCCCCGTTCCTGCCGGGGCATCCAGCGGCGAACGGGGATGCGCCGGTCGGCCCAGTCTCGGCAGCGCCGTTCGGCTCAGCCTCGATCCTGACCATCTCCTACATCTACATCCTGATGATGGGCGGCGAAGGCCTCAAGCGCGCCACCGAGATCGCGATCCTCAACGCCAACTACGTCGCAGCAAGGCTCGATGCGCACTTCCCGGTTCTCTACAGGAACGAAAAGGGCCGCGTCGCGCATGAGTGCATCGTCGATCCCCGCGCGCTGAAGACGACCTCAGGCGTCACCGTCGACGACATCGCAAAGCGCCTGATCGACTACGGCTTCCACGCGCCGACCATGAGCTTCCCGGTGCCGGGCACGCTGATGATCGAGCCGACCGAATCGGAATCCAAGGCGGAGCTCGATCGCTTCTGCGATGCCATGATCGCGATCCGCAAGGAAATCGCCGAGGTCGAAGGCGGCCGCTTCAAGATCGAGGCCTCGCCGCTCCGTCACGCCCCGCACACCGTGCACGACATCGCTGACGACGATTGGAAGCGCGCCTACACCCGCGCCGAAGGCTGCTTCCCCGCGGGCACCTCGCGCAACGACAAATACTGGTCCCCGGTCGGGCGCGTCGACAATGTCTATGGCGACCGCAATCTGGTGTGCTCGTGCCCGCCGGTGAGCGATTACGCGGAGGCGGCGGAGTAAGACGCTGCGTAGGATGGGTAGAGCGCAGCGAAACCCATCACTGCATTCCGTTCTAAGGATGGAAAGTGCGATGGGTTTCGCTTCGCTCTACCCATCCTACAGCCTACGGCAGACGATTTTATTTATCTAAGGCCCACGGTCCCCAGACCATTCGGCGCTCGATCGCAATCACGAGGTCGGCAAAGCCCGCCCGTTGAATGGCGCCGGCGATGGACGAGTCAGTCGTGATAACGAGCCGTGTCATGCTCGCAGCCTCAAGGTTTCGTCAAACATGGCCGTAACGCCACAGCCGATCATTGGTCAGATGCGTGCCGCCCCACCAGCGGTCGATCGGATTGTGGCGACTGAAATCCTCCTGGTGGGCCAGGACAGCCTCCCCGAACTCCGTCAGTGACAGTCGGCTGCGTACATATGCGGCGTGGCGATCCCTGTGATTCTCGCGATCGATTGTCCGCAGTTCGTCGTCCAATCCGGCCACTGCGGGCCTGGGGCCGAGCGCGAGCCCGTCGAGCAACCGACCCAACTCAGTCTCTCCAAACACGAACGTGCGCCGATGCGAGCGCAGGTGAAACAACGAACCCGTGTTCGCAAACCCTCTGGCAAGCATCTCCAAGAACCGCATCTCGGTCGCACCGAGTCCGGTCGAAGGCGACGGGAGTTCTGCCAAGAGATCGAGCAAGGCCGGGCGCAGCATCAGCAATGCACTGAGATCCTGGTGAAGGAGATCGACGCACGCCTCAGGGGTCATCGCGCGGTAGGCCGACCACGCCAACCGGGCAGTCTCGAATTCCTGGGCCCTAATAGGCACGACATGAATGTGCGGCTCGGATGCAGCGAGATCCTCACCGTGTGCTGTCGTCAGCTCGGATGAGACGAGTCGAAGTCTAAGCTTTGGCACCAGCGAGGAGCAGGAGCTGAGGTGGTCCAGCAGGCAGACGAGCTGCAATTGATCCCGGGGAGCTGGATCGAACCAAAGTTCAACCACGTCATATTGCTCGCAGAAGTCCGCAAGGGACAAGTCTTTGCGGTCCTTGATGCTCTTGGGCCACCGGATGGCCCAATCAGACCAATGATCACCGGGCCCGAGATTCGCCGAACGCGCCGCGAAATAGGCTACGAGCTTCTCGGGCGAGGGCAGAGGTCCCCACTCAAAGTGAAACGAGGATGAGATGACAAGCTCCGCCAACCCCGATCGTGCGAGCTCGCTTCCGGACGAACTGGTCAAGATCAGACGCTTCATCGCGCCCCCCGAGCACGACCAAACCCAAACGAAACAGGCGCCGAAGACGTCGGCAACTCAACGTCCTCAGCGCCCGCTCCTCGCGAAAAACTTTACTGTTGAAGCTTACTCGTCGCCCGGCTCCTCGCCGTCGGCGTCACGCTCGGGGCTGCCGGCGAGAATCTGTTCGGCGATCAGGCCGGAGTTCTGGCGGATCGAGGTCTCGATCTTGGCGGTGATGTCGGGGTTGGCCTTCAGAAACGCCTTCGAATTCTCGCGACCCTGGCCAAGACGCTGGCTGTCATAGGAGAACCATGCGCCGGATTTCTCGACGATGCCGGCCTTGACGCCGAGATCGAGGATCTCGCCCATCTTGGAAACGCCCTCGCCGTACATGATGTCGAACTCGACCTGCTTGAACGGCGGCGCCAGCTTGTTCTTGACGACCTTGACGCGGGTGGTGTTGCCGACCACTTCGTCGCGCTCCTTGATCGCGCCGATGCGGCGGATGTCGAGGCGAACCGAGGCATAGAATTTCAGGGCGTTGCCGCCGGTGGTGGTTTCCGGCGAGCCGTACATCACACCGATCTTCATGCGGATCTGGTTGATGAAGATCACCATGGTATTGGACTTGTTGATGGACGCCGTCAGCTTGCGCAGCGCCTGGCTCATCAGACGAGCCTGCAGACCCGGCAGAGCATCGCCCATCTCGCCCTCGAGCTCGGCCTTCGGCACCAGGGCCGCGACCGAATCGATCACCAGCACGTCGACCGCGCCGGAGCGCACCAGCGTGTCGCAGATTTCCAGCGCCTGCTCGCCGGTGTCCGGCTGCGAGATCAGGAGCTCGTCGATATTGACACCCAGCTTGCGCGCATAGACCGGGTCGAGCGCGTGCTCGGCGTCGATGAAGGCGCAGATGCCGCCCTTCTTCTGCCCTTCCGCCACCGTGTGCAGCGCCAGCGTGGTCTTGCCCGAGGATTCCGGCCCGTAGATCTCCACGACGCGCCCCTTCGGCAGGCCCCCGATCCCGAGCGCGATATCGAGCCCCAACGAGCCCGAAGAGACCGCCTCGACATCCATCGAGCGGTCGTTCTTGCCGAGCTTCATCACCGAGCCCTTGCCGAACTGCCGCTCGATCTGGGAGAGCGCGGCGGCCAGAGCTTTACTCTTGTCCATGGAAGATCCTTCGACGATACGCAGGGCAGTGGTGGACATTGGGTCGTGCTCCTTATGGCGAGGATTCGCTAGAGGGACAAACGGCTGGCGGGGCGGCGCGGCGATAAAATCAATGTACTCTATTTGTTCTAGGTTCGCAATATGTTCTTTTGCGGATTTTGGTGCTGGCCTGACGCGCATCAAAGACGGATGCCCTGCGCGCCGTCAGAATTCCGTAATCCTGCGGCACCGAACCTTTTCGCGGTCTGCGGCCTTCTCTGGGATGGGACTCTTGCATGGGAGTCTTGCATCGGACTCTTGGACGGGACCGCAACTCTGGGGACCTCAGTCATGACGAATAACACGCATCACGATACGAACCGGCGCAATCCGCTGCTGGAGGCGGCGCGGGAGGAGATGATCAAGTTCGAGCGCAAGGAGAATGAGTTCCGCAAGAAGGATCGCGAAGAGCGTGCCGCCGAGCTCCATTTGCCGCTGGACGCGATCAAGGTTCATTAGGCCGCGAGGACGAGCGCTTAGGAGCTGACCGAGACCCGCTTGCCGACTCGGCAGGCGTCGGTGTTTGCCAGCGGCAACGCGCTGGCGACGATCCCGGAGCAGCGCCCTTTGATCTCAGGGAATCGGCACGGGAATCGGGATTCGGACGGCCATGGAGGCGAGTCCGTGCCCATATGGTATCTAAATACTACCAGTAAGCCATTGATGGCACGACGGAATTTGTGGGCGGGCTACTGTGCATGGGGTTGTTTTCGCGTTTTTGAAAGGCGCGCATGGGCCTTTCCACCCCGGAGCCGTCTCCCGGCACCCAACCCCGCCTACAGCAGAACCAGCAATCCGATGCCGATCACCAGCACTACGAAGCCAGCCGCCGTCGCGGCGGCGAATGACCGCTCTACGTTGTCCATGATGCCACCCCGTTGCCGGTGCGCCACGTTTCCCCCATGGCAGCACCGTCGCTGCGAAATCTCGCCTGCGGTTGTGTCCTGAGTTGTGCGAACGGATGTCGAAATTGGGACCGGTGCGGGGCCAGTCTGCGGCCCCCGAGCTCCGGCTTTCGCTGTCATCGCCGGGCCTTGTCAGGCTGTCGTAAGCTGAGCCGGCTAGAGTCGCCTGGCTATGGTGTTGCAGCCCAGCACCTCAGCCTCCAATAACCTTCTCCCCGCTTGGCTCTTCCAAGCGGGGTTTTTTCATGCTGATTTTCATGCCGGCCGGCCGGTTTGCGAGCCGCCCTCCTCCTGCGTCAGGCGCAGCGAGAAGGCGCGGATCGCCGGCGCTGCGAGCAGCACGATCGGCAGCATCGCCGCCCATGCGATCAGCCACGACACCAGCCAGTGCGCCAGGAAGTCCAGCGCGTTCCCTGCGGGAAGGCTGGCGATGCCCGCGGCGATCAGCGAGGTCAGTCCGGACTGGATGATTCCGAACACGAAATGAGAATAGCGGCGGGGAATGCCCGGCATGACGCGCCCATGTTGCTGACCGTCATCGGGCCAAGCAAGGCACATGCCGCCGCGTTCGGGAAGGCGCCCTGACCCATCCCAGGAACTCTGTTCTTGGCCGGAGAACCACGGAGAGGCCTCGCGCCGCCGCTGGGCGGCAGCGCGTGCGTTTGCGGGATAGCCATGCGCTATCCGGGGCTTACCGACAGATTTGGCTTTCCCTGGAATATTATGCCGCCCGGCATGTTCTCAGGGTTGGGAGTGAATCGTGGGAGAAGGCCATGAATCACAGGGGCATCGAGTTCACCGTCGCCAAGACGGCACTTCCCGGCATCTGGCAGTGGCAGTTCCGGATCGGCGAGCAGATCAAGACCGGCAGGACCGAGACCAAGATCGATCTGTTGGCGATCCGGCGGGTGCAGCTGCGCATCGATCGGGAGCTGAAGGCGATCGGGCGCAACGCGACCTGAGCGGCCGGACCGAGATCGTCGGCAGCATGGCTTGCAGGGGCGCAGCCGCGTCCATGGGGCTATTCCGTAGCCGCCCGGAATTGATCTGCCGATGGTTTGGGATTGGACTGCCCGCGAATTTGGCCGTGGGGACGGAGCCATCAGGCGCGATCGGTACGAACCATGCCGCTCTACTTCTTTCGCATCCGGAACGGCCGCTATTCCGGCTGCGCCGACCAGGCGTCGGAATTTGCCGATCGCGATTTGGCCTGGAAGGAGATGACCAGCGTCTGCGCCGACATGGCCGCCGGCATCGCCCGCAAGCTCCAGGAAAACTCCGAATGGAACATGGAGCTGCTGGACGAGGCCAAGGAGCCCGTGTTCCGGATCCGCATCACATCCGAGACCTTCGAATAGGGGCCGGCCCTAATCCGCGCTGGGCAGCCGTCGCATGGTGAATTCGATGTCGCCGCCGGGCAGCTCGCGCCAAGTCTCGACCGCGCTCATATAGCCGGCCTTGGGATAGCGGGCGAAGAAGGCCTGCGCCCTCTCCCGCGCCGCCGCGCGCGGCAGCGTGAAGGTCTCGCGCAGATAGCCGTCGCCGGCCGTCGCGCCGGGCTTGCCGCCCATCGTGCGCCGGCGCGCCATCCGCTCGGCGAGATCCCGCGGACGATCGGCCATGTTCCGCCTCCTTTAGGCAATACGCTCTCGCGCAATGTAGGAAGCAGGCCGACCGAAGAGGAGTCCCGGCCGGAGGCATCAACCGCCTCCGATCGGGCAGATGGTCAATTGGCAGACGTGCCGGACTTCTTCTTCGGCGCACCGGTCGCGGCCGACGCCTTTGGCGCCGCCGCCTGCTTCGGCGGATCGGAGCGCATGCCGCCCCAGGGATCGTTGGAAGCCTTGGAATCCGGAATCTTCTTCAGCGTTTCCTTGTAGGCCTTGTCGCGCTCGGCTTCCGCGGCCTTCTCCTCGGGGGTCTTGCCAGGCCCCTCCTGCAGCAAATTGAGATTGGGCATTTGCGCATAGACCGGTCCCGCCAGCACGGTCGGTCCCGCCAGAACAGCCAGCACCGCGGCCATACGGAAAAGCTTCATCATTGGCTCCTTGATCATCCATGCGGCGCGGGTCGCCCGCGCCTTGTCGCCCCTGTCACAACCGCAGGGGCCGCTCGGCCCGCTAGAGCCGGTCCGATTTGCACGATTTCGGCGCGTGGAGCCAGTCGTCCCAGATCGGGCCGCACTTGGTGCACCCGTTCAGCAACAGGCCGAGCCCGGCCAGACAAAACACGAGGACATACCGACGCAACATCACCCACCCCATACCCACTCCGTGGCATCATACCGGGCGAAGTCAGGCATTTTCAAGCCGACCGGGACCCGCGGCAGGCCGGGTGACTTTGCCGCGCCGGTCTGCTCGGATTGCCGAACATCCGACAATACGGAGGGAACGACAGCAATGCCATCGCAGCCAGAAGCCGAGTTCGGCATCACTGAGGCCCGACGCATCCTCGGCGAGGTCTTTGCGCCCTGGGTCCAGGATCTCAACCTGTCGGTCGAGCGCATCGAGCACCTGCCGCCGCCGGACGTGCCGGACTGGCAGCCGGCAGCGCTCCTGCGCATGCCGTTCTCGGAGCGCCTGTGCCGCAACGGCGGCGTGGTCTGCGGCCAAGCGCTGATGGCGCTCGCCGACACCGCGATGGTGATCGCGAACCTCGCCGCCAACCGCGGCTATCGACCGATGACGACGGTCGACCAGACCACGCATTTCATGCGCGCGGTCTCCTCGTCGGACGTGCTGGCCGACGCCCGCGTGGTGCGGCTCGGACGCAGCATGAGCTTTGGCCGGGTCACGCTGCTCTCGGCCACCGACAACAAGCCGGTGGCGATGGTGTCGAGCGCGTTCGCGATGCTGCCGGGGTGAGTATCAGCCGAAAAGAGGAAAGCCGCGTGAGCGCAAAGCGCACCGCGGCTCTCGATGGCGTCATGTCGAGACAGGAAGCGCGATCGCGCTTCGCGCCGTCACGCGGGAGACGTTACTTGCCGAGCACTTCGTCAGCCGCCGTGACGATGCTGACGTTCGGATTTTTTCCGCAATAGCTGCCGAACTGCTTGGCGTTCTCGACGAACACGTCGGTGTCGATGATCGCGTTCTCTTCGTCGCCCTTGTACCAGCCGTCCATCCAGGTCAGCACCATCTTGATGGTGTCGTCGCCGCTCTCCAAGAACTGCTTGCAGCTCATGGTCGCGAGATCGAGCTTGGTGGCGTGGGCGGGCATGGACGACAGCGAGAGCGCTGCGGCGAACAGAAGCGAAAACGTGGTCTTCATCAATATCTCCATCGGCGCGTAGCGCCACAAAGGAACGGCTTGGGGGAAAATCGGCGGAGTGACTTCCGGTTCGACGTCGTAAACGAAATCTGAAGCGCTGTGCAAGTAGCGCCAGGATTGAATTTAGTTCAACGTAATTGGCGCAGCGAGAGGCGCATCGGCCTCGCTTTCGTGCAGTAGTGCATATGATGTGAATGATCGTTCGCATCGCGCGCGATGCTGCGTCATGTTCGCGCGATACGACCTCGGCGCCGCCAGCGCAGGCCTGCAACCACGAGCGCGATAATCGCGAGCGCGATCGCCGATGATGCCGCAAAAAATCGCCCACCGGGACGATCGATGGTACGCGACCATAACGACGGCCCCTCGCCGGGCAGTGCCAGGCGAAACGCAACGACGCTGTCGCCGATCGAGGTGCCTGCCTCGGAGTGGCCGCCGGCGCCGATCGCGACATACTGCTCTCCCTTCCAGAAATAGGTCATCGGATTGGCGACGCCTGGCACGGGCAGCCGACCCTGCCACAGCTCACTGCCGCTGCGCGCGTCGAAGGCGCGCAAATAGGCGTCCATCGCTCCGGTGAAGACGAGCCCGCCTGCCGTGACAGCGAGCCCGTTGACGAGCGGCGCACCCCACGGCAGCGGCACGCCGAGCGGGGCGAGATCCTCGGTGGTGCCGACCGTCGAACGCCAGAGGATCTTGCCCGCCTTCAGATCGACCGCGACCATCTCGCCCCAGGGCGGCTTGTTGCAAAGAAACCCGAGCGGCGACATTGCCACCGCACGCGACATCGCAAACGGCGCACCATTCTGCTGGCCGAAATCATGACCGGGCGGAGGATCGAATCCGGCCGCCTCCGCCCGCGGAATCAGCTTGATGAGATGAACGGCCCGGCTGGTGTTGGCATAGAGGACCTGGTTGACGGGATCGAAGGCTGCGCTGCCCCAGTTGACGCCGCCGCCGGTGAAGGGAAACTCCAGCGTGCCTTGCGTTGAGGGTGGCGTGTACAGGCCCTCGTTGCGTGCCTCCGCAAACTGCGTCTCGCAAGCTGAGCGGCGCAGGCCAGGAACGAGCGAGAGCGCATCCTCAGTCGAGATTTTTTGCGACATCAGCGGTGGCACATGCGTCGGGAATGGCTGCGTGGGCGACAGCCGTTCACCTTCCGCGGCCCCCTGCGGAACGCTGCGCTCCTCGACCGGCCACACCGGCTTGCCGGTATCGCGATCGAGCACAAAGACAAAGCCCTGCTTGGTCGGCTGGATCACGACATCGCGCTGACCTTCGCCGGTGTCGATGCGCGTGAGCGTCGGTTGCGCCGGAAGATCGTAATCCCAGACGTCGTGATGCACGGTCTGGAATGCCCATACGAGTTCGCCGGTCTCAATGCGCAGCGCGACCACCGAATTGGCATGCTCGTTGTTGCCCGGCCGCTTGCCGCCCCAAAAATCCGGCGACGGCGAGGACGTCGGCAGGAATACCAGTCCGCGCGCCGCGTCGACCGACATCGGCGCCCAGACATTGGCGTGACCGGCTTCGATGCCGTCGCGCTTGAGCGGCTCGAACGTCCAGCGCGGCTGACCGCTACGCGCATCGAACGCGCGCACCACACCGCTCGGCGCGTCGACGCGGCGGTTGTCGCCGATCGCGGAGCCGACCACGACGACGCCGCGGCCGACCGCCGGCGGCGAGGTGATCTGGAATTCGCCGGGCCATTCCAGCTTCATGCCGATATCGGGCCTGACCTCACCGCCCTCCCCGAATCCGCCACAGGGGATACCCGTCTTCGCATCGAGCGCGATCAGGCGAACATCGTTCGTGCCCATGAAGATACGCGATCGACATGCGGCATCCGCAGGCGCCTCATCGTCGATCCAGTAGGTGACGCCGCGGCAGACGTAGCGGTTGGCGGGACGCTGGTTGATTGCGATCTTCGGATCGTAGCGCCATTTCTGCGCGCCCGTGCCGGGATCGAGCGCAATCACCTCGTTGAAAGGCGAGCAGAAGACCAGGCTGTCCTCGACGAACAGCGGCGTCGCCTGGAATTTGGTTCGCCGCATCACTCCGGGCGGCCGCGCCGCGAGATCGCCCGTCTGGAATTCGAAGGCCCGAACCAGGTTGCCGACATTGTCGGGCGTGATCTCTCGCAATGGCGAGAAGCGCGAGCCACCGGGATCGCCACCCCAGCTCTCCCAGGCGAGGCCTGGCCGCGCCGAAAACAAGAGGAGCGTGATGAGAGCTGCCAAATACCGGGGGCGGGTCGCCAGCGCCCGCCTCACCTATTTCGGCTTCTTGGCGGGTTCAGGCGGACGCGCCCCGCTCCAAGGGTCGTACTTCTCCTTGGATTCGGGAATGCGCTCGAGCGCGGCCTTGTAGGCCTTCTCGTCGACCTTGGGCTTGTTGTCCGCCTTCTGGCCGCCCTCGTTAGGCTGACGCCTGCCGCCGCCCATCTGCGCCTGCGCGGAGGCAACCGCCAGCGCCAGCACGGCGGCCGCTATGACCAAAATCCTCATGGGCGCAATCCCCCTCGTCTGGGGTACAAACTAGCCGGCAATTATGGAATAGCCAATGCCGCGGGGTCCAGGGCTTCAGGAAATTCTGGCTCCAGGAAATCTTGCTCCAGGAATCTTGCTCCAGGAATCTTGCTCCAGGAAATCTTGGCTTCAAGAAATCCTGGCTTCAGCAAATCTTGATTGGCCGGGTCTTCGTCGGATCGCATTCGTGCCTATATTTTGGCCCGCAGGGGACCTTCACGGATGTTACGGATTATTGCTCACGCCGCGCTGCTGGCCAGCGCGCTCGCGCTCGGGGCCTGCGGCTTTGCCGACAGCCGCGCACCGGTGCCCGAGTTCATGCGCATGAAGGAGGCCGAGCAGCCGCCGCCCGAAGCGGCCCCCGACGTCAAACGCGTCGTGCGCGAGCAGATCGAATTCGTCTTCCTCAGCACGGCCTATCCGCGTGAGGTGCATGTCGCCTCACCCCATCGTGAGGTGCGGGGACCGGGCTGGACAGCTTGCGTCCGCGCCCAGCTCACCTCGGCGACCGGATCGCCGCTCGGGCCACAGACCTACATCGTGACCATATCGGGCGGAAAGGTGGTCGATCGCCGCCGCGCCGAAGCGGACGACATCTGCGGGTCGGAAAGCTACGAGCCGATCTAGGAAGCAGATCAAGCCGACATCCGATCCGGTTCCGGGAAAAACCTGTAATTTTGCCGGAACGATCATGGCCTCCCCTTCTTGTTACCGCCGAGGGCAGTTTCGAGGAGGACATGATGAGGACATTCACGATTGCATTGCTGGCTGGTGTCGGAGCCTTGGCAGCGGTGAGCGGCGCGAAGGCCGCCGACGTCTATACGACCAGCGAATACACCAGCCCCGATCTCGTCCAGCAAGTGCGGCTGGTCTGCGACGATTCCGGCAATTGCTATCGCACCCGCGGCGGCTCGCGCGTGATCGTGCGCGACTCCTATGCGACCATGCCGCGCGACCGCTACTATGAGCGCCGCACCTATCGCGACTGGGACGATGGTCCGCGCGGCGGCGTCGGTATCCGCGCGCCCGGCGTCAGTGTTGGCGTCGGTGTCGGCGGGGACCGCTGGTAATCAATGATGACATGACAGGCGGGACCGAACGAGACAACTCGTCCGGTCCCGCCCATGCGATTCGTGTCGCAGACGTCAGGCAGCAACTGTCTGCTGCTGGAACTGCTCGTAGGCCGCGATCGCATCCGCGGCATACATCAGCGACGGCCCGCCGCCCATGTAGACGGCCATGCCGAGCGTCTCCTCGACCTCCTCGCGCGTTGCACCGAGCTTGACCAGGGCTTCGGTATGGAAGCCGATGCAGCCATCGCAATGCGCGGCAACGCCGAGCGCGAGCGCAATCATTTCCTTGGTCTTCTTGTCCAGCGCGCCGTCGCGCGTGGCGGCCTGTGCAAGTGCGGAAAATCCCTTCATGGTGTCGGGAATGTCGCTGCGCAGCTTGCGCATGTTGGCGGAGATTTGGCGGGTGATCTCGGGGTAATTCTTGTCCATGACTTACTCTCTGCGTTTACTCTAGGTGTCGAACGGATCGGCCGGCGTGACGAAGCGCGTCAATGACGGCAGGTGAGCGACGAAGCGGGCGAGCGCCATGCCGGCACTCATCGCAACGACGAAGATGACGGCAGACACGGAGCCAAATCCGAGAGCGGTCAGCGCCGGCCCCGGACAGAAGCCCGCCAGTCCCCAACCCACACCGAAGATCGCGGGGCCTGCGATGATCCTGGGATCGATGTCGTTGCGCCTCGGAAGATAAAATCGTTCGGCGAAGTAGGGCCGCGCGAGCTTCAGGACACGTTTGAAGCCGGTGAAAGTCACGGCCACCGCGCCGGCCATCACGAAGGCAAGGCTCGCATCCCACGTCCCCGCCGGGATGCCGCCGACGTCGAGGAAGTTCAGGACCTTCGCCGGATTCGCCATGCCCGAGACGATCAGGCCCAGGCCGAAAATCACGCCGATCAAGAATTGAACCGGTATAGCCATCGCCATCAGTTCCAGTGCCGCATCACGAGGACCGTCGCCATGCCGGTCGCCATAAAGGTCATGGTCGCGACCAGCGAGCGCGCCGAGAGCCGCGACAGGCCGCAGACGCCGTGGCCGGAGGTGCAGCCACTGCCCCAGACCGAACCGAAGCCCGTAAGCAAGCCGCCGACAATCAAAACGACCGGATTCGCCTCGATTGTCTGCGCCGGCAGGCTTCCGGTGACGAGCAGCACGAGCACGGGCGCGGCGACGAGGCCTGCGATGAAGGCAAGCCGGCCAGGAAATTGGCGGTCCTGGTAAGGGGGAAACAGCCGCGCCGCGATGCCGCTGACGCCGGCGATCCGCCCCGTCGCCCACATCAGCAGAACGGCAGACAAGCCGATCAGCGCACCGCCAACAAGGGAGGCGATTGGCGTAAATGATGTCGAGACCATGCGACCTCCGGATCGAGCACGCCCGGCGCGGGCGGATACCTTTACTTTAGTTCTTTCGTATTTTCGAATATACTAATATATGTCGGCCATGAAACGCAAGCTCCGCAATCAAGAGTTGGTCGCGCTTGAGGAGAAGGCCGAGGAGGCTTCCCGCCTCCTCACGGCCATGGGCAATCCGAAGCGACTGCTGGTCCTCTGCAACATGCTGGACGGCGAGAAGTCGGTCGGCGAACTCGCCGACATCGCGGGCCTGTCGTCGGCCGCACTATCTCAGCATCTCGGCAAGATGCGCGCATTGAGCCTGGTCAAACCCAGAAGGGATGGTCAGACGATATACTACAGTATCGCGAGCCAGGAAGTCCGCGCGTTGCTGGAGACGCTGTACCGCCTCTTCTGCACTCCCGGATAGGCCTCTCGCTTGCGCTAGACGCGAGGAGCGCAGGATGACCGACGACACCATCATCGAGGGACCGCTCTACGAGAAGCGGAAGAAGGTCTACCCGCAATCGGTCCACGGGCCGTTCCGTCGCATCAAATGGGCGATCCTCTGCGTCACGCTCGGGACCTATTATCTGCTGCCCTTCATTCGCTGGAACCGCGGACCCGGCCTGCCGAACCAGGCTGTCCTGGTCGACTTGCCGCATCGCCGGTTCTATTTCTTCTTCATCGAACTGTGGCCGCAGGAGGTCTATTACTTCACGGGCCTGCTCATCATTGCCGCCATGGTGCTGTTCCTGATGAACGCGGTGGCCGGTCGTATCTGGTGCGGCTACATGTGCCCACAGACGTTATGGACCGATTTGTTCTATGCAGTGGAACGCTGGGTCGAGGGCGACCGGCGCGAGCGCATGCTGGGCGACAAGCGCTACTGGACCTTTGGTCACATCCGGAAGGTCGCAACCAAGCACTTTCTCTGGATCATGATCGCCTGGTGGACCGGCGGCGCCTGGGTGCTCTATTTCGCCGACGCGCCGACGCTGGTGAAGGAGCTCGCCACCGTCCAGGCGCCGTTCATCGCCTATCTCTGGATTGGCATCCTGACCGCAACGACCTACGCCTTTGCAGGTCACGCCCGCGAGCAGATGTGCATCTACATGTGTCCCTGGCCGCGCATCCAGGCGGCGCTGACCGACGAATGGGCGCTCAACGTCACGTATCGCCGCGACCGTGGCGAGCCACGCATGTCGGTGAAGAAGGCGCAGGTCGCCCGCACCCATGGCGACATCGCGGGCGACTGCATCGACTGCCACCAGTGCATCAATGTCTGCCCGACCGGCGTCGACATCCGGCACGGCATCCAGCTCGGCTGCATCCAATGCGGCCTGTGCATCGACGCCTGCGACAACGTGATGCGGGAGATCGGCCGGCCCGCCGGCCTGATCGGCTACGATACCGACATCAACATGCAGCGCCGGAGCGAGGGCAAGGCGCCGATTTACCGCATCATCCGCGCGCGCACCCTGATCTATACCGCGGCCATTGCCATCGCTGGCGGCATCATGCTCTACGCGCTCGCCACGCGTGCGACGATGGACGTCAACGTGCTACACGAGCGCAATCCACTCTTCGTTCAGCTCGCCGGTGGCGGCGTCCGCAACGACTACACCCTGCGCATCCTCAACAAGGGCGAGCAGCGGTCGTTTGCGCTCGAGGTCTCCGGCCTGCCGGGCGCGACAATTCGCGTCGCCGGCATCGAGGTTGCAGCTGACGGCAAGCCCGTCGTCGAGGTCGGGCAGGATCAGACCCGCGAGGTCCGGCTGTCGGTGCAGGTCGGCCCGACGCAGCTGCCGCAGACCTCGCGCGACATCGACATCGGGATCACCGACACTGCCGGCGGCGGACGAGCAAGCGCGCGCGACCATTTCGTGCCGGGTGACCGATAGCCAGCTGTCTCCCGCTGCATGCCAGGCCTATCGCAGCTGAAAGATGCGGCGGAAAGCTTGCTTGCGGCCATCCTTCGAGACGCCCGCCTGGGGCGGGCCCTCAGGATGAGGTCGCGGTTTGCGACGAGATTTCAGACCCTCATGGTGAGGAGCCCGCCCAAGCGGGCGTCTCGAACCATGCAGGCCGAGGTCGTCCGGCAGCCTTCTGCCACCCTATGCAATCGCCATGCGGCGGCTCGTGGCCGCATGCTCAACGGGACGTTAATATTACCACTCGAATTGAAGCGGCGTCCCAACGGTATTTTCCAATCTTTGCGCTAAGCATGGCCTCCTGAACGGGGACGACGGGACGTGGTCGATATCGCGCACCAGGCTGCGATCAATCCGGCATCGGCAAAGCATGCCGCGGCGGCGCGCGCGCGTGTCCCGCTTACGGCGATCGAACCCAGCCAGTGGCGCGCACTCGCTCAGCGCGCGATCGAGCCGAACGGATATTACCTGCCGGGCTGGGAGCTCGCTGTCAGCGCAACCGCGCGCGGCCGCACCGATGCCTCGGCGCTTTCCGCATGCGATGGATCGCGGCTGATCGGGCTGATGCCGGTGATCTCGCTCTGGCGGGCATGGAAGATCCCCCTGCCCGCGCTGGTGAGCGCGCATCCCTATGGTACGCTGTGCAGCCCGCTGATCGACCGCGATGCCCGGATCGAGGCAGCGGCGCGCCTGTTGCAGCAGGCCCGCGCGGCCGGAGCGCATGCGCTCGTGCTGAACGATGTCGCGCTCGATGGGGCGGCAATGACCGCCCTCAACCAGGTTCTGAATCGCGACGGCCTGAAGCCGCGCCTCCTCAACTCCTACATCCGCGCCAGCCTCGACGCGACCCAGGACGGTGAGACGCTGCTTCGCGACGCGCTCGGCACCAAAAAGCTCAAGGAGCTACGCCGCCAACGCCATCGTCTCGAAGAACACGGCGCGGCCGTGTTCGACGTCGCGCGCAGCCCCGACGAGATCAGGCCGGCGCTCGAGACATTTTTGCAGCTCGAAGCTAGTGGCTGGAAGGGCAAGCGCGGAACCGCGCTGGTCCAGCATGCCGGCGATGCAACCTTCATCCGCCGCGCCGTTCCCGCGCTGGCAGAAACCGCGCAATGCGAGATCGTCACCCTTCGCGCCGGCGCGATGCCGGTGGCCGCCGGCATCGTACTGCGCCATCAGGACCGCGCCTTCTTCTTCAAGCTCGGCATCGACGAGCGCTTCGCAAGATATTCGCCGGGCGTGCAGCTTACGCTCGAGCTCACCCGCCGCCTCTGCGCCGATCCGGCCATTGCCAGCGCGGATTCCACCGCGAGCGCCGATCACCCCATGATCAACCCGATCTGGCGCGGGCGTTTCGCCGTCGGCGACGTGCTGATACCGTTGCTGCGGAACGACCCCATCGTCGCGCTCGTTCACGGAGCGCTCGCGGCGCACGGCATCGCCTACGCGGCGGCGCGCCGCGCAGTTCGCCTGCTTCGTAAATAGGATAGCTCCTACTCAGCCGCCTGGGCGTTGATCTCCGCCGAGACCTCGCGGATGGCGCGCGCGAGCATGTTGGGATCCTGCGCACCGGAGACGGCGTATTTTTGCGCGAACACGTAGGTCGGCACGCCGGAGATGCCCTTCTCGGCGGCTTCCTGCGCGTCCGCCGATACGCGCGCGACGTCCTCGTCGGTGGCGAGGCGCTTGCGCACGTCGTCGGGATCGAGGCCGACATCGGCAGCCGCCTGCACAAGCACGTTCACATCGGTGAGGTCGCCGCCGTCGCGGAAGTAGAGCTCCATCAGGCGCTGCTTCATCTCGGGCGCCTTGCCGATCGCCTCGGCCCAGAGGATCAGGCGGTGGCAGTCGGTGGTGTTGGGCTGACGCGCGACCAGCTCTGGCCGATAGACGAGCCCCTCTTCGCCCGCGGCCGCAACGACGCGTCCCGCAATGCCCTTATAGGCCTCGACCGAGCCGAACTTCTTGGTGAGATACTCCTCCCGGCTGATGCCCTCGGACGGCACCCAGGGATTGAGGAAGAAGGGACGGAAATTGAGCTTGACCGGAACGTCGGGCACCAGCGCCAGCGCGCTCTCGATCCGGTGCTTGCCGATATAGCACCAGGGGCATACCACGTCGGAGACGACGTCAATCTGGAGCGGCTTTAGGGTGCTCATGAGCGCCTCCTTCGGGCGTTGCGGGTTGTGCCCAAAGATAAGCCGAACCCATTCCGAGGCAAGGCCGCTAGCTCATGGCTGCTGCCATTTGTCGGAGCCGCTCGGCAGTGCGCTCGTCGGCCGGGAAGAAGGTTTCCAGAGCCAGCTCCGATAGCGTGATGTCGACCGGCGTACCGAACACCATGGTGGTGGAGAAGAAACTTAGTATCTCCCCGTCGTGGCGCAGCTTGAAGGGGATCGCGACATTGTCGCTCGACAGCGGCGCCGCACGCGCCGGGATCGGATAGCTCTTCAGGTCGTTGTACAGCTTGATCAGCTCGGGATCGGCGGTCGCCTCGCATTGCCGGTGCAACCGCTCCAGGAGATGCCCGCACCATTCCGCGAGATTGACCGTGCGCGGTGCCAGAGCCTCGGGATGGAAGGCAAGCCTCAGCACGTTGAAGGGCTGACCGAGCAGTCGCTGCGGAATGCCGGCGAGCAGCGGCGCCAGCATGCGGTTGGCGGAGACCAGATTCCAGTGGCGGTCATAAGCCAGCGCCGGATTGGGCTCATGCGCCCTAAGGACGAGGTCGATCGCCTGGCGGGCTGATTTCAAGGCGGGATCCTCCAGCGGGCGCTGCGGAAAGGCCGGGGCATAGCCGGCGGCGACCAGCAGCACGTTGCGTTCGCGCAAGGGCACGTCGAGGCGCTCGGCGAGTCTGAGCACCATGTCGCGAGAGGGTGCGGCACGGCCAGTCTCGACGAAGCTCAAATGCCGCGCCGAGATTTCGGCCTCGCCGGCGAGATCGAGCTGGCTCATGCGGCGGCGCTGCCGCCATTCGCGCAGATGGTCGCCGATATGGACCGGCTGGCTGCGTTCGGCCTGTGCCGTGGATGCATGTGCGGTCATGGTCGAAAACCTAGCACGCAGATTTCGGCCCTTCCATTACGTCGGAGGTAATCGAATTGGGCCTCGGGCCGGCGCATCTTGGGTCGCAACAGGAGACGACCATGATCGCACTGCTGCTCTACCGGACCGTCGCAGACCACCTTGTTCCCTGGGCCATGGCACTCGCAACCCGGATGCTGGCGCGCGGCCTCAACATGCCGGAGCCGCTGGTGCATTCGACCGGCGACTATGTCGTCGCGCAGGTCACAGCCTTCGAGCACGGCGTCGGCAGGAGCCTTTGCCCGTTCCGCCTCGCCCGCCTGCTCCGCGCCTGGTGGCGCGGATTGCACTGACTTTCACCTCGAGCCCAACCCAACCATGGAGACCACGATGATTGACGCATCCACCTTGCTTCGCCGCGCGCTTCTTGCCGACGCGATCTTCAGCGGCGTCGCCGCTCTCGGTTTCACTTTCGGCGCCAGCACGTTCGCGTCGCTGTTCAACCTGCCCGAAGCGCTGCTGCGCGAGACCGGCCTGTTCCTGATCGCCTACACCGCGCTCGTCGGTTGGCTCGCCTCGCGCGGCTCCGTGGCAAAGCCGCTGGTGCTGCTAGTCGTGGTCGGCAACGCGGCCTGGACGGTCGGCAGCATCGCGCTGCTGCTCTCGGGCGCGGTGTCGCCGAATCTTGCCGGCGAGCTCATGGTCGTGGCGCAGGCGATCGCGACCGGCGTGTTTGCCGAGCTGCAATATGTGGGATTGCGCAGGAGCGGGAGTATGCTGGCTGCGTGAGGCCGCATCACTCGCTGTCGTCGCCCGGCTTGACCGGGCGACCCAGTATTCCAGAGGCAGTCGTCGCATACGAAAAGGCCGCGGCGTACTGGATGCCCCGCTTTCGCGGAGCATGACAGTTGTGCCAGAAGCTCGAAATCAGGCTACGCCCGCGCGCGCCCGTTGGCTTTGCCAACAGCGACGCCGTTGAGCTTCTTCTTTCTGACGGGCTTCGCCCCCGCCTTCTGCGCTTTACGCTCCGCGCGCGCCTTCACCTTGGCGCGTTCGGCCCGCGCTTCCGCGCGCAGCTTCTTGCGCTTCTTCTCGCAAGATTCGCACTTGCAGCCGATCGGCTTCAGGTAGGCTTTGAAATAATCGGTGCCGTAGTCGTAATTGATCTCGTCGCCCGGCTCGATGTTCTTGATGGCGCGGATGAAGACCTTGCGCTCGCGCGGCCGGACGTCGGATTCGGCGTTGGGCCGGCACGAATGGTTGATGTAGCGCGCGAGGTTCTTGCGCACCGAGCCGTCAATGGTCCAGCGGCCGTTGAGCTCGAACAAATATTTGTTCTCGATGTCGTCGTGCTCGGGAATCCGGGAGTCCAGGATCGGTCCGTAATAACGGATGATCCGGGTGCCCTTCTTGATCGGCTTGGTGGCGAAGAGGCCGAGCCCGGTCTTCGAGCGGCCGACGCGATAAGGTTTGTTGGACGAGGTGGCTGGCATGATCACGAAAAACGAGGACGCGAACAAGGCTGAAAGAGCCCAAGCGAAGCCGCTCTTCTAGAACGATTCCGCGCCCCTGTCAGGTGTCTGTCGACACTGTTTGAACCTTGCCCACAATCAAGACGTCTGATGGTACGGAGTTCCCGCTCGACTAAAGGCGTCGTCATGTTCCGCATCACCACCGCAACCTTGGCCATATTGCTCCTGGCCATGTTGCTGATGTGCAGCGGTCTCGGCCGCGCCGACGCCCAATCCGTGGGCAGCCAATATAGCTCGACGGCCTCGAAGGATTGCCGCCAGATCGGCAAGCCCAGCGAGCTCGACGGCAGCACCACGCGGGTCTGCAAGGGCAAGGATGGCCTCGTGGTCCTGATCGCCGAGGACGATCTTCGCGAAATCGTCTCGGTCGGCCGCAATCGCAAGGCCGCGGCCGAGGAACCGGCGGCAAAAGTCTGGTTCGCTCCGTTCAACTCGTCCGAGACCACGGTCGAATGGCGCACCGCGGGGGCCAAGCCGTTTGCGATGATCCAGCGCTGGCACATCGCCGATGGCACAGATCCCGACAAGCAGGGGCGGCCGAACACCAAGGCCATGCTGATCGTGACCCGGCTGCCACCCGGCCCCGTCTGCCACGTCGCCTATGTCGACGCGATCGCCAACCCGAACGCCAATGAGCTCGCGCGCAAGGCCGCGGACGAGTTCGCCCGCAGTTTTACCTGCGGCAAGGACGAGGTGAAGATCGTCGGCGCGCGCGGCCGAGCCGTCGAGCTCGCGACGATGCGCTAGGCGCTCGCGGCAAGCCATCAAGGGCCCGGCGGCTTCCCCGTCACGGGCGACATCAGCATCGCCTCGAGCAGTCGTTCGGGAGTCGTGCCCTCGGGCAGGCGCCCCAGAATATCCTCCAGCCGCCCATCGAGCAGCAGCATGGTAAAACCATGTACCATCGACCACGCGCGCGCGATCGCGGCGCCCTGATGGAGCGTCAGCGCGTCGCCGCTGATCTGCTCCTGCCGCATCATGCCGACGGCATTGGCGAGCCCGGCAAAGGACGCCTCGGCGGCCTCGTGCAGCGACGGCCTGGAATAGTCGAGGCGCTCGGTGCGGAACATGATGCCGTACATGCCGGGATGAGCCTGGGCATAGGCAACATAGGCTTTCGGCCGCGCCAGCGCGCGCTCGAGCGGGGTGGTGGCGGAGTCGGAGGACGACGCCATCGCCGCATTGAACTGGCGGAAGCCAACCGCCGCGAGCTCACTGAGAAGTCCGGTGAGGTCGCCGAAATGATGGGTGGGCGCGGCATGCGAGACGCCCGCCTCGCGCGCCACGGCGCGCAATGTCAGGCCGGCGAGCCCGTCACGCTCCAGCACCCGTTCGGCGGCCTGGAGCAGCGCCTCGCGCAGCGCGCCGTGGTGATAGGGCGCCTCGGCCTTGACGCTCGCCGTCCGTCGCGCGAGGCGCGCCGGGGCGCTCGCCTTCTTTGGGGTGCGCGCACCGCGCGCGGTTGCTGTCCTGATTTCGCTCTTGCCCATAGGCCAGCTATAAGACGCAATATTTACAGTGTAAAGATTTCACTTGACCAGAACTCCTCGTACGACTATTTGATCTTTACGATGTAAAGATGAGGGAGGATACGCCGTGCAGCAGGACGCCGTTGCCGAACGCCGCCACAATCTCGGTCCGATTCCGTTCGAGGCCGACGCGCCCTTCCTGAAAATCATCGGTGAATTGCCGCGCGAGCTGAACGGCACGCTCTATCGCAACGGCCCCGATCCGCAGTTCGAGTCGCCCGGCGCGCACTGGTTCGTCGGCGACGGCATGCTGCACGCCTTTCATCTCGAGAACGGGCGCGCCAGCCATCGCAACCGCTGGATCCGCACGTCGAAATGGCTGGCCGAGCACGATGCCGGCCGCGCGTTGTTCGGCGGCTTTGGCCGCAAGCTGCCGGATGCCCCGGCGAACCTGACCGACGGCGGCGTTGCGAATACCAACATCATCTTCCATGCCGGCAAGCTGCTTGCGCTGGAGGAGTTGCATCTGCCGACTGAGATCGAGCCCGGTACGCTCGCGACGCGCGGCTATCACAATTATCAAGGCCGCATCGCCGGCACCTTCACCGCGCACCCGAAGATCGATCCCGTCACCGGCGAGCTGGTGTTCTTCGGCTACAATGCGGCGGGACCGCTGACGCCTGCCCTCTCCTACGGGTCGATCGATGCGTCCGGTAAGGCGACGCGCTTCGAACGTTTCGAGGCGCCCTATGCCAGCATGGTGCACGACTTCATCGTCACGGAAAACCACCTGCTGTTTCCGATCCTGCCCCTCACCGGCAGCATGGAGCGCGCGATGAGCGGGCGGCCGCCCTATGCCTGGGAGCCGGACAAGGGCGCCTATGTCGGCGTGATCAAGCGCAAGGGCAGCGCGAAGGACATCGTCTGGTTTCGCGCTGAGGCCTGCTACGTCTTCCACGTCATGAATGCATGGGAGGAAGGTGACCGCATCATCGCCGACGTCATGCAGTTCGAGGAAGCACCACTGTTCACGCATCCCGACGGCACGCCCACCAATCCCGAGAAATCCTTCGCCCGCCATTGCCGCTGGACGTTTGATCTTGCCGGGAATACCGACCGCTTCCAGCAGACCTATCTCGACGATCTCACCGGCGAATTCCCGCGCATCGACGACCGCCGCGCCGGATTGAAGAGCGGTCACGGCTGGTACGCCTGCGCCAATCCGACGCTGCCGATGTTCGGCGCGTTGTCCGGCGTCGTCCATGTCGATGGCAAGGGCAAGCGCCTCGGCCATTATCTGCTGCCGGCCGGCGACACCATTTCTGAACCGGTCTTCGTCGAGCGGTCGAAAGATGCGGCAGAAGGCGATGGCTGGCTGCTGGCGGTGGTCTGGCGCGCGCGGGAGAACCGGAGCGACCTCGCCGTGTTCAACGCCAGGGATGTCGAGGCCGGCCCGGTCGCGTTGGTGCAGCTCGGCCACCGCGTGCCCGACGGTTTTCACGGCAATTGGGTCGGCGCGCAGTAGCTGTTCCTCGTCATCGCGGATGCCACCAAAGAGGTCTCTGATGCACATGCCATCGATCACTGCGGACTATCTCGTCGTCCTGGTCCTGATCTGCGCCGCCCTCACACTTCAGATGATCCAGCCGCGGCGGAGCGGCCAAACCGTCTTCAACGGCGGTATCTTGCTCGCCCTCGTCCTCTTGGTCACCTGTGCGTTACCTGCGCTGTCCTACCTGCCCTGGGCCGGATTCATCGACGAAATGGCCGACCAAGCCGTTGCAGCAATTCAATTTTTGGAAGTCGCTTACGTCATTTTGACACTGTAAAGATTTTGCTTGACCCCGCTCCGCCCGTGACTTATTGATCTTTACATCGTAAAGATAAGGCCTGACCGAGGCGGACCATGGCGATTTTCCTGATCCTCGCGCCCTACGGCGCCTTCACCTTCCTGATGCTGATGACATCGGCCACGATCAGCGTATTCGTGGCCTCGGCAATCTGTCTCGCCACCGTCGCGATCGATGTCGTGCGCGGTCGATCGGTGAAGATCCTGGCGATGAGCTCGGCGCTGCTATTCGCCGCAATCGGCATCCACCTCGCGCTGTTCGATCCGGCGCTCGGCACACTCGGTGTCAAGCTGTCGGTCGACATCGGCATCTTCGTCATCTCGCTCGGCTCGATGCTGGTCCGCCGTCCATTCACGCTGCAATACGCGCTGGAGGCCGTGCCGGCCGAGACCGCGGCAATGCCCGGCTTTCTCTATGCCAATTACGTCATCACCGGCGCATGGACTGCGGCTGCGCTGCTGATGGCGGCCGCCAATCTCGTGCTGCTCTATGTCCCCGGCCTGCCGCTCTGGTCGAGCCTTGCGGTCGCCTTCGCCGCCCGCAACAGCGCGATGTACTTCACAAAATGGTATCCCGAATATCGGCAGATCACGTACGGTGCGCCGGCCAGCGCACTGCCCCACACTCGCTGAACAGGATCGACGATGAAGGACGTATTCGCCCGCCTCGCCTCCGACCTCTTCTCCGCCATCGTCTTCCTGGTCATCTACCTCGTGACCGACAACGTCGTCCTGGCAACGTCGGTGGCGATTGCCGGAGCGATCGCGCAGGTGATCTACGCGCGCGTCAAGGGGCAGCAGGTCAATTACATGACCTATGCGAGCGTCGCGCTCGTCGTCGTGCTCGGCACGATCACGCTGCTGACCAACGATCCCCGCTTCATGCTCGCAAAGCCCTCGATCGCGCATTTCGCGATCGGCGCCATCATGCTCAAGCGCGGCTGGATGCTGCGCTACATGCCGGCGATCGTCGTAGAGACCGTTCCGGAATATGTGACGGCTGCAGGTTATGCCTGGGCTGCGCTGATGTTCGTGATCGGCGCCGGCATGATCGCCGTCGCCTCCACAGGCGATCTGAAGCTGTGGGCGTTCTACATCACGGTGGTCGCGGGCGGCGCCAAGATCCTCGCCTTCGCCGTGCAATATGTCGTGCTCCGTCTCATCGTCACCAGCCGACGGCGCGCCGCCGCCCGCGCCTAAATGCCTCCGACGGAGCGTTAGGCGCGGGCGACGAGTTGCGCTATACGCTCGGCCGGGACTGGCCCGCGGATCGTCGCGGTCCGCCGGGATCTTGGGAGACGCGAATGGCCGTCGACGGCAACTGGACTCTGACCCTGACAACCCCCATGGGCGAGCGCAAGGCGACGCTGAGCCTGACGGCTGCCGGCGGCACGCTCACAGGGACGCAGGGTGCGGAAGGCGATACAGCCGAGATATTCGACGGCACCGTCAGCGGCGATGCCGTCAACTGGAAGGTCTCGATCACCAATCCGATGCCGTTGACGCTCGAATTCATCGGAACCGTCTCGGGCGACAGCATGAGCGGTGAGATGGGCATCGGCCCGATGGGCAGCTTCCCGTTCACCGGCACGCGCGCCTAAGCCGCGCGGCAACCGTGCGCGCGCTCGGTCTCATCGCGGCGACGATCCTGTGTGTCGCGACACAAGCGGCGCGCGCGGACGACGCCGAACCGGCGTGGCGGGCAAGCGCGCTCGCCATGCTACCGGCAGGCTATGTTGCCGGCACGGCCTATCGAACCGAAGGTTCGACGGGCTACCTCGCCGTCTATCCGATCTCGTCGAACGATCCGAAGTCGCCTGCAAGCGTTTTCGGCGCGCGCCAGGCTCTTGTGGTCGCGCTGACGTCGGATGCGACGCGCGCAGTCTCGGCCGCATTGAAGCCGCGTAGCGGGCCGGATCCTGACAACGACGACACCGAATTCGCAAAGCTGCACGCCGATCTCGCCGCCAAGCGCTCGACGCTTCCCGACGGCACCGAGCCGTGCGATCTCGGCGCCTGGTCCGTCGACAAGGATCCTGATGGCCTCAACGTGCGTGCCGAACCATCGACCAAGGCGCGTGTGCTCGGCACGCTTCCGCCGCCCTACCTGCTCAAGCTCGGCGGCAGCGAGAACACGCCCGATGGCGGCTGGCTCACCGAATTCCGCATCATCGGCTTCAAGAACGGCTGGTTTCTGATCGAAGGCGCCAAGCCGCCGGGCAAGGACTACGAGGACGACAAGAAATATCCGCGCAGCGCGCCAAAGCCCTATGCCGGACGCGGCTGGGTCGCCTCCAACAAGGTCGGCGCGGCCTACGCCAATGGCGCGACCCGCATGGGCGGCCTGTTCCAGGCGCCCTTCGTCGATGCGAAATGGATGCCGGCCCAGCGCGAGCTCGGCGGTCCGATCGACACCGATGGCGGGCCGAAGCACATCTTTGCTTGCAGCGGCCTCTGGGGCCTCGTCGAGAGCCAGGACGGCGTCCGCGGCTGGTGGCGCGGGCTGTGCTCCAACCAGGTCACGAATTGCAGTTAGCCTGCGGCCCATCCTTCGAGACGCCCGCCTCCGGCGGGCCCTCAGGATGAGGTCATGTTTCGCGGCGAGATATCAGACCCTCATGGTGAGGAGCCCGCCAAAGCGGGCGTCTCGAACCATGCAGGCCGAGCTCTTCCGGCACTCCGGAGCGAGGCGAAGAGCTAGCCCAGATTCAGCTCCTTGAAGAAGTCGTTGCCCTTATCGTCGATGATGATGAACGCCGGGAAGTCGACGACCTCGATGCGCCAGATCGCTTCCATGCCGAGCTCGGGATATTCGAGCACCTCGACTTTCTTGATGCAGTGCTCGGCAAGATTCGCCGCGGCACCGCCGATAGAGCCGAGATAGAAGCCGCCATATTTCTTGCAGGCCTCGCGCACGGCCGGCGCCCGGTTGCCCTTGGCGACCATCACCATCGAGCCGCCGGCGGCCTGAAACTGATCGACGAAGGAATCCATGCGGCCAGCGGTGGTGGGGCCGAACGCACCGGAGGCGTAGCCCTCGGGCGTCTTGGCGGGGCCGGCGTAATAGACGGGATGGTTCTTGAAATAGTCCGGCAGCGGCTCGCCCTTGTCGAGCCGCTCGCGCAGCTTGGCATGCGCGGAATCGCGCGCGACGATCATGGTGCCGGTCATCGAGACCCGCGTCTTGGTCGGGTACTTCGAGAAGGTGGCCAGGATATCCTTCATCGGCTGGTTGAGATCGATCTTGACGACCTCGCCGCCCAGCGACTGCTCGACCTCAGGCAAATACTGCGCCGGGTTGTGCTCGAGCTCTTCGAGATAGACGCCGTCCTTGGTGATCTTGCCGAGCACCTGGCGATCGGCCGAGCATGACACGCCCAGCCCGATCGGCAGCGAGGCACCGTGACGCGGCATGCGGATCACGCGCACGTCGTGGCAGAAATATTTTCCGCCGAACTGCGCGCCGACGCCGAGCGACTGCGTCATCTTCAGGATTTCCTGCTCCATCTCGAGATCGCGAAACGCGTTGCCGTCGGGCGAGCCGTGGGTCGGCAGCGCGTCGAGATAGCGAGCCGACGCCAGCTTCACCGTCTTCATGCAGAGCTCGGCCGAGGTGCCGCCGATCACGATGGCGAGGTGATAAGGCGGGCACGCCGCAGTGCCCAGCGTCAACACTTTCTCCTTGAGGAAGGCGAGCAGCCGGTCCTTGGTCAGCACCGAGGGCGTGGCCTGGAACAGAAAGCTCTTATTGGCGGAGCCGCCGCCCTTCGCCATGAACATGAACTTGTAGGCGTCATCGCCTTCGGCATAGATCTCGCACTGCGCCGGCATGTTGTTGGCGGTGTTCTTCTCCTCGTACATCGACAAGGGCGCGACCTGCGAGTAGCGCAGATTGCGGCGCAGGTAAGCATCGCGCGCGCCCTCCGACAGTGCCGCCTCGTCGTCACCGTCCGTGATGACGTTGCAGCCCTTCTTGCCCATGATGATCGCGGTGCCGGTGTCCTGGCACATCGGCAGCACGCCGCCGGCGGCGATGTTGGCGTTCTTGAGAAAGTCCAGCGCGACGAACTTGTCGTTCGGGCTCGCCTCGCCATCCTCGAGGATCGCGCGGAGCTGCTTCAGATGACCCGGCCGCAAATAGTGGTTGATGTCGCCAAAGGCGGCTTCCGACAGTGCCCGCAGCGCCTCGCGCGACACCACCAGCATGTCTTTCCCCAGCACCTTCTCGACCCGCACGCCCTCGGCTGTGATCTTCTTGTAGGGCGTCTCGTCCTTGCCCAGCGGAAACAGCGGCGTGTGCCTGTAAGGCGGAACGGGCTTTGCGGGGTCGGGGAAGGCGGTGGGAGCGTTCATGGGCTGGAATCTCGGGGTTTTGGAGCCCTCGCGTGGGCCCCTTTCATAGAAGCGTTCTAAGCTTTTTTGCCGCAAAGGGAAGGCGCTCTGGTGCGGTCGGGGCATCCCGATTCGGCGCATGGCGAGCTATTTTCGGCGGCTGTCGGCGGACACCAGGCCCTCATGACGCCAGTGAAGACCCTGATGCACCCCTTGCGCTACGCGCGGGACGACGGTTGAATGCGCCCGCTAAGGGGCTTTTCATCATGACATTGAACTTGCACGTCCGCGGCGCGATCCTGGTCGCCGCCGCCATCACCGGCCTTGTGACCCTCGCCGCACCCGCGCGCGCGGACCGCTGCGATGACAGCGCCAAGGAGCTGGCGAACCAGGTCGATCGCCTCAAGGTGAATTTCCGCGCCGCGAATGTCGTCTACCTGACGCATCCCGCGGCCAAGGAATTGTCCGTGGCTTGCCGTGGCGACAAATATTCGATCGAGCTCTATGCCAAGGGCGATCGCAAGCCGAAACCGGAGTTCTTTGCGCTGGTGGGGTCGATGGCGGCGATCGTCTTCACCGTGACCAAGGACGATACGACGACGGGCGCGACACGCTGCCTGAAGCGGATGGGGCTCTTGCGCGGCGACAAGATCAGCATGCGTTATCGGCGTCTCAACATGGAATGCACCCGCACCAAGACGGATGCGTCCATCGCGATCACGCGCGGCAAAGACGAATAGGCGGCTCCCGCGCGGTGTGCGTCTGACAGCACACCGCCCACTACAGACTCCGTCATTGCGAGCGCAGCGAAGCAATCCAGAATCCCTCCGCGGAGACAGACTGGATTGCTTCGCTGCGCTCGCAATGACGAGGAGAGGTCCGAGAGCACATCCCACCGCACCAGATCCCTCGCATTTTAACGATTGGCTTGAAGGAAATTTCGCTCCTCGCGGCGCAGTGTCAATGTTTCCATGTGCGAGGATTTCTGGATGAGCGTTTCCACCGTTTCGCCGCCGCCGATCGCGATCGTGGTGCCGAGCTACGACTCGACCAAGCAGCAGGACGATCAGATCAAGACCAAGGACAACGACCCGACCTATAAGCCGCCGCCGCCTGCACCGCTGCCGCCGGGTCAGGGTACGCGGATCGATCAGCTCGCCTGATCAACCGCGAAGATGAAATGCCCGATCCGGTCGATCGGGCTTTTCGCGTGTCCGGCCGCATCTTCGCCGGATAGCAGGACCAATATCGTGCGCGGCTACCTGAGACCTGCGCATGATCGCAAGACTGCTGTTACAGAGCACGATCACCACCGCCGCCATGGGCGCGCTGCTGTTCGTGTCCGCCGGAACCCTGCATTGGCCGTCGGCCTGGGTGTTCCTCGCGACCTCCGCCCTGCTCGGCCCGCTCGGCGGCTGGTGGCTTTACCGGGTCGACCCCGCACTGCTCGCCGAACGTCTGCGGCCGGTCCTGCAAAAGGACCAGCCCGCTGCCGACAAGGTGTTCATGACCGTCTTCGTCGTCGCGATGCTGGTCTGGCTGGCGGCGATGGGGCTCGACCGGCGTACGCTGTCCTCCGACATGCCGATGGCGCTGCAGATGCTCGGCCTCGCCCTGTTCCTGCTTTCGACGCTGTTCATCCTCTGGGTCTTCCGCGAGAACTCGTTCGCGGCGCCCGTGGTGAAGCTGCAAGCCGAGCGCGCGCAGCGCGTGATCTCGACGGGGCCTTATGCCCATGTGCGTCATCCCATGTACAGCGGCATGATCCTGTTCTTCGCCGGCGTGCCGCTGCTTCTGGGTTCATGGTGGGGACTTCTGATGGCGCCGCTGTTCATCGCATTATTTGCGGTCCGCATTCGCATCGAGGAGCGCACGCTACGCGAGGGCCTGCCGGGGTATGCCGACTATGTGACGCGCGTGCGCTATCGGCTGCTGCCTGGCGTGTGGTGAGCGCGCGCGTCACTCCGCTGTGCTTTAACCATCCAATTCGCGGTAGCGGCGGAAGATGCCCTGCTCGTTGAAGGGAATGCGGCGCTCGCTATCGAGATAAGCCTTGATGTTCGGCCGCGCGGCGACGCGGTCGTGCAGGCCGACGAGGGCCGGTATCTCTGTCTCGAACGCCTCCATCCGCTTCGGAAACGCATAGCGCAGCCCCGCGACGAGCTGGAACAGCGAGAGATCGACATAGGTCAGCTTGCGGCCGGTGACATAGGCGGCGCCATTGTCCTCGAGGAGCTGCTCGAAATAGCCGAGATATTTCGGCACGCGCTCGCCCCAGAAGTCGGCGGTGCGCTTCTTTGCCGGCGGTTTCTGATCTTCGTAGTAGAGCGAGGGCCCGAGCGGGTGATGGGTGTCGTGAATCTCGACCACGAAATCGGTGATCGTCAGCTGGAGCTGATGCACCCAGAGTTGCCCCGCCTCCGACTTCGGGGCGAGCGCGTGGCGGGCGCCGATATAGAGCAGGATGTTCGCGGTCTGGCCGATGACGAGCTTGCCGGCTTTGAGGAACGGCGGCGCAAAGGGCGGCGTGCCCTTGTGCGCCTCCATCATCTTCATCATCGCAGCTGTGCCGCGTGGGCCACGCGCCGCGTCGACGTATGCCGCGCCCGCCTCCTCCAGCGCCAGCCGCACATATTCACCGCGGCCCTGGATCTCGGGCCAATAATAGAGCTCGTATTTCATGGAAGGGGTCCGTGAGCGTGGAAGCGACAGGACCAATTTATCACGCGCGACAAGGTTCCGTAAGGATGAGGCTGAACGGCGGCACCACACGCTCCGTCATTGCGAGCGCAGCGAAGCAATCCAGACTGTCACCCTGGAGCGACTCTGGATTGCTTCGTCGCTGCGCTCCTCGCAATGACGGCAGCCTCAATTCGATGCGAAGCAATACAGCAGCCCGTCGCCGCCGGTGCTCTTCAGATCGGCCTGCGAGCAGCCGCCGTCGGGACCGCGCGAGGGATGCGAGCTGTTCCACGATTTCGACGGCTCGTCATCGCGCAGGCCTTGACGGTCGGCGTGGCCGACGACCGCCGCGCCTTGCGTGCTCGACGTCCAGTTCTTGCAGGTCTTGTCGTCACCCGCGGGAAATGCGCTGCCGTCGGCTTGCGATCCCGTGAGGATGTCGTGCCGGTTCGGCGTGTCGCCGCGGCCGTTGATGACCTCGCCCTTCTCGCTGAGCGCGGTCTGCTTGGTGAGGTTGTTGGCCGCCCCGTGCAGGTCGGCAACGTCCTTGGCGATTGCAGCGCCCTTGGCGTTCTGCCACGGTCCCTTGCCGATGCGGTCGCGCGCGTTGACGGCCGGCTTGCCGTCGGCGGCCTGCGTGGAGAGATAGGCGCGCCAGGTCTTACTGCCGGCGCCGCCGGCCTGGCCCAGCTTCTGGCACTGCGCATCGGCCCCCTCCAGGCCGCCGAGATCGGCGCCTCTGCCAGGACCATTGGACGTCACGAAGAACGTCATGTCGGCCGACTGCGCTCGCGCCGATGGCGCCGCAAGCAAGGCCGCAGCGAGCGCGAGGCCTGTAATCGTCGCGGATCTCTCGATACGGATCATCCTGTCCTCCCTTTGTGTTTTTGTTGGCCGCCAGATTTCAACCCGACGCCGGCCCGCTTATTCCAATGCCGCGATGCGAGACGCCCTGGTTTTTCATGTCGTCTGCGATCAGTTGGTCAGCGGGATCGCCGACGATTCCCAGCCGCTTCCCGACTGCCATGTCGATTAATTGCTTCCCGGGACAAGGGTGCCGGGCGAGCATACCAAATGGGCCGATCCTCAAGTGATCGTCCAGGGGAGGACGCGGGGGACTGTGGCGGGACCGTTCAGGGCGGTATCCGCGATCACATCGGGGCTGCGCAGGGCGCGGCGCAAGGGGGAGATCGTCATGCACCGGACCACCATCCGCCCAATCACGACAATTGCCGGCCGTGCCACCCTTTGCTGCCTTGCCATCGGTCTTGCCATCGGTCCGAACTGCGCCTTGGCCGCGGAACTGCTCAAAGCCCGACTTGCGCAAAACCTCGGACCGATCTCCGGCATTGCGATCGTCGCCAAATCGAAGGGAATCTTCGAAAAGAACGGACTGGACATCACAGTCTCGAACTTCACGTCCGGCAAGCAGTGCCTGGACACGGTGATCGGGGGCGGCGCCGACATCGCGACGACGGCCGAGGCGCCGGTCACCGCTTCGGCGATGGCAAACCAGCCCATCGCGTTCGTCGCCGGCATGGAATATTCCGATCTCAAGACGCTGGTCGCGGCCAAGGCCGGCATCAAGACCAAGGAAGATCTTCGCGGCAAGCGAATCGCCTTTACTGCCGGCACCGGCAGCGAGGTTTACACGGCGACCTTGCTGAAGTCGGTGGGATTGACGCCCAAGGATGTCACCCTCGTCAATCTGCGGCCGCAGGAGATGCTGCCGGCACTTGCAGCCGGAAGCATCGACGCGTTCGACACCTGGGAGCCCCACGTCGCCAACGCGAAGAAGGCCCTGGGCGAAGCCGTCACTGAGGTCGATACAAAGGGCACCTACTCCGAGACGTTCAATATCGTCGTCATGAAGTCCTATCTGGACGCCAACCCCGTGCTGGTCGAGAAGTTCATCGCCGCACTGATCGATGCCGAGGTCTGGATGAAGGAACACCCGGATGAAGCGATCACGACAGTGGCGGACGCGGTTGGAATGAAGCGGGACGAACTCGCGCCCATCTGGGCCGACTATGTTTACCGGGTGCGTCTCGATGACCGGCTGATCGAGATTCTGAAGACCCATTCCGCATGGCGCCTCGAGAGCGGCAACCATCCTCCGGGAGCGGCGATGCCCGACTTCAGCAAGATCATCGTCACCGAGCCACTGAAAAAGGTCGACCCCGCACGCGTCACCCTGTCGTGGAAATAGGCACCCGCGCGGCCATGCAGGAAGCCACTTCAGCGGGACGCGATATTGCCATCCGCGCTGGCGGTCGCGCTCGGCGGCCGAATTCAGTTCGGCTTCGCCGCCTCAATATTCTGGTCGGGGCGCTTTCGCTTCCCTTGTTCATTGGGCTCTGGGAACTGATCTCCCGTTCGGGGACCGTCAACATGGTGCTGTTTCCACCGCCGACGGTGGTTGCTGCGGCCGTGCTTGAGTGGATACGAAGCGGACAGTTCTTTAGCGATCTGTTGGCCAGCCTCTTTCGCGTCACCACGGGATTCATCATAGGCGGCGCGCTCGGCATCCTGCTCGGTGTTCTCACCGGCCAATTCCCCGTTATCTCGAGCTTGCTGTCCCCGCTATTCCATATCTTGCGGCCTATTCCGCCGATTGCGTTCGTGCCGATCGTCATCCTCTGGTTCGGCCTGTCGGAGGCGGGAAAATTGTTCCTCGTCGTATGGGGCGTATTCTTCACGGTATGGCTTTCGACTCACATCGGCGTGCAGAAGGTCGACCGTGGTCTAATTCGGGCGGCGTTGATGCTCGGCACGCCCCGACGGCAGATGCTGCAGGAGATCGTGCTGCTGGGCGCGCTTCCCTACATTGTGGTCGGGTTGCGCACCGCCGTCAGCATCTCCTTCTATACGCTTGTCGCGGCTGAACTGGCCGGCGCTTTCGCCGGCATCGTCTACAGGATCGAGATTGCGCAGCAGAATTTGCAAACGGGCCAGGTCATGGGCGGGCTCGCAGCGCTCGGGTTGATGTCGTTCATCGCCGACCGGCTGTTTGCGGCTCTTGCCGAACGTATCGTCTGGTGGCGCTGATGTCGGGATCTCGATCGGGCATGAAACTGGCGCTGGCAAGTTCGCCTGCCTCCGTCGAATCGGCCCGAAAACAACCGGCCATTCAAGTCTCGAACCTGAGCATCGTCTTCGACACCAAGCGCGGGCAAATGATTGCGGTCGATCGCGTTTCGTTTGACGTGGCGCCTGGCGAGTTCGTTTGCATCGCCGGGCCCTCCGGCTGCGGCAAGTCGACGGTGCTCAATACGATCGCCGGGCTGGAAGTGCCGTTCGAAGGCGAGATCCTGGTCGAGGGCGCGCCCGTCTACAGTCCGCGTCCCGATGTCGGCATGGTGTTCCAGCAGCCGCATCTCTTTCCCTGGAAGTCCGTCCGCAGCAACATCGCCCACGGCCCCCGGATGCTCGGGAAGTCCAAGACGGAAGCGTATGCCATCGCCGACGATCTGATCGCGATGGTTGGCCTCAAGCGTTTCGCCGACGCTTATCCGAACACGCTGTCCGGCGGCATGCAACAGCGCGTGGCGATCGCGCGAGCGCTGGCCAATCAGCCCCGTGTGCTGCTGATGGACGAGCCCTTCGGGGCGCTCGACGCGCAGACCCGCGCGGTGATGCAGGACAATCTGCTGGCGCTGCGCGACCGGATCAAGGCGACAATCGTATTCGTGACGCATGATATCGATGAAGCCATCGTGCTGGCCGACCGCGTTCTCATCATGAGCGCGGGACCCGGCCGCATCCTGCGCGAAGTCGCGGTCAAGCTGCCGCGCCCACGGTCGAGTTCTGTCATGGTCGAGCCAGCTTATCTGTCGCTCAAGAAGGATTGTCTCGACGTCATCCGCGCAGAAGGGTTGCGGGCGTTCAATCAGTCGGACGCGGACTGATGACGCGGAGCCCGCGGGTCTGAGGCGGACGCAGCGGGCTGGCATGGTTCTTGAATATTCGATGCCGGGTCTCACATGCGGAGCCGGCCATGCACAGGGCGAACAGCGCGATAGCGGCAGGTGTGATGCTCGCGGAGTCGGACGATCTCGTCAGACCGCTGCCCGGCTTGCTGGATGGTCTCAACCGGGCTGATTGCAATCGCTTGCGTGCGATCGGACGCGAAAAGATCCTGGAAGCCGGCCAACTGGTTTGGTCTCAGGGCGACGCACAGGCCGGGATCTACCTGATCAGCGAGGGACGCATACGCAGCTACTATGCTGCACCGTCGGGGCGCGAAGTCACGCTCGCCTATTGGTTTCCCGGCAACTTCGTCGGCGGGCCCGACATATTCGGGACGGGCCCGCACATGTGGACATCGGTTGCAGCCGAGCGCAGCCGGTTGACGTTCATGCCCGGACCGGCGCTGCGGCGGCTTGCGCTGGAATCGCCGACGATTGCCGTCGCCTTGCTGGATGCCCTCGCATTCAAGGCGCGATGCTATTCGGCGATGGCCCAGATGCTTGGGACGCGCTCGGTGACCGAGCGGCTGCACAGCCTGCTGATCTTCCTGTCGCACGTCTACGGCGTGAAGCGCGACAACGAGGTCTTCGTCGGCATGCCGTTCACCCACGGGGATCTCGCCAACCTCATCGGATCCACCCGCCAATGGGTGACCGTGCAACTCGCGCGGCTCCAGGACGAAGGCGTGATCAGATACGAAAGATCCGTGATTTCGATCCTGGATATTTCTACGCTCGGGCAGGCGATGGGATAATGTCCGCCCTTTAGCCGCCAGACTTCAATTCGAACGCCGATCCGTCTGCGCCTGCCTCGAACCGCCGCGCCAGTCCGATCAGCGCGCGATCGTGCCAGGCCGGCGCTAGCAGGGTCACGCCCATGGGCATGCCGTTTGACAATTTCGCATTCGGAACGGCGACGCCGCAGAGATCGAGTAGATTGGCAAAGTACGAGTAGTAGCCCAGACGATTGTTGAGGGTGATCGGATCACGATGCATCTCCTCCAGTGTGAACGGCCGCGGTGCAGTCGGAACCACCAGGGCATCGATGCCGGCAAAGATTGCTTCGGCGTCGCGGCGAAGCCGGTGCAGCCGGTGAATGGCGCCAAACGTGTCGATCGCCGAATAGCCGGCGGCTGAGCCCAGCACGGTCCTCGTGACATCAAGCAAGGAGCCGGATTCGACATCGATGAGAGAAGCGATGGCGGAGCGCCGCTCAGCGACCCAGGGACCGCTGAACATCAACTCCCCCGCTTGGCGGAATGGGGCGAAGTCCACCTCGATCGCCGTTCCTCCGATATGAGCAAGACGTTCGCAGGCGCTCTCGTAGAGTTCGCCGCATTCCGACATGCCGAAGCATTCGAGATCTGCTGGCGCAACGCGGCCGAACCGGAATGATGCCGCCGCCCCGTTGGCGGAGAAAAAGGTTCTGGGCAGGCGGCTGTAGGGATCTTCGAAATCAAACCCTTCGATGATGTCGAGGATTGCTTCGCCGTCGCTGACGGTATTGCAGAATACCGACACGCAATCGATCGTCGGACAATTCGGCACCAGGCCACGTGATGACACCAGCCCAACGGTCGGCTTGATTCCGACGATGTTGTTGAACCCGGCAGGTATGCGCCCCGAGCCGCCGGTATCGGTGCCGAGCGCAAAGGCGACGTGCCCCGCCGCCACGGCGACCGCGGAGCCGGAACTGGAACCGCCCGCAACATAGCGGGCATCGGCAAC
The DNA here is from genome assembly GCF_040548425.1 of Bradyrhizobium sp. i1.15.2. NCBI lineage: Bacteria > Pseudomonadati > Pseudomonadota > Alphaproteobacteria > Hyphomicrobiales > Nitrobacteraceae > Bradyrhizobium > Bradyrhizobium sp. i1.15.2. Next base: position 141,589 of record NZ_JBEPRQ010000008.1, on the reverse strand, counting down.
CGACGCGCAGGGGCCATGGGGCGAGCGCACGCCGGACAGGCCTGTGGCGAACTGATCGAGATTGGTCTTTCCGAGGCAAATTGCGCCGGCTGCGGTGAGGCGTTCGACGCTATGCGCGGAATGCCAGGGCGTGTAGCTGAACGCCGGACATGCGGCAGTGGTCGGCATTCCCGCAACGTCGATATTGTCCTTCACACCAAAGGGAATGCCGAGCAGCGGAAGATTTTCGCCCGTCCGCGCGCGCGCCACCAGCTTATGGCATTCTTCGAGTGCCTCCTGCCGTGGGCGAAGATAGATCCAGCAATTGCGGTCGCGCTCGGCCTCGATCCGGTCATACGCCGTTCCGATCGCCTCCAGCAGCAGGGACGAACTCCTGGCAATGCCTTCGTAGTTTGTCCTGAGGCGCGCGACACACTGGCTCACGGAATATCTCCTCATCCAACCGGCAGGCGCGAAATTGCGGCAGCTCTGCGCGGCCAACAAGCAATTAAGTGCTTCGCCCAAATGGCCGCCTGACCGAAACGCGCAGCTCAAACAAAAAGGGCGCCGTGCCGAAGCACGACGCCCTCGTTTGTCGCTATACGCGCGATCAGTTGGTCTGCTGGATTGCCGACAATTCCCAGGCGCCGCCCGGACGTCGGGCAAAGGTCCAGACTTCGGTGGCCTCGCCCGGCTGCTCGCTGCCGGCGACGATTGCGCCGGTATTGCGGTCGAGCGTCTTGTCGGTGAGCGCGAAGCGCAGCGCCACCGTCGCGTAATCGGTCTCGCCTTCGCGCCAGGATTCCGCGAGGTCGCCCTGCAACAGCTTCACGCCGCTGACCTTGTTGACGACATTGCGCGCGCGGTTCTGGCCGAGGTCCTGCTCGAAATAGGAGACCATTTCCGGCGTCGCCAGCGTGTGCAGCTTGGCCACGTCCTCATTCGACCACGCGGTCTGGACATCGCCGAGCAGGCGCTCGAACGCTTCATAGTCGTCCGGCTTGATCTCGAGCGGGGCGTTGTTGGCGCCGAATCCGAAGCCGCCGCCAAGACCGCCGCCAAGACCACCACGGTTATTCGCCTGCGGTCCCGGACCGGCACCGGCGTCAGCGTTGGCATAGGCCGCCTGCGGGGTGTGCCGGCGCTGCCACCAGGACATCGCCAGCCGAACCACGAGCACCACGAGCACGATCTGGATGATCAGGCCGATGATCGACGACAGGCCGCCGAGGCCGCCGAACAGGCCACCGCCGAACAGCATGCCGAGCAGGCCGGCGCCGAGGAACCCGGCCGCAAGGCCGCCCAGGAAACCGCCACCGCGGCCGAACAGGCCGCCACGCGCGGGTGCGGCGGCAGCCGAATTCATGCCTGCGCCCGGCTGGGTGTAGGTCCGATTGAACTGCGAGGTCGAGCCCGGCGCGGTCGTGGTTGATGGCGGGGCCGAATAGGTGCGCGAACCGCGCGAACCAGACGACATGCCGCCACCGACGCGCGCGTCGGCGGACGAGATCGCCAGCGCAGTCGGCAGCGCAAGCGCCAGCACGACGGCAATCGTCTTGAAGAGGCTGCGGGAGCGTTGCGAGAAATTCATGTTGGTTTCCCAGATCCCCGGCATGGGGACGTGCCCCTAAGATGGGCAGCCTTCCGTAAAAAGGAAGCCACTATCGGAACTTATGGCTGCGGCCCTCAGTCGCGGGGATGTGGCAAAAGCCCATCTTTGGCGGCAGCTTGGCCGGGCGTGCGAAGGAGCCGCGGTCGCGGGTTACCGGTCACTTGTGCGACGGGAGTTCCGGTTTCCCGTCGTCATGGCGTCGAGGCCCTCACCCCGCCTTCGCCATCGTCTCCTTCACGGCCGCCACGAGCTGGCTGAGCGTGAACGGCTTGGGCAGGAAGTCGAACTGCTGGCCTTCGGGCAGGCTCTTCTCGAATGCGTCTTCCGCGTAGCCGGAGACGAAGATGAACTTGATGTCGGGATTCTTCTCGCGCATCGCCTTGAGCAGTGTCGGGCCGTCCATCTCCGGCATCACGACGTCGGACACGACGAGATCGATTCCGCCGCTCTGCTCTTCCAGTACCTCCAGCGCCTCGACACCGTTCTCGGCCTCGACCACTGTGTAGCCGCGCGAGCGCAGACCGCGCGCGTTGAGCGCGCGCAGGCCCTCTTCGTCCTCGACCAGGAGGATGGTGCCCTGTCCGGTGAGATCGGTGCGGGGCTTGGCGTCCGTCACGGACCCGGCTTCCTTCGCGGCACCATTGCTGGCGCCAACGACCGGCGCCGGCTGCTCGACCTGCACCTCCGGCTCGGCATGATGGCGCGGCAGGAAGATCTGGAACGAGGTGCCCTGCCCCGGCTCGGAGTCCACATAAATGAAGCCACCGGTCTGCTTGACGATGCCATAGACGGTGGAGAGCCCGAGGCCGGTGCCCTTGCCGACTTCCTTGGTCGAGAAGAACGGCTCGAAGATCTTGTCGCGGATATCGGCGGGGATGCCGGTACCGGTGTCGGCGACCTCGATCCGCACGTAGTCCGCTGCCGGCATGCCCTTGTAGGCCAGCCTGGCCGCTTCCTCGGTGGTGACGTTGGCGGTGCGGATGATCAGCTTGCCGCCGTCGGGCATGGCATCGCGCGCGTTGACCGCGAGGTTGACGATGACCTGCTCGAACTGGGAGACGTCGACCTTGACCGGCCAGAGATCGCGGCCGTGGATGGTCTCGTGCTTGACCTTCTCGCCGATCAGGCGACGCAGCAGCATGGCGAGATCAGAGAGCGCATCGCCGAGGTCGAGCACCTGCGGCCGCAGTGTCTGCCGCCGCGAGAACGCCAGCAACTGCCGCACCAGCGTGGCGGCCCGCGTCGCGTTCTGCTTGATCTGCATGATATCCTGGAACGACGGGTCGGTCGGCTTGTGCGCGTTCAGCAGGAAGTCGTTCGCCATCATGATGGCGGAGAGCACGTTGTTGAAGTCGTGGGCGATGCCACCGGCGAGCTGGCCGACGGTCTCCATCTTCTGCGACTGATTGATCTGGTTCTCCAGCGCGCGCCGCTCGGTGGTCTCGAGCATGTGCACGATGGCGACTTCGGCGTCGTTCTCGGCCGCGTCCACGGGCGTGACGAAGAACTGGCCCCAGCGCTCTCTGGTTCCTTCGAGCGCCACTTCGACCGGCGCGACGTCGGCCTGGCCCTCCGCGGCCTGGTTGATGGCCGCGATCAAAAGATGCCGGTCGCGCGAATTGACCGCGCGGAAGATCGACTTGCTGGCGCTGTCGAGCCCTAGCGCCTGCCCGAGCTTGGCGTAGCGCGCATTGGCGCGCACGACGTTGCCGCCGCGGTCGACGGTGGCGATCGCCATCGGGGTATGGTCGAAGAAGCGCATGAAGCGCACTTCGGCGGCACGGTCCGGGTCACTGCGCTCGTCGCGGGCACGGCTGATCACCAGCGTGCGCGACGGGCCCGGCGCGCCGTCGGCGCCGAAGGCGAGCTTGTGATACAGCCGCACCGGCATGGTCTTGCCGGTACGCATGCGCAGGTCGATGTCGAAGACCTCGGTCTTCACCTCGCCCGGCACCGCCACGATCGCGGTCAGCAGTGAAGCGCCGTCGCCGGAGACGATGTCGGTGAGCTTCAGCCCGCCCGAGCCGATCTCGGCGAGGTCGTAGTCGAGCCAGTTTGCCAGCGTCGCGTTGACATAAGCGAGCTCGCCGGCCGGATTGACCGAGAAAAAACCGCAGGGCGCGTGATCGAGATATTCGATCGCGTGCTGGAGTTCCTGGAACACGTCCTCCTGGCGCTCGCGGTCGCGGGTGATGTCGGCGATCGACCACACCGCGTATCTCGTCTCGCGCTTGCCGGTGCCGAGGGGCCGCACCCGCATGCGCAGCCAGCGGCCCTGGCTGCCGTCGTGGCCGGAGATGCGCACCTCTTCCTGCTGCCGCTTGCCTTCGCGCGCGGCTTTCAACAGGCGGAACACCGCCTCGGAGACGTCGGGATTGCCGATGAAGACGCGTTCCACGGGGCGCACGTCCTGTGGCCCGGCGGCGCCGGTCAGCGTCAGATAGGCCGCATTGGAATAGACCACATGGCCGCGCGGGTCGGTCACGGCGAGGCCGTCAAAGGCGTGGTCGGCGATGCGCCCCATCACGGGATCGTCGAGATTGCGATCGACGAAGCGGATGATGCCGGCGGCGAAGGCGAACAGGTTGAACAGGCCGACCATCGCCAGCACGGCGAGGATGCCGAGGATATAGGGCTGGGCCTGCGCGCGCCCAAGCGTCATCAACCCGACGGCAACGGCGACGAGGCCGGCGGCCACCAGCAGCACCAGCGCAATGCTGCCCGAGCGCGGCGACGGCTCGTGCGCCGCAACGGGCTCGCGTGTGAGGTCGTGGTCGGTCTCAGCAGTCATCTCAAGCTGGCACAGCCTGTCGGCAGAGAATCAACGCGCTACAGGGCGCGCAGGGTCCTCCCTGCCTGAATCGGACCCGCAGGCGCAAGGGCGGCAGGGGCGAAAGGTACGCTGATTCCCAGATTACGGCCATTTCCAGTACTTTTCAGGGGTATTATTGCCGGCTGGCACCGAATCCGCTCTTCAGACGCATGACGTAGCCGATCACTTCGGCGACCGCATGGTAGTGCTCGGTCGGGATTTCCTCGTCGATCTCGACGGTGGCGTAGAGCGCGCGGGCCAGCGGCACGTTCTCGACGATCGGGATGTCGTGCTCGCGCGCGATCTCCCGGATCTTGAAAGCGAGGTTGTCGACGCCCTTGGCGACGCAGATCGGCGCCGACATGCCGCGCTCGTAGGACAGCGCGATCGAGTAGTGGGTCGGGTTGGTGATGATCACGGAAGCCTTGGGAACCGCCGCCATCATGCGCTTCTTCGAGCGCTGCTGGCGCAGCTGCCTGAGCTTGCCCTTGATGTGCGGGTCGCCTTCGGACTGCTTGAACTCTTCCTTGATCTCCTGGAGCGACATCTTCTGCCGCTGGAACCAGCTGCGATACTGGAAGAAATAGTCGCCGATGGCGATGATCGCGAGCGCCGCGACCACCGCGCCGAGCAGGTGAATGGTCAGGCTGGTGGAGGCGCCGAGCAGGGCGGCCGGATCGAGCCTGACCATCGCTTCCATGCGATGCCGCTCCGGCCACAGGATCATGGTCATGACCGCGCCGAGCACGATCAGCTTGCCGAGACCCTTGAGGAAGTTCGCCGCCGCTTGCTTGCCGAAGATGCGCTTGAGGCCCTCGGCCGGCGACAGCTTGCTGAACTTGGGCTTGAGAGATTCGGCCGACCAGACCAGGCGGTGCTGCAGCACGTTGCCGGCAATTGCAGCCAGCACCAGCATCAGCAGCGGCACGCCCACCGCCGCGAGCACAGCGACTTCGATCTGCTGCATCAGGGCGAGCAGCGCCCTGCCGTCGGTCTTGATCATCCAGGAATTGGCGAGCAGGTTGCGCATCGGCGCCAATAGCCCGCTACCGACCGATCCTGAGAAGCTCGAGACCACCAGCGTGGCGCCCGCAATCATGAACCAGGTGTTGATCTCCTGGCTCTTGGCGACGTCACCGCGTTCGAGCGCCTCTTCGAGACGTTTTTGCGTCGGGTCTTCTGTTTGACTCTCTGGATCGTTGTCTTCCGCCATCGATCACCCGGTCACTTGAGTGGCATCATCTGGTGCATGACACCGATGAAATAGTCGAGATAGGTACCCATCATCGCCGTGAGCACCACGGCGAGCACCAGGAAGCCGGCGAAGATCGAGAGCGGCACGCCGACGAAATAAACTTGCATCTGCGGCATCAGCCGCGCCAGCACGCCGAGCCCGATGTTGAAGACGAGGCCGAACACCAGGAACGGGCCGGAAAGTTGCAAGCCCAGGCGGAACGCGGCGGCAAAGGCGCGCGTCGCCAGCGCGGCGACATCGCCGCTCGACACGGTCTCGCCCGGCGCGAAGATCGTGTAGCTGTCGTTCAGTGCCGCGATCACCAGATGATGACTGTCGGTGGCGAACAGCAGCGTGACCCCCAATATCGTCAGGAAGTTGCCGACCAGCACGCCCTGCTGTCCCTGCGTCGGATCGACCGAGGTGACGAAGCCGAGCCCCATCTGCTGCGCGATCACGGCACCGGCAACCTGCAGCGCCGACAACGTCACCCGCGCGGTCGCCCCCAGCACGATGCCGATCACGATCTCATGCAGCATCAGGACCAGCAGCGGCGCGATCGAACCCATGTCGACCTGATAGGCGTTGCGATGCAGCGGCAGGATGATCAGCGTGAGCAGCAGCGCGATCGACAATTTGATCCGTGTCGGGATATTGGTCTCGCCCAGGCCCGGCAACAGCATCACCATCGCGCCGACCCGGGCAAAGGCGAGCATGAAGGAGGCGGCAAGCGCCGGCAGCAGCGAGACGTCGATGCGCATGATGGGCGCATAGTGCCTCAGCCGCCGATGATTCGCGACGATATCCGCAGCATGTGGGAATGCAGTGCGTCGGCCATGAACGGCAAGGCCAACAGCATTGTGGCAAAGATGGCCAGGATCTTCGGCACGTAGATCAGTGTCTGCTCCTGGATCTGCGTCAGCGCCTGGAACAGCGACACGACGACGCCGACCACGAGGCCGACCAACATCAGGGGCGACGACACGATCACGATGGTCCAGATCGCATCACGCGCGACGTCGAGGGTTTCCGGTCCGGTCATTGCACAATTCCTTTGTCTTATTCCTCGCCTCCCACCGCTCTTGCGAGCGATGCGAAGGCCTATCCCCCCGTCATTGCGAGCGTAGCGAAGCAATCCAGACTGCCGCTTCGGAAAGACTCTGGATTGCTTCGCTGCGCTCGCAATGACGGTTGGGGCGGGCGCGAGCGCCAAAAATCAGATCGGCATCTTCATGATGTCTTCATAGGCCGCGATCACACGGTCGCGGACCGAGACCAGCGTCGACACGGCGACGTCGGTGTCTGCGACCGCCGTCACCACGTCCATCACATTGGCCTTGCCGGCAGCCATCGCCACCGTCTGCGCATCGGATTTTCGACCAGACTCCAGGACGCTGCCGACAGTGTCTTTCAGAAGAGAGGCGAAGGACTGCCCGCTCGGCTCGTTGCCCTTGCCGGCACCGCTGTTCTCCAGCACGCGAGCGAGGTTTGCATAGGCGTTGGCGGCAATTGTCGGTGTTGCCATGGTTCAAATGTCCTGTTCAGCTCTTGAGGATGTCGAGGGTGCGCTGGATCATCCGGCGTGTCGCGCTGATGATGTTGAGATTGGCCTCGTACGACCGCTGCGCGTCGCGCATGTCGGTCATCTCGACCACCGAGTTTACGTTCGGATATTTGACGTTACCGGTCGCATCCGCCGCCGGATTGTTCGGCTCGTATTTGGTGCGGAAATTGGACTGGTCGGGCTTGATCCTGCCGAGGGTGACGACCTGCGCGTCGAGTGTACGGTCGAGCGCCGAGGAGAAGGTCGGCACCTTGCGCCGGTAAGGATCGCCGCCGGCGGTCTGCGACGTCGAATCCGCATTTGCGATGTTCTCCGAGATCACCCGCATGCGCCCGGCCTGCGCCCGCAGACCGGAGGTCGCGATCGCCATCGAGCGGGCAAAGTCGCTGCTGTCATTCGCCATGATGCGCTTCCTCTAGCTCTAGCCTTTGCCGATCGCGGTCTTGAGCAGATGCAGGCTCTTCGAATAGAGCGAGGTCACCGCCGCATAATCCATCTGGTTGCTGGCGGCCTTCATCATCTCCTCTTCGAGATTGACGGCGTTGCCCGCGGGGCGGGTCTCAAAACCCGCATTCTTGTTCTGGTCGAATCCGGAGGCCGCGCCTGACGGCGCCATGTGGGAACCGCTGGTGCGGGTGAGCGCCAAGGGGCCCATCGAACCCGTGACGGCACCGCTCTTGTCCAGCTTCGGCTCGACCAGGTCGCGCGGCCGGAATTTGGGGGTGTCGGAATTGGAGACGTTCTCGGAAAGGACGCGCTGGCGCTCCTGGTGCCATTGCATCTTGGTGCGAAGCGCCGATAGCACCGGAAGATCGTTGATGGACATCGTTGCGGCTCCTTCCGCCTCGCAGGACCCATGGGTCCGAAGCTAGGCAGAATTTGCCGCCTGTATGGTTAACAGCTGGTTAAGGAGGTCGCAGGCAGTTGTCCCCCGCCGGGACACGAATGCGCACGCCCCGTGATTCTACCCCTCCAAAAGCGGCATTAACCCAACCGCTTGGCGGCGCATGCACAGGCCAAGAAGTCGTTTTGGATCGAGCGATTCATGGGTTATTAAGAGTTGGGGACGGCAAAACTTGCCGTGGGACGTTAAGAAATCGCAGTTTGGGGCAACGTAAGCCAGTGGTTGGCGCATCTGACCACGGGCCCGAGACAAGCGCCATTTGTCGGGGACAAGTATGCAAGGCAGTCCTATCACCTTCATCGTCGCGTTCATCGTCGTTCTGGCGTTGATCGGCGTCGCTGCATGGCTGGTTCGCCGATTCGCCACCAGCCGGCTCGGCGCCAACACCCAGCGCGGCCGGATGCCCCGGCTCGCCGTGATCGATGCCGCCGCAGTCGACGGCCGCCGCCGTCTGGTGCTGGTCCGGCGTGACAATGTCGAGCATCTTCTGATGATCGGCGGCCCCACGGACATCGTCGTCGAACCCAACATCGTGCGCGCAGCGCCCGGCCGCGACCAGCTCCCGCAGCGCTCCAATGCTGCCGAGCCGCCGCGTCTCGCGCCGATGCCTGATAGCAGCAGCTGGGCCGACGAAGTACCGCGGCCCGAGCTGCTCGATCATCCCGAGCCGCAAATGCCCGAGCCGCCACCGCGGCCCGCGCGCCCCTCCTTTGCCGACGAAGTGCGCCGGCCCGCTCCTGCGCTGGCCGAACGCCGCAACGAGCCGCCACTGGCCGGCTTCACCTCCGAGCCGATCGCGCCGCGCCCCGAGCGCGAGCTTCGTCCCGAACCTGTTCCGCCGCGCGTTGCGCGCAACGAACCCCCTCTGATGCCGCGTCCGCCGCGCCAGAGCGAGCCGGTGAAGGCGCCGCCAGTGCGCGCCGAGCGCGTCGCCGCACCACCTCCGCCCGTGCCGCAGGCTCCGCCCGTTCCGCCGCCGGCGCCCGCTCCTGCGGCGCCATCGAGCGCCGAGCAAAATCTCGCGGAGATGGCGCAGCGACTCGAAGCAGCACTCCGCCGCCCCGCCGGCGAGACGCTTGCCCCTCCGGTCGCCCCGGAGCCCCCGGCCGCTCCTCCGCGTGTGGCCCGCAGCGAGCCGCCGGCTCCCCCGGCCCCTCCCGCAAAGCCGGCTCCGGAAAAGACCAGCTTTGAAAATCTCGAAGACGAGATGGCCTCGTTGCTCGGCCGTCCGAAGCCGTCTTCGTGAGGCTGCCGGCCCTCCCGCGTAGAGTTTTTCTTCTTTCTGTCCTGATCGGCGCGGCTTCGCTCGCGATGCCGGCGCATGCGCAGGATATCAGCATCAATCTCGGCGGAGGAGGCGCTGGCGGTGGCGGCGTCACCGAGCGCGCGATCCAGCTGATCGCGCTGCTGACGGTGCTTTCGATCGCACCGTCGATCCTGATCATGATGACGTCGTTCACGCGTATCGTAGTCGTGCTGTCGCTGCTGCGCACAGCGATGGGCACCGCGACCGCCCCGCCGAACTCGGTGATCATCGCGCTGGCGATGTTCCTCACCTTCTTCGTGATGGGACCCGTCCTGCAAAAATCCTACGACGAAGGCATCCGTCCGCTGGTCGCCAATCAGCTCGGCGTCGAAGACGCGCTTCAGCGCGCCTCCGTCCCCCTGCGCGGCTTCATGCAGAAGAACGTGCGCGAGAAGGACCTCAAGCTCTTCCTGGATCTCTCCGGCGAGCCGCCGCCGGCAACACCCGACGAGCTCGGCTTACGCATCCTCGTCCCCGCCTTCATGATCTCGGAGCTGAAACGTGCCTTCGAGATCGGCTTTCTGCTGTTCCTTCCCTTCCTGATCATCGACCTCGTCGTCGCGTCCGTGCTGATGTCGATGGGCATGATGATGCTGCCGCCCGCAACCATCTCGCTGCCGTTCAAGCTGATCTTCTTCGTGCTCGTCGACGGCTGGTCGCTGGTGGCAGGGAGTCTGGTACAGAGTTACGGAGGTTAGCGGGCGCGTGCCCAGGGGCGAACTGCGGAGCCCGCCTTGCATCCCTCCCGCACTCGACTTGGCCCCGCTATCTCCCCGTCATTGCGAGGAGCTCTTGCGACGAAGCAATCCAGGCTGCCGCCGCGGACAGACGCTGGATTGCTTCGCTGCGCTCGCGATGACGGAGAATGGGGCGACCAGCAGCGCTTCGCGCGATACGGCAGCGCCCGCCCTCCCCCTACACGTCGTGCTGCTTGCTGAACTGATCGCCAATCAGCACCAGCATGCGGTGAGGTCGCATTGACCTGCATCACGCTGCCGAAAGCCTCACATGCATCTTGCTGCCTGTCGCCTCCGCGAAGCGCAGAAGCGTTTTGGTGCTGGGCAGGGTCTGGCCATTTTCGAGCCGGGCAATCGTAGATTGACTGGTGCCCATCCGAGCCGCGAGTTCCGCTTGCGAAAGACCAGCACGCAAGCGGGCCCTGAGCAGTTCGGCAGCGATCTCGAACTCGGGCGCCAGCGCGTCATACTCCGCCTTCACCTTCGGGTTGGCGAGCAGACGCGCCTTCAGCTTCTCAAAAGCGATCGACATGAGACGTCCTTTGCTCTTCGCAGCTCGATCTCGGAACGCGGCGTCTTCTGTGTCTTTTTCACAAACGCGCGCACAACGATCACTCTGCGTCCGATCGCAGTAACGTATAATGCGCGGGCAATTCCATAGCGACCGGCCAAGCGCAGTTCCCAGAGCTTCCCCTCTAGATGTTTCACGTGTGGCTCGCTAAGGCTCTCCAGCCTGCTGAAGCGATGCGCTCTGCGAGCCGCAGAAAACGTGCCTGCATATCGGCCGGCAGAGCCGCAATCTCTGCGGCGGCGGCCTCATCGAGAATTTCAACCCGCCAGGACACGGATCGACATTATCTCATTTTTGAGATTTTGAAAAGCGCAAAGAACCGACGCCGTGGCGGATCCGCTGTGCTGCTGGCTAACGATCTTGCAAACTACCGCGTCATCTTGATCTGCCGCACGACGGGAATCGTGGGCAACGAGCCGGTGTGGTCGGACTCGTCCTTGGCCTGCGGAGAGGCCGGCGCGCGGGCGGTGGCGTCGGGGAAGCGCTGCTTCATCTCGCGCAGGAAGCCGTCGAGCGTGTCGACACTGGCAGCCAGCTTCGCGATATCGGCAAACTCTGCGCTGGAGGCGCCGGTCGGTTTGCTCGCGATGTCGAAGGCGAGCCGATCGGCGCTCTCGCTCATCAGCGGCGCATATTTCTCGCGGAAGCGCGACATGCCGATCGAGTCGTCGGCGAGCGCATAACCGACAGCCGCGCGGATGATGTCGCTTTTCTCCACACTGTTGAGCGGCTTGAAGTCACGGAAGCGCTCGCCGTAATAAAGCTCGATCTGCTCGGCGGATTCACGCCAGCGCCGCGCCGCCCAGAAGATGTCCGAGCGCAGCCGCAGCACCTCGCGTCCTGTAACGTTGGAGACGATGTCGAGCGCGAGATCGTGGCGGCCGACGTCGCTCTGCGCACGCGCCTCCAGCAGCAGCCGTTGCTGCCTGAGCTCGCCCGAGAGGTCGCTGATACGGCTCGCGCGCAACGCCGTGATCGCCATGTCGGGTCTGCGGTTGGCGAGATAGATCATGGAAAGGCGCGCGGCGACTTGCGCACGCGCCGCGCCTTCGAGGCGGTGGTCGACCTGGTATTGCAGGAGCTCGGCGGCCTGGTCGAGCAGATCGATCGAGGCGAGCCGGTCCGAGAGGCGCCGGATCAGTTCGTCGCCGCGACGGCCGATCGGCGTCAGCTCGCGGAACTCGTAGAACATCCCCAGCGCTTCGATCGGCGGCAGCTCGTCGCCCTTGGGTCCCAGGAAGATCTGCGTGAACAGGTCGGAGGCGAGGTCCTGCGCCTGGCGCGAGGCTTCCGCGTTCGGCTGCAGCTTTGTCGCGGTACGCGCCGCGGTGAGCGCATCCCGGTAGCGCCCGTTCTCGGCAAACATCTGGGACAACATCTGGAGCGTCTTGACCTCGATCGAGTCGCCGCGCCAGGTCATCGCGAGCGTTTCGAGCTCGCGCAGCGCGTCTTCCTTGCCGATCTCGTCGCGCTTCTGCCGCAGCGCGACTTCGAGCTGCTTGGCCTCGGCCGCGGCCGGCCGGTCGGACGAGCCGACCGCGAATTTGTAGTCGTCGAGCGCGTCCTTGTCGTGGCCGAGCGCTTCGGCGAGCCGGCCGCGCAGCACCGCGAAGCCGGGCGCTGCCTCGGGCGAGACGCCGACCACCTCGAGCTCGCTGCGGCGCTTGGAGGCACCGGCATAATCCTTCACCTCGAGCGAAGCGCGCATCGCCTCCATCGTTACGATGCGCTGGATGTCGAGCGGCAGCGAGGCGATGGCGAATTCGACGTTCTTGAACTTCTCGCGCGCGTCCGCCCATTTGCCCTGGCGCGCATAGGCGAGCGCCTTCCAAAGCTGAGAATCGTGACTGTTGCCGATCACGGGGTTGGCGAGGTCCTTCAGGCCCTGTGCCGGCCGGCCGATCAGGATGCTCGCGATCGCATGCATGATCAGCGCACCGCTCTCCTCCTTGTTGAGGGGATCGGCCAGCATCAATTCGGTGACGGCCTTGGCTTCGTGATACATCGCGCGCGACATGTAGAATTGCGCGAGGTCGAGCCGCGGCAGCGAACGCATCGCCGGCTCGACGTTGGAGATCGCCGTGATCAGCTCGTTCTGGCGCGCTATGAAGTTCTCCGACTGGCCCTTGCGCCAGGCTTCGGGGCTGAAGACCGGCCGCACTGCGGTCGGCGCGCGCTCGGCCGAGATGTCGACCGGCGACAGCGTCAGCCCGCCCTTCTTGCCGAGGATGACCTTGTCGGCTCCCACCTCGACGCCGACCTCGTCGGAATTCGGCCGGATCGCGATGCCATGTGCGGACTCCAGCAGCGCGAGGTCAACGAGGTCCTGTCGCTTGATGAAGCCGCGCACCGGCCGCTGCGCGGTGACGACATAGAGCGTGTCGCCGGCATCGGGATCGGTAAGCTTGTGCAGGAGGCCCGGATTGGCAAAAGGAATCGCGATGTTGGCGAGCGCCGGATCGGTAATGTTGCGCGAGATCATTAGCGGCAGCGGCGTCGCCTGGATTTTGTCGGCGAGGGTCAAGAGCCAGTTGGTCTGCTTGCCGACCTCCTCGCTCGTCAGCGAATAGACCAGGGGCCGGGTGAGACGGATGCGCACCGCCTGTCCCTTCTCGAGCGGGACGCGGCCGACCTCGCCGATCATCGCACCGCCCTTGGTGCGGATCGCCTCGACGTCGATCGGCTTCGCCGTATCGAACACCAGCCAGACGGTGTCGCCGCGGCGAAACGCTGCCGCAGGCGTTGCGACCTGAAGCGGGAAGGTCACCCGCAGGCCGTCGCTGTCGCGGCGCACATCGACGCTGGCACCAGTCGGCTGCGGCGCGGCGGGCGCTTCTGCCGACGCAGCCTTGGCGGCTTCCTTGACCGGCTCCTTGACGGGCTCCTTGACGGGCTCCCTGGCAGCTTCCTTCACGACCTCTTGAGGCGCTTCGGCCATGACCGGCTTGGCAGGGGCGACCGCAGTTTCCGCAGCAGGGGGCGCAGGCTTCGACATTTCTTTGGGCGCTTGTGCAACTTCGGCCGCAGGAGCCGGCACCGATTTCGGCGCTTCAGCGGGCGACATGGCGGCGGGCGCTTCCGCCTTCACCTCGGGCTTGACGTCGATCCTGGCTTCGCGCGCGATCGCCTCGGAGGTCGGCGGCGCGATCTCGCGCTGCGCGTCCTTCGGCTTCTCGGCCGCCGGTTTTTCGGGCCCAGGCGCCGGTCCATGAGCGGCGGGCTTGGCCTGCGCGATCGCAGCCTCGGCCGAATTGGCCATCTTGCTCTTGTCAGGCTGGAAGGAGATGTCGACGACGTAGTTCTTCTCGTCGCGGAACGAATGCACGTCGGAATCGCCGATCAGCGCGATCTCGACACTGGTCTGGTCGATGTCGGCCTTCTGCTTGATCGAGGCGACGTTCGGCGGCGCCGCGACGACCGCGTCCGCGAGATCGATATTCAGGTTGGCGTTGAAGGCGAGCGTGAGCTTCTGCTCGTTGAGCACGGAGGATACGCCGACGCCGTCCGGCATCTCGAACACGAAGCGGACGAAGGTCGGCTGCACCGAGGCGCGCACGCGGATCTGCGGACGCTTCTTGCTCTCCGCCGCGGCGCGTTGGGCGCGCAGCGCCCGTTCGGCAACGCGCGCGCGTTCGGCGAGCTCCTTGACCACGTCCATCGGCAGGCTCGGCGGTGGCCCCTTCCACCCCTCCGGCAAGAGGTCGATGAAGGTTCGTTCGCCGGCATTCATGGTGTTGACGGTAACGCGCCGCGCCAGCGACAGGCGGATGGCGCCGCCATCGGGATCGCGGCGGGCGGAGTTGACGTAGTCGGGCGCGCCTTCCGGGATGCGGTCGACGGGCACGTCGACCGCCCGGTCGAAGCGGATGACGAGAATGGAGCCGGCCGTCGTCACCTCGGAGGGGACGTCCTCCCCGAGCTTGATCACGAGACGGGCAAAGCCGCCGCTGGCCGAGAAAGTCGCCTCGCCCCTGACAGCATCGGCCGCCCGGACAGGCGCCGTGAAGCCGATCAGCAGGCTGGCTGCCAGCAGCGGCGCCGCGCGGACATGACGCGACAGCCTCCGCGCCAGGGCGCGGGCTCGCGACACAAATCCAGCGGCAGCCTCTCGCGCCATTGGCGGCATTTCTTCCGGTTCGACGGTCCACGCCGGCATTGGTGCCGGCCCCTGCCCCAGACTGTAGATTTTGGCAATTAAGGACTTCTTAAGTATGAGCCCTCAATTCGGCTTTTGCGTCGGCTTGCCGTCGATCTTGGGCAGCTCGCCGGCCGAAGCGGACTGATCGCCGCCGCCATTGGCCCGGCGGGCCATCTCGACCGTCAGCCGCTCGGCGGCCTCCGGGGACATCAATCCCATGATGTCCGACATTTTTCGCGGCGCGATCTGCGAGGCGATCTCGATCAGCACGCCCATCTCGAGCCGGTCAAAGACCCGCGCGGCGTCCTTGGGCTTCATGCCCTCATACATGGTCACGAGGCCCTTCATGCGCTGGGCTTCGGCGGCCTTCTGCTCGGCCTGTGTCGCGGAGATACGGGTTTCTACCGCCTTCATCTCCTCGACCTTGTTTTCGATGCGCTTCTCGGCGGATTTCAACAGGCTCTCGCGGATGTCGATCTCGCGCTGGCGGGCCTCGATCTCCTGGCGGCGCGACTGCAAGCGTTCCAGGATCGCGCGCTCCGAGGCGGAGATCTGCGACTGGGCTTCCTCCTTGACGGCGGCGCCTTCGGACTTGGTGTCGGGTGCGGCCGGCTTCGGCGCCTCCTTCGGCGCGCCATGGGTCGAGCCGGTGATATCGGGATCCTCGCGGCTGGCCGGGAAGTTCAGATTCTCCTGCGCCCAGGATTTTTTGACCTGGTTCGGCTTGTAGTCGAAGACATAGCCGCCATTGATCACAAGACCCGTGACCTTCAGCGTGGCGAGGCCAGCAACGGCAACCAGCACGATCGGAATGACGCGGATGTTGCGAAAAGACTTCATACCCTGACTTTATGCGGCAAGACCGTTGGATCGTCGGCGCTCGGAGAAGGCTTCGGCCGCAGCCGCCACCGCCTTCGCCGACGAGGGCTTGGCTGCGGGCGCGGCGACCATTTCCGCGTTCGTCACGGGGCGCGCGGCGATTGCGATCTTGGACAGGCGCCGCACCACGTTGTCGGCTTCGCCGAGCTGCTTGTAGAGCTGCTCGGACATCTGGGTCGCCGCAGCGAGCTGGCTGCCGAGGTTCTCGTTGACGTCGCGCACGGCGAGCTTCAGCCCGCCGATCGCGCGCTCGGCGATCTCGGTTGCGGTGATCAGCTCCCCGATGACCGCCTTCAGCGAATGCTCGTCCGCCTTCAGCCGCGTCAGCCGCTTGTTGAGCGTGACGCAGTAGACGATGGTCAGCATCAGCAGGATAGCCACCAGCGTCTCGATCGCCATTCCTAGGGAGTGGTTCATGGGGCCTCCATCATCTTGTTCTGCTCGTCGACCTTTTCGAACATCGCAAGTGTCGTACTTGGCTTGCGCAAGGGTTTCGTCACCCGTATCGCGACGCGATCGCCGACCCGGCCCATGCGTCCTTCGGTGATGGTGACGTCGCCGCAGCGAACGGTGACGTTGGCATCCGCGCGCATGTCCAGCGGCAGCGTGTCGCCGACCTTCAGCCGCATCAACTGCTTGAGCGGAATGTCGGCTTCGTAGAGCACGGCGTCGACGGAGATCTCAGCCTGGACGATCTCGGTGGCGAAATGGCCTTCCCAGATCTGGTCGCGGCCGAACTTTTCGCCCATGAACATCTGGAGCAGGACGCCCCGGATCGGCTCGATGGTCGCGTAAGGCAGCAACAGCTCGATGTTGCCGCCGCGATCTTCCATGTCGATGCGCAGGCGCACCAGGATCGCGGCGTTGGCAGGACGGCTGATCGCGGCGAAACGCGGGTTGGTCTCGAGCCGGTCGATGGTGAAGGTCACCGGCGACAGCGGCCGGAACGCCTGTTCGGCATCGGTCATGACGACTTCGACCAGCCGCTTGACCAACTCCGTCTCGATCGTGGTGTAGGGCCGGCCCTCGATGCGCAGCTGGCTCGAGCCGCGGCGGCCGCCGAGCAGCACGTCGATCATCGAGTAGATCAGGCTGGAATCGACCACGGCCATGCCGAAATTGTCCCACTCTTCGGCCTTGAAGACGGTGAGGACGGCGGGCAGCGGAATCGAATTCATGTAGTCGCCGAAGCGCACCGAGGTGATGCGGTCGAGCGAGACTTCGACGTTGTCGGAGGTGAAATTGCGTAACGAGGTCGTCAGCAACCGCACCAGGCGGTCGAAGACGATTTCGAGCATCGGCAGACGCTCGTAGGAGACCATCGCCGAATCGATGATGGCGCGAATGCCGGAATGGTCGTCGAGCGTGACGTCGCCGACCGCGAAGCCGAGGAGGTTGTCGATCTCCTCCTGCGACAGCACCCGTTCGCCGGAATTCTTGCCGGCGCCGAGATCGCGGCTGCCATCCTCGACCATGGCCGCCCATTGCAGGGCCATGGTCTCGGACAGTTCGTTTTCGGCAGCAGCCTTCGCGGCCTCGGCGGGATCCTCGGAATCGAGCGAGGCCTCCCATTGGGCGGCAATTGCATCCTGGTCTGGTTGGTCGGTGCCTGCCATGATCCCTAGCCCGTCATGCTCACTGGATCACGACTTCCTTGAACAGCACCGCGCTGACCTGGACCGGAGCGACCGCCGCGTTGACGCGCTTGGTCAACTCTTCCTTGAGGCGGAAGATGCCGGCGGAACCGTTGAGGTCAGAGGAGCGCAGCTCGCGCGCATAGGTCTGGAAGATGTCGGTGATGCGCGGCATCGTCGGCTTGATCGCCTCGACCTGCTTCTCTTCCTTCAGCTCCAGCACGATCTTGAGCTTCAGATATTGCACGCGCTCGCCCGGTGCGCCGGCGAGGTTGACCATGATGTCGGGAACCTCAACAAAAGCCGGCGGCTTCGGCGGAGGCGCCGCCTCGGCGTGATGCTCGTCGTCGCCGTGACGGAAAAAGAAGAACCAGGTCGCGGCGCCGCCGCCGAGAACGGCGAGCAGGCCCACCACCATGATCATCAGCTTGAACTTGTTCTTGGGCGGAGCGGCTTCCGCGCCCTCAGCGGCTCCGCCGCCTTCCGCTTCATTCTCTGCCATGATCGCCGCGCTCGCTCATCTCTCAAATGGGTCGAAAGAGCGAAGCTCCTGGCAGACAGTGACGCGATACAAATGCCCCAGCGCAGTGCTCCTCTTACGCGCAAACGCTACGGTAATAATGGTTAACGGAACCTTTCGATTGGGCCTTCACTAGGAAAAATCTGCCGGGCAAACATGGCTAACAGACCCTTTCTGCCGCCTCCCCGCGCCCTCGAAAAACAGACAAGAGACTGAAACAACACAATTTTCCAGCTTGGCACGAGTTTCGCTGAGAAAGGATCGAGACCCAGGGTTTGGGAGAACCCGAGGTCTCGTTCACGGGATCGGCCAAGACGCTTGGGAGAGCGAGCTGGCAGATCTCACTCAGGGGAGATTTCCGATGCAGAACGCGCTTCTGATCGGCTTGTCGCGACAGATGACGTTGGAACGGCAGATGGATGTCATCGCCAACAACGTCGCCAACGCCAACACCAACGGCTTCAAGGCCGACCATTCGCTGTTCGAGGAGTACCTCAACTCGAACGCGCGTGAGGACAATTTCGTCGCCTCCGACCGCCGGGTCTCCTATGTGCAGGACCGCGGCACCTTCCGCGACGTCGGCCAGGGGCCGATGGAGCCGACCAAGAATCCGCTCGACATGGCGATCAGCGGCAACGCCTATTTCGCGGTTCAGGCCAATGGCGCCGAGCGCTACACCCGCGACGGCAAATTCTCGCTCAACAACACCGGCCAGCTCGTCACCTCCGACGGCAACCTCGTGCTGGGCACCAGCGGCCCGATCACCTTCCAGCCGACCGACCACGACATCAACGTCGCGCCGGACGGCACCGTCACGGTGCTCGAGGGCACGGCCAAGAACGACTCGATCCGCGGCAAGATCCGCATGGCCTCGTTCGACGATCCGGCCAAGCTGACCAAGCTCGGCGCCAACCTTTACAACATCGGCTCCGCGGCTCCGCAGGCCGACACCAAGTCGACCGTGCAGCAGGGCTACGTCGAGAAGTCGAACGTGAACTCGGTCGGTGAGATGAGCCGCATGGTCGAAGTCATGCGCAGCTACACCGCCATCGCCAACCTGCTCCAGCAGCAGAGTGACATGCACAAGTCGGCGATCGAGAAGCTCGCCGACGTTCCGGCCTGATTGAGGGAGAACTGACATGCAGGCGCTTCACACCGCAGCAACCGGAATGGCGGCACAGGAACTCAACGTTCAGGTGATCTCCAACAACATCGCGAACCTGCGCACCACCGGCTTCAAGAAGCAGACCGCGGCGTTCCAGGACCTGATCTACGAACACGTCCGCCGCGTCGGCGCCCAATCGTCCGACCAGGGCACCATCCTGCCGGTCGGCGTCGACATCGGCGGCGGCGTCAAGACCGTCGGCACGCCGCGCAGCATGACCCAGGGCACGCTGTCGCAGACCGGCAACGACCTCGACATGGCCATCACGGGCGAAGGCTTCTTCAAGATCCTGATGCCCGACGGCAGCTACCAGTACACCCGCGACGGCACCTTCCAGATGGACAATCAGGGGCGCATCGTCACCGCGCAGGGCAACCCGGTACAACCGACGATCACGATCCCGAACAACGCTTCGGGCCTCACCATCAACGTGCAGGGCCAGGTCTCCGTGACGCTGCCAGGTTCCTCGACCTCGGCCGTCCAGGGCCAGATCGGCCTGACCCGATTCATCAACAAGGCGGGCCTCCAGCCGGTCGGCAACAATCAGTTCACCGAGACGCCCTCCTCCGGCCCGCCGCAGGACGGTACCGCGAGCTCCGAAGGTTTCGGCAACATCACGCAGAGCAGCCTCGAGCAAGCCAATGTCGACGTCGTCTCGGAGATGAGCGACCTGATCGCCGCCCAGCGCGCCTACGAGATGAACGCCAAGGTGATCAGCGCCGCCGACCAGATGATGCAGTCGACCACGGCGTTGTTCCGCTGAGGTGATGACGATGATCCGCACCACCCTCGCCACGATCTCCGCTCTCCTCGTGCTGGCGCTGCCCGCACGGGCCGCCGACGATTTCATCGCGACGCCGACGCTGCGCGCGAGCATCACCGTGACCTCGGACGTGGTGCGGGTCGGCGATCTCATCGACAATGCCGGCTCGGCCGCGCTGATCCCGGTCTACCGCTCGCCCGATCTCGGCACCACTGGTGCGCTGCCGGTCGCCCAGGTGCTGGCGGTGTTGCGCGCAAAGCAGGTGATCGGCGTGATGACCGGCGACATCAAGGAGGTCCAGGTCACCCGTCTCGCCCGCACGCTCGTGAACAAGGACCTCGAAACCGCGGTCGCCTCAGCGCTCGAGCGCCGCTTTGGACTTGGCGATGCTGCCAACATCACCGTCACGTTCGACCGCGGCATTGCCGACATGCGGTTGGATGCCTCCAATACCGGCGTGCTGCAGCCGGTGGCAACCCGCTACGACGCCCGCAGCGGGCGTTTCGACATCGCCTTCGAGATCAACAACGACAACAATCCGGCACCGACCAAGCTGCGTTTCACCGGCACCGCGATCGAGACGGTGGAAGTGGCCGTGCTGACGCGCGATATCGATCGCGTCGATCTCCTGAAGGCGTCCGACGTCGCCATGGAGCGCCGGCCGAAGGCCGAGGTCACCGGTGAGGCCGCCTCGCGCGATCGCACGCTCGGCATGCAACTCCGCCGGCCGATGCGGGCGGGCACTCCCATCCGCGTCGCCGACATCGTCAAGCCCGACTTCGTGCAGCGCGACCAGAACGTCACCGTCATCTACCAGGTCCCCGGAATCTACCTCACCACGCGCGGCAAGGCGATCGAGAGCGGCGCCGAGGGCGACACCATCAGCGTGCTCAATCTGCAGACCAAGCGCACGCTGAGCGGCGTCGTCACCGGCCGCGGCCAGGTGACAGTCCAGGGCGCCAGCCAGGCCGCGCCAATGCCGGCCGCGGTCGAGCAGACCTCCTCGCTCAAGCGCGACGAGGCGCCCGCCCCCGTCGATACCGCAGCCCTCGTCCGGAACCTGGTCCAGACCCCGGCATCCCCGGCCCAGATCGCACAAGCCCAGATCCCGCAAGTTCGCGTCTCGCAAGCTCCAGCCAAGTCAGAGTAAGTCATGTCCACGTTCAGTTCGGCTTTTCCTCTTCGTCGCATCGCGATCTCCGCCCTGCTGCTGGCGACTTGCGCGTTGGCGAGCGGCTGCTCCTCGATCGACCGTTTGTCGCAGATCGGCGAGCAGCCGAAATTGTCGGCGATCGACAATCCGACGACGCAGCCCGGCTACAAGCCGGTGCAGATGCCGATGCCGAAGCCGGAAGTCGCCTCCTACAATCCGAACTCGCTGTGGCGCAACGGCAGCCGTGCCTTCTTCAAGGACCAGCGCGCCCATCAGGTCGGCGATCTCCTGACGGTGGCCGTGAACATCACCGACAAGGCAAATATCGAAAACGACACCCAGCGCAGCCGCACCAACAAGGAAGATTCCGGAATCACCGACTTCATCGGCGCCAAGACATTGGGCGCCCAAGCGCAGAAGGTGTTGCCCGGCCGCATCCTCACCGCCGACTCGACCGCGTCCAGCGAGGGCAAAGGAAGCGTGGACCGCAAGGAAGCGTTGCAGACCAACGTCGCGGCCGTCGTCACCCAGGTCCTGCCCAACGGCAACCTCGTGGTCGAAGGCAAGCAGGAGATCCGCGTCAACTACGAAATCCGCGAGCTCATCGTCGCCGGCATCGTCCGTCCCGAAGACATCCAGAGCGACAACACGATCGATTCCACCAAGATCGCGCAGGCCCGCATCGCCTACGGCGGCCGCGGCCAGATCATGGACGTGCAGCAACCGCGCTACGGCCAGCAAGTCATGGACGTGCTGCTACCCTTCTAGCTTCTCCCGAGCTCCCACATCGTGTTCGCGAACCTAGGCGCGGACGACGATGTACGACGCGGCCCTCGCTAGCTCCCCTGGCGAGGGCCGCATGTATTTTGGCGATGGTGCGGCTGCGTACAGCGCGTCGGGCACGCGCGATTGCAGCGACGCCGCTCCCCCTGTCCGCCCTCTCAACTGTCATCGCCCGCGAAGGCGGGCGATCCAGTATTTCGAGACGTCGGTGATGAACCGAGAAGCCGCGGCGTACTGGATTCCCCGCCTTCGCGGGGAATGACGACGCAGTGCCCGCGGCGCCCTCACGTAAACTCCGCCTCCACCACACCCAGCCCGTCCAGTTCCATCCGCACCTTGTCGCCGGCTTTCAGCCACAGCGTCTTGACCAGGCTCCCCGTCAGCACGAGCTGTCCCGCGTGCAGACCCTTGCCCTCGGCGGCGAGATGGTTGGCGAGCCAGGCGAGTGCGTTGTGGGGATGGCCGAGCACGTCGGCGCCGGTGCCGTGGCTGACCTCTTCGCCGTTGACGATGGCGCGGCCTTTGACGGCCTTCAGGTCCGGCACCGACGAGCGCGGCACGACCTCACCCAGCACGCAGCCGGCGGCGAAGAAATCGTCGGCGATCAGCGTCGGCGCCCCCATCGTTTCCCACTTCACGTAGCGGTCGTCGACGATCTCGATCGCGGGATGATAGGCCTCGACGGCTTCGCCGACCCATTCGGCCGTGAACGGCGCCTCGCCGGCGGCGAGATTGCGCTTCAGCCGCACCGCGATCTCGCATTCGACGCCGACGCGGACATAGTCGGCAGCCGCGAGCTGCACGCCGCTGTCGTGCACGCCCTTCTGGAACACGCCGCCGCCGCATGGGTGTGGAATGCCGATGTAATCCTGCATCACCTGGCTGGTGCAGCCGATCTTGTAGCCGACCAGCGGGCCGACATGCGGCAGCAGCAGATCGTGCAGCGCGCGCTGGACCTGATAGCCCTCGGCTTCATCGGCGGGAGGAACTTCGAGCACTGCGAGGGGTGCATGGTTGCGGCGCGCCAGCGCGATCGCCTTTGCGGCTGCGAGAATTGTGTCCATCGGCGCCGGCTCCTACACACCACAATCGAGGGCGGTACTTCAGCATCCCCGCCGGGGCGTGACAAGCGCAGGGGGCCGTGCGGCCGCACGTCACTGCCAGCCCGAGCTGGAATAAGCTGCGGACGCTGATCGGCCACATCATGGCAAGCCGCACGGGCTGCGCCGGCGTTTAAGGAAATATTGAGCTGGTCCGGGCTTTATGGGGATGCACGCCTTGCAGCGTCGCATCAGGCCTGATTGCAGCAATGCGTGAAGCTGCTGGATCAGTGCCTCAGCATTCGGGTCGATATCCTTGATGCGACTCGCAAAACCTCCCGCACCTGAAGTGAAGGCTGTTTCTCATCCGAACTCACGTGAGCTCGGAGGAGTTGAGTCTAGCCCATTGATCGCGATTCACTTTTCGCGATTGCGCTCGCGCGCCGAAGGGCGCGGTTGCAAGCGACAGGCAAAATGCTGATCACGGCGCGAAAAGGCGCGCCTTGCGTTCAAAAACAAAGAGCCGCATCGCTGCGGCTCGGACTCTATTCGTCGCGATAGACCTTCTCGCGTTTCTCGTGGCGCTCCTGCGCCTCCACCGAGAGCGTCGCGATGGGACGGGCCTCGAGCCGCTTCAACGAGATCGGCTCGCCGGTGTCCTCGCAATAGCCGTAGGTGTTGTCCTCGATACGCTGGAGCGCGGCGTCGATCTTGGCGATCAACTTGCGCTGGCGGTCGCGGGCACGGAGTTCGATGGCGCGGTCGGTTTCGGACGATGCCCGATCGGCGAGATCGGGGTGGTTCACGTTCTCCTCCTGCAGGGCCTGCAGGGTGAGTTTGGACTCTTTGAGGATCTCATCCTTCCAGGCGAGGAGCTTCAGGCGGAAGTACTCCTTCTGCCTGTCGTTCATGAAAGGCTCTTTTTCGGTCGGTCGGTAGTTTTTCAACTTTTCCAAGGGCGGCCTATCTGTCTAAGCAACGACTCGTACGCGGACGGGGTCCGCTGAGCGGGGCGTTATATAGCGGCCTCCTGTGACAGACAATGTTTCCCTGATCGCCCGACCGGCGCCCCCAAGCCCTTGCACAGGAAAGGTTTATCCTGGAGGACCCGGGGGCGGCCGATGGCCTAGTAGCCGACCGTGAAACGCTGCCTCTCATGGGCCGGCCGCTCGATCTCGTCGGCGAGCGCGATGGCGTAATCCGCGAAACTGATCCAGCTCTTTCCGTTCGCATCTGCGAGAAGCTGATCGGTCCCAAGCCGGAACTTGCCGGTGCGCTCTCCCTCGACGAACAGGGCGGACGGCGAGATGAAGGTCCAGTTCAGCTCCTTTTCCTGCCGCAGCAGGTCGAGAAAGGCCGAACCCGCCTCCGCCTCAGCCTTGTACTGAGCCGGAAAGCCGGGAGTTATCACCAGTTTGACGCCCGGAGCGACCTCCAGGCTGCCGGCACCGCCGACGACGAGGTAACGACCGACCTTCGAATCCTTGGCCGCGCCGATCAGCTTGAGCGCGTCGCTGGCCAGGAAGTGCACGGAACTCACGGCGACGTCGTGCCCGGCCCACAGCTTGGCAAGGCCTGACTGGTCGAGCACGTCCCCCTTGGTGGGGGTGACGTTCGGCAGGGCCGCGATCTTCTCGGGGTTGCGGGCGATGGCCGTAACCGCGTGCCCGCGGCGGGACAATTCCTTGGTGATCTCCGACCCGGCCCGGCCCGAGGCGCCGGCAACTGCGATTTTCATGGAAGGCTCCTTTGCTTCTGTAGTAACCAATGGTGACTAGATATCGCAAAGAGCGCTGGTGTTAAGAGAGCACTTTGTGCTTACCTGATTACACAGGAGTAACCGGCGGCGGCCGGCAAATGAGCGGAATGGATCGTGAGGACCCGACGATGAAGCCAGACGTCTATGCAGCGAACTGCCCCACGCGACAGATCCTCGACCGCGTCGGTGACAAATGGGCGGTGCTGATCCTGCTGCTGCTGCGCGAGAAGCCGATGCGCTTCAATCAGTTGCGCCGCACGATCGAAGGCATTTCGCAGAAGATGCTGAGCCAGGTTCTCAAGTCGCTCGAGCGCGACGGATTGATCAAGCGTCACGCCATCGCAACCGTGCCGGTGACCGTGGAATATTCGATCACGCAGCTCGGCGTGACGCTCGCCGCCGCCGTCGATCCGCTGCGCGATTGGGCCGAACAGAATCTGAAAGACGTGCTCGCCGCTCAGCGCCGTTATGACGTGCAGTTGAAGGATGAAGCGGCGTAAGACGCTAGGCCTGCCCGGCCTTGGCGAGCTCGACCTCGACGCGCAGCTCGATCTCGGACAGCACCGAATCCAGGCCGGCGTCGCCGGAGGACGATTTCAGGTTCGCCGCAGCGTCACGCAGCCGCATCACGGTCGAGGCGTCGAGCTTGCCGGAGAGAAGTCCCATCTTGAGATCGTCGAGCACGTCGAGCGCGGTCTTTCCGCGCACGACCGAGCGCTTGCGACGCTCGACGGGATCCTCCTCGATGCCTTGCAGCGCGAGCAGCCCGTCGATGTTGGCGGCGGCCTTCGGTGCGGCGGCGCCCCGCGTCTCCGGCGCCGACGAGGTGTCGGGTAGCACGAAGGTGCCGGAGCTCGTCCGCCTGGCCTGGCTGGCCGGCGTTCCAAGCGTGGTGCCGTTCGGTCCGTAGATGCGCATCGGAAGCAATCCGGGTGATCGATGCGCCACATTCGCCGTTTTATGGTTAACGGCCCGTAAACAGCCCGGCAAAATCTGCCGACAGGCGGCAGTTTCGCTCCTCAGGGACAACACAGGCTGAGGTCGCTCGAAACAGATTTATTCAACCTATTCAGCTACCTACCCCCGCTGCCCCGAGTTGGCACAGCGCTCGCAAGGACAGCGTCGGACCAGCTCGTCATGGGAGTGTCGTGATGGTTCTTTGATTTGAGGAGCCTCGGGGAGCAGAAGATGCCAAGCGTTCGTTGGGTGAGACTTGTGGGGGTGGCCTGCGCCGCGCTGTCAGCGCTGGTGCTCTCGGCCAATTCTGCAAGCGCGACATCGCGCATCAAGGATCTCGCCAATATCGAAGGCGTGCGGCAGAACCAGCTCATCGGCTATGGCCTCGTCGTCGGCCTCAACGGCACCGGTGACACCCTCAACAACATCCCCTTCACCAAGCAGTCGCTGCAAGCGATGCTCGAGCGCATGGGCGTCAACATCCGCGGCGCCACCATCCGCACCGGCAACGTCGCCGCCGTGATGGTGACAGGCAATCTGCCGGCCTTCGCCACCCAGGGCACGCGCATGGACGTCACCGTCTCCGCGCTCGGCGACGCCAAGAATCTCCAGGGCGGCACCCTGCTCGTCACCCCACTCCTCGGTGCCGACGGCAACGTCTATTCGGTCGCACAGGGCTCGCTCGCGATATCCGGCTTCCAGGCCGAGGGTGAGGCGGCGAAAATCGTGCGTGGCGTGCCGACCGTCGGACGCATCGTCAACGGTGCCATCATCGAGCGGGAGATCGAGTTCGCGCTCAATCGCCTGCCGAACGTCCGTCTTGCGCTGCGCAATGCCGACTTCACCACGGCCAAGCGGATCGCCGCCGCGATCAACGACTATCTCGGCGTCAAGACCGCCGAGCCGATCGACCCATCGACCGTGCAGCTTGCGATCCCACCGGAGTTCAAGGGCAACGTCGTCGCCTTTCTCACCGAGATCGAGCAGCTCCAGGTCGATCCGGATCTCGCCGCCAAGATCATCATCGACGAACGCAGCGGCATCATCGTGATGGGCCGCGACGTCCGCGTCGCCACCGTTGCGGTCGCACAGGGCAACCTCACCGTCACGATCTCCGAGAGCCCGCAGGTCAGCCAGCCCAACCCGCTGTCGCGGGGGCGGACCGTGGTCGCGCCGCGCAGCAGCGTCAGCGTCACCGAGGACGGCAAGAAGTTCGCCGTCGTCAAGGACGGCGTCTCGCTTCAGCAGCTCGTCGACGGCCTCAACGGCCTCGGCATCGGCCCGCGCGATCTCATCAGCATCCTGCAGGCGATCAAGGCCGCCGGTGCGATCGAAGCCGACATCGAGGTGATGTGATGCAGGCCGGCATGGTCAACACCGCACGCGTCGCCAGCTCCGCCTTCTCGGTGGAGAGCCGCAACGGCCGCCCGGACTTCGATCTCGCCGCGGCACTGCAGAAGGTCTCGCCGAAGCAGCAGGTCAAGGCGCAGAAGATCGCCACCGACTTCGAGGCGATGTTCCTCAACAGCATGTTCTCGCAGATGACCTCGGGTCTGAAGGGCGAAGGCCCGTTCGGCGACACCCCTGGCACCGGCGTGTGGCGCTCAATGCTGACCGAGCAATATTCCAAGAACTTCGCCAACGCCGGCGGCGTCGGCATCGCCACCGACGTCTATCGCACCCTGATCATGCAGCAGGCAAAAACGATCCGCACGGCATAAGGTCAAACGAGATGAACCACTTCAACGCCTCGCGTCAGCCGGTGCAAGCGCAGCGCCCGAACACCGCATCCGGCAGCGCCGAGGCGCGCAAGATCGCCGAGCAGTTGATGGATGCGATGAGTGCCCTGCTCGGCCTGATCGAGCGCGAGACCGAGCTGGTACGTGCCGGCCAAGTCCGCGAGGCGATGACCCTCGAGAGCAAGAAGCAGGAACTGTCGCGAAACTATGTCGGCGCCGTCACCCAGTTGAAGGCGAACCAGGCCCAGCTCGCCAAATCCGCGCCCGAGCTGCTCTCGACGCTGCATCGGCACCATGATGCATTCCGCGCGATGCTCCAGGTCAACCTCACCGTGCTCGCAACCGCTCACGCGGTGTCGGAGAGCGTCGTGCGCGGCGTCAACGCCGAGATCCAGAAGCGCAACGTGCCGAACACCTACACGGCCGCGGGACGCCGCGCCACGCCGGGCCCGCGCCACATCACGCCGCTCGCGGTCAGCCGCTCGCTCTGAGCGCGCGCAATAACAAATGACAATTTTACGAAAAACCGCGGGGCAACATCGTCGCGCGGTTAGGCACGTTTCCTTACCGGATGTTCAATCCCGGTGTTCCATGGTTGCGTATTGAGAGGGGTTGGGATTTGACTCACGTGAGGCAACCAGGAGGCTGCCATGAGTACAGATTTCAGCATCAGGCCGGTGGGGATACCGGTTGCCGTGCAGATCGTAACGACGTCGAATGCGGCGGCGAACGAGGCCGTGCAAACCGATCTGCCCGTGAGCCAGACAGTGGCCGCTGGCGATGCGAGCGCGCCTGCACGCAATGATTTGCGAAGCAACGAGAACATCTCACGCCAGGTCGTGTTCGACCAGGCGGCGGCGTCGTTCGTCTTCCAGGTCGTCAACGACAGGACCGACGCGGTGGTGAACCAGTTCCCCGACGAAGCAATGCTGCGCCGGCGGGCCTATTTCCATGCGCAGGATTTGAAATCCGAGCCCTCGCGTCCGGCCAGCACGGACCGCAGCGCCTGACCATCAGGCGTCGAGCCTCGCAACGGCAACATCGAGATCGCTCGAACCGGTCGGTGGACCGGTGACGACGTTGTTGATCTGCGCCTTGCCGCTATCCATCAGCATGAACTTAGTATTGCCGAGGCTAAACGACCGTCCTTGATCACGGACGGCCGGACAGACCAGCGGCGATATTGCGGTTGATCTCGATCAGAGGACGGAAGTGATCGAACTGCGGGCTCATCTGCAGCGCGGCGGTCTGGCTCAGCACGAACACGCTGATGTTGGCGATCTTCTGCCGGACCTCGATCGGCTGCGGATTGTTCTCGCGCATGGCCTCGCCCAGAAAGATCGTCCAGAGCTTGCGATTGAACATCAGGGCCTGCGTGGTCTGCTCGCTGAACGGCTCGGCGCTGTTGATCGCATCCTGAAGCTTGTTCGCGGCCTTGAGCAGGGTCTGCGCTTCGATGTCGCGAGGAGATGCGGTGGTCGTTGCAACACGCGCGTAGGCCGAGGCAGCGGAATTCGACATCAATCACACCCTGGAGGTTACCTAGCCCGTTGAACGCGCTTAAGGATTTCTTTCCCGACCCTAGGCAGCACCGCTTAAGATTTGCTTACATGTGTGCTTGGAAGCACTCCGGATTATTACGGGTCTCGGAGTTCTTCGTCATCGTGAAGCTAGACGCGCATGTGCACGCTGTAAACACGTCACGCGCGGTGTGCGTCGATCTCAGCTAATCCTGCCTTAGCGATCTCCGTAAAATGAACGGCGGAGCCTTAGCCCCGCCGCGAAATCGATGAGCGAGCTTGCGCCGCGAAATTAGCGGAGCAGCTGCAGCACGCTCTGTTGCGACTGATTGGCCAGCGACAGCGCGGACACCGCGATCGACTGGCGGGTCGACAGCGCCTGGCTGTTTGCCGCTTCCTCGTTGGTGTCGGCGAGCGTCAGGTTGGACGAGCCGGTCTGCAGAACGTTGATCAGGTTCTTGGAGAAGTCCTGACGCACCTGCACGATCGACAGGTTGGAGCCGAGCGCAGAACCTTCCGAGCGCAGCGTACTCGAGGCCGCGTTCAGGCTGGTCAGCACCCTGTTGGTGGCGCCGTTGTCGATGAAGTCGATACCGTTGACGAGGTTGCTGAGGCCGAGGCCCGCCGCGTTGAAGACCACGCCGTTGATGCCGAGCGTGGAGCTGCCGGTCTCGTTGAAGATCAGCTTCAGCGTGTCGCCGTTGAGCAGGTTCACGCCGTTGAATGAGGCATCCTGCGACGTCGTATCGATCTGCGCCAGGATGTTGTTGAACTGGTTGACCAGGTTTGAGCGCGCCGTCTGCGCGACCGGATCCTGGATCGGCGGCTGGGCGGTCGTGAAAGCGATCACACCCGTGATGGTGCCGGCGACCGCGCCCCCGGCAGTTATCGAGCCCAGCGTCGAAGAGGCATACTCGTTGACGGTGGTGATCGTGAGCACGCCGTTGGCGTCGATCGTCGCCGTCAGGTGGTTCGCCTGCAGCTGAGAGTTCAGTTGATCAAGCGTCTTGACAGTCCCGTTGGTGCCATCGCCAAAGGTCACGTTGACCGGCGTGCCGCCGTTGAACGAGGTAAAGGTCAAGGTCTTGCCCGAGATGCTGCCCGCTCCGGGCGCGCGGCCCGCGGTGAAGGCCGTGCCGGTGCCGGTCGGACCGGTCAGTCCGAACGAGGACAACGCATTGCCGGTTCCCGTGATCGACAGATCCGCCGTGGTGCCGGTGCTGAGCTTGAGCGCGCCGTTGACGACGGTGGACAGAGACGAACCGCTGGCCGCAACCACGGCGGCGCCGCTGACGATGCCGGCACCCGACGCCAGGTCGATCGCGTTCAGCGAATCCTGAACGCTGGCGCCCTGGAGATAGACGACGGAGTTGCCGTTGTTGTCGGTTACGATGTTGCCGATCTTGGTGGAGCCCGTCGGAGCGGCAGCAGGAACCGCAGCGTTCTTGAACGAGACGGTCTTGCCATCAACGTTCAGCGTGGAGCCGTCATTGATGAGCGTGCCCAGCGTCGTGGGGCTCGTCAGACGCGCCTTGCTCACATTGACATTGCCGGAGCCGGTCGCGGTCGTAAGGCCAAGCGCCTTGAGGAAGTCGGCCTTGCCGGTGATGCTGAGGTCGGCGCCCGTGCCGGTGGTGAGGGTAAGCTGGCCGCCGGCGATGGAGGCGACGGCGCCCGACGAGAGCGATAATGTCGCGGTGCCGCCGGTGATGGCTGCCTTTTGCACGCCGGTCGCGAGATCGATCGCGTCCATCACGTCCTGGACTTTTGCAGCCGGGACGGCGCTTGTCCCGAGGTAAACGGTGGAATTGCCATTGCCGTCGGTGACAACGTTGTTGTTCCTGCCGGAACCGGCGGGAACGCTGGCCGCCGCAGGTGCAGCGCCGGCCCTGAAGGTGATGGTCTTGCCGTCGACGATCACGACATCGCCGTCCGTCGGTGCACCATTGGCCGCAATGGTGCTCGCGCTGGACGGACCGAGAAGGGTGAGGTTTGCAGCAAGGCTTGCCGGAGTGGGGACACCGTCGGGAGCGGCAAGCCCCGTCAGGGATTGCGAAATGCCGCCGAGCGTGGTCGTGCCCGTAATCGGAGTCGTACCGCCAGCAGTACCGTCGGTGACGACGTTGCCGGTTGCGGTGGCGTAGGTGTAGCTCGTGGTGCCGCGCAGATCCGCCGGCGTCGCGCCCGGAATCGTCGTCGTGATGTTCGACTTGGTCGAATAGCCGACCGTGGTCTGCAGCGCCTGGTTCGCGATCGACTTGGCGCTGTCGATCAGCTTTTGCAGCGAGGTGATGCCGGTGTTGGCGGCCTGCAGCACCTGCACACCGTTGTTGATGCCGTCGAGCAGGTTGCTGATGTCGCTCGCCCGGTTGTCCAACCCTTGCGCGGTGAAGAAGTTGGTGGGGTTGTCGAGCGCCGTGTTGACCTTCTTGCCGGTTGAGAGGCGCTGCTGTGTCGTGGCCAGCAGGTCGGCCGTCGACTGCAGTGACAACAGGTTCTGGCGAACGGACGCCGAGAGAACGATGTTGGACATTGGCTGGTCTTCCTCTTGAACCGGGTACGAATCGGGGCTCGCGATCTGGAAAGCGGGCTTTTGTCCACTTTTAGGGGCTGTCCTTTAAAGTATGGTTAACGACGGTTTAAGGGATACGGTTAATGCCGAGTTAGCGCCCCCTCCCCGGCCCCGGCTGCACGTTCTGCACGGTCTCCGCACACGCAAAAAAGCGGCGGAGCCGAAGCCCCGCCGCCATATTTATCTTGTGATTTCAGTTGCTTATTAACGGAGCAGCTGAAGCACGCTCTGCTGCGAGGTGTTGGCCAGCGACAGCGCGGAGACCGCGATCGACTGGCGGGTCGACAACGCCTGGCTGTTGGCCGCTTCCTCGTTGGTGTCGGCCAGCGTCAGGTTGGACGAGCCGGTCTGGAGCACGTTGATCAGGTTCTTGTTGAAGTCCTGACGCACCTGCACCACCGACAGATTCGAACCGAGGGTCGAGGCTTGCGAGCGTAGCGTGCTCGAGGCCGCGTTGAGACTGGTGAGCACCCGGTTGGTCGCCGCGTTGTCGATGAAGTCGGTGCCCCGTACCAGCGAGGCCAGACCCAGCCCCTTCGAGTTGAAGGTCACACCGGTGATGCTCAGGCTCGACTTCGCGGTCTCGTCGAACACCAGCTTGAGCTGATCGCCGTTCAGCAGGTTCACGCCGTTGAAGGACGAGTCGACCGAGGTCGTGTCGATCTGCGACAGGATGTTGTTGTACTGCGACACCAGGTTGGAACGGCTCGCCTGGGCAACAGCATCGACCGTCGGCGCGGTCGCGTTGGTCCAGGTCAGGGCCGTCGTGATCGTGCCGCCGATTGCGCCGCCAGCGACAGCCGATCCGATCGTCGAGGATGCGTAGTCGTTGATCGCGGAGACCGTGAGCAGGCCGTTGGCGTCGATCGTGGCGGCCAGGTTGTCGGCCTGAAGCGCCGTGTTGAGCTGATCGAGCGTCTTGACCGTGCCACCGGTGCCGTCGCCGAAGGTGACGTTGACCGCCGTGCCGCCGTTGAAGGAGGCGAAGGTCAAGGTCTTGCCCGAGACGCCGCCGGCCGACGCCGAGCGGCTCGCCGAGAAGGCCGTGCCGGTGCCGGTGGAGCCGGTGAGGCCGAGCACGGACAAGGCATTGCCCGAGCCGGTGATCGACAGATCCGAGTTCGCGCCAGTCGAGATGTGGAGCGAACCGGCAACAAGCGAGGACGCGGTCTGGCCACTGGCCGTCGCCAAGGTCGCGGCACCCGAAGCGATGGTTGCTGCCTGCACGCCGGTGGCGAGATCGACCGCGCTCAGGATGTCGGCGACGGTGCCCTTGTTCAGGTAAACGATCGAGTTGCCGCTGCCGTCGGTGACGACGTTACCGGTGACGCCGGATCCCGTCGGCACGTTGGCCGCAAGCGGCGTGCCGCCGTTCTTGAACGTGATGGTCTTGCCGTTGACGTTCAGGGTCGATCCGTCGGTGATCAGCGAACCAAGGCTGGTCGAGATGGTTGTTCGGGCGGCCGTCAGGGTCGCGTTGCCGGAGCCGGTCGCGGTGGTCAGCCCGAGCGCCTTCAACAGGTCAGCCTTGCCGATGACGCTGAGATCGGCGCCGGTCGAGCTGTCCAGCGTGATCTTGCCGGCGGTGATGGAAGCCGCGGTCTGGCTGGTGTTGTTGGCGTTGATGGTGGCAACGCCGGCCGCGATCGTGGCACCGCGGGTGCCTGCCGCAAGATCGATCGCCTTCAGGACGTCGCCGACCGTCGCGGTCGAGTTCGTCGCATTGCTGCCGAGATAGATAATCGAGTTGCCACTGCCGTCAGTCGCGACGCTGCTGGTACCACCGCTATCCAAGCCGTAGCCGGTCGGCAGGCTGTTGGTGGACCCCGTGACGCCCGGCGCATCACCGGACTTGAAGGTGATGGAGTGGCCGTCGACGGTGAGGGTCGTGCCGTCGGTGAACTGGGTGACGCCAATCAGGCCCAGACCGCTCTTTGCAGCAGTCGAACCGTCACCGTAGAGCAGCGTGCTCGTGGTGATGGCCGCCGCACCGCCGCCGTTGTTGTCGTTGACCGCGGTGGTTCCGACATAGGCAGCGGCCGTACCGCCGAGCGTGGTCGTACCGGTTGCCGCCGTGGCGCCGCCGGCAGCGCCGGAGAACAGCACGTTGGATTGCGCGGTCGCACTGGTGTAGGTCGTGGTGCCGCGCAGATCGGAAGCGGTCGCACCCGCAATCGTGGTCGAGACGTTCGACTTGCTGGAGTAGCCGACGGTGGTCTGCAGCGCCTGGTTAGCGATCGACTTGGCGGAGTCGAGCAACTTCGACAGCGAGGTGATGCCGGTGTTGGCGGCCTGGAGCACCTGCACGCCGTTGGCAATGCCATCGAGCAGATTGTTGATGTCGCTGGCGCGGTTGTCGAGCGACTGTGCCGTGAAGAAGTTGGTGGGGTTGTCGAGCGCCGAGTTCACCTTCTTGCCAGTCGAGAGGCGGGACTGGGTGGTGGCGAGGAGGTCGGCGGTGGACTGGAGCGAGAGCAGGTTCTGGCGAACCGACGCAGAGAGAACAATACCGGACATAACTCTTACCCTTCTGGTTTACGCGTCTTCGTTCGATCGCTTCGGATCGAGTGACGCGCACAGCCTGAGGGGACATGGCTAACAAAAGGTGAAACCCGTTCCCGCAGCGTAAGCGCCGGTTCACCATAAGGCTGCGGACGCACGCCGAGATCGGCGACGATCGATCTGAAACTCCTCGCCTTTTTGCGGCGTTTGCTCCCCGTTAACCATAACCAACAGTTACTTTTTCAGTGCAGCCGGACCACTGCTCGATCGGACCGCGCAAAAGAAAACGGCGGGGCCGAAGCCCCGCCGCCATGACTTGATTGCGATGTCAGCCGCTATTAGCGGAGCAGCTGGAGCACGCTCTGCTGCGACTGGTTGGCCAGCGACAGCGCGGAGACCGCGATCGACTGACGGGTCGACAGCGCCTGGCTGTTGGCCGCTTCCTCGTTGGTGTCGGCCAGCGTCAGGTTGGACGAACCGGTCTGCAGCACGTTGATCAGGTTCTTGTTGAAGTCCTGACGCACCTGCACGATGGAGAGGTTCGAACCGAGGGTCGAAGCTTCCGACCGCAGAGTGCTCGAGGCCGAGTTCAGATTGGTGAGCACCTTGTTGGTCGCGGAGTTGTCGATAAAGTCGGTTCCCTGCACCAGGCCGGCCAGACCCAGGCCCTTCGAGTTGAAGGTCACGCCGGTGATGTTGAGGTTGGACTTGCCGGTCTCGTCGAACACCAGCTTGAGCTGGTCGCCGTTGAGCAGGTTGACGCCGTTGAACGAAGCGTCCAGCGAGGTCGTGTCGATCTGCGTCAGGATGTTGTTGTACTGGGACACCAGGTTGGTACGGGTGGCCTGGGCAACAGCATCCGCAACCGGCGCAGTCGCGTTCGAGAAGGTCAGCGCCGTGGTGAGCGTGCCGCCGATGGTACCGCCAGCAGCGGCAGATCCGATCGTCGACGACGCAAAGTCGTTGGTCGCCGAAACCGTCAGCCTACCGTTGGCGTCGATCGTGGCCGACAGGTTGTTGGCCTGAAGAGCCGTGTTGAGCTGATCGAGCGTCTTGACCGTGCCGCCAGTGCCGTCGCCGAAGGTGACGTTGACCGCCGTGCCGCCGTTGAAGGCGGAGAAGGTCAAGGTCTTGCCCGAAACGCCGCCCGACGCCGCAGAACGGCTTGCCGTGAAGGCGGTGCCGGTGCCGGTCGCACCGGTCAGGCCGAGCGAGGACAGCGCATTGCCCGTGCCGGTGATCGACAGGTCCGAGTTGGCGCCGGTCGAGACGTGCAGCGAACCGGCGACCAGGGAGGACGCGGTCTGGCCGGCTGCGGTGGTCAGCGTCGCCGCACCGCTGGCGTTGGCCGCGCTCTGCACGCCGGTGGCGAGGTCGACCGCGGTCAGGATGTCGGCGACGGTGCCCTTGTTGAGGTACACGGTCGAGTTGCCGCTGCCGTCGGTGACGACGTTGCCGGTGACGCCAGAGCCGGTCGGCACGTTGGCCGCAGCCGGCGTACCGCCGTTCTTGAACGTGATGGTCTTGCCGTTGACGTTCAGGGTCGAACCGTCGGTGATCAGCGAACCAAGGCCGGTCGAGACGGTTGTGCGGGCCGCACCGATGGTGGTGTTGCCGGAGCCGGTCGCGGTGGTCAGACCGAGCGCCTTCAACACGTCCGCCTTGCCGGTGACGCTGAGATCGGCGCCGGTCGAGCTGTCCAGCGTGATCTTGCCGCCGGTGATGGAAGCCGCGGTCTGGCTGGTGTTGTTGGCGTTGATGGTGGCAACGCCGGCCGCGATCGTGGCACCGCGGGTGCCCGCCGCAAGGTCGACCGCCTTCAGGATGTCGCCGACCGTCGCGGTCGAGTTGGTCGTATCGCTGCCGAGATAGATAATCGAGTTGCCACTGCCGTCAGTCGCGACGCTGCCGGTACCACCGCTATCCACGCCGTAGCCGGTCGGCAGGCTATTGGTGGACCCCGTGACGCCCGGCGCATCGCCGGACTTGAAGGTGATGCTGTGGCCGTCGACGGTAAGAGTCGTGCCGTCGGTGAACTGGGTGACGCCAATCAGGCCCAGACCGCTCTTTGCAGCAGTCGAACCGTCGCCGTAGAGCAGCGTGCTCGTGGTGATGGCCGCCGCACCGCCGCCGTTGTTGTCGTTGACCGCAGCGGTTCCGATATAGGCAGCGGCCGTACCGCCAAGCGTAGTCGTCCCGGTCGCCGCCGTGACGCCGCCGGCAGCGCCGGAGAACAGCACGTTGGATTGCGCGGTCGCGCTGGTGTAGGTCGTGGTACCGCGCAGGTCGGAAGAAGTCGCGCCCGCGATCGTGGTCGAGACGTTCGACTTGGTCGAATAGCCGACCGTTGTCTGGAGCGCCTGGTTGGCGATCGACTTGGCAGAGTCCAGCAGCTTCTGGAGCGAGGTGATGCCGGTGTTGGCGGCCTGCAGCACCTGCACGCCGTTGGCAATACCATCGAGCAGATTGTTGATGTCGCTGGCGCGGTTGTCGAGCGACTGCGCCGTGAAGAAGTTGGTGGGGTTGTCGAGCGCCGAGTTCACCTTCTTGCCAGTCGACAAACGGGACTGGGTGGTGGCGAGCAGATCGGCGGTGGACTGGAGGGAGAGCAGGTTCTGGCGAACCGAGGAGGAGAGAACGATACCGGACATACTGTTACCTTTCTGGTAGCTACGCGTCCTGTCTGACCGAAATTGATCAAACGACCGGCGGACGGTTGCGTCCAAGCCTCTAACAATCCGTGAAATGAAACTCCGGGTTTGTCTGCGTCGCGCCTTCGAAGCCCGGTCCGAAATCCCCAGTCCGAAATTTCGATGGAATCAACGCATTGAAATCATTCATGTTCCCGCGACGACGGCCGGCGTTTACAACCCGTTAACCACATTGAGCAAGGATCGGACCCAAATCAGAGCCGGCAGCCGTCAGCGGGGGCACGCACGAGGCTCGTTACAAAAGGGTTGATGGAGAACAGGCATGGCTCTCAAGGTCGAGCTCAAACCACACGAACGCATCATCGTCGGCAATTCCGTGATCACCAACACGGACCAGCGCGCGCGGCTCCTGATCGACGGCGAGAATGTGCCGATCCTGCGCGAGCGCGACATCCTCACGCCGGAGACCGCCGATACGCCGGCCAAGCTCGTCTATCTGGCGGTGCAGCTCATGTACATCTCGCCGGACCCGCAGACCCAGCACGGCACCTATTTCAACCTCGTGCGTGACATTGTCACCGCGGTGCCGAGCTCCTGGCCGATCATCGAGGGCATCAACAACAACATCATGAGCGGCGACCTCTACCGGGCGCTCAAGGAGGCTCGCAAGCTGATCGCTTATGAAGACAAGCTGCGCGACCAGTACGAAGCCAGTCATCCCAAGAGCGACGTCAGCTCGGCCGCCTGAGCACTTCGCGACACCCAAAACAAAACCGCCCCGGACCAGGTCCGGGGCGGTTTTGTTTTGAAGGATCCGCTATCACTGTGCCGCGAGCGGCGGCGCTTCAACCTCGATCACTCCCCCGCTCCGTCGTCCGCCGAATTCCAGCACGGCCGCGACCAGCGCGTCGATATCGCTCTCCTCGGTACGGTGATTGACGATCGCGGCGCGGATCGCAAACCTGCCGTCGAGCGTCGTGCTCGACGGCGCCGCGATACCGGACTCCTGGATGTCGGCGACGATCTCGCGATTGACCTCGTCGGCAGCGCGGTAACGGAAGCAGACGATGTTGAGATTGACCGGTGCCAGCAATTCCAGCCGCGGCTCGGCGAGAACGCGCGTCTCCAGATATTTCGCCAGCGCGCAGCTTCGCGCGATCACCGCACCGAGCCGATTTGTGCCGAACGTCTTCAGCGTGAACCATGTCTTCAGCGCGCGGAAGCCACGCGACAGATCGGGGCCGAGATCGCAGGGCCAGACCGCGCCCGCCGCAAGCCCCCTCGCCTCGCGGCGCAGATAGGCCGCCGGCTGCGCAAAGGCCTGCCGGTGCTGCTCGCTGTCCCGCACCAGCAGGAAGCCGGCGTCGTAAGGCACCTGCCCCCATTTGTGGAAGTCGAGCGCAATGGAATCCGCAAGCTCGATGCCGCCGAGCAGCGGCGCAAGCTCGGGCGAGAAGATCGCGAGCGCACCGAAGGCGCCGTCGACGTGAAACCAAATTCCTTCTTCGCGGCACAGTTCTGCGATCGCCTTGAGATCGTCGACCGCGCCGATGTCGACCGTACCTGCGGAGGCAACGACGAGGAAGGGCTTGAAGCCGACATCGCGATCGATCGCGATCTGCGCACGCAGCGCGGCAACGTCCATGCGATGATCGGCATCGACGCCGACCTTGCGCAGTGCATCGGTGCCGAGCCCGGCGATGTCCATCGCCCTCGAGACGCAGCCATGCGCGGCCTGCGATGTATAGGCGGTGAGAAGCGCACCGTCATTGCCGATGCCGTACTGCCGCGCCAGCGTGCCGAGCGCGCTCGTACGTGCCACCAGCACTGCCATCAGATTCGCCATCGACGTGCCCGTGACGAAGATGCCGCTCGCGCTTTCCGGGAAGGCGAACAGGCGGCGCATCCAGTCGACGACCTGGCGCTCCACCTCGATCGGCATGTGGTCGCGCCCGCCGAGATTGGCGTTGAGGCCTGCCGCGAGCATTTCCGCGACCACGCCGACCGCGGTGCCGCCGCCATGCACCCAGCCCATGAAACCGGCATGGACGTTGCCGGTCGCATAGGGCGCAACATGTTCGGAGAAGTCGCGATAGACGTCGGCGAGATCGCTTGCCTCCCGCGGCACGTCGGCCTTGAATGCCGCGCGAACGCCGTCGGGGATCGGCTGCCACACCGGACGCGCGCGAATGTTGGCGATGCCATCGATCGTCTCGTCAAGCATGCGATGGGCGAGCGCGCGAAATTCGCTCCAGTCCTGCGGATCGAGCGAAGTGTGCGTGACAGAGCTTTGGGTGTTGCGGATGATCTCGTTCATGCTGCACTCTCCTCACCCGCTCTTGCGTGCCGCGACAACATCGCCGTGAATGCCGCGAAGATCTTGCGCATCTGCGGCGGCTTGTACGGAAACACGGCCGGCGGATCCATGTTGTGCACGACGGCGGTGTTGTCGGCTTCGAACACCAGCAGCTCGCGCTTCTGGTTCTCGGCGCAATCGACGATGAAGTAATCGAGACCGACGCGCCTGCTCATTTCGTCGAGCGCGATTTTGTGGCGCGCCGCGAATGCATGGTCGAATTCAAGCATGAAGGCGGCTTCCTCGGCCCGCTTCTCCTCGCTGAACGCCATGAAGGCGTTGAGATACCAGATGTCCCAGCGATCGGCGATCGCCATGTGACAGGCATAGGGTTTGCCGTCGACCATGGCGAGACGGTATTTGCGGTAGAGCCCGTCCGGACTCGCATAGTCGACGAAACGTGCGACGAAGAAGTCCTGCT
This sequence comes from Bradyrhizobium sp. i1.15.2, assembly GCF_040548425.1. Classification (NCBI taxonomy): domain Bacteria; kingdom Pseudomonadati; phylum Pseudomonadota; class Alphaproteobacteria; order Hyphomicrobiales; family Nitrobacteraceae; genus Bradyrhizobium; species Bradyrhizobium sp. i1.15.2. The sequence goes on along the minus strand of NZ_JBEPRQ010000008.1, from coordinate 102,318 downwards.
CCTGTCGCTCGGCGAGATAGGCAGCGAGCGCCCCAGCATCGTCGAGCTTCGCGAGACCGACGCCGGCATGCGTACCGCGCGGCCGCACGATCATCGGAAAGCGCAGTTCGCCCGTGATCTCCTCGCAAACGATCTTGCCTTGCGAAAGCTCCGACAATTGCGCGCGCGTCGCGGGCGCGGTCACGGGAATGTCGAGGCCGGGCACGCCTGCCAGCAGACGATACAGCTTGTCGCGATCGAGATTGCCGATGAGATCGGGACGATTGAGCAGCGGTCGCGGCCAGTGTGGCGCGGCCTTCTCGATCAGCGCGAGCGCCTCTCGGCACTCCTCGGAATCGGATGCGATCACGATAGCGACGTCGTGCTCGGGCAGAGTCTCCGGCAGGCCGATGCCCTTGACCACGTAGAGCGTCAACAGCTCGATGTCGGAGTCTTCAAGCAGGAAATCGATCGGCGTGTTGCCGCCCATGTCGATATCAGCGGCGAGCGCGAGCACGCGCAGCCGGGGTTTTGGAGCAGCGCAAGGCGTACGAAACAATTGGTGGAAGGAGAGCACCTCGGTCTGGATCACCAGCCCGGCCTCCTTCTCGCCGAGAAGCTGGGCAATCAGCGAGAGATCGAGGCCTTCGCCGGCCTCGGCCGTCCCCTCCTCGATCCGCGCCAGCAGCCGCTCGCGCAACGGATGCAGGTCGCCGCCCTCGAAGGCGCGGCGCGTCAACTGGGCAAAGCCGATGCGATCGGCATGGTTCGGCGCGGTCACGCCGCTCGGCGCGGAAACTGGATGTTGCATCTCACACCTCGAACGCGGACTTTGCCGGCGCGGCCACGACCGCGCCACGGTCAAGCAATAACTCGATCTTCACCAGCACATGGGCGATGCGATCGAGAACGTGTTGCAGATTGCGTTGCGCCTGCATCGTATCCGGCGTCCATGCCTCGGTCACCAATCGTGCGCCGACGCAGAGGCGCAACACGGCCTGCGGCGCGCCGTCCTGCCGCTCCAGTCGGACCGGCTGGCCGACGAGACAGCGCTGGGCGGCTACTTGCCGATCCGCCGCGCTGCCGCTGATCTCCTCGGCCATGTCGCGCGCCAGCGCCCGATGCACGGCGCTGGTCTCGGCGATCGAGACCGGCTTGCCGCCGCGCAGCAGCGTGAACGGAAAGATCGTGGCTTGCGCGAATTCTTCGTCGTCCGCGACGGACTTCTCGATCGCAGCGGGAACGGCACGAAGCGACGGCGACAACGCGATCATGCTGTCGATGCCGACTGCAAGCTCGGCCAGCATTCTGGCGCGGAAAGCCCCGGGCACGGCGTAGTAGCTGCCGATCTCGGCCAACGCGGCCTCCCAGCGCAGCCATTGACCGAAATTCGGCCGGCGCTCGAAGCGCGAGCGTAGCGTCGTCCACGCCACCGGCCAGTCGCAGCGGCCGGCATAGTCGAAGATGCCAGGCGCGATCCCGCCAATCCGGTCGATCGACCGCGACAGGCCTTTCGGCAGCAGCAGCGCACCGCTGAAGGCAGGTCCGCCGAAGAATTTCGAGCCGGTGATCAGCACCATGTAACCGCGGTCGAGATAGGCGCGCAGCCGCCGGCGGCCGATGCGCGCCTGACAGGCATCGACGACCATTTGAACCTTGCGCGGCCAGCGCCGCGCGATCTCATCGAGACAGGCCTCGCTTGGGGCGCGCCAACCGAGTTTTGACGAATCCATGATCTGCAACAAAACGCGGCGGCCTTGCGCGAGGCTGGTCTCGACCGCGCGCAGCACCGCGGCATCGGCATCGGTACGCATCGCAATGCCGGCCACCATGTCGATCAGCGGCACCGCAATGCTATCGCCGGCCAGCCCCGTCACCGCGCCGTCCTTGCGCACGACAATGCCGCCTGCTGTCATCGTGCTGAAATGGTGGCCGCGTGCAGTATGCGGCGTTCCGCTGCCGGTCTGGTCGGCGCCGACCACGATCGTCACCGGCGCCCCGCCGAGCACCGCGCGGGCCACGAACAGGGCGTGAAGCTGGGAGTCCGTGCCGGACGGCGAGAACACGACGTCGATGCGCGACGAGAGCGCAAGGTGGCCGCGTAGCTCCTCGCGCATGTCCTCGCAGCGGGCGTCGAAGGCGATTTCGACCTCGTCGAACAAACATTTGTGCATCAGCTCTTCGCGCGCCAGCGCAGCGCAGTCGTAGGCCATCTGCGAGATCGTCGACGCAGTCGAGGAAGCAAAATTCCAGAGCTCCGGCTCCGGCGAAGCCGCGCAACCATAGGCGTTGACACGGTCGTTCGGATCGAGCGCCAGCCGCGGATCTCCGCCGGAGGCGAGCAGCGTATCCAGCGGTGTGAAGAGGTCGCGCAGGCGATAGCGCGAGCCGCCGTCGGACGCGCGCTCGCTGGCTGACAGACGGGATGCGCCGGCGCTCATCCCGAAAGGCTCACGCCGCATCGGCCGCCGCCGCGGGCGCCGCTGCGAATTGCGAGGTGATGTCGCCGTGGAACACCGACGGTCCGACGTGATCGAGCGAGCTCTCGATATCGGCCCAAATCTCGCCGCCGATGTCCTTCCAGCGCTTGCAGAAGGCGAAGTCCTCGGACAGATAGGTGCCGGTCGCCGCATCGATCGTGCATTCGAACAAGGCAAACCGGTTCTGGCTCCCCGCCAGGGTATCGTGCGAATGCTCGCGGAAGAATTGCAGGGCCGCATAGTCCGGATGGCGGCACATCGTTTCCAGCACGTGGCGCCGGATCATCAGGAAGCCGGTGCCGGCGTAGCGCACGGGCGTAAAGCCGTTGACCACGACAATGCGGTCGGGGTCTTCGATTTCGAGCACGTAGTCGAGCGAGGCGGCCGGCACGTCGGTGCGGCCGGCCTCGAATGCCCGCTTCGCCTTGTCCCAGTTGACCCGCTTGATCGGATAGCAGCCCGCGACGACGTCCGCGCCGCACTCGATCAGCCGGAACACCTGCTCGGGCTTGAACCCGATATCTGCATCGATGAACAGGAAATGCGTCGCCTTGGGATCGTCCAGGAACATCGCGGCCAGATTGGCCCGCGCGCGCGTGATCAGCGCGTCTCCATCGCGCAGCAGCACCGTGAGCTCGAGATTGGGCACGCCATGCACGGCGCGCTGGAGCGCGAAGATCGAGCTCGCGTAGATGCTCGACACCTGCCCGCCGAAACAGGGCGTCGCCACCACCAGCTGCATCTTGTCCGACATTGACGGCTCCGCCTCGCTCCAATCCTCACCAAGAGGTAAAGAGGCATGGTTAACGGGGCCTTAACGCATCCTTACAGGAACTTGACGAGCGAGAGCTGCGAGAGGTTCGAGGTCACCTGGTAGGACGCCTGCAGCGCGTTCTGGAGCGACAGGATCTCGCTCGCGACCTGGTCCGGCGAGGCCGATTCCGCCTGGTCGATGATGGTCTGGAGCTGCGCCTTGGCCTGGGTCTGGCGCGTGCCTGCGTCCTTCATCGTGTTTTGGGCCATCGCGAGGTCGGTCTGGATGTCCTCGATGCTCTGCTGGCCGGGCTGCTTGGTCAGGGCCTGCGTCACCCGCACGCTCAGCGCGGCGACCTGCCCGCCTGAATACTGCCCGGTCGGCGAGGTCGAGAACGTCCCGAACACGGCGACCGCCTGCAGCTCCTTGCGGATCGCGTCCTCGTTCGCCTGCGCGCCATACTGCACCGTGACGGAATCGTCGACCCGGGCCATTGCGGTGGAGCGCGGCGAGCCGGGGCCGTCATTGCCCAGGTACCATTGCACGGTGGTGGCCGAGCCGTTCACCAGCGTCGTCGCCGAGCCGAGGGGGGAAGAGCCGACGCGCAGCGGAGCCTTTGCCGCCGTGACCGGGGAGGTCGTGAAGCCGAGCGCCGAGAACGCCGTGCTGTTCGAGCTCGTGATGTTGAGGCTCCCGGGATCGTCCGTGTTGATCGTGATCACGCCGCCATGGATGGTCGACGGCTTCGTGGTGCCGGTGATCTGATCGATCTTGCCAAGCAGAGTTGTGATGTTGTCGGTAATGTTGATCTGGTTTGGGCCGGCGGCGCCCGAGGCGACAAAGGTCAGTGTCTGACCGTTCACCGTGATCGTATCGGGGTTAACGGCAGGCGGACCCGCCGACCCCGCCTGGAACGCCGTTGAGAGGACTTCCGGGCCGCCCGCGGTCGCAGTGCCGCTCAGCACAGTTGAACCGGTGATCTGAGGCGTCGACGCCACGCTGCCGCGCGTCACGCTGCTGAGACCGAGCGCCGTGGCCGCCGCGCCGCCGGTAACCGCCACGTCGGCGCCCGTGCCGGTCGCGATCTGGATATTGCCGCCGGCGCTCAGAGTCACGTTGGCGGCGGGGATGCCGGCGGCCGTCGCGATTGCATTCAAGATATCAGACACCTTCGCGGCGCTGCCCGAAGCCAATCCGATCGTGGTATTGCCGCTGGCCGTCGTGACGGTGGTGACGGTAGGGTCGAAGGTGATCGTGTGGGCGCCGCTCGCGCCGGTGATGGTCAGGGTGGTACCGGTCGGAGCGTTGGCGAGCGCGGTGAGAATGGCTCCGTTGAGATGGGGTGTCGCCGAAGGATCGAGCGACGTGGTCGTAGACGCAATCGCCAATGCGCTGTCCTGCAACGCGACCGAGCCCGTCCCGGTCGTCGAGGTATAGGAGCGCAGATTGCCGGTGGCCGCCACATTCGCGGTGGCGGATCCCGCCGTGTTGAAGAAATTGTCGCCCGCCGTGACAGCGGACGCCGCCACCAGCGAGGTGCCGGCAAGCTTCTTGATCGCGGTGTTCAGCGCGGTGTTGAGGTTCGTCGCCGTAATGTTCGGGTCCGGAGGAACGACCGGAACGACTTTGGGGTTACCGGGGTCGATCGCAAAGCTGCCGACGGGCGTCGGTGTCGCGCTGGACGCCGTCAGCTCGATCTGCTCGGTGGAACCATCGGGCAGCGTGAACTGGACGCTAAGCTTGTCGCCGTTCTTCGGATTGACGCCGTTGAGGTCGACCGAGAACGACACCGGCGAGCCGCTCGGGCCGGTGACCGTCGCGCCGGTCAGCGTCGAGGAGACTGCGGCGATCTTCAGGCCGAATGGCGATACGGCGGCGTCCTCAGAGACCTTCACCGAGCTCGGCGTCGGTTGTGGCGCCGCCAGCACCAGCCGGCCCATGCCGTTGGCGCCGAGGTCAGCGGCCTGGCGCTCTGCCATGACGGTCTTGAAGCCCGCCTGCGTCGTGGTGCCGTTGATGATGTCGCCGGCATTCGCGACCGACGGCGTGTTGAAGGCGGTTCCGGAGAACAGATAGCGGTTGCCCGACTGCGTGTTGAGAACGCCGACCATCGAGCCGAATTGCGCAGCCGCAGTGTTCTGCGCAACCGTCTGGCCGTTGACGTTGAGATCCTGCGCGGTGTTGGCCGAGCCCGTCTGCACCGTGTTGCGAATCGTGGTCAGCGACTGCAAAGCCGTATTGGCGAGGTTGATGCTGACGTTGACGTTGGTCATCGTGTCGGTATAGGCGGCGATGTTGGAGATCTGCGCGCGCCCGGCGATCGCAAAGCCCTCGTTGGTGCCCATCCCGGAATAGTTCTGCGACAGCTTCCCGGTCGAGAGCTGCGTCGACAGGTCGGTGAGCTGCTGGTTGATATTGCGGATCTGCGAGCCGAGAACCGACGAGGAGTAATTGATGCTGCTGATCGACATGTTTCAGAGCCCTGTTACTTGTTACACTTGAGCCTGGAGCAGCGTGTTCATCATGCCCTGCACCACCGACATGACATGGGCGTTGGCGGCATAGGCGTTCTGAAGCTGGATCAGGTTCGACATCTCCGAGTCCAGGTTGACGCTGGAGGTCGAGTTGAATTTCGCCTGGAGCGTCGAGACCACGACGCTCTGGCCCTGCTGGAGCGCGGTTGCCTGGGTCGCGGCGTTGCCCTGGACACTCAGGAACTGCTGCAGGTAGTTCGAGACGCTGCCGGTGAAGGGCTGGCTCGCCGAGCCCAGACCGGATTGCGGCGAATAGGAGAACACCGCCGAGGTGAGCTGCGAATAGAGATAGTCCGAGCGCTTGGTGTCGCCGGTGGGTGTCACCGGCGAGGTGCTGTAGACCGAGAGCCTGGTCGGATCGGCGGCGAGCTGCGTGTTCACCGCGATGCGTCCGGCGAGGCCGGTCATCTGCGAGCCCGACGCCGTGATCGCGCCGGTGTAGAGCGCCTGGCCGCCGTCGGTGAACAGCGGCAGTTGCGGACTGCCCGAGGTCAGCGACGAAATCGTCCTGGTGGTCGAGGCCGAATTGACCTTGGCGACGCCGCTGTTGTCATCTGTGACGCGCAGCGTCGTCGCGGTCGCCGGCGATGGGGCCGCGGAGAAGGACAGATGCGCGCCTGAGAGCGCGGTGTTGAGCGTCGCCGCGATCCCACTTATGCCGCCGGAGAAATTCACGCCGATCTGAAACGGGTTGGCGTTGGTGGCGTTCGGAAGCGGCAGCGCCGCCGGATCGGTCACGTTGACGAGCGTGACCTGGCGCTGGGTGTTGGTCACCGTGTCCGTGTAGGTGATGTTGACCGTGTTGCCCGGTTGCGCGCCGGAAAGGTCGAGGTCGAACCCGGCCGGCGGGCCGGAGACAGTGCTGCCGGCCGTGGTCTTGTCGGACAGCGCGCTCGACATCGTGGCGGCGAGCTGGTCGATCTGGGTCTGCGCCTGCACCAGCGTCTGGTCGCGCAGCTTGAGATCGGCGGCGATCTGGCCGGACGAGACCACGTTGTTGGCGACGGCGTCGATCTGCGAGCCGTTCGGCAGCTTGAGGTTAAATGCGCCGACGCCGGACTTGCTCGGATCGCTGTTGTAGAGCGAGGTCGCCGTCAGCGCGCCGGCGGAGGCAAAGGAGAATTGCGAGGCGAGCCCGGCGCCGACCAGCTGGAAGCCGGTGGTGGTGTAGATGTTAGCCTGGTTGGAGCCGTCGGTGGTGACGCGGACGTCGACAAATTTCGACAGCGTGTTGATGGCCTGATCGCGCTGGTCCATCAGTGTCGCCGCGGACGGATCGTTCGCCGAGAGGCCCTGGAGCTTGGTGTTGATGTCGGCGATCTTCTGCATCGCCGCGTTGGCTTGCTGCCCCGAGGTCCCGAGATCCTGCTCGACGTTGGCACGCAGCGACTGGATGCCCCTGGTGGTCAGGTTGAGCTGTTGGGCCAGCCCCTGCGCGGCGCCAAGCGCAACCGTCTGCGCCGACGACGAGCCCGCGTTGGTCGACAGCGCCTGCAGCGAAGTGGTGAAATTGTTCAGGGCTGTTTCAAGCGTGCCGCTATTGCCTGGCGTGCCGTAGACATTCTGAAGCTGCTTCAGGATGTTGGCCATCTGGTCGGCATAGCCGCTGCCACCGGTCTCGGTGCGCAGCTGGTTCTGCACATAGGTGTCGAGCTCGCGGCTGACGCCGGTCGTCATCACCGTTGAGCCGAAGTCGCCGGTGGTGACCTCGATCTGGTTCGGCGTCTGGACGATGTAACCCGGCGTCTGCGAATTCGCGACGTTCGAGGACACGATCGAGAGCGCGGCCTGGTTGGCACGCAGACCGCTCATCGCACTGGCGAGGGCTGAACTCAAACCCATGTTGACTTGCCGCCTTTGGTTACGTCACGCGCGGATCAGCGCAACACGTTCAAGAGGTCCTGCACCATCGAATTCGCCGTCGTGATCACTTTGGTGTTGGCCGAGTAGGCCTGCTGGGTCACGATCAGCTTGGTGAACTCGTCGGCGATGTCGGTGTTCGAGCCTTCCAGCGACGAGCCGCTGATCGAGCCCGAAGCGCCGTCGATCGCGGGTCCCGACTGCTCAGTCGAAGCGTAAGCACCGCCGTCGAGCGCCTTGAGGTAGTTGGTGCCGTTGAAGTGCGACAACGTCACTTGGGCGAGGTCGAGGTTCTGGCCGTTCGAGAAGGTGCCGACCACGAGACCGCTGTTGTTGACCGAGACCGAGCGGAGCTGGCCCGCGGCATAGCCGTTCTGGGTGATGGTGTTGATGGTCACCGCGCCGCTGGTGCTGGCATATTGCGTCAGCCCGCCCGAGGAGATGTTGAAGGAGAGCGCACCGAGCGACTGACCGCCGACGCTGACATTGTTGATGGTGATGCCCGAGCCGCTGGGCGAGGCCAGCGAGCCGTCGGCCGCGAAGGTGAACGTCTGTCCGGTGTTGGCCCAGCCGACCGCCGTGCCGGTCGCACTCGGATCGGTCTGGTAGAACAGGTTCCAGCTATCGGTATGCCCGTTGCCCAGCGAGGCGCTGTCGGTCTTGGCCCAGCGCATTTGCAGGTTCACCGGCGTGCCCGCGGCGTTGTAGGCGGTGACTGCACCGCCGCTGATCGATTCCTTGGTGAAGGTGGCGATGTCGTTGCCGATCACGGTGCCGGTGCCAGCGGTGCCGCCGCCGCCGCGGGGCTTGTTGATGGCCGACGTGAATCCAAGCGCGGCGAAGGCACTGGTGTTGCTGCTGGACACCTGCAGGGCGGGGCTGGCGATACCGGTATTCAGCGTGATCACACCGTTAGTGATCGATGAGCCCGAGGTGCCGCTGAGAAAGTCGATCTTCTGAAGCAAGACCGAGACGTCGTCAGTGACGCTGATCTGATTCGGGTTGGCAATTGGACCGGCCGCGGAGACGAAAGTCAGCACCTGACCGTTCACGGTGATGGTATCGGCGGGGGGGCCCGCAGAGAAGCCCGATGAAAGAACTTCCGAACTGCCGGCCGTGGCAGCGCCACTGAGCAGCGTGTTGCCGGTGATCGGAGGCGAGGACAACACGTTGCCCCCGCGCGTCACGTTGCTGAGGCCGAGCGTGGTGGCCGCGTTACCGCTGATCGCGAGATCGACATTAACGCCGCCAGAGATCTGGATGTTACCGCTCGTGTTGACCAGCGCGGTGACGCCGTTGCCGGCGCCTCCGGCTGTTGCGATCGCAGTCAGGATATCGTTGACGGTGTTCGTGGTGCCGTTTTTCACGCCGATCACGGTGCCGGTGGCGGTCGTGGTGATGCCCGTAATGGTGTTGTCGAAGCTGATCGTATAGACGCCACCGCCATTGTTGATGGACAGCGTCTGGCCAGCCAGCGAGGCAGCGAGATGCGGGACAGCAGTGGGGTCGAGGGACGTGCCGCTGTTCGCTACTGCCGAGGCGCTGTTCAGCAGCGCCACCGAGCCAGTCACCGTCGTCGACGTGTAGGCCGAGCGCAGATTGCCGGTAGCGGCGCCGCCGGAGACCGTCGCGTTCACATAAGGCGGGGGCGGCGTGCCGACGATCAGCGGGTTGGCGGCGAAATCCGACGGGTTCAGGCCGCCGGCTGCCAGCAGCGTCTTGCTCGCTGCGGTGGAGCTTGCCGCCGTGTTCGGCACGCTCGGCAGGTTCGCCGCGTACTGGATCGAGGTCGTCGCCTGCGCCGGGATGAAGTTGTTCTGGAATTTCAGGACGGTCGCGACGTTGCCGGTCGGGTTGCCCGTCTTGGGGTCGACCGTGGTGCCCATCAGATAATAGCCGGCGCCATTGACCAGGTTGCCGTTGGCATTGAGCTGGAAGTCGCCGCGGCGGGTGTAATAGGTGACGCCGCTGAACACCGGAACGTTGTCGACGACGCCGGTCGCCTTCTGGATCGAGAAGAAGCCGTCGCCGGTGATCGCCATGTTGGTGGCGACGCTGGAGCCCGAGATCGTACCCTGCGTGGTGATGGTGGCCTTGGCGTTGGCGGTCACGCCGCCGGCGACCTGCTTGCTCGGCACTGAGGCGTCCGGAATGAGATCGACGAAGCTGGTGCCGATGCCCTTGTAGCCGGTGGTCGATGAGTTCGCGATGTTGCCGGAAATGTTCTGCAACGCGTAGGACTGCGCCTGCAGGCCACCCACCGAGGTGTTCATTGCATCGAAGATACCCATAACTTTGTCTCCAGATCCGATCTCGGCGGCCGGTCGACCATGGCCGCAGTCGAAGGAGACTGTCGCAAGGGCTATGCCAATGCGGGTTTTCTCATGAAATCAATGGCTTAACGAAAAAGCCCCAGTCTGATGACCGGGGCACAATTGCCGGGACCGGCAACAATTGCCGGTACTTGCCTGTCATTCCGGGGCGGTCCACAAGACCGAACCCGGAATCTCGAGATTCTCAGGTGCGCAATTGCGCACCATAATTCGATGCTCATGCATCGCTCCGGAATGCTCCAGCGACGCCTTACGTCGCCGACGCAGCCGCGGGATGGAAGACCAGCCCGAAACCGTCGATGCAGTAGCGCAATCCGGTCGGCTTCGGACCATCGTCGAAGACGTGCCCGAGATGGCCGCCGCAGCGCCGGCAATGCACCTCGGTGCGGAGCATGCCAAATGTGCGATCCTCGGTCTTGCCGACATTGCCCTCGATCGGCTGGTAAAAGCTCGGCCATCCCGTGCCGCTCTCGAATTTGGTGTCGGACGCAAACAGCGGCAGGTCGCAGCCGGCGCAGGCGAAGATGCCCTTGCGATGCTCCTTGAGCAGCGGGCTGGAGCCCGGCCGCTCGGTGCCTTCCTTGCGCAGGATCTCATATTGCTGCGGCGTGAGCTGGGCACGCCATTCGGCGTCCGTCTTGTCGATCTCGAATTTCTGCGCGGCTTTCTCTCCAGCCTCCGCGGGCGATGCTCTGAGCCAGCGGAAGGCCGCAAGGCCGAACAGGCCGGCGACAGTCGTCAACAGGATGCGGCGGTCAAACATCTCATTCTCCATGCGGGAGCGTCTACGCCCTGAGATACGGGCTCTCACGGCCGACGTTACACTTCCGGGCGGAGTTTTTCTCACCTTATCGCGAGGCGCCGTCGTCCTGCGGGACCGGTTCCACGGCTTCCGCCACCGGCTTCGGCGGTGGGGCCGGCCGGGGCCGAACCCCGGGCAGCGGACGGCGCGGACCGGTCCCGGCGGCCCGGTTGGCTTCGGCCAGCCGCGCCTCGCGTTCCCGGTCCTTGACCCTGGCACGCTCGCGATAGCGGGCAAGCGAGCCTGCGGCGGCGGAACTCGCCCTGCCCCAGATTCCGACCAGTTGCCCGGCGACGCGCCCCGTCGTTCCACCCGCCCAGACCAGCTCGAACGGCGAGAACAGCTTCCAGCGCTCGTCGCCCCACAGGATGCTGCGGGCGATCATCTGCCCGGCCATGGCCGAGGTGTTCATGCCCTGGCGGCCGAACCCGCTGGCCACCCACAGGCCTTTGCGCAACTGGCCGATCTGCGGCATGCCATGCACGGTCTGGCCGGTGGCGCCGCCGAACATTTCGGTGATTTCGACATTGCCGAGTTGGGGAAAGATGGACCGGATCCGCCGCCTGACGGCGCCCGCAAAGCGTTGCGGTCGCGCCGCCCAGGTGGTCTCCGGGCTCTCCCACATCAGGCGGTCGCCCTCGACGATCCGGAAATGGTCGACGCCGTCGGAATCCATCACCGGTCCTTTGAAGGCGATGATCTCGTGCAGGCGCTCGCCGAGCGGCGCGGTGATGCCGGCATAGCGCCAGACCGGCAGCAGCGTTTCCGACAGGCGCCGCAACGGCGCACCGAGATGGATGTTGCCGGCGAGCACGATATGGGTGGCGCGCAGCCGCGCCGAGGGCGTGACGATGCGCTTGCGGATGCCGGAATGATCGATGCTGACGACCGGCGTATCCTCGAAGATGCGCGCCCCCGCCCGCCGCGCCAGCGCCGCGAGGCCGTGCACATATTTGCGGCCGTCGACCTGGAACGCCTTTGGATAATACACGCCATGGAAGTAGTGATCGGTCTTGAGCACCTCGCGGACGCGATCGACTTGCCAGCCCTCGGCCTCGGTGTCGAAATCCTCGTTCAACATCTGCAAGCGGCTGATCAGCCGGTCGCCGGCATCGACGTTGGAGACCTCGAGCACGCCGTCGGTCGGGCCGATCCCGGGCATGTTCTCTTCCGTGGCGTTGGCCCGGACAAACTCGGCGCCCTCTTTCGACAGCGTCCACAATTCCCGCGCGTCCTCGAAGCCGATGCGCTCGATCAGCTCGGCGAGCGGCAGCGCGAAGCCCGGCATCACGGTGCCGAGTTGATTGCCGGAAGCGTTCCAGCCGATGTGGCGGCCCTCGAGCACCGCGACGCTGGCGCCCAGCCGGGCCGCCTCGAGCGCAATGGAGAGCCCTGCAAGCCCCGCCCCGATCACGCAGATGTCGGCGTCGAGATCGAACGACAGTCGCGCGCGTTCACGAAAGCCGGCTTCTTCCTGGGACACGCTTGTGAAAGTCTCGCTCATGTCGTTTCTTAGAGCATGATCCGGAAAAGTGTGCAGCGGTTTTCCGAAAAGATCATGCTCATAACAAAAATTTAAAGCGCGATGGGGATTTGTCCTAATCTCATCGCGCTTTAGAGGACTGTGCAGGCCCTTGTCACCTTGCCCTCAAGCGGCACCTGTAGATTATTCTGGACGCGTAACGATTCGAGAGTGCCATGCGCCGTTTGATGCTGCTGCGTCACGCCAAGACCGAGACCGACGCGCCGAGCGGCCGTGACCAGGATCGCCGCCTCGACGACCGCGGCTACAAGGATGCCGCCGAGATCGGCGACTGGATGGCCTGCCATCCCCCCTTTCCCGAGGCCGTACTGGTATCGCATGCTGTCCGGGCCCGGCAGACCTGGGACATTGCTTGGGAGACCATGAAGGACCGCGTCGCCGCGCCGCAGGTCGAGGTCCTGCCGGAACTCTACGCCGCCGATCCCGCCCAGATCCTGGAATCCATTCGCACTGCAACCATTCCGGCTGATCCGAGGCAATTGCTGCTGGTCGGCCACAATCCGGGCATGCACGAGATCGCCCTGATGCTGACGGGCGGCGGCGATCCGGCCGCCGCCAAGGCGCTCGCCGACAACCTGCCCACGTCGGGGCTTGCGATCTTCGACTTTGACGTCAAGGATTGGGGTGACGTGGCTTACCGCCGCGGCAAGCTGGTGTTGTTCGTCAGTCCAAAGCTGCTTCGAAGTTAACGCTGCTTCGATCGGGTTGATCGCGTGACGTGCCGGCAAGACGTCCTGACTGAAAGATTTGGAGGCGCAGATGTTCAAGTCCATCCTCGTGCCCATCGACCTCGCCGACACCGACCTGGCCAAGCCGGCGATCGCGACCGCGGCAACGCTGTCGCAGACCTGGAGCGGGGTGGTGCGCCTGCTCAACGTGCTGCCGATGACGCCGGTGATGCTGGCCGAATACGTGCCGGCCGATTTCGACGAACAGCAGCGCCAGACCTCGGAAGAAGCCCTCGCCATCGTCGCACGCGAGTCCGGCATCGAGCCTTCCCGCATCTCTAGCGTGGTGCGCCAGGGCGGCATCTATCACGAGATCCTGGAGGAAGCCGTGCACATGAAGGCCGAGCTGATCGTGATGACCTCGCACCGGCCGGCGATGCGCACCTATTTCCTCGGCTCCAATGCCGGGCATGTCGTGCGCTACGCAAAATGCTCTGTGTTGGTGGTGAGGCACTGAGCTCGGAGCAATGTCGTGAAGCAATGGTGGCGGAGATGGACGTACGAGATCCCGCTCGCGATCGGCGATGCTTTATGGGAGGTGCTGGTCGTGCAACTGGCCGCACTGCTGGACAGGCTGACGGTGCGGAAGGTGATCGCCTTCATCCCCGTCGTGATCCTCATACTGGCTTACTACCACGGGATCCCAATCCCGCCGGAATTGATGCTGGTCGGCGACTTCCTCGCCTATATCGACATCTTTTCGGTGCTGATCCTGCTCGGCGTGCTCAGCCGCGTCACGACGATGCAGTTCGTCGTTAAACAGGCTGCCGCACGTATCGCCAGGTTCGCGGGCAACGTCGCTGCACATTTGCCGCGCCGGGATGTCCGGCATCGGCGCCAACGCGGCGCAGCGACACGACCTCGCCGAAAGCCCGAGCGCTCCGAAGGCGATCGAGCTCTCGGCGGTTTTTGGGGCCAGGCCGCCTTCGCCTGAACCATATACAAGCTCGTGGCCCGGGTGAGCGAAGCGATACCCGGGACAGCTCGTGTCACGATTCCCGGATAGCGCTTCGCTCATCCGGGCTACTAGCCCTTGCATTGCCCGTCCGGCAAAACACCCAAGCTCTCGGTCAACGCGCGCCACGAAAAATATTCCACTTTACCGAATTTCGGAATTGCGTATATTCCGCCTCACTCCGGCCCAAGGAAGAGGGGCGTATCGCGATCGTCACGAACGCGGGCCGGACGGCGGTGGACGTTGGCCACATCGGCGCAAACGGCTTTGCAGGGCGGGCAACCGTGAGCGAAGGCGCCGCGCACTCGACCGGTGTGATCGGCGTACGGCGAAATCGTGTGGTCCTGGCGCCCGGGGTCTGTGCGCCAAGTGTTGCGGTGATGTGGGTTGCCCGACCGGGCATCCGCATCAGCCATCCGCAAGGCGACGGGGGCAATAGTGCATCGCTCCCCGGGGAGAGCGCGACATAAGCCGTAAAGCCACTGCGCAGGGAAGGCCGGATGTTCAGGCTTCACCTGTATGCCACTGTGCAGATTTTCTTACTGCAATTTCGCACAGTGGACCGCGGGTGCCAGCCGGCGCCCGGTCTTCCCTGCGCCCTCTTTCGTTAGAGGGTGAGGCGACGAAGCAAAGCTCGGGCGAAACAAGCCGCGAGGATGCGAAGCTGTGTCTACGATAAAAGTACGAGTTAAAGGAACGACAGTGCTACCCACCAACGCCTTCATTGCGAGCGCAGCGACTTGTCCGCCGAAGCTTTAGCGAAGGCGGAAGCAATCCAGAGTCTTTCCACGGTGGGTTTCTGGATTGCTTCGCTGCGCTCGCAATGACGATATCGAAGCAGATGTACCTGAAAACTCAGTCTGGTGCCTCGGACGCAGCGCGTCCGGGACAAGAGCGAAGCGCTTACAGAAACCGCGTCAGCTCTGCTTTGGCCTGACCGTAGACCGCATCCTCGATCTGGCTGCGCGTGATACCGATGTCGCGCAAGGCGCGGTCATCGAGGTCGTTCAGCGTCTTGACGGCGGAGCGGCGCTCCAGGGCGTCGAACAGCGCATAGGCGCCGTGGGCGAGCTTGCGAAAAAATCCGTCTGACGAGGATGAGCGTAAACTCCGCCCGGCGGTCTGCGAGATCGTGGTCATTGTCCTTCTCCGGCCTGTTGTCCACGCGGCGATGCGGATGCCGTTGGCGCAAGCGCCCGAGCGCCTGCACCTCATTTGCCGTCGGATTGCTCTCGCTCTCCTCGGCTCAATCGTGAAGCTTGATGGAACTTAAATGCTCCAGTACACTACTCGGAGCAAGTGAAACATTGCTCTCGGTGCAATAATGTCCAAGTTCGAATACGTGAAGCTTGCCGATGCCATTGCTCTCGATATCTCTAACGGCACGTTAAGGCCGGGCGACCGGCTGCCGCCGCAGCGCAATTTTGCCTATGACCGTGGCATCGCGGTCTCGACCGCGAGCCGGGTTTATACGGAGTTGCTCCGCCGCGGCCTCGTCGTTGGCGAGGTCGGCCGCGGCACCTTCATCTCCGGCGACATCAGGCGCGAGGTCGAGGCGCTGAGCGAGCCGCGCGACGCGCGGATCGATTTCGAGGTCAATTATCCGCTGCTGCCGCAGCAATGGGCGATGATCGCCAAGAGCCTTGCGGGCCTCGAACGCGTTGACGCGCTCGAATCCGCGCTGCGCGTCTCCACCAGCACCGGCACCAAGAGCGCGCGCAATGCGGCCGCCGCCTATCTCGCGCGCAAGGATTTTGCACCGCAAGCCGAGCAGATCATCTTCACTGCGAACGGCAAGCAGTCGCTCGCGGCCGCCCTCGCAGCCCTCGTTCCCACCGGCGGCCGCTGCGGCGTCGAGGCGCTGACCTATCCGTACGTCAAGAGCATCGCCGCGCGGCTCGGCGTGACGCTGGTCCCGATACCGATCGACGAATTTGGCGCACGCCCCGACGCCATCCAGAAGGCGCATCGCGAGGCACATCTGTCGGCGCTGTATCTCCAGCCCATCATCCAGAACCCGCTCGGCGTCACCATGAACGCGACGCGGCGCGCCGACATCATGCGCGTTGCCGAGAAGCTTGATCTCACCATCATCGAGGATGCCGTCTACGGCTTTCTGGCCGACGACACGCCGCTGGCCGCGCTCGACCCCGACCGCTGCATCGTGATCGACAGCCTGTCCAAGAAGGTCGCGCCGGGCCTCGCGCTCGGCATCCTGGTCGCGCCGCCGCGATTGCGCGAGAGCGTGATGAGCGCGGTCCGCACCGGCGGCTGGATCGCCTCCGGTCACGCGCTCGCATCCGGGCAGCGGCTGATGGCAGACGGCACCGTCGCCGAGCTGACGCGGCTGAAACGCATCGACGCTGCGCGCCGCCAGCAGACCGCGGCAAGGTTGCTCGCCGGCTACCAGCTCTCCGCCGATCCCCGCTCCTATCACCTCTGGCTCACGCTGCCGGCACACTGGCGCTCGCAGACCTTCGTCGCCGCAGCAGCCCGGCGCGGCATCGCGCTGACACCGTCCTCGACCTTCGCGATCGCCCATGGCCACGCACCGAACGCAGTGCGGCTCGCGCTCGCCCCACCGTCCTTCGAGCAGCTCGATTCCGGCCTGCGCACGATCGCATCGCTACTCGGCACCAAGGAAGAGGATTTCGACTCGACGGAGTAGCTAAAGCGTCTTCGAGCGAAGTGGATACCGGTTCGCGTCAAGAAAACGCGTCAAACAATAATCTGATGCCGTTCCCCGCTCAGGCCTCCGGCCATTCCGCGATGAAGCCCTTCGCCTTGTAAGGCTCGATCTTGTCGCATTCATGCAGCATGCGGCGACGAAATTCGGGATCGGTGTGCCAGAGCGCGCGCGGCGTCGCAAAGCTGTCGACCGTGAGCAGCATTTTCTCGACCTCCGGCCAGTGCCGGTGCAGCGTCATTGGATAGCGCCGCGCGGTCCAGGTGTTGCCGAGGCAGATCACGGTGCGGACATTGTGCAGCCCGAGCGCCGCGTCAATGATCGGCAGCGAAAGGATCACGTTCTCGCCTGTGTTTTGGGCATGATGTTCCTCGAGAATTCGGTCAGCTGGAATGCCGGCCGCGACCATCGCCGCCTTGATAATCGTGCACTCGGATTGCTCCGAGCCCGCCGTCACGCCGCCGCTGACAACCGACCAGCGGAAATAGCCCTGGCGCCATAGTCGCCCCGCCGTATCGGCCCGCAGCGTGACGTCCTCTCGGGTGCCGAACATAAACAGGAGGTCCGCCGGCTGCAGCGGCGTATCGATCAGATGGGCGCGGTTGATCTCGGAGATCTCATCCGCCGAAGGCCTACGCATGCCGCGGTCCATGGTTGACATGGCAGCACGATGCGACACCGGGGCAACGGCGCGAAGTCACGTTTGGTTGCGGCCCATTGCACCCAAGGCAACACGGCCATTAGGCAGCAAAGCGCTCGGCACGCGATCGAAGCTGTAGCTCCGCGGCTGGTTACGCCGCACGAAGCCGCCGATCTGCCAAGCGAACAGCGCGGCAAAACCGATGATGAACAGCGCGCCGGCGAATTCGCTGATCGCAAGCGCCCGGACCAGGAGCCCCGTCATCGCCACCGCAAGCGCCGCAAGAAAAGCCAGCATTGTCGCGTAGGTCCTGCGGCCAAGGCCCGCGGTCAACTCGGCTTGGCTGCCGGCCTGCGCCATGCGCGCGTGCAACGCGACGATGAAATTGCGAAAGCCATTGTCCTGCGGCGCCATCAAGGCCGCGGTCTGCCAGCTCGTCGACAGAATCCTGATGCGGCCGCCACTGGCATGGCTGACATCGGCGCGAAAGCGATGCTGCTGCATCGAGACGGGGCGGAACGACAACCGGATTGCACTGATCTCGTCATAACGCCACAGGCCCGAACGGCCGCCGATGTGCCAGGACAGCCCCTCCTCCGTCAGCTCGAAGCGATGCGCCGAGCCGATCAGCGACGCCTTGTAGGCGTAGCTCGCGCCCGCAGCCGCCTCGGCTCCCGAATCCTGCATCTTCACAAACAATCCAATCCGGGCGATCCCATCTGCGATCCGCTTGCGTGGGCGCCCTGCCCCATCCTACAAGCGGGACATGGCTGAGACGATTTTTTTTCCGCGCCGCCTGATTCTCGGCGCCGCCGTGATCTCCGGCGTGCTGCTCGCGCTCGCCGTGCACATGCTGGGCGCCCGCTACGGGCTCGACCTCGGCGGCCTCTGGCACTCGGACACGCACGAGTTCATACCGGCGGGCGCGGCGATCGCCTGGTGGCTGATCGCCTCCGTCGGCTTCTCCGGCGGTTATTTCACGGCGACATTGATGCAGAGCGCCGTCTCGGGCCAGATCCCGCAACGGATGCGGCAATTCCTGATCGCGGTCGGCGTGCTGCTGCTTGCGGGTGCGGGCCAGGTGGCCTCGGCGCCGAGCCCGGTCCCGACGGTCTCGGGCGTGCTGGCCGGGATTGCCGCGCTGGGCCTCGGTGCCGCGATGGCGTTCTGCGGCGCGCATTTCGCACTGCGCCGCGGCTGATTCCTCCACACAGTTCACCCGCGCGAACGCGCGCCGATCCCGATCACGGCGGCAGCGAGCACGAGGACGGTGGCCGAGACCGCCAGCGATGCGTGCAGGCCGGTCATGAACGCGCCTTCCGAGGCCACTAGCGAACCGAATAGCGCAACGCCGAGCACGCTGCCTGTCTGCCGCGTCGCGTTCAGGACGCCCGCCGCGATGCCGGAGCGCGCCTTCTCGACGCTGCCCAACAAGGTCGAGGTCAGCGGCGGCACCAGCAGCCCAAGTCCGCTGCTGATCGCGATCATCTGTGCAAAAATCGCCCAATAGCTCGTGCCGGCTTCGATCCAGAGCAGGCCGACGCAACCGAGCGCCGAGACGCAGGCGCCGACGACGATGGTCGGGCACGCCCCGATACGCTCGGCGAGACGAGGCGCCAGCAGATTGACTGGAAGCACCACCGCCATCATCGGCACGAAGGCGAGACCGGTCCACCACGCCGACAGGCCGTTGATCCTCTGGAAGTACAGGCTGAGCACGAAGATCAGCCCGTAGATCGCGACGTTCACGAGCAGGCCGACGAGTGCGGTCAGGCTGAACAGCCGGTGATCGAACAGGGACAGGGGCAGCATCGGCTGCGTCGCGCGGCTCTCGCGCCAGACGAACAGCACCGCCAGGAGAGCGGCTGAAGCGAACGCCGCGAGCACAGCCGGATGCTGCCAGCCAAGCGCGCCCCCCTCGATGATCGCGCCGGCGAGCGCCCCCAGCGCACCAATCGCCGCGAGCTGGCCGGGCAGATCGATCTCGCGTGAGGGCGCGCGCGTGGTCTCGGTCGCATAGCGCCAGCTCAGCCAAAGGCCGATGAGGCCGATCGGAAGGTTGACGAGAAAGATCGCGCGCCAGCCGACCACTGTGATCAGCGCGCCGCCGACGAAGGGGCCCGCGGTGAGCGCGAGGCTCGCACCGGCCGCCCAGATCGCGACGGCGCGGCCGCGCTCGCGGTCATCCGGATAGGCATGATTGAGCAGGGCAAGAGAATTCGGCACCAGGATCGCCGCCGCCAGCCCCTGGACCAGCCGCGCCCCAATCAGCACGGTCGCATTGGGCGACAACGCACAGGCGAGCGAGGCCGCGGTGAAGATTGCGAAGCCCGCCATGAAGACGCGCTTGGCGCCGATGCGGTCGCCGAGTGCGCCGGCCGTCAGGATGAAGGCGGCAAACGCAATGGTGTAGGCGCTGACCACCCATTGCAGCTCGGCGACGCCGCCGCCGAGCGTCCTGCCCATGGCGTCGAGCGCGGTGTTGACGATGGTGACGTCAAGCTGCACCACGCCATAACCAAGGCTCATCGCGGCAAGGGTGAGAGACGTCGCAAGGCGGGAGCCGGAATGCGGCGCGCCGGCTTCGAAGGCTTCGTATCTGGCGGTGCTTACTCGCATGCTGCCATCTCGGTTGCAGCCCCATGCGAACGATACACTTCCCGCTCGCCGTCATGTTACGACAACGATCGAATGATGCATGCGTAATGGATGCGTAACGTGCGAGCGTCGCGCGGATGACCGCGCGACGCTCTATCCTGGCTAAGCCTGGCCTCAGCTTGCGGCGCGCAGATTCACCTTGCTCTCGGCGATCGTGGTCAGCTTCTTGTCGGTGGCCTTCTCCTCCTCGAGCGTCTTGGCGAGCATGCTGGCGCAGTCGTTGCGGCCGAGTTGCTTGGCCCAGGCGATCAGGCTGCCGTAGCGGACGATCTCGTAATGCTCCGCCGCCTGCGCCGCGTTGATCAGCGCGGCGTCGAGCACCGCCTTGTCGGCGACTTCGCCGGCCGTCTCGTCGGCTTCCTCGATGATGCCGTCGATCGCGGGGCAATCGACCGCCTTCACCTGCGCACCGTGCATCTTGAACACTTCCTCGAGCCGCTTGACGTGCTCCCTGGTTTCTTCGAGGTGCGTCAAAAAGCCCTGCTTCAGCTGCGGATCGGTCGCCTTATCCGCCATTTTCGGCAGTGCCTTGGTGAGCTGCTGCTCGGCGTAATAGATGTCCTGGAGCTGATGCACGAACAGGTCGTTCATGGTTTTGATGTCTTTTGTGAACAATCCCATCGGTCCGATCCTCTCGGGTTGTGGGAACACGGAGGCACCGGCTTTCAGGAGAAGCCGGTTATTCCGCCATGTTCGATTGCTGATGCGGCACTAACCAGCGCACGGCATCGTCGTTCCAAAAAAGCCCGCATCCCTTGCGCTGGAACAATGCCGGCCGTGCAGGATCTGAAATCATGTCACGGACGGACGCGACCGGTCCTACGACTCATATGCTTAACGCGCGTCCGATGTGAACTGCGTATGACAAAGTGGCTGGTCCAAGACAGAACCTATCCTTGTCAAGGGCTGCACAAGTCACTGTTTTTGCCTTAAATGAGCTACATCATGTCTAGCGATCCAAGCCCACATCGGGCACTGATCGCATCCGACCGGCCAATGTCTGGCCTGGTCGGTCTTGCCCCCCGCCGGGAGGATGAATGCACGGACTGCTGACCGCGCTGAAGCGCGGCTTCAAGAGATGGATCGGCTGGCGGCGACTCGGCGTTGCGGCGAGCGTCTTTATCATCGCGTTCGCGATCACCACGCTGGTGCGCACCCTCAAGGGCATCGACACCGGGGTCATCCTGACCGCGTTGACCGAGATCCCCCGCGAAAACATCGGGCTGGCGGCGATTTGCGTATGCTTCGCGTTCTGTACGCTGACCTTCTACGACTTTTTTGCACTGCGAACGATCGGCAAGAAGCACGTGCCCTATCGCATCGCAGCGCTCTCCAGCTTCACGTCCTATTCGATCGGCCACAATATCGGCGCCACAGTCTTCACCGGCGGCGCGATCCGCTTCCGGATCTATTCGGATTACGGGCTGAATGCGATCGACGTCGCCAAAATCTGCTTCCTGTCGGGCCTGACCTTCTGGCTCGGTAACATCTTCGTGCTCTCGATCGGCATGGCCATCCATCCGGATGCCGCCTCCTACATGGATCAGCTGCCGTCGTCGATCAACCGGCTGATTGCGATCGGCGGCCTTGCCTCGATCGGCGCCTATCTGGTCTGGCTGTGCATGGGCGAGAAGCGCCGCGAGCTTGGCCAGAAGGGCTGGAAGGTGGTGCTGCCGTCAGCGCCGCTGACGCTGGTGCAGATCCTGATCGGCGTCGTCGATCTCGGATTCTGCGCGCTGGCGATGTACCTTCTGGTGCCGGCCACTCCGCAGATCGATTTCCTGTCGCTCTCCGTGGTGTTCATTTTGGCGACGTTGCTCGGCTTCGCCAGCCACGCCCCCGGCTCGCTCGGCGTGTTCGACGCCGCCATGCTGGTGGCGCTGCCCGAATTTGGCCGCGAGCAGCTTCTGGCCACGCTCCTCGTCTTCCGCATCCTCTATTTCGTGATCCCGTTCGGTCTTGCCATCTCCATCATGGGCACACGCGAGCTCTGGATGAATGTGGTGGAGCCCTGGCAGGAGCGTCGACGGCTGGCGGAGGCCTGCGCGCAGGCCAACCTGCCCAAGCAGGTGGCAGCGATGGAGCGCGAGCGGTCGCTGCGGCAGGCCAGCAAACGCTGAGCATGATCCGGAAAAGTGCGAAGTGGCTCTCCGAAAAGATCATGCTCCGTCGATAGTCCGCTAGACGGCGGCCGGTAAAACCTTCAGACCAATGTTGCAGGCGGAGAGCAGCTCTCTTATTTCCGCCTCAACTTTGCCGTTGAAAACGCGGGCCATGATCCCTGTATTCCTTCGCCGTTTCCTCGCCGGTGCCCTGCTGCTCGCCGGGCTCCTCACCGCCTTGCCGCCGGAGCGGGCGGCCGCGCAGGACGCCGGCGCCATGCAGATCAGCTGGGAGGTGCGCAACCGCTTCCGACTGTTCCGCGAGGAACGCGACTTCCTGCTTCATGTCGAGAACGCGCGTAACCGCAGCATCCTCGCCGCCGAGCAATCGCTGGAGCTCCAGAGCGAGGGCCGCGGCTGGGCCCGCAACATGGTCAACCGGCTCTGCATCGACCTCCAGGGCCGGGTCAACCAGCCCTGCACCCGCGACAACACGAAGGAAAACTACCTCACCCCCCTCGACCATCCCGTCACTGTGCGCCTCGCCGGCGCGGTGCCGGTCGGCGCGACCTGCGCCTGGTCGTTCGACGACGGCGACGGGCCGCAACAATCCACCTTCGACTGCGCCGAGCCGGTCAATCTGCGGGTACGCTACGGCAAGCAGACGGTCGCGAGCGTCGACGTCTCCTCCGGCTCCGATCCGACCCAGCGCGTCCAGACCGAGATCCAGGTCCGCGACATCTTCGTCGCTGGCCTCGGAGACAGCATCGCCTCGGGCGAAGGCAATCCGGACCGGCCGCTGGCGCTGTCGGACGAAGGTTTTTGCTTCCGCTCCTATCTCGGCACCGCCGGCGCGCAGTATTACCGGCCGAGCCGGGCCGGCTTCAAGGGCGGCCGCGCCTGCGAAGCGCCCGATACGCTTGCTAACTGGCAGCGCTACAGCGCGCTCTGGTTCAACTCGCCCTGCCACCGATCGCTCTACAGCTACCAGGCCCGCACCGCGCTGGCGCTCGCGGTACGCTACACCCACGTCGCCGTGACCTTTCTGCCGCTCGCCTGCACCGGCGCCAGCATCAGCGACGGGCTGCTCGGCTCGCAGCGCGCCCGCGAATGCCCGCCCGGCAAGACCGGCGTCTGCAACATCAGCGTGAACGCGCAGGTCGCCGAGCTGCGCGAGGCGCTGACCGCGGCCCGGAAACGCCAACCCGAGCGCACGCTCGACCTCGTGCTGCTCTCGGTCGGCGCCAACGACGTCTATTTCTCCGGCCTCGTCGCCGACGTGATCGTCGAGACCGCAACCGAGCGCGCGATATTCCGGCGCTCCGGGGTGATGGCGAGCGTCGATGATTCCCGCGATGCGCTGGCGCGCGAGCTGCCGCAGAATTTCGTCAAGCTGCGCGAAGCGCTGAAGCCGCTGGTCGGCGGCGACCTCTCGCATGTGGTCTACGTCTCCTATGCCAATCCGGCGCTCGCCGATGGCGGTGTGCCCTGCCGCGGCGGCCGCGCCGGCTTCGACATTCATCCGTCCTTCAACGCCGATCCGCAGCGCCTCGCCCGCGTTTCGACCTTCGTCGACACCGAATTCCTGCCACAACTGAAGGGGCTCGCCACCTGCACCCGCGGCGCGCTGTGCCGCGATCCCGAGGCCGACCGCATGACCTTCGTGGATTCACATCAGGCGGCGTTCGCCGATCATGGCTTCTGCGCGCATTCGGGCAACGATCCCGAATTCGACCGCACCTGCTTTGCCGAGAACGGCCAGAGCTTCAATCCCGACATCGTGAGCGCGGCGGGCCAGCCGATGCTGTGCGGCCGCGGCGCCTCGGAATTCCGCGCCTATCTGCCGCGCGCGCGGTGGATCCGCGACGCCAATGACAGCTATTTCGCTGCGATGACCTATCCGCAAGGCTTGCCGGCAGCAAGCCAGCCGACCGACATCCATGACGCGACCTGGGGCGTGCTCTCCGCTGTCTATGGCGGCGCCGTGCATCCGAGCGCCGAAGGCCACGCCGCGATGGCGGACGCGGCGCTGCCGGCCGCAAGCGCCGTGCTGGGACTCGATGCGGCACCGCCGGGCGTGACACGCGGGCTGCTCGCGCCGCTACTGCCGGGCGCGCAGCAGTAGTAGCAAAAGCGGGCTCTCTCCACATCGTCATTGCGAGCGCAGCGAAGCAATCCAGAGTCTTTCCGCGGTGGAATTCTGGATTGCTTCGCTGCGCTCGCAATGACGAGATTGGGGCTCACGTCTCGGCACTCTCTCACAATCGTTCCTCCCCCTGCCGTTCCCATCCATCCAAAAACGGCATCGATCGATACTGCCTTGAACTTGGACACTTCGCTGCGCGCACCTCTAGGAGTCGCAGTGGGGAAACGTTCGAGTTCTAAGGAGGCGCGAAATGAGCGCAGTGATGTCCGCAGCGGACGTGAGAAGGTCTCGCGTCAGACTGTTTATCGTGACCATGTTGTTCCTGGTCACGACCGTCAATTATGCCGATCGCGCCACGTTGTCGATCGCGGGCCCCGCGCTCTCCAAGGAGCTGCACCTCGATCCCGTCGCGATGGGCTACATCTTCTCGGCGTTCGGATGGTCCTATGTGATCGCGCAGGTGCCGGGTGGCTGGCTGCTTGACCGCTACGGCTCCCGCCTCGTCTATGCCTTCAGCATCATCGTCTGGTCGCTGTTCACGACGCTGCAGGGCTGGGTCGGATTCTTCAGCGCCGGCACCGCGATCGCCGTGCTGTTCGGCTTGCGCTTCCTCGTCGGCATCGCCGAAGCGCCGTCTTTCCCCGCCAACGCCCGCATCGTCGCGGCCTGGTTTCCGAGCAACGAGCGTGGCACCGCCTCTGCGTTCTTCAATTCCGGGCAGTATTTCGCCACCGTGATCTTCGCGCCGTTGATGGGTTGGATCGCGCACGACTACGGCTGGCGCTACGTGTTCTTCGTGATGGGCGCGCTCGGAATCGTCATGGGCCTGGTCTGGATCAAGACCGTCTACGGGCCGAAAGAGCACCCCGGCATCAACGAGGCCGAATTCGATTACATCAAGGACGGCGGCGCGCTGGTCGATCTCGACGCGCCCAAAGACGATCTGAAGCAAGAGCGCACGCCCGAGGCCGGCTCCGGGTGGGATCACATCCGCCAGCTGCTTTCCAACCGTATGATGCTCGGCGTCTATCTCGGCCAGTACTGCATCAACACGCTGACCTACTTCTTCCTGACCTGGTTCCCGGTCTACCTCGTCAAGGAGCGCGGCCTGTCGATCCTGCAAGCCGGCTTCGTCGCGACGCTGCCGGCGCTGTGCGGCTTCATCGGCGGCGTGCTTGGCGGCGTCATCTCCGACGCGATCCTGCGCAAGACCGGCTCGTTGACGATGGCGCGCAAGATCCCGATCGTCGGCGGCATGCTGCTGTCGATGTCGATCATCGCCTGCAACTATGTCGACGGCCAGGCGCTGGTGGTCGGCTTCATGGCGCTCGCCTTCTTCGGCAAGGGCATCGGCGCGCTCGGCTGGGCTGTCGTCTCCGACACGTCGCCGAAGGAAGCCGGCGGCGTCTCGGGCGGCCTGTTCAACACCTTCGGCAACCTCTCCTCGATCAGCACCCCGATCGTGATCGGCTACATCCTGGCCGCGACCGGTTCGTTCAACGGGGCGCTGATATTCGTCGGCGCCAATGCGCTGGTGGCCGCATTCGCCTATCTCGTGGTCGTCGGCAAGATCGAGCGCGTAGTGCTCAAACGTTCCTCCTGAGGGCTCCCATGGGAGCTTGACCAGGCAACTTAACGGCGGCTTCACGGCCGCCGTCTTTGTTTTGGGAGTAATCGATGCTAGAAGCGCCGGGGAAACGCCTTATCCATCTAAGGCATGTATCGATGTTCGACCTCAATCAGCTCCGCTGTTTCGTCACGGTG
The DNA here is from genome assembly GCF_040548425.1 of Bradyrhizobium sp. i1.15.2. Taxonomy (NCBI): domain Bacteria; kingdom Pseudomonadati; phylum Pseudomonadota; class Alphaproteobacteria; order Hyphomicrobiales; family Nitrobacteraceae; genus Bradyrhizobium; species Bradyrhizobium sp. i1.15.2. The sequence continues at coordinate 76,354 of NZ_JBEPRQ010000008.1, read as the reverse complement.
GCGGAAGAACTGCATTTCGGCCGCGCCGCCGCGCGACTGAACATGACCCAGCCGCCGCTGTCCCGGCAGATCCAGGTGCTGGAGCACATCATCGATGCGCCGCTGCTGGAGCGTACCAGCCGCTCGGTGCGCCTGACGCCGGCCGGGCGCAGCTTCCTGCCGGAAGCGCGGCGCATCCTGAAGCTTGCGGAAAGCGCCTCGCAGGTCGCCCGCCGTATCGCGCTCGGCAAGTCCGGCTCGCTCAAAATCGGCTTCACCGCGGCCGCCGCCTATGGCTTCCTCCCCGAGCTCGTCGCCGCCTGCCGCGCCAAGCTGCCCGAGGTGGACTTCTCGCTGAAGGAGATGGTGTCGGGCGACCAGTTCGAGGCGCTGACCTCGGGCCAGATCGATGCCGGCCTGCTCAGGCCACCGATCGCGCGCCCGGAAATCGCCAGCCGCCGCGTCGTCGCCGAGCCCCTGCTCGCCGCGATCCCCAAAAAGCATCCGCTGGCGAATGCCGAGAGCGTCACGATCAAGGATTTCGACAACCAGCCCTTCGTGATGTATTCGCCCTATGAGAGCCGCTACTTTCACGACGTGCTGGTAGCGCTGTTCACCCGCGCCGACATTCTGCCGCGCTATGTCCAGCACCTGAGCCAGATCCACTCGATCCTCGCCATGGTGCGCGCCGGCCTCGGCCTCGCCATCGTGCCGGCGGCGGCGGCAAGCCTGAAGATCGCGGACGTCCGCCTGCGGCCGCTGAAGCTGCGCACCCGCGTCCCGGTCGAGCTGTTCATGGTCTGGCGCCGCGACGACGAGAACCCGCTGCTGTCGGCGCTCGTCAAAATCGCGAGCGAATTGTCCTCGGCGGAGGTGATGGAAGATTGATGCTGATTTCGCATCGGTCGATATAGGCTTTGGCTTGGACCCGCATCGAACGGTCTCCTAAACCACGGCGCATGGACGCGCAGCCTTTGCGTCCTCCACAACACGAGACCAGGGAGCAGCGCCCATGAGCAAGATGACCCCGCAGGAAATGGCCCAGAAGATCGGATCCGGCCTCCTGTCTTTCCCCGTCACCCCGTTCAAGGCGGATTACTCCTTCGACGAGGCGACTTACCGCGCCAATATGGATTGGCTATGCGGCTATGACGTCGCGGGCCTGTTCGCCGCCGGCGGCACGGGCGAGTTCTTCTCGCTGACGGCCGCCGAGGTTCCGCAGGTCGTCAAGATCGCCGTGGACGAGACCAAGGGCCGCGTGCCCGTGCTCGCCGGCACCGGTTACGGCACCGCCACCGCGCGTGAGATCGCGATCGGCGCGGAGAAGGCCGGCGCCGACGGCTTGTTGCTGCTGCCGCCCTATCTCACCCATGCCGAGCAGGATGGCCTTGCTGCCCACGTGGAAGCGATCTGCGCCTCCGTGAAGATCGGCGTCATCGTCTACAACCGCGACAACGCCATCCTCCAGCCCGATACGCTCGCCCGCCTCGCCGAGCGCTGCCCGAACCTCGTCGGCTACAAGGACGGCATCGGCGACATCGAGCTGATGACCCGCGTCTACACCAAGCTCGGCGACCGCCTGACCTATATCGGCGGCCTGCCGACCGCAGAGACCTTCGCACTGCCCTATCTCGACATGGGCGTGACGACCTACTCTTCGGCCGTATTCAACTTCGTTCCGGAATTCGCCACCAACTTCTACGCCGCCGTGCGCAAGCGCGACCATGCGACGATCCACGCCGGCCTGAAGGATTTCATCCTGCCGCTGATCGCGATCCGCAACCGCAAGAAGGGCTATGCGGTCTCGATCATCAAGGCCGGCATGAAGGTGATCGGCCGCGATTCCGGCCCGGTCCGCCCGCCGCTGACCGATCTCACCGAGCAGGAGATCGCGGAGGTGACAGCGCTGGTGAAGAATCTGCCCGCCATCCGATCGTCACAACAGGCTGCAGAATAACAAGCGATACAGAGAGGAGCCTGCGATGGCTAACACCGAGATCACTGGCGCACCGGTCGTCACCGCGATGCAGGTGATCCCGGTCGCAGGCCGTGACAGCATGCTCCTTAATCTGAGCGGTGCGCATGCGCCGTTCTTCACCCGCAACATCGTCATCCTCACCGACAATGCCGGTCACACCGGCGTCGGCGAGGTGCCCGGCGGCCAAAAGATCTGGCAGACGCTGCAGGACGCCCGTGATCTCGTGATCGGCAAGACCGTCGGTGCGATGAACAACATCCTCGCCGATATCAGGACCGCCTTCGCCGATCGCGATGCCGCCGGCCGCGGCAAGCAGACCTTCGATCTCCGCGTCATGATCCACGCCGTCACGGCAGTGGAGTCCGCCCTGCTCGATCTGCTCGGTCAGCATCTCAACCTGCCCGTCGCAGCCCTGCTCGGCGAAGGCCAGCAGCGCACCAGCGTCGAGACGCTCGGCTATCTCTTCTTCCTCGGCGACCGGCGCAAATCCAAGCTCGACTATGTCGGCGGCGAGAGCGGCAAGCCCGAATGGTTCAACCTCCGCCATCAGCAGGCGATGACGCCGGAAACCGTGGTGCGGCTCGCGGAAGCCACCCACGACCATTACGGCTTCGCCGATTTCAAGCTGAAGGGCGGCGTGCTGCGCGGCGAGCAGGAGATCGAGGCCGTCACCGCAATCGCCAGGCGCTTTCCGAATGCGCGCGTGACCCTGGACCCGAACGGCGCATGGTCGCTCGACGAGGCTGTCGGCCTCTGCAAGGATATGCACGGCATCCTCGCCTATGCCGAGGACCCCTGCGGCGCCGAAGGCGGCTTCTCCGGCCGTGAGATCATGGCCGAGTTCCGCCGTGCAACGGGCCTGCCGACCGCGACCAACATGATCGCGACCGATTGGCGGCAATTGTCCCATGCGTTGCGCCTCGGCGCGGTGGACATTCCGCTGGCCGATCCCCATTTCTGGACCATGCAGGGCTCGGTGCGCGTGGCCCAGACCTGCCGCGACAACGGCCTGACCTGGGGTTCGCACTCCAACAACCATTTCGACATCTCGCTCGCCATGTTCACCCATGTCGGCGCCGCCGCCCCAGGCAAGGTCACCGCGATCGACACGCACTGGATCTGGCAGGACGGCCAGGCCCTGACGAAGGAGCCGCTCCAGATCAAGGCCGGCAAGATCGCCGTGCCTGAGAGGCCGGGCCTGGGTATCGAAATCGACAGGGCCACCATCGATGCCGCGCATGACCTCTATAAGCAGCATGGACTCGGCGCCCGCGATGACGCTATTGCCATGCAGGACTTGATCCCCGGCTGGACCTTCGACGACAAGCGTCCCTGCCTGGTTCGTTAAAAACTCTGGAGGAAGCTATGACTGCGATCCTGAAGAACTTCATCGGCGGCGAATGGGTCGACGGCTCCGGCGTCACCAAGAACATCAATCCCTCCAACACCAATGATCTCGTCGGCGAATACGCCAAGGCCGACAAGACGCAGACCGAGAAGGCGATCGCAGCAGCCAAGGCCGCCTTCCCCGCCTGGGCGCAATCGACACCGCAGGCGCGTTATGACGCGTTGAACAAGATTTCGCTCGAGATCATCGCCCGCAAGGAAGAGCTCGGCCGCCTGCTCGCTCGCGAGGAAGGCAAGACGCTGCCCGAGGGCATCGGCGAGGTCGCCCGCGCCGGCCAGATTTTTGCGTTCTTCGCCGGCGAGGCGCTGCGCATGATCGGCGAAAAGGGCGCCTCGGTGCGTCCCGGCATCGACGTCGAGCTCACCCGTGAGCCGATGGGCGTCGTCGGCATGATCACGCCCTGGAATTTCCCGATCGCGATCCCCGCCTGGAAGATCGCCCCGGCGCTCTGCTATGGCAATACCGTGGTGTTCAAGCCGGCCGAACTGGTGCCGGGCTCCGCGCATGCGCTGTCCGAGATCATCACCCGTTCCGGCATTCCCGCCGGCGTGTTCAACCTCGTGGTCGGCTCGGGCTCCGTGGTCGGCCAGACCCTGATCGAGCATCCCGACGTCGCCGCGATCACCTTCACCGGCTCGGTGCAGACCGGCCGCAAGATCGCGCAGGCCTGCGTGACCTCGAGCAACATGAAGAAATTCCAGCTCGAGATGGGCGGCAAGAACCCGCTGGTGGTGCTCGACGACGCCGACCTCAAGACCGCCGTCGAAGTCGCCGTCAACGGCGCCTATTTCTCCACCGGCCAGCGCTGCACGGCGTCCTCGCGCCTGATCGTCACCGAAGGTATTCACGACCGTTTTGTTGCGGCGATGACCGAGCGCCTGAAAGGTCTGACGGTCGACGACGCGCTCAAGGCCGGCGTGCATATCGGCCCGGTGGTCGACCAGAGCCAGCTCGACCAGGACCTGCGCTACATCAAGATCGGCCAGGACGAGGGTGCCAAGCTCGCCTGGGGTGGCGAGCTGCTCAAGCGCGAAACGCCCGGCCACTACCTGCAGCCGGCGCTGTTCACGGAAGCCAACAACAACATGCGGATCGCGCGCGAAGAAATCTTCGGGCCGGTCGCGACCGTCATTCGCGCCAAGAACTACGAGGAGGCGCTGGCGATCTCCAACGACACCGAGTTCGGCCTTGCCTCCGGCATCTGCACCACCAGCCTGAAATACGCCTCGCACTACAAGCGCAACAGCGAGTCCGGCATGGTGATGGTCAATCTGCCGACCGCCGGCGTCGATTATCACGTGCCGTTCGGCGGCCGGAAGGGTTCGAGCTACGGCGCCCGCGAGCAGGGCTCTTACGCGCGCGAGTTCTACACCACGGTGAAGACGGCTTATACCTTCCCCGGCTAGCCACGGGGAAGATTCGTAGGGTGGGCAAAGCGAAGCGTGCCCACCACTTACGTTCGGTGTGAAGATGGTGGGCACGGCGCGTTGCGCCTTTGCCCACCCTACGACTACGGAGGCAAAGCGCAGATGGACCAGTCAGTCGCAGCGAAAGAGCAGCCCCGCTACATCAAGCTCAACGATCGCGACAACGTCGCGATCGTTGTCAATGATTTCGGGCTTCCCGCCGGCTCCCGTTTCGCCAGCGGGCTGACGCTGCGTGCCTTCGTGCCGCAGGGACACAAGACGGCGCTGGTCGACATCGCGCGGGACGCCCCGATCATCCGCTACGGCGAGGTGATCGGCCATGCGCTCGCGCCGATCCTGGCCGGCGAATGGGTGGACGAAGCGCGCATCCGCATGCCGGAGGCCCCTGCCCTCGACAAGCTGGAAATCTCGACCGCCGTTCCCGCGCCGCTGCCGCCGCTGGATGGTTTCACGTTCGAAGGCTTTCGCAATTCCGACGGCTCGGTCGGCACCAAGAACATCCTCGGCATCTCCTCCTCCGTGCAATGCGTCAAGGGCACGATGGAATACGCGGTGAAGCGCATCCGCGCCGAGCTGCTGCCGAAATACCCGAATGTCGACGACGTCGTGCCGCTGACGCACGCCTATGGCTGCGGCGTCGCCATCAACGCGCCTGATGCGGTGATTCCGATCCGCACACTGCAAAATATCGCGCAGAACCCGAATTTCGGCGGCGAGATCCTGGTCATCAGCTTGGGATGCGAAAAGCTCGCGCCCGAGCGTCTGGTGCCGGAAGGCGTCAGCAATGCCATCGTGCGCATGCAGGACGAAGCCTTCGACGGCTTTGGCGCCATCGTCGACGCGATCATGACCCAGGCAGAGGCCCGCCTGAAGATCCTCAACAAGCGCACCCGCGAGACCTGCCCGGCCGCCGATCTCGTCATCGGCCTGCAATGCGGTGGTAGCGACGCCTTCTCCGGCGTCACCGCGAACCCTGCGGTCGGCTTCGCCGCCGACCTGCTGGTGCGCGCCGGCGCCACCGTGATGTTCTCGGAAGTCACCGAAGTGCGCGACGCGATCCAGCTGCTCACGCGACGCGCCATCAACGAGGACGTCGGCCGCGCGCTGGTCCGCGAGATGGCCTGGTACGATTCCTATCTCGCCCGCGGCGGCGCGGACCGCAGCGCCAACACCACGCCGGGCAACAAGAAGGGCGGCTTGGCGAATATCGTCGAGAAATCATTGGGCTCGATCGTCAAGTCCGGATCAAGCGCAATCACCGGCGTACTCTCGCCCGGCGAGAAGGCGACGCAGAAGGGCATGCTGTTTGCGGCGACGCCGGCATCCGACTTCATCTGCGGCACGCTCCAGCTCGCCTCCGGCATGACGCTGCAGGTGTTCACCACCGGCCGCGGCACGCCTTACGGCCTTGCAGCTGCGCCCGTGATCAAGGTCGCGACCCGCAGCGAGCTCGCGCGACGCTGGAAGGACCTGATCGATTTCGATGCCGGCGGCATCGCGACCGGCGAGAAGACCATTGAGGAGACCGGCTGGGACCTGTTCCGCCTGATCCTCGACGTCGCCAGCGGCCGCACCAAGCCGTGGTCGGATCGCTGGGGCATCCACAACGATTTGACGCTGTTCAATCCGGCGCCAGTGACCTGAGCGCCGCGCGCGGACGCTGCCTCGCCGCGCGGGATGACGCCTCGGTCTACGTCATGCTGCCCGGCATGAAACAGCGCACGCGCGGATGGCCGTCGATATAGTGCTTCCACACCATGGTGCGGCCGATCTTGTTCGGCTCGGTGATGACGGCGCCGTCGGGCACGACGATCCATTCGCCGTCGAGATGCACGCGATAACGGCCCTTCTCGGACTCCCAGTCGACATCGGCGACCACATAGCCGTCGGCATCCGAGCAGCATTGGCCGTATTCGCTGTGAAGGCTCTCGAACCAGGGTTTTAACGGCGAGTTGGCGTAGCGGCCGTCGTCCCGCGCCAGCGTCGGGGCGGTCGGCAGCACCGTCAGGACCAGCAGCATGGCGGCACACGATATTGCACGTCTCATGTCGTCTCCGCGGATCGAGGTCATCGCCGCGGGGCGATAGTTGCCGTTCGCCTCCGCGACTCGGCGAAGGCGTCAGGGACGGCGACTCATTCCCCCAGCAGCTTTGCGGATAGCTATGCAAATCCGGCGCCACCGCGCATTCCGGGGAACTACTGGCGCGGGTCCGGCAGGCGTTCGTCTTTCGAGGGGTATGACCGCTACTCGCGCGCCAAGATCTCCGCTGTCTCAGCCGGCCGCATGCGCGATTGCGCACGGTGACACCGCGCAAGAACGCGGAGAGGCTGCGGCGTACCGGAGTCCCCGCCTTGGCGGGCAATGACAGCGGTGTGTGGAGCTATGGAAGTTCGGGCGCCATGGCGCCCCGACGTAGACCCTACTGCTTCGGCGCCGGCGCCATCATCGCGCCGCCCTTCTTCGCCGCGGGCACGGGCGCGGGTTTGGTCGCGGCGGTCGCTTGCGCCGGGAGATATTTGGCGACGATGGCGGGATCGACCTGCGCGATGTTGGCGTCGGGAAGACGCGTCCAAGTCTCGTCCTTGCCGAACAGAGAGATGCCGAGGAAACCGCGCATCGTCAGGGTCTGTCCGTCCGGGCTGACCGTCATCTTGGCCTTCCAGATGTTGCCGTCGCGCGGATTGACCACGTTGCCGCCGTCATACTTCAAGCCGTCGCGCTTCATGTCGCGGATGAAGGAGAGGCCGAGCACCGGCGCGTTCTTGCGATCGTCCGTGCATTTCGCGCAGATCTCGTTCGGGTCGTCGCCAGGCCGCGGAAAGGTTTTTGCGATAACGCCTTCGAAGATGCCGTTGTGGTCGATGAAGAGAAACCATCCCACCGTCTTGCCGTCTTCGACCTTCTGCCAGAGGCCTGCGGCGGTCGGCTGCTGCACTTGCGCCGCAACCGGGCTCACCGCACCGAGCGACATCGCGAGCGCGAGGATCGAGAACAGCCGAAAGCTGGAAAAGAGAGTCCGCATTATCATCACCTTGCTGAGCCAATCGCCTTGCTAAGCCGCCAACTGCAATGGCCGCAGACTACGGCGATTTCGCGAACTGTTCCAGCACCAGAAACATGGGGCATCGCCCGCCGCCGTCAGTTGACGCCGAGCTTCTTTTGCAGGCTGGAGGACGAGGTCGTGTACTGGAACACGAGCCGCTTCTCCGGATAGACGTAGCGATGGGCTTTTTGCGACATCAGCGCGCCCTCGTGGAAACCGCACAGGATCAGCTTGATCTTGCCGGGATAGGTGTTGATGTCGCCGATCGCGAAGATGCCTGGCACGTTGGTCTCGAACGCGGATGTCTCGACCGGCACCAGATTGTTCTCCAGCGCGATACCCCAGTTCGCGACCGGACCGAGCTTCATGGTCAGCCCGAAGAACGGCAGCATGGTGTCGCAGGTAATTTCGCTGACGCTGTTGTCGTTAGCCTTGACAGTGGCGCCGCTCAGCCTGCCCTCGTTGCCTGACAGCGCGGTGACCTGGCCGAGGCGCAGATCCATCTTGCCGGCCGCGACCAGCGCGCGCATCTGCTCGACGCTGTGGGGGGCGGCGCGAAAATCGTCGCGACGGTGCAAGAGCGTGATGCGCTTGGCGATCGGATGCAGATTGAGCGTCCAGTCGAGCGCGGAATCGCCGCCGCCCACGATCAGCACGTTCTTGTCGCGGAACGTCTCCATCTTGCGCACGGCGTAGTGCACCGAACTTCCTTCATAGGCTTCGATCCCCGGCACCGGTGGACGCTTGGGCTGGAACGAGCCGCCGCCGGCAGCGATCACCAGCACCTTGCATTCGAACACCTTGCCAGCGTCCGTCGTGCAGCGGAACAGGGGATCGCCGATCTTCTCCACGGTCTCGATCATCTCGCCGAGATGGAAAGTCGGATGGAACGGCTTGATCTGCTCCATCAGCGCGTCGGTGAGGCCCTGCCCCGAAACCTGCGGAATGCCGGGAATGTCGTAGATCGGCTTTTCCGGATAGAGTTCTGCGCACTGGCCGCCGACCTTGTCGAGGATGTCGACGAAATGCGTCTTCATGTCGAGAAGGCCCAGCTCGAAAGCGGCGAACAGACCGCAGGGGCCGGCGCCAATAATCAGCACATCGGTTTTGATCGCGTCGCTCATGTCGTCTCTTTATCGGTCGTTCGGTGGGACGGCGCCCTGTGGGCCGAGGTGTCCCTGCCTGTCTAGCCAACGGGGATGGATCAGGGAAGGCATAAAAGCGGGAGCGCCCCGCAGCCGCGCCCACTTGCCGGGTCAGGCTAGCTGGGCTGTAACGGGCAACGATATGACGGAGATCAATCGGTGAACGCACCAAGCCGCCTCGATACGACGCCGCGCCTGGAGGACTACCCTTTTCGCCTCAGCGACAATGTCCGCTTCGGCGATCTCGACCCTAACCAGCACGTCAACAACGCGGTCTACGCCACCTATTTCGAGACCGGCCGTGTCACGCTGATGAAGCTTCCGGAATACGGCCTGACGCCGCCGGGACTTGCCTGGATCATGGTACGGCTCGACATCCATTTCCGCGCCGAGTTGCACTGGCCGAACACAATCGAGCTCGGCCTCGGCGTCGCGAAGCTTGGACGAACGTCGGTGACGTTCGAGCAGGTGGTGTTTTCGGAAGGGAAGTGCATTGCATCGGCGACATCCGTCGCCGTGATGATCGACGAAGCGTCGCGCCGGCCAACGCCACTGATCGCGGAAGTGCTCGAGAAGCTCAGACCCTGGCACAAGCGCGGCATCCAGGTCGCGCCGCCGAGCACATGAATAGCTAACAGCGTTAGGCCTGGCGTTCCGGCGTCGCCACCACGAGGCCGTCGAGATCGTCGGAGACCTTGATCTGGCAGGACAGGCGCGAGTTCGGGCGCACGTCGAAGCCGAAGTCGAGCATGTCCTCTTCCATCGGCGTCGGGCTGCCGACCTTCTCACGCCACGCTTCGTCGACATAGACATGGCAGGTGGCGCAGGCGCAGGCGCCGCCGCATTCGGCCTCGATGCCGGGAATGCTGTTGCGGATGGCGGCTTCCATCACAGTCGCGCCGTTCTCGACGTCCACCGTACGGGTTTCGCCCTTGTGATCGACAAAGTGAATTTTGGCCATGTGTGCTCGTGCTGCCGCGATCTAGGGAATGAAGGAGGGTCCGGGCTGTCCTATAACGGGTCGGTCAGCCCGGCGCCATAGCGTTTTGATAAGTCGTGAATACCGTTTCGCGGGAAGAAAACCCGTCAAAACAAAAGACTAGAGGACGGTTCTGGCCCTGTCGGCCTAAGGGTTCAGGATCGCCTCGATGGCGGCGCGAGCCTCGGTCACCGCCTCTTTCAGCGCGGCAAAGGCGTGAGGCCGGCCCTGGCCGGTCTGGATCGCGGTCTCCAGGCTGGCGGCGGCATCCGCCACCGCCAAGGCGCCGATCCCGCGCGCCGATCCCTTGAGCTTGTGGGCGAGTGCGCCCGCCTCGGCCGGCAGCGCTGCCATCGCCGCGATCAGGCGCACCGCTTGCTCGGCAAACATCGCCAGCACTTCCTGTTCCAGCTCGGAATCACCGAGCGTCATGCGGGAGAGATGATCGAGGTCGAGCGGGCTGTAGATGGGTGCAAGCGGGGGCGAGGGCATCCAGTCCATCCGTTGCAGTTCAGGCGTCATGGCGCAGGCCCCGGCATCGCGCGATGTCCGCCGGTCCGGCGGTCAAGTTCCCTCCACCCAAGCACGGAAATGGTTAACGAAATGTTCCGGCCGTTTTGCGCAAATCTGCCTGCTTATTGACGAAAAGTTGCCGCAATCCGGCGAGTCCAGTGGAGAATTGCATTTATTGCTAAGGCCTTACGGCGCGATCCTGTTAACGATGATTAAGAATGTCTTAATCGCGGGCATTTCATTCGCGACGCTCTGCCAATAGGATGTTGGAGAAATTGGCGGACAAGCCGTCCGGGTGGGGATGGCTCGGAGATCCGCGCAAGCGGCATGATCCGGACTGTGGGCTTGCGTAGCGCGCAGAGCTCGCGGGGGGACGCGTACAAGTAACGAGGGCTCGGACTGAACATGGCAAACACTCCGAAAAAGGTCAAAGACCCCACAGAAGATGCGCTTTCTGCAATCCAGGAAGCCCTGAACATCAGCGACACGGCTGCGGACACCAGCCGCAACGCCTCGATGCGCAGCGAAACGTCGCCCCCGGTCGCGCCACCGGCTCCCCCGATGTTCGACGAACCGAGCTTCGACCCGCGTCCCGCCGCGAACGAACGCGCGATGTTCGATCAGGTCGAGGAGCCGCGCTCCTCGCGCCGCGCCGCCAATGACGACCGTGCGACCATCGGCCAGCTCTTGCAGACGCTGCAAACGGGACGCCCGACGCGCAACATCTATACCGGCGCGACAATCTTCACGGTCATTTGGCTGGCGGCCTGCGCCGCGCTGACGGTCGGTTTCCTGCCTTCGATCCAGGCGGCGATGGGCCAGAGCGGCGGTGTGTTGGCCATTGCCGGCCTCGTCACGATGTTCTTCGCGCCGATCATGCTGTTCTTCTTCCTGGCGAGCCTCGTCTGGCGCGGCCAGCAAATGAGCTCGGTCGCGCAGGCGATGGCCCAGGTTGCGATCCGCTTCTCCGAGCCGGAAGGCTCGGCTTCGGATTCCATGGTGACCGTCGGCCAGGCCATCCGCCGCGAGGTTGCGGCGATGGGCGACGGCATCGAGCGCGCCATCGCGCGCGCCGGCGAACTCGAGACGCTGGTCGCCAACGAGGTCGCGGCGCTCGAACGCGCCTATTCCGACAACGAGGTGCGCATCCGCGCCCTGCTCCAGGACATCGCGCATCAGCGCGACAATCTGGTCGGCCAGGCCGAGCAGGTCCGCAGCGCCATCTCCGGCGTGCAGATCGATTTGCGCCATGACATCGCACTGATCTCGGACGCGATTGCCTCGCGCGTCGACGAGGTCGCAAAGTCGATCACGGGCGCGCTCGAAGAGCGCGGCGCCCACATCACCGGTGCGCTCAGCAACGCCGGCGACAACATGATCCTCGCGCTCGGCGAGCGCGGCGGCGACCTCCTCGACCGCCTCGAGGAGGCCAGCAACGAGACCACGCGCGCCGTGCTCGACGCCAGCGAGCGACTGACCACCAGCCTCAATTTCAAGACCGGCCATGTCCACGACGAGTTCGTCGACCTCGCCGACCGCGTCCACGAAATGCTGAACGAGCGCATCGACCGCATCACAGGCGAGTTCGAGCAGCGCTCCGCCGCGATCGTCGACGGCATCTCCGAGCGCACAGAGCAGGTGCACGACAGCCTGAAGAATTCGTCGGACTCGCTGCTGCTCGAGCTCGAGCTGCGTTCCAACGACCTCTCCGCCAAGATCGACGACGCCGGCAACCGCCTCGCCGGCCACATCATGACCTCCGGCGACAAGGCGAGCGAAGCGCTCGACGCCACCGTCAACACGCTGGTCGCCAAGGTCGTCAGTCAGACCGAGACCGCGCACGACTCGCTGTCGCTGCAGATGAGCGCCTTCGACGAGCTGGTGAAGAACCAGGGCACCGAGCTGGTCGAGAAGTTCGCACGCGACTCCGGCACGCTGGGCGCCCTGATCACCCGCCACATCTCCGAGTTCGACCGCACCGTGAAAACCTTCGGCGGCGAGATCGTCGATCGGATGGGCCAGCGCACCCAGGACATCCATGAATCGCTGAAGACCTATGTCGACAATTTCGACACCCGCTTCACCTCCAACGGCGGCGCGATCACGGCTGTGCTCGACCAGCGCCTGGTGCAGTTCGAGACCACGGTTGGCGAGCGCGTCAGCAACCTCGACGCCTCGCTGAACGGCAAGATCTCGGGTCTCGACTCGACGATCGATGGTCACATCAAGACCTTCGACGAGCAGCTCGTCGGCCGCGTCGCCGCGCTCGAACAGTCGTTCGATACCCGTGCGAAGTCGGTCACCGAGACCATCGACGGACGGCTCAACACGCTCGCCTCGTCGCTGACTGACGGTGCCGCGCAGGCGATCCAGTCGATCGACTCCCGCCTCACCCATCTCACGACGTCGCTGACCGATGGCGCATCGCAGGCGATCGAGACGATCGACAACCGTCTCAACCACCTCACGACCTCGCTGACGGATGGCGCATCGCAGACCATCCAGACGATCGACACGCGCCTCACGCATCTGACGACCACCCTCACCGGCGGCGCGTCGCAGGCGCTCGAATCCATCGACACGCGCCTCACCTACCTGACCACCGCGGTGACGAACGGCGCCTCGCAGGCGGTGCAGTCGATCGATACCCGTCTCACCCTCCTGACCTCGACGCTCACGGACGGCACCGCACAGGCGATCGAGGCGGTCGACCGCCGCATCACCGGCGTCACCGAGATCATCGACGGCCGCAGCATGCACCTGACCGACACGGTCACTGCGCGCTTCCAGGACATCCAGCAGGCCATCGAGACCAAGGTCGGCTCGGTCGCCAGCGACATCGACGTGCGCGTGGCGCAGTTCGAGGACCTGCTCGGCTCGCGCGTCGAGGCCGTCGCCGGCCGCATCGAGAGCAGCGGACGCCAGGCCAGCGAGGACATGATGTCCCGCGCCGAGATGATCTCGACCGCGATCCGCTCGCATGTCGAGGACGCCGAGCGCTCGCTCACCAACCTCGTGGTCAACACCAGCGAGACCATCCAGACCGGTGCGCGCACCGCGCAGCAGTCGCTGATGACGGTCTCCTCCGACGTCAACGCCCAGCTCAAGATGACCTCCGCCGAGGTCGAGCGCGCGCTGACCGCCGTCGGCACCGGTGCCGCGAACTCGATCCTGACCAGCGCCCGCGAAGCCCAGTCGACGCTGGTCGCGGCCTCCGGCGATGCCTCCAACCAGATCAAGGGGCTCGCGGCCGACGTCGAACGCACGCTGTCGTCGGCAGGCTCGGCGACCGCCGCCTCGATCTTGGCCGGTGCCCGCGAGGTGCAGACCACGCTCGTCACGGCGTCCTCGGATGCGGCCAACCACGTCAAGACCCTCACCGCCGACGTGCAGCGCTCGCTCTCGATGGCCGGCACGACCACGGCGGAATCGATCACCGCCGGCGCCCGCGATGCGCAGAGCGCGCTGATCGCGGCCTCGAGCGAGACCGCCAACCAGATCAAGGCGCTGTCCTCCGACGTGCAGCGCTCGCTCTCGATGGCGGGCACCGCGACGGCAGAGACCATCATGACCGGCGCCCGCGAAGCCCAGAGCACGCTCGTCAACGCATCCTCGGATGCGGCGAGCCAGGTCAAGTCCCTCGCCGCCGAAGTGCATCGGTCGCTCTCGCAGGTCGGCCAGTCGACCGCCGAGACGATCACGACCAGCGCCCGCGATGCCCAGAGCACCCTGCTGGCGGTCTCCGCCGAACAGACCGGCCAGGTTCGTTCGCTGGCGGCCGAGATGCAGCGCGCGCTGGCGACCGCCGGCGGCGCCACCATCGAGGCGCTCACCAGCGGCGTACGCGAAGCCCAGGGCACGCTGATCTCCGCTTCGACGGACGCTGCCAGCCAGATCAAGTCGCTGACCACGGACATCGAGCGCACGCTGACCTCGGTCGGTGCCGACACCGCCTCGACCATCCTCAACAGCGCGCGTGAGGCACAGACCTCGCTGACCTCGACCTCGGCGGATGCCGCAAGCCAGATCCGCACGATCTCGAGCGAGATCGAGCGTACGCTGAGCACCGCCACCGCGAACGCGACCAACGACATCCAGACCAGCGCGCTCAACGCCCAGAACGCGTTGATCAACGCCTCCAACGAGGCGAGCTCGCGGGTCAAGTCGAGCTCGGCGGACGTCGAGCGCTCGGTGCTCGCCGCCAGCAGCAGCTTCGGCCAGGCTATGACCGGCAAGACCGACGAGATCGTCACCTACGTGCAGCAGCAGTCCGACCGTCTCGCCAACATGATCGACGCCAAGCGCGGTTCGCTCGTGGACGCGATCGGCTCCAAGACCAGCCAGCTCACGCTCGACATCGACCGCGTCACGTCCGACGCGCTGAAGTCGATCGAGACGCGCGGCCACGCGTTCTCGCAGACCATGATGGGCAACGGCTCCGAAGTGGCGCGGACCATCAACTCGGCGAGCGAGATGGCGACGGGTGCCGTCAACAAGTCGCTCAAAGATCTCGAGCAGGCCTCGCGCGCGGCGATCGACCAGTCGCGCCAGGTCTCGATCGCGGCCGTCACCGAGATGCAGGAGACCAGCAAGATCCTGCGCACCGACACGGTCGCCCTGTTCGAGCGACTGCGCGAAGGCAACATCCTGCTCCAGGAGGTGCTGACCGGTGCGCACGACAACCTTAACTCGCTCGAGCGGGCGCTGGTGACGCGCGTCGCCGACTTCGTCTCGGCGATGAACGACGTCACCTCGCGCAACGGCGCTGCGACGCAAAATCTGGAAGACCAGCTCAACGTCTTCAACAGCAAGACCACGCGGGCGCTGCAGGACCTCGGCGAGCTGTCGACCCAGTTCGACGCGCACGGCAAGGCACTGGTCGAGGCCGCGCAGGTGGTCGAGCAGAGCAACAAGAACACCACCGCCTCGCTCGCCGAACGCAAGGAGGCGCTGGAATCGCTCGTCACCACCATCGACCTGCGCACCGCCGATCTCGACCAGCGCCTGTCGCGCTTCACCGGCCTGCTCGATGAATCGCTGGCGGCCGCCGAAGAGCGGGCTCGCGACATCGCCCGCGTCGTCGCGGAGACCGCCGGCGCAGGTTCCGCCGCGATCACCCGCCAGTTCGAAGCGGTGCGGTCGGCCTCCGAAGAGGAGCACCGGCAGACCGTCGAGGCCATGCACGACATCTACCGCCAGACCACTGACGAGGCGGATGCGATGTTCAAGCAGTCGACCGAGAAGTTCACCAACCTCGTCTCCAGCATGAAGCAGATGGCGTTCGAGATGCACAACGAGCTCGAAGCCACCCGCAACGAGCTGCGCCGCGGCGTGCTCGAGATGCCGCAGGAGGCCGCCGAGAGCACTGCGCAGATGCGCAAGGTGATCGTCGACCAGATCGAGGCCCTCGCCGAGCTCAACCGCATCGTGGCCCAGCACGGCCGTGGCCTCGACGTCTCCACGACGGGCCGCGCCAGCGTGCAGCGCCAGGAAGAGCCGATGCTGGCGGCCGTCGGCGCGCGCAGCACCGAGACGCGCATGCGCGAGAGCGCCAGCGCCTCGACGCTGCCGCCGCCGGACCTCGGCATGCCCGCCTCCTCGCGCCGCACCGAAGCGCCGCCGGTTGCACCGGCCGGCAACGACCAGGGCCGTGACGGCTGGCTGTCCGACCTGCTGAGCCGCACGGACGCCAACCAGGGTGCGCCCACCGGACGTGAGCCCCAGCGCGGCCGCCAGGCTGCACCGGCGCCGCAGCCGCAGGCCCCGCAAGGTGGCGGCAATCCGCTGGAATCCTTGTCGCTCGACATCGGCCGGCTGATGGACCGCAACCTCGCGTCCGAGATGTGGGACCGCTACCAGCGCGGCGAGAACAAGGCCTTCACCAAGCGCCTCTACACGCCCGCGGGCCAGAAGGCCTTTGACGAGGTCGCCCGCAAGTATCGATCCGACCGCAACTTCAAGGCCACGGTCGACCGCTATGTCGCCGAGTTCGAACGCCTGCTCGACGAAGTCGCCCGCGACGGCCGCGGCCCGCAGGAGCTGCGCAACCACCTGACCTCCGAGACGGGCCTGGTGTACACGCTGCTTGCTCACGCAGCGGGCCGGCTGGGATAAGCGGTCAGTCGCCAAGACGCATGACGAATGAAAACGGAGGCCTCACGGCCTCCGTTTTGTTTGGGGCGTCATTAGGTTTGGGCGTCATTAGGAACGAAGCGTTCGACCAAGCACTCGGTGTCGTCCTGGCGAACGCCAGGACCTATTATCCCAGGGAGGAGTTTGGCGAAGACCAGTCGTACGGTACTGCCATCGACCGCAATCGATGGACCTCGCGGTATGGGTCCTGGCTTTCGCCAGGACGACATCTGGGACGCCTACTGCCGCCTGCGCTCCGGCACAGCGGGCTTCGGCGGCTCGGGCGGCGGCGACGCAGCCGCCGGCGCCGCGCTGTTGCTGGCGCCGAACAGGACGCGGGTCGGGTTGCGGTCGAAATTGTTGACCGCGCGGCTGATGTCGCCGAGCGTGCGGCGACCGTCGGTCATCAGGGCGCCGGAGCGCTTGTCGAAATCGTCCGCCAGTTCGCGGATCGACTTCACCGCCAGAAACAGCTCGCCGCCGTCCTTGCCGCCGGCGAGCGTGTTGAGGCCGAGCATGAGGCTGTCGGCCTTGAGCATGACGCCGTCGACCTTGGCCATCACGCCGTCGATCTTCTCCGAGTTGCGGGCGAGCGAGTTGGTGAAGGTCTCGAGATTCTTCAGCGAGTTCTTCACCGATTCCTGATTGTCGGCGACGATCTTGTTGATGTTCTGCAGCGTGCCGCGGATCGCCTCGGTGACGTCCTGGAGCTTGTTGGGATCGGCCGTCAGCGTGGGGATGCCGTCCTCGTCGAGCGGCGGCGCGGGCGCTGCCTCCTCGCCGCCCTTGAGCGAGATCGCGGCGACGCCGGTCAGGCCCTGGAATTCGAGGCCGACCAGGGTGTCCTTGCGGATCGGGGCGTTGTTCTCGACCATGGCGAGTGCGACAACCCGCCGCGGGTTGTCGAGCTTCACCGAGACCACCTCGCCCACCCGGATACCGTTAAAATTGACGCTGCCACCGTTGCGCAGGCCCGCGGCCGGGCCCTCGAACACGACGCGCAAGGGGCTGCGCTGCTTGGTGGTATGCAACGACTGAAACCACAGCACGAAGCCGATCGCGGCGGCGATCACCGCCAGCGTGAACGATCCGATCAGCACGTAATTTGCGCGCGTTTCCATCAGCTACTCCGGCACCTCAGCCCATCACCGCGCGAGCGCGCTTGCCATGGAAATATTGCCTCAGCCAGGGATGCTGCGAGGCCTGCATGTCGGCGATCGAGCCTGCCGCAATGATCTTACCGTTGCCTAAAACGGCGATGCGGTCACATGCTGTGTAAAGGCTATCGAGGTCGTGCGTTACCATGAAAACCGTCAGCCCCAAAGTGCGCTGCAGCGTCCTGACCAGCTCGTCGAAGTCGCCGGCGCCGATCGGGTCGAGGCCCGAGGTCGGCTCGTCCAGGAACACGAGGTCCGGATCGAGCGACAGCGCGCGGGCGAGCGCCACGCGCTTGACCATGCCGCCCGATAGTTCCGAGGGAAAGCGATCGGCCACTTCGGGCTTGAGACCCACCATGGTGAGCTTGGCGATGGTGATCTCGTCCATCAGCCGTTGCGACACCCGCAGATATTCGCGCATCGGAAACTGGATGTTCTGCCGCACCGTGAGCGAGGAGAACAGCGCGCCCTGCTGAAACAGCACGCCCCAGCGCCGCTCCACGTTGCGACGCTGCGACGTATTGGAGGCATCCAGATCGACGCCGAACACCTCGATGCTGCCTGCGACCTTGGGCACGAGGCCGATGATGGTGCGTGTCAGCACGGACTTGCCCGCGCCGGAAGGACCGACGAAGCCAAGAATCTCGCCGCGCTTGACATCGAGGTCGAGCCCGTCGAGCACGCGCGTCGCGCCGAACTGCACGGTGATGTCGCGGACGCGGATGATGGGGTTCTGGATCTCGCCCGGCATCGTCACATCCCGATCGAGGCGAAGAAGATGGCGAACACGCCATCCATGACGATGACGAAGAAGATGCCCTTCACCACCGACGCCGTCGTGTGCTGTCCGAGCGATTCCGCGCTGCCCTGCACGGCGAGGCCCTCGACGCAGGCGACGATGCCGATCACCGCGGCCATCACCGGCGCCTTGACGATGCCGACGATGAAATGGTCGATCGAGATGGCGTCGCGCAGGCGCAGCAGGAAGGCTTCGGGATCGACGCCGCCATAGAGCCAGGCGACGAGACCGCCGCCATAGAGCGCGGCCATCGCGCCGAGGAAGGCCAGGATCGGCAGCGCTAGCACCAGCGCCAGCATGCGCGGCAGCACCAGCACCTCGATCGGATCGAAGCCCATGGTGCGCAGCGCGTCGATCTCTTCGCGCATCTTCATCGAGCCGAGCTCGGCCGTGTAGGCGCTGCCCGAGCGGCCGGCGACCATGATCGCGACCAGCAGCACGCCGATCTCGCGCAAGACCAGCACGCCGAGCATGTCGACGACGAAGATGTCGGCGCCGAACCTGCGGAAGTGGAAGATGCCCTGCTGGGCGATGATGCAGCCGATCAGGAAGGTGATCAGCACCACGATCGGCACCGCGCGCCAGCAGACCTGCTCGAGATGATGCACGGTCGAGGTCAGGCGGAACGAGCGCGGGTGAATCAGGGTGCGTGAGCCCGCCGCGAGCACCGCGCCGAGCATGTCGATCAGGCCTGCCACGGTGCCGGCAACCCCGGCCACGGTCTGGCCGATCTGCTCCAGCATGCCGGTGATGGTGATCGTGCTGGTGTCGATGGCGGGCGTCGCCCTGACCCGCCGCACCTCGTCCACGAGGCTCGAATAATTGGCGGAGAGGCCGGCGATCTGCGCCTCGACGGCGCCCTGCGTCAGGCTGCGGCGCAGCCGCTCGATCAGCCAGGCGCCAAAAGTGTCGAGCTTGGAGACCTCGGAGACGTCGATGAAGATGCTTTGTGGGCCGCCGGCGAGCTTCTCGGCGTCAGCCACCATCCGCTCCAGGACCGGCGCGAAGCTCGCGGTCCAGGTTCCGGTGGCGCAGAGTGCCAGCGCATTGCCCTTCGCAATCCGTTCCAGCTTCGGATCGCCGTTCAAGATGTCCGCTCCCGTGCCGGGGCGCGAGAAACGGTTGAAATCAGATGGTTGCGCACGCGCCCTTACCCGGAGAAGGTGTCCCCAACTGGTTAACCTTAGTTGCTAGAGGTAACCAGCAGGTTCAGATTTCGCCAGAGTTCAAAATGACTTCCAGCAAAGTTCCTGCCCTCGCCGCGCGAATCGAGCGCTTTCCCATCGCAGGCAGTTTCACCATCAGCCGGGGCGCCAAAACCGAGGCCGTCACCGTCGTGGCCGAGGTCAGCCGGGCCGCCCTGACGGGCCGCGGCGAATGCGTGCCCTATTCCCGCTATGGCGAGACGCCCGAGGCGACCCTTGCCGCCATCCAGGCCATGCAGGAGGCCGTGGCCCGCGGCCTCACCCGCCAGGCCCTGCAAGCCGCCATGCCGCCCGGGGCGGCCCGCAACGCCCTGGATTGTGCCCTGATCGATCTGGAAGCCAAGGCCGCCGGCCTGCGGGCCTGGAGCCTGCTCGACCGCCCGGTGCCGGGCGAGCGCACCACGGCCTACACGATCTCGCTGGGCACACCCGAGGCCATGGCGGCGGCGACCGCCAAAGCGGCGCACCGGCCGCTGCTCAAGATCAAGCTCGGCGGCGACGGCGATCCGGAGCGGATCACGGCGGTGCGCGAGGCCGCTCCCGAATCCGAACTGATCGTGGATGCCAACGAGGCCTGGACCGAGGCCAATCTGGAGCACAATCTTGCCGCCTGCGAGGCCGTCGGCGTCACCCTCGTCGAGCAGCCGCTGCCGGCCGGAAAGGACGACGCGCTGGCCCGGATCAAGCGGCCACTGGTGGTCTGCGCCGACGAGAGCGTGCACGACCGCTCTTCGCTGGCGTCGCTCCGCGAGCGCTACGACGCCGTGAACATCAAGCTCGACAAGACCGGCGGCCTCACCGAGGCGCTGGCCATGGCCGACGCCGCTCAGACGCTCGGCTTCGAAATCATGATCGGCTGCATGGTCGCAACCTCGCTGTCGATGGCGCCGGCGATGCTGGTGACGCCGCAGGCGCGCTTCGTCGATCTCGACGGTCCGCTGCTGCTGGCGCACGACCGCGATCATGGCCTTCGTTACGACGACAGCCTGGTCTATCCGCCTGATGCCTCGCTGTGGGGATGAGCTTTGAGCCGGTGCCGCGCCAACCAGATCACGAGCGCACCGGCCGCGGCCATCGCGGCCATGACGTAATACAGACCGTCGCCGATGCGAGCGTAGATCGCGCCTGACGCGATCGAGGTGGTCGCACCTAACAGCCCGTTGCATGCGGCGTAATAGCCCTGCCCCCGCGCGATCTGATGCGACGGCACCCGCTGCACCAGAAGACTCATGGTGCCGAGGATCGTCATCCCGAAGGTCAGGCCGTGGCCGAGTTGCACGATCGCCAGCAGCGCAAGCGGCGGATCATATGCGGTGACGACCCAGCGCACGACCGCGCTTGCGCCCCCGATCGCCATGAGCGAGGACGGGTGCAGCGAGAAGCGCGGCGATAGCGCGAACACGATGATCTCGGCGATGACGCCCAACGTCCAGAGCCCCGCGATCGTCAGCCCGCCGAGGCCGTGGGCCTGCCAGTTGATGGCCGAGAACGTATAATACGCGACGTGACTGCCCTGGATCAGCGCGGCCGAAACGATGATGGCCCAGAAGCCGGCATCGCGCAGCAGCGCCTTGCCGGCGTGCACCGCAATCGCCCGTCGCCTGACATCGTCCAGCGGCTGCAGCAGCATGCCGGCGGCGACCGCAATCACGGCCCAGGCGACGATGATCCAGATCAGATCGCGCGCCGCGATGCGGTCTACGAGATAGCCGCAGGCGAGCGAGCCGGCCGCGAAAGCTGCCGAGCCCCACAGCCGCACCGGCCCGTAGTCGAGGCCGTAGCGGGCGACACCACGCAGCGCATAGGCGTCGGTCAGCGGCATGGTCGGCGTCCACATCATGCAGGTCAGCGCATAGATCAGGAACAGCGCCAGCGGCTGCTGCTGCAAGCCGACCGCCGTGAACCCGATCGCCGTCGCCAGCACGGAGATCATCATGCCGGCGCGAATCGCATGTCGCTTTTCGGCAAAGGCGGTGATCTGCGGCAGCGTGGTGAAGCGCGTGATCGCCGGCAGCGCGTTGATGAGGCCGATCCAGGCCGCGTCGATGCCGATCGCCTTCAGCCAGACCGGAAAGAATGGCAGATGCGTACCCGAGACCGCGAACACGGCCGAATAGAACAGCGCGAGGCTCACGGCGAATCGCCGCTTCTGAGCTGCTGCGATGGGGATTTGTGATTCGCCTGCCATCAAACCAATTGCGATTCGGTTGATATCGTGGTGATCGTTACTGTAACGCGCGGTGATTTGCGCGACGAGATTGACATGGCCAACGAAGCATTCGCCCTCTCGCCTATGTCTGCCCGTGCGGCCGAGCCGAACGAGCAGGATTACGACGCGATCCGCGAAGCCTTCATGGAGACCGCGCGCGGCCGCTGGTTCCTCGGCGAATACGCCAAGCGCAACCGCAATGCCGATACCCGCATGGTGCTCGACGCGGTCGCGAAAATCGAAGAAACCCTTGCAGCACAGCGCCAACCCGTCGTCGAGGACCGCCTGCCCGAGGCGCTGATCGCGATCCGGCACGCGATCCGCGAAGC
Organism: Bradyrhizobium sp. i1.15.2; assembly: GCF_040548425.1. Lineage (NCBI taxonomy): Bacteria > Pseudomonadati > Pseudomonadota > Alphaproteobacteria > Hyphomicrobiales > Nitrobacteraceae > Bradyrhizobium > Bradyrhizobium sp. i1.15.2. The sequence goes on along the minus strand of NZ_JBEPRQ010000008.1, from coordinate 54,050 downwards.
CGAGACGATTGCGATCGCGGCGTTCGATCCCGGGGCGATCGAGGCGAGCCTCGCGCCGATTCCGCGCGGGCTGCGCATCATCAAGGAGATCTCCTGGCGCTGGCGCGAGATCGGCGCCGACGGGCGAATCTGCGACCTGATTGATTCGCAGCTCGCTTCCATCGAGGCGGCCTGCGTGCAGGTTTCGACCATCGACCCCCGCGCCGACCTCAAGGCCGCATTCGACCTGCTCAAGGACCGGATCGACCAGACCGACGCTGACGCAACGCCGCAGGCCGCGCGCCCCTCGCCGGCTCCGGTGCAGGAGGCACCGTCGCCCGTCGCGGAAGCTCCGCTGGCGGAGGCCGCGCCTGCAGCGATGGCCAGCGAAGCAGCCGTGGCTTTTACGGAGGCGCCGCAGGACATCGCAGAGGCGATCAAGCCCGAAGCCGCCGTGGAAGCGGCCGGCGTCGCCGAGGCATTCTCGGTTGCGGAGCAGGCGATGGACGCCGCGCTCAAGCCGGAGACCGTCGGCGAGAACCTGATCGCACCTGAAGCCGCCGCTTTTGAAGAGCCGGCCACTGAGGCCTTCGTGGAGGTGACGGACGAATTTTCCCTCGATGCGGCCGCCGAAGCCGAGGACGAAGCCATCCTCGAGGCCATTGCGCTGGAGATGGCCGCGCCCGATCCGGAATTCGACGAGATCATCGAACCGGTCGAGATGGAAGCGACCGTTCCGGAACCGGTGGTTGCGGAGGCCGCAGCGCCCATCGCAGCCGAGATACCGGAGCCGATCGCACCGGAGCCGGCCGCAGCCGAGCCAGTCTCCGCCGCAGCGGTGGTGGAGGAGCCTGTAGAGGAAGCGCCGATCGCGCTGGAATCGCTGGCGCGCCTCACCAACGCCATTGCGGAAGCCGCCGCCGAAGTGATGGAGCAGCCGGCGCCGGTCATGGCGGCCACCGCGACATTCGGCGCGGCGCAGGCCACGACGCTGCCGATGACGTCGCCGGTTTCGGAAGCCTCACTTGGCGCCACTATCCTCGCCAGCGGCATCCTGCAAAAGCCCCGCGCCGCCGCCAACGATCCCATGGCGCCAATCCGCCGCATGACCCAGGCCGAGAAGATCGCGTTCTTCTCGTAAGGGGCACGCAGCTATGTCCTCCATCGAAGACACGCTCATTCTCTGGCGTCCCGTCGGCCGAAAGAGCTGGAGCTGATCCAGCAAACGGGCATGCGCGCGTTTCCGCCGCGCCTGCCCGACCAGCCGATCTTCTATCCAGTCTTGACCGAAGACTACGCCATCAAGATCGCGCGCGACTGGAATGTCCCGGCGAGCGGCGCGGGCTTCGTGACGCGCTTTGCTGTCGAGCGCAGCTTCATCGCGAAGAACGACGTGCAGGAGGCGGGCCGCTCACATCTGGAGTACTGGATTCCGGCCGAAGACCTCGATGCCTTCAATACCGCAATCGTCGGCCTGATCGAGGTCGTCTGCAGCTTCCCCTAGCCGCTGCGCGCTCAGCCGATCACCCGCAATTCCACACCGCGCCGATCGGCGTTCGCGTCCAGCACGGGCCAAAACTGCCGCCATTGTAGCGGCCGCCGCCGAAGCCGGGCCGGCCGAAATAGCGCCACTCACCATCCCAGCCGTAATATTGCGGAACTGGATCGATGTACCAATGGCGTCGGTCGCTAGGCGACATCCGCCGCATCGCTTCCTTCTGCTTATAGAGCGGAATGCTGTTGCTCAGCGGCTGGCGATAGCCCGGCAGGAAGCCGTAGCCATGCCAGGCTTGCTTGGGACGCTTTTGGATTGAAGCAGCCGGCGCGACAGCCGGCAGCAGCGATAGGACGATAGCGACAGATAGACACATAAAGCGCGACATGGACCGACCATAGACAGTCGGATGCCGGCAGGCCATTCAAAATTCGGGTGGGCGATGTAACAAAGCCCATCGCGAAACCGAAGAGATCGGGAACGGAAATCCATCACCGAGGGTCAAGGAAACATGATTGGCGAAGTGATTGTCATTGGCGATCTGCAATTGCGTGACGGCGCCTCTGTCGACGAACACGACCGGCTCGGCGCGCGCATGTACGACATCGTCAGCCGTCTTCCCGGCTTTGTGTCGGTCAAGTCGTTCAAGGCCGAGGACGGCGAGGAGCTCACCGTGTTCCGTTTTGCCTCGGAGGAAGCGCTCGAAGCCTGGCGCACTCACCCCGAACATGTCGAGACGATGAAGCGGGGACATGCCGAGTTCTACGCCAGCGGCTTCCTGCAGATCTGCAAGGTGATCCGCGAGGTCGGACCATTCGAGCACGCGTGACGCCGTCCCGCATCATTCGATCGCGCGCTGCTAGCTGATCACACCCTTCCTGATCAGGAAGCATCCGTAACTGCTGCTGTCGCCCACCTGTACGACGCCAAAGCTCGCCGCCGCCGCGCGATAAAAATCCGACCGCGAGAGTTTTCCGGGCGTGACGGGCCGGCCGGCGGCACGCTCGATCTCCGCGAGCACCGTGCGCTGCACGTCGGGGACGCGGCTGGGATCGTCGACCGGCATCATCACGCGGACCGGATCGGGATCGAAATCGTCGAGCGGATAGACCGACATGATGGCGCGAATCGCGGTCTGCATGCTGATGCCCGGCAACTGGATCAGGCGCTGCGAATGCGTGCTCTGCGCGATGCGCGCAGAGGGGTGATTGGCATCGACGAAAGCGAGATCGTCGCCATGGCCCATGGACGCCAGCAGCCAGAGCAGATCTGGCGTGAGGATCGGATCGATCGATTTCAGCATGTGACTGACTGTCCTCCCATCGTGCACCCACCTTGGCGGGTTCCAAGCGTGATTCAGATCACGCAGCCTACCATGGTGATGGCGATCACGGACCTCAAAGTCGAACGCGGCCAAGCTTGCCGGCAACCAATCTCGTATCGAGATCAGTGCCAAAGGAGCACGCCATGTTCCGCCTAAAATCTTTCCTGATGACTGCAGGCCTTTTGGGAAGCCTGTTCGGCTTCGCCTCCGGCCCTGTTTCCGCGCAAGTCGCCCCGGTCGAGCCAGCCCCCACCGCGCTGCAAGGCCCGGAACAGCGCGTCGCGTTGGTGATCGGCAATTCGAACTACCAGAACGCGCCGCAGCTCGCCAACCCCGACAATGACGCGGACTCGATGGCGAAGTTCCTGAATTCGGCCGGGTTCGAAGTGGTCGCCGCGACCGACCTGACCCAGAACGACATGCTTCGCGTGGTGCAGGATTTCTCCGCCAAAGTGTCGGCGCGCGGTCCGAACACGGTGGCGATGGTCTACTACGCCGGTCACGGCGTGCAGCTCGCCGGCGAGAACTACCTCGTTCCCGTCGACGCCAAGGTCTCGAGCCAGACCGAGCTCGTCAACAACTCCGTCCGTCTGGTCGACGTGATGTCGACGCTGGAGACGATCCCGAGCCGCATGCGCATCGTCATCCTCGATGCCTGCCGCAACAACCCGTTTCCGAACGTGAACGATGCCGGCCGCGGCTTGGCGATCGTCGATGCGCCGAACGGTTCGATCGTCGGTTACTCGACCGCGCCGGGCGCGGAAGCGCAGGACGGCACCGGCGGTCACAGCCCCTACACGCAGGCCTTCCTGAACGTCGCGCGCGAGCCCAACGTGCCGATCGAGCAACTGTTCAAGCGCGTGCGCCTCGAAGTGAACCAGACCACCAGCGGCGCGCAGATCCCGTGGGAGAGCTCGTCGCTGACGTCGGACTTCACCTTCTTCGGCGACACAGCTGTCGCCGCCAACCGCGCGCCCGTGAATGCGCCTGTCGTGCAGATGGCCTCCAACCTGCCGAGCCGCTCGACCCGCCAGGCCTATGACTACGTGGTGTCCGAAGCACGGCCGGAGTACTATCAGGAGTTCATCACGATGTATCCGCACGACCCGCTGTGCGACCATGTCCGCTGGCTGCTCAACAACCTGCTGCTCACGCAGGCCTGGCACAAGGCGGTGCTCGCGAACTCGCCGCTCGGATACAAGAATTTCTACGACAGCTACGGCAACACGCCCTATGCGCAGGTCGCGCTCAAGCTCCAGATGCAGCCGAAGCAGATCCCCTTGATGCAGGCGACCAAGTTCCTGGCGCCGCAGAATATCGCCCCGACCTTCAAGATTGGCAATCTCGGCCAGCCCAAATACATGCCGCTGCAGCAGGGTAATGGCGGTGCGCAAGTGAACGGCAATTTGCCGATCGTGCAGAAGTCGGGCGACAACAACGGCATCGGCAAGCTCGGCAATGGCGGCCAGATCGTCAACCTGCCGGCGGGCAACAACCAGCCCAACCAGCAGAACGGCACGCCGTCGCAGACCCCGGGCAAGATCGTCACCCTGCCCGCGCCGACCAACACCACCAACAACAATGGCGGCATCGGCAAGATCGTGACGCTGCCTGCGACCAACAAGACGCCGAACGGTACTGGCAACGGCACAATCAGTGGCAATCCAGGCAAGATCGTGAGCATGCCGGTGAATGTCGGCAAGGGCGGCACGACCATCGACACGAAGCCCGTCAACGTTCAGACGCAGAACAACCCGATCCGCATCAACAACGGCGCCAAGATCAGCGACAACCCCGTGAACAAGGTGCAGGTGCAGAACAACAACCACCCGCAGTTCAACGAGACCAATCGCATGGTCAACAATGGCGGCAACAACTTTCGGCAGTCGATGAACCAGAGCCAGGGTGGCAACGGCGGCAACAACCACCGCGGCTTCATGCACTGATCGCGGTCGGCCACACACGACAAAGGGCAGAGCGGTGACGCTCTGCCCTTCTTCATGTCAGAAGATTTAGAGTATCAGGCCACCAGCTCCGCAAACAAATCAGCGTCGACATTGCCGCCGGAGAGCACGATGACGACATTCTTGCCGGCAACATCAAGTCGCCCCGCAAGCAGCGCGGCCAGGCCGACCGCTCCGCCCGGTTCGACCACGAGCTTCAGCTCGCGATAGGCAAACGCGACGGCCGCGCCGACTTCCTTGTCCGACGCGGTCACGCCGCGCGCGAGCAGCTTGCTGTTGATCGCGAACGTCATCTCGCCGGGGATCAGGGCCATCAGCGCATCGCAGATGGTGCGGCCTGCCGGCCCGTGCGGCTCGCGATGACCTGCGGTCAGGGACAGGCCGTGATCGTCGAAAGCCTCGGGTTCGGCGACGACGATTTGCGCCAGCGGATAGCGCGCCTTCACGGCCGTCGCGACGCCCGCGATGAGGCCGCCGCCGGAGGCCGGCGCCACCACGATGTCAGGCGCGAGGCCGAGCGCCGCCATGTCCTCGGCGATCTCGCGGCCGGCGGTGCCTTGGCCGGCGATCACGAAGGGATCGTCATAGGGCCTGACCAGCGTCGCGCCGCGCTTCTCGGCGATGCCGCGCGAGATCGCCTCGCGGTCGTCGCGGTCGCGGTCGTACAGCACGACCTCGGCACCGTAGGATTTGGTGCGCTCGCGCTTCGACAACGGCGCATCCGCGGGCATCACGATGGTCGCCTGCATGTCGAGGATCTTGGCCGCCGCCGCCACGCCCTGGGCGTGGTTGCCGGAGGAGAACGCGACCACGCCGCCGGCGCGCTTGTCCTGCGGGATCGAGGCGACCTTGTTGAAGGCACCGCGGAACTTGAACGAGCCGGTGCGCTGGAGCATCTCCGGCTTGAGATAGACCTTTGCGCCGACGCGTTCGTTGAGCACGGGAAAGGACAACAGCGGGGTGCGGACGGCGAAGGGTGCGATCACGCGGGCTGCGGCATCGATATCGGCAGGGCCGATCGGGAGGAGCTGTTCTGTCATGCCCGATGTTATCGCGGCGGATGAGGCGCGGGCAAGGCATCTCCGCGCGAGCATTCTGGGGCCTCAGGCGACGAATCGCGCCGGCTCCCCCCCGTTCCGGCCCGGCAGCACCGCGCCGACCGCCAAAATGCTGTCGATAAAAGCCCGGGCCGAGGCCTCCCAGGTGTAGTTGGCGGCGAATTCGACGCAGTCCTGCCGGGAGATGTCCAGCGCGGCAAAGCAGGCGCTGCGCAGATCGTGATCGAGCGCGCCGACCGGCGCATCGCCGATCACGTCGCGGGGCCCCTTCACCGGAAACGCCGCAACCGGCAGGCCGCTCGCCAGCGCTTCGAGCAGGACCAGGCCGAACGTGTCGGTCTTGCTCGGAAACACGAAGACATCGGCGGCCGCGTAGATGTCCGCCAGCTCCTCGCCGTGCTTTTCGCCGAGAAAGATCGCGTCCGGATAGGCCTCTTCCAGCGCGACACGAGCCGGACCATCGCCGACGATTACCTTGGTGCCGGGCAGGTCGAGATCGAGGAACGCCTCGAGATTCTTCTCCACCGCCACCCTGCCGACCGAGAGGAACACCGGTGCCGGCAGGCACAGATCAATCGCGCGGGGATGGAACAAATGGGTGTCGACGCCGCGCGGCCACAGCACGACGTTGTCGAAGCCGCGCTCGGTCAGCTCGCAGGCAAGCGCCGGCGTTGCCGCCATCACGGCGCGGCTGGGGCTGTGGAATCGGCGCAGCGCCCGCCAGATCAGCGAGCCCGGCACCGGCACGCGGGCGCGGACATATTCGGGAAAGCGGGTGTGGAAGCTGGTCGTGAAGGGTAGCTTGCGCTGGCGGCAATAGCGGCGGACCATCAGGCCTATCGGCCCCTCGGTCGCGATGTGGATGCTGTCCGGATGCGCCTCTTCGATCAGCTTCGCGATTCTGCCCGGGCGCGGCATGGCCAGCCGCACGTCACGATAGCTCGGCATCGCAAAGGTGCGGAACGATTGCGGCGTCAGGAACGAGAATTCGACGTCGAGACTTTTGGCGGCGTCGGCAAGCTTGGTCAGCGTCCGAACCACACCGTTGACTTGCGGGTGCCAGGCGTCGGTCGCGACCAGGATGCGCATCAGGCTGCCCTTGTCATGCAGCTCTGGCTGCAACCTGCGGGACCTGTGCCGGCTTCTCGGCCTGGTCCGCCCAGGTGATGATCTCGAAATGGCCGTCGTCGTGCTCGACCAGCGCCGTGCAGCTCTCGACCCAGTCACCGCAGTTCATGTAGCGGATACCGCCCTCGTCGCGGATCACCGCGTAATGTATGTGGCCGCAGATCACGCCGTCGGCATCGTGGCGCCGCGCCTCGGCGGCAAGCGCCTGCTCGAACGCGCCGATATAGTTGACGGCGTTCTTGACTTTCTGCTTCGCCCATTGCGACAGCGACCAATAGGGCACCTTGAACATGCGCCGGAAGAAGTTGACAAAGCGATTGAGCTGGATCGCGAAGTCGTAGGCCTTGTCGCCGAGATGGGCGAGCCAGCGTGCGTTCTGCACCACGAGGTCGAAGATGTCGCCGTGGATGACGAGATAGCGCTTGCCGTCCGCACCGGTGTGGACGGTGTTCTCGACCACGTCGATGCCGCCGAAATGTGTGCCGTAATAGTTGCGCAGGAACTCGTCGTGATTGCCGGGGATGTAGATCACCTTGGCGCCCTTGCGCGCCTTGCGCAAAAGCTTCTGGACCAGGTCGTTATGCGATTGCGGCCAATGCCAGCTCGATTTCAGCGCCCAGCCGTCGACGATGTCGCCGACGAGATAGATCGTGTCGGCATCATGGAAACGCAGGAAGTCGAGCAGAAGGTCGGCTTGAGAACCGCGGGCTCCGAGATGAACGTCGGAGATGAACAACGTGCGAAAGCGCCGCTCCGGGCTCTCGTCACTCACATCGTAACTTCCCATGCGCCAGCCTGTAACAATGTCCCGTGACAGGGGGATGACCAATTGAACCTTTGAGGCACCTTCGGATACGAATCGCGCTTGCCTCGCCCACCCCGCGAATATCAGTCGCATGCGACAATCAGGCGACATGGCGCCTCAGCGCCCTCCGCAAGAACCCGGAACTGCGGCGCGCTCGCGAGCGGCGTCAGTAAAATTTGTGGAAATGATGGATCGGGCCGTGGCCGTGGCCGACGCTGAAGCGGTCGGCGGCCGCGATCGCCGCGCTGATCCAGGTCTTGGCGTTGCGCACGGCGTGCTCGAGATCCTCGCCCCTGGCGAGCCCGGCGGCGACCGCCGAGGACAGCGAGCAGCCGGTGCCATGGGTGTTGCGAGTGGCAACGCGCGGCGCGGCGAGCGCGATCGTGGTGCTGGCATCGACGAGATAGTCGATGCTCTCGGCGCCCTCGCCGTGCCCGCCCTTGATCAGGACTGCCCGGCAACCGAGCGCCAGCAGTCGGCGCCCCTGGCTCTCGATCTCAGCCTCGCTGGCCGCGACCGGTTCGTCGAGCAGAGCCGCGGCCTCGGGCAGATTGGGTGTGATCACCGAGGCCAGCGGTATCAGTTTGATGCGCAGCGCGTCGACGGCTTCGGACGCGAGCAGGCGATCACCCGATGTCGCCACCATCACGGGATCGAGCACGACATGCCGGGGTGCCCAGCGCGACAGCGCGGCCGCGATCGCATCGATGCTGGCGGCTTGCGCCACCATCCCGATCTTGACCGCGCCGACCTCGAGATCGGAAAACACCGCGTCGATCTGCGCGGTGACGTATTCGGCGGGCACCGCGTGAATGCCGGTGACGCCGCGGGTGTTCTGCGCGGTCAGCGCCGTGATGGCGGAAGCGCCAAAGACGCCAAGCGCAGCAAAGGTCTTCAGGTCGGCCTGGATGCCGGCGCCGCCGCTCGAATCGGAGCCGGCAATGGTCAGCGCGACGGGCGTCGTCATGGGGCGATTTTCCGCGTTTTCGAAGCCATGGCCCGTCCTAGCGCGCCTGCCTCAACCCAGCAAGTTCGCTTGCTAAATCCGGCCGGGTTTGGCCTATTAGCCGCCAGATATGCTTTCGGAGTGACCGCGATGGTTCCCTTTTTCGTCCAGATCAAATGCAAGCTCGGCCAATCCTATGTGGTCGCCAATGCGCTTGCCGAAGCCGAGATCGCCTCCGAGATCTATTCCACGGCCGGTCAATACGACCTGCTGGTGAAGTTCTACGTCGACAACGACACCGATATCGGCCACTTCGTCAACGAGAAGGTGCAGGTGTTGCCCGGCATCCAGGACACCCTCACCATCATCACCTTCAAGGCCTTTGGCGCGAGTTGACCGTCCGGAAAAGGGCGGGCCTGATCAGGCGCCGCCCTCCTTGCGCTTGGGACGCGGCGGACCGTCCACCGGCGGCAGCGATTTGAGATAATCCGCCATCGCCGCGAGATCGTCGTCCGGCAATTGCGAGGTGTTCTTGATCACCCGCGTCATCGCGCCGCCGACGCTGTCGCCGTCGGGCAATTCGCCGGTCTTCAGGAAATAGGCAATATCCTTCGCGCTCCACTCGCCAATGCCCTTCTGGGTGATGTTGGGGACCCATCCCTCGCCTTCCGGATTGGGACCGCCGGCGAAGCGTTGTCCGGCGATGATGCCGCCAAGCGCGTTGCGCGGGCTGTGGCATTCCGCGCAATGGCCAAAACTGTTGACGAGATAGGCGCCGCGATTCCACTGCGGCGACTTCGCGCTGTCGGCGACGAAGGGCTTGCCGTCCAGAAATAAGAATTTCCAGATGCCGACGTTGCGCCGGATATTGAACGGAAAGCGCACGTCGTGGTCGCGCACCCTGCCTGCCACGGCCGGCAGCGTTTTCAGATACGCAAAGAGATCGAGCACGTCCTCGCGCCTGGCGTGCTGATAGGACGTGTAGGGAAAGGCCGGAAAATAATGCCGCCCGTCCGGCGCGACCCCGTGCATCACCGCGTTGACGAATTCGGCCTCGCTCCATTTGCCGATGCCGTCCATCGGATCGGACGAGATATTCGGCGCGTAGAACGTTCCGAACGGCGACTTGATCGCGACGCCGCCACCGAGCCTGGTTCGATCCGGCTGGTCGGGGACGGCATGGCATGAGGCGCAGCCGCCGGCGTTGAACATCACCTCGCCATTGGCAAGATCAGGGACGCGGGCAGGCGCGGTGCCGGCGGCCGCCACCACCGGCGCGCTGAGCCACCAATAGACGCCCGCTGCAGCGAGTGCGGCAAGCAGCGCCACCGAGATTGTTCGTCGCAACATACGGTCCTTTCCTGGTCGCGGCGAAGCTTATGATCGATGTCTTCGCCGCTCCAGCCACGAAGAATTTAGCCCCCCGCCGCCAGAAACGGGAATAAACTGAAATGCCGGCTGTTGGAAGTTTGGCAGCCCAAACGGGTTCAGCAGGGAGAAAAACCATGAACAAGATCGTCATCGCCATGTCAGTGCTTGGCGCCGTTGCTTTTGCGGGTTCGGCCAGCGCGGAAAAGCTGAAAGCAACGCTCGACGCCAAGTCCGAAGTCCCCGCAACGACCAGCAGCGGCACCGGAACGGCCGATCTGGATTACGACGCTGCCAGCAAGAAGCTGTCCTGGAAGGTCACCTATTCCGGCCTGTCTGGCCCCGCCACCGCGGCGCATTTCCACGGACCTGCCGAGCCCGGCAAGAACGCCGGCGTCGCGATCCCGATCCCAGGCGCTGCCACCAGCCCGGCCGAGGGCTCGGCGACACTGACCGACGCGCAGGCCGCCGATCTGCTCGGCGGCAAGCTCTACGTCAACATCCACACCGCGGCCAATCCGGGCGGCGAGATCCGCGGTCAGGTGACGAAGTAAACTTTTGCACAGAAAAGGGCGGCTGCCATCGCAGTCGCCCTTTTCGATTCCCGTAGCGCCGGCGCAGGCGTCACACGTCAGGTTCGGCCGCGTTCAGCGCCTGCGCGAGGTCGGCGATCAAATCCGACGGGTGTTCGATGCCGATCGACAGCCGGATCGTGGAATCGAGCACGCCGATCTTGCGGCGGATGTCGGCGGGAACGCCGGAATGGGTCATGGTGGCAGGCAGGCTCGCAAGCGACTCCGTTCCACCAAGGCTCACCGCCAGCTTGAGAATCTGCAGCGCGTTGAGGAATTTCATGGCCGCGGCCTTGCCGCCGACGATGTCGAACGAGAACGTGGATCCCGCCCCTGTGCATTGCCGCGCAAACACAAGTCCGTCCGGCGACGCCGCGTCGTGATGACCGAGATAGTGCACCTTGGCCACTTTGGGATGATCGCGCAGATAGTCCGCCACGAGGCGCGCATTCGCGTCGGCCTTTTCCATGCGCAGGCTCAGCGTCTCGAGCGACCGGTTGATCATCCAGCAGGAATGCGGATCGAGCTGGGTGCCGATGGCGCCCCGCAGCGCCTTGATGCCCTTCACCACCGCCTTCGCGCCGAGCGCGGCGCCCGCGATCAGATCTGAATGACCGCCGACATATTTCGTGAGCGAGTACAGCGAAATATCGGCGCCGTGCTCGATCGGCCGCTGAAACACCGGTCCGAGCAGCGTATTGTCGCAGGCAATGATCGGAACGTGTCCTTGCGCCTTTCCGATGGTCTCGGCGACACGCCGCATCATCGCGATGTCGACCAGCCCGTTGGTCGGGTTGGCCGGAGTTTCGATCAGAATCATCGAGACGCGGCCCTTGCGCATGGCCTCCTCCGCGGCCTGACTGACCACGGCTTCGTCGACGCCATCGGCAAAACCGACGGCGCCGATCGACAGACGCGCAAGCGTATTCGTCAGCAGGGTTTCCGTCCCGCCGTAGAGCGGCTGGGAGTGCAGAATGACATCGCCGGGGCGGACGAACGCCAGAATCGTGGTCGCGATCGCCGCCATGCCGGACGAGAACAGCGCACAGCTCTCGGTGCGCTCGTAGATCGCGAGCCTGTCCTCGACGATTTCGCTGTTGGGGTGATTGAAGCGCGAATAGACCAGGCCCGCGCCCATCCCTTCCGGCGGCTCGCGCCGGCCGGAGACGAAATCGAAGAAGTCCTGCCCGTCCTCGGCCGTCTTGAACACGAAGGTCGAGGTCAGGAACACCGGCGGCTTGACCGCGCCTTCCGACAATTGCGGATCGTAGCCATAGGTCAGCATCAGCGTTTCCGGATGCAGCATATGGTTGCCGATGTGCGTCTTCGACGGGAACGGTTTGACCATGGCTTGTCTCGCTGTTGCTGATTGAGGTGCTCGCCGCGGATTGGAACTCCTGATGTCATGCATGAGTCAGGAGCGGGATGCTTCGGCGTCAAAAGCTCACGCCAATGCCGCGGCGCTGGAGCAAAGATAGCTGCTCCGGCAGCGATCCGTCAGGCCTTGCGGATAGAATTTCCAGCGGCGACACGCGACGCAATAAAAGGGCGGCTGCTTTCGCAGGCCGCCCTTCTTGATTCCCAGTAGCCCGGGTGGAGCGCAGCGCAATCCGGGGCAGTCTGTCAGCTCGGATGGATTCCCGGATTGCGCTGCGCTCCATCCGGGCTACGAATCTTTTTTTGCGTCAACCGTTCTTCACGCGAAACGTCTCGTGGCAGCCGCCGCATTCCTTGCCGACTGCGGGGAAATTCGCCTTGAGCGAGTCGATATCCTTGATCTTGCCCTTGGCCTCACCGACGACCTTGGCGAAGCTCGCGACCTTGGCGTCGAACCCGGTCTTGTCCTCCCAGACCTTCGGCGAGGCGCTGTAGTCGCCCTCGGGCTTCATGCCCTTTGCGCTCGCGGGAAACAGATTCGGCAACTTCTTGGCGGTGTCCTCGAACTGCGCCAGCGCGCTGTCCACCGTGGCCTGGTCGTAGGGTTTCTCGCCCTTCACCATCGCCGCCACTGCGCCGGCGTTCTTGCCATTGCCCTTCATCAGGGTCTGGACCTCCTTGACGGAGTCCTGTTGTGCCCAAACCGCGCCCATACCGAGCAGGAGCGCGCCCCCAACAACCAACATTCGCTTCATTCTCAAAATCCCTTTCCTTGATGCAGGATTGCCTTGATGCAGGATCGCCGTGCTGCACGATCGTGCCGACCCCTCAATGGGGCCAACACCGCTCGGCAGAGTTCATTCCCGTGGAAGATTGTCACAGGCTGTGACGGCGATGGTGCTCATTGACGGCGATCCACACCCGCTCCGGGGTCGCCGGCATGTCGATGTGGTCGATCTTGTACTCGCGCCAGAGCCCGTCGACGATGGCGTTGACGACGGCCGGGCAGGACCCGATCGCGCCGGCCTCGCCCGCGCCCTTCACCCCCAGCGGATTAGTCTTGCAGGGAACGTTGGCAGTCTCGAACACGAAGTCCGGCCCGTCCGCCGCGCGCGGCAACGCGTAGTCCATGAAGGTCGCGGTGACGAGCTGGCCGTCGCCGGCGCCATAGACCACCTGCTCCATCAACGCCTGGCCGATACCCTGCATGGCGCCGCCATGGACCTGGCCGGCCAGCAGCAGCGGATTGAGCGTCATGCCGAAATCGTCGACGATCACGTAGTTGACGATTTTGATGATGCCGGTGGCCGGATCGATCTCGACCTCCGCGACATGGGTGCCGTTCGGATAGGTGCCGTCGGCGCTGGCAAAGGTTGCGCTCGCATTGAGCTTCGACGGATCGACGCCGGGACGCTTGGCGAGGTCGGCGAACGAGATCGAACGGTCGGTGCCGGCGATGCGCACCAGGCCATCGGTAATCTCGAGGTCGCCGGCACTGGCTTCCAGCACCTGCGCGGCGATCTCCTTGAGCCGCGCGCCGAGTTCGCGGGTCGCGCGCTCGACGCTGACACCGCCCGACGGGATCGAAGCCGAGCCGCCGGTGCCGAGGCCTGTGGCGATCATGTCGGTGTCGCCCTGGTGGACGTGCACGCGCTCGGGCGCCACGCCGAACTGCTCGGCAACGATCTGCGCATAGGCGGTCTGATGGCCCTGCCCGCTCGACTGGGTGCCAATCAGGACGGTGATATCGCCATTGGGGTCCATCCGCACATTGGCGGTCTCCTCGCCCATGGTGCCGCACACCTCGACATAGCTCGCAAGTCCGATGCCGCGGATCAGGCCGTTCTTCTTGGCCGCCTTGGCTCGCTTGCCAAACTCCTTCCACTCGGCGATCTCCATCGCGCGCTTCAGGTGCGCGGCGAAGTCGCCGGAATCATAGACCTTGCCGGTCGCGGTCTTGTAGGGCAGCGCCTTCGGCTGGATGAAATTCTTGCGGCGGATGGCATCCACCGTCATGTCGAGTTTTCGCGCACAGGCGTCCACGAGACGTTCGATGACGTAAGCAGCCTCGGGCCGCCCGGCGCCGCGATAGGCATCGACCGGCACGCTGTTGGTGAAGATGGTACGCACCCGGCAGTGGAACGCCTGGATGTCGTAGAGGCCCGGCAGCATGCCGGCGCCGCCATGCGGGATATAGGGCCCGAAGGTCGACAGATACGCGCCCATGTCGCCCATCAGATCGCAATCCATCGCGAGGAATTTGCCGTCCTCGGCCAGCGCCATCTTCGCGGTGGTGACGTTGTCGCGGCCCTGCGCGTCGCCCATGAAATGCTCGGTGCGGTCGGCAGCCCATTTCACCGCCTTCTTCAGCTTTCGCGCGGCGACTGCCAACAGGGCGTATTCCCGATACGGAAACAGCTTCGTGCCGAAGCCGCCGCCGACGTCGGGGCAGATCACCCGCATCTTGTCGGTCGGAATGTTGAGCACGTTCTGACAGAGGATATCGCGCAGGCGGTGGCTGCCCTGGCTGCCGACCGTCAACGTCAGATGGTCGCGCTTGGCGTCATATTCGCACACTGCCGCGCGCGTTTCCATGAAGTTCGCGACCACGCGCGGATTGACGATCGAGATCTCGGCCACCGCATGCGCTTTGGCAAAGGCCGCTTCGGTCGCCTTCTTGTCACCGATCGAGACGTCGAACAGCACGTTGCCGGGCTTGTCCGGCCAGACCAAGGCTGCGCCCTTCTTCACGGCGTTGACGACGCCGGTCACCGCCGGCAGCGGGCTCCATTTGACGTCGATCGCCTCGATCGCGTCGCGGGCCTGGTCGATGGTCTCGGCTACGACGAAGGCAATGGAATCGCCGACATGGCGAACCTCGTCCTTGGCGAGGATCGGGTAAGGCGGGCCCTTGAACGGGTCGGTCTCGAGATTGAACAGGCACGGCAGGTCACCGAGATCGGCGACGTCGGCCGCGGTTAGGATCAGCGCAACGCCGGGCAAGCCGCGGGCGCGGCTCGCATCGATGGTGTATTTGGCATGCGCATGCGGCGAGCGCAGCATCAGGCAGCGCAAAGCGGCCTGCGGCGCATAATCGTCGGTATAGCGGCCCTTGCCGCGGATAAGCGCGTCATCCTCCTTGCGCAACACACTTTGGCCAACGCCGAACTTGATGGGAGCCGCCATTTTCTCGTCCCGTTTCTCATGGTTGTTTTGCCGGCATATTGCCGTGGAAAAACTGGCAAGGCAAACGGGTTTAGGCGGGCCGTGCCTGTCAAGGCCGATGATTCGAAGCCGCGCTCGGGGGCTTCGAGCGAGCCCGCCCCTCAATGGCTGAATTTCCTGACCATGAGGTATTTGTCATACGTGATATGACCTATACGGACTGCAGCGGGATCCGTGCCGTAGACCTCGAATCCATTACGCTTGTAGGTCCTGATTGCAGCGGTTGCTTCGAGCAGGACCTCAAGATGCACCTGCTCGACGCATCCCTCGGCATGGGCAAGAAGCTCCTTGATGAGTCGATCTCCGATTCCTTGACCTCGGCCATCTTCCCTCACGTAAACCGTGAAGATGTGACCCCTGTGCTGCGACCGAAGAGCTGGCGACACGTAGAAGCCCGCGACTCCGATCAGATTTGCCCGCCAGAAGGCGCCAAGGATCGCTCCGCTGAGCCAATGCCGATAGGCAGTCAGCATCGCCTCTCCGCCCTCGTCCTCTTCAGCAGAACCAAATGTTTGAGGGTGCGTCCGAAGCGCCTCCGCGCGAATGTCGCGAAAGAGGTCGAGATCATCGACAGTCAATCGGCGGATTTCCAAATCCGCCGGGGCACTCGGCGCATGCGACATCATGGTCGCCTCCTCTCCTTGTCGCTGCGAAGGTCGGCAGAACCGCTGGTCTGTCACATCCCACCGCGGCCCCACAGGGTCCTCGCATTATCTCTCAGCCTTTCGATAGCCCGTTCCGGCGAGATGTAGTCGACCTCGCCACGCGTCAGGCCGATATCCATCAGCTCCCTGTCACTCAGGTCCTGCAAGGCGATGTGTGGACCCTGCCGCCAGCGCCAGTCCTGGAACGCACGCCAGTATTGCGCGAGCAAGCCTGGGATGCTCCACGTCGAGGCAAGTTCGAGAGGGAGCCTCTCGGTCTCGGATGTCATGTTCGTCTGTTGGGGTGGCATCGGACGCTCCTGCTGTTATGCCGGCAGGGAAGCGTGGCCAAACAAAAGGCCCCGTCCGATGCCGGCGGGGCCTGGTGAAAAGATGTCGTCGTCGAATTCCTAGCGCACGACTCCTTCCACGGCCCAGCCGAAGCGGGTCATGTGGTTGCGGTTGAGTTTGCGCACTGATTTGATCATGCGACGCGATTACCACAGCAATCGTGCAAAATCAAGAGATGTGTAGAGGTTCGCTGCATCCTGGAGGCGAGTCCCTATCTGAGGGTGCCGGGCGCCGAAGCCGACGACGCCCGTTAACGCCCTTCACGACTTCTTCTGCTTCGCTTCCACGTATCGTGCGAAATTGTCGAGGATTGCCTGCCAACCGCCTTGCTGCTGCTCCACCGAGTGCGTCGATTCGCCATCGAAGACCACGCGGACGAGAACGCCCTTCGGGCCGGGCACAAACTCGACTTCGGCTTTTCGCTCGCCGAACGCATATTCGATCCGCTTGTGCTCGATGATTTTCGTGTAGGTACCGGCGAAGTCAAAGCCCATGCTGCCGTCCTTGGCCTCCATGCGAGATGAGAAGACACCCCCTTCTCGCAGATCGACGGTCGCCTTAGTCGTATGCCAGTCGTCGGACGCGGCGTTCCACTTCATGATGTCGGCCGGCGTCGTATATGCTCGCCAGACCTGATCGATGGGGGCTGCTACGTTGGTTTCGACGGTGATCCTCATAAACAGTGCTCCTAGTTCGATTTTTGCCGGCTCAAGGTGACGGCATCACGTCAATTGTGCGGGGTCCATCCACCGCACGTCCGAGATGTGTCCATCCAAGGACGATCGAGACTGGTCCGTGCCGACAAGGTCGAGCCGTCAATGCGTTGAAAATATGAAAAAGCTAACCGCGCACCAGCGAGACCAGCCAGCGGCGGCCGAACAGCGCAAGGATGGCGAGCGCATAGACGATCGTGCCCCCGACGGCCAGCAGAAGCAGCGTCAATTCGTCTCGGAAGTGCATCGAGCCCAACGATGGACCGCCGAAGCGCGCGATGAGCCAGAAGGCGGCGGCCAGGATGATCCCGGTCAGCAGGAATTTGGCGAGCGACAATAGCCACGCGCGGTCCGGCACGAGAAAGCCTCGCCGCACCGCGAAGAACAGCACCAGCAGCAGGTTGGTCCAGACGCCGACGGCGGTTGCTAGCGCAAGGCCGATCTGGGCCAGCGATCCCATTAAGGCAATTTTCAAGGCGACGTTGACCGCGATGCCGGTCAGCGACGCCCGCACCGGCGTCGCCGTGTCCTTGCGCGCATAGAAGGTTGCGACCGCGCTGCGGATCAGCACGAAGGGGATCAGACCGATGGCATAGGCCGCGAGCGTGGCGCCGGCAGCGGCGGCATCGGCTTTCGAGAACGCACCGCGGGCGAACAGCGCGCGCATGATCGCGTCGGGCACGGTGAGGAAGGCGGCGACAAACGGCACCGAGAACAGCAGCGTGAAATCGAACGCACGGCGCTGCGCCTTCATCGCACCGTCATGGTCGTTGGCTGTGATCCGCCGCGACATCTCAGGCAGCAGCACCGTGCCGATGGCAATGCCGATCACGCCGATCGGGAGCTGGTTGAGACGGTCGGCATAGTACAGCGCCGACAGCGCGCCCGCCGGCAGGAAAGTCGCGATGATGGTATCGGCAAACAGCGCGAGTTGCGTGCCCATAGAGCCCAGCGTCGCCGGACCAAGCGCCTTGAAGAAGCCGCGGACGTCTTCGTCGAGCTTGAGCGGCGCAAAGCGCGGCAGGCCGCCATGGCCGGCGAGATCACCGGCGAGCAGGACATACTGCAAAAAACCGGAGATTAGAACGCCCCAGGCGGCGGCGTGGCCCGCGCTGGGAAACCAGGCGGCGAGCGCCAGCGTCATCATCATCGAGATGTTGAGAAAGATCGACGCGGCTGCGGCGCTCGCAAAGCGCTGCATCACGTTGAGCATGCCGCCATAGAGCGTCACCAGCGTGATCAGCAGCAGATAAGGAAAGGTGATACGGGTCAGCTCGATCGCGAGCTTGCGCTGTTCGGCGTCCTCGGAAAAGCCCGGCGCCAAAATGCTCATGGCCTGCGGCATGAACAGCCAGGCGACGATCAGCAGCACCACCTGTGAGGCCAGCAGCAGCGTGAAGATGCGGTCGGCGAACAATCTTGCCGCTCCCTCCCCGCGCTCGCCATGGACGTGCGCGTAAGCCGGCACCCAGGCGGCGTTGAAGGCGCCCTCGGCAAAGATCGCACGGAAATGGTTGGGCAGCCGCAGCGCCACGAAAAAGGCGTCGGCCACGGGGCCGGCGCCGAGAATCGCCGCGAGCATGATGTCGCGGGCAAACCCCGTCAGCCGCGAGAGCAGCGTGTAACCACCAACCGTGAAGATACGTCCGAGCATGCGTCTGTTTTAGAGACTTATCGAACAGAGGTCGATTGCATCTTGCGATGCGCATTGCTGTGCCCTCTCCCCTTGTGGGAGAGGGCAGCGCCGCAAGTAGACACAAGCTCATTGGGGTGAGGGGTCTCTCTCCGCGCATTCCCTGCGGAGAGAGACCCCTCACCCGTCTCGCCGCCCTGCGGCGAGCCACCCTCTCCCGAAGGGGAGAGGGTAAGAGCAGCGAAATCAGGCTGAAAGCGCGCCGCGCACGGCGGCGATGATTCGCTCCTGATCGGCTTCGGTCAGATAGGCATGCATCGGCAGGCTGATGACGTCCTGCGACAGGCTCTCGCAGCCCGGCAGGCCGCCCTCGGCGACCGGGTGCTGCTTGTAGGCCGTCTGCTGATGCATCGACTTGCCGTAATAGATCGCGGTCGGCACGCCCTGGGCTTTCAGCGCGGCGGCAAAGCCGTCGCGGTCGGTGCCCTCAGGAAGGCGGATCGTGTACTGCGCCCAGACCGACGTATTGCCGGGAGCCACGCGCGGCACGGTGACCACATTGCTGAGACCGCGCGCATAGCGCGCGGCGACCTTGTTGCGGGCGGCGATCTCGTCATCGAAGATCTTCAGCTTCTCGATCAGGATCGCGGCCTGCATGGTGTCGAGCCGGCCGGTCAGGCCGAGGCGGACGTTGTCGTATTTGTCGACGCCCTGCCCGTGCACGCGGATGCTGCGCAGCGTCGCCGCGAGCTCGTCGTCATCGGTGAAGATCGCGCCGCCGTCGCCGAAGCAGCCGAGCGGTTTTGCGGGGAAGAAGCTGGTCGCGGTGGCAAGCGCCAGGGTCCCGAGCTTGCGGCCCTTGTAGCTCGCGCCAAAGCCTTGCGCTGCGTCATCGAGCACGAACAGGCCTTCGGCCTTGGCGATCTCGGCGATGGCGTCATGATCAGCCGGCTGGCCGAACAAATCGACCGGAATGACCGCGACCGGCTTGAAGCCGGCCTTGCGGGCGGTTGCGATGCCGCGCTTGAGCGATTCCGGGCTCATGTTGAAGGTGGCTTCGTCGACGTCGACATAAACCGGCGTCGCGCCGGTCCGCGCCACCGGCGAAGCCGTCGCGATGAAGGTGAAGGACGGACACAACACGGCGTCGCCCGGCCCGACATTCTTCGCCATCATCACCATCAGGATCGCATCGGTGCCGCTGGCGCAGCCGATGACGTGCTTGGCGCCGCAATAGGCCGCAAGCTGCTTCTCGAGCTCGGCGACCTCAGGGCCGTTGACGAACTGACAATGATCAAGAACGCGCTTCACGGCGGCATCGAGCGAATCGCCAAGTCGGCGGCGCTGCGAGGCGACATCGATGAAGGGAATGGGTTCGGAACGCAGATGCTGGTTCATGGCGCCTTCTTGGCTGGTCGACATGGAAAGAGTTCAGCCGGCAACGCGGCGCGGACCCTTGCGGGCAGACGACGAGGCGGCCGGCCGCGACGGCGTTTCCAGGCACTGCGTCGCGATCTCGAGGCTGGCGACGCCTTCGTCGCCGGTAACCGCCGGCGTCTCGCCGTTGCGTACGGCCTTGAGGAACGCGATCAGCTCGGCGCGGAGCGGCTCGTCATGGCCGACCGGCAGATGCCGCATCGAATAGCTGCCGTCAGGCTTGAAGCCGAAACATTCGGTGACCTGGCGCGTCAGGAGATCGCCCATCACGTATTTGCCGCGAGTCGCGACCGTGACACTGCGTGCCTTGAACGGCGTCAGCCAGTTGGTATTGATGTGCGCGAGCACGCCGTTGGCAGTGCGGAACTGCAAGAGCGCGATGTCCTCGCGCTCGGCGACCGCACTCGACAATTGCGGCTGCACCTCGACGATGTCGGATTCCGTGAACCAGCGGATCAGATCGATGTCGTGCACGGCAAGATCGATGACGACACCGACATTGGACATGCGCGGCGGGAACGGCCCGACGCGCGTGATCGCGATCGACAGAATATCCTCGCCCGCGATCGCCTGCTTGACGGCGGCGACCGCCGGATTGAAGCGCTCGACATGGCCGACCATCAGCGTCACGCCGGCCTTTTGCGCAGCAGTGACGATGTCGCGGCCTTCCGCGACCGTGGACGCAATCGGCTTCTCGACCAGCACGTGGATGTTCTTGGCGATGCAGGCGAGCGAAACCTCGTGATGCAGATGGGTCGGCGCCGCGATGGTCACGGCATCGACGCCTTCGGCCAGCAGCTGGTCGAGCGTCTCGAAGCTCGCGCAATTGGCAAGCTCCATCGCCCGCGTGCGATGTGCCGGCGAAGGATCGACGACGCCGACGAGGTTGACGCCGGGAAGACCCGCGAGCACGCGCGCGTGGTTGCTGCCCATCACGCCGGCGCCAATGACGCCGACGCGCAAGCCGGCCTTTGCCGGTGCAGATCCTGTGGAACTCATTTGAGCAAACCCCGATTCAACGCAAATCCCCGAGGCGCTTCTAGCACGGACGCCACATTTGTGGCGAATGCGGAGCTAGCGGTCCGGACACGATTTGATTCAAAAAGTTACACGTTTCCCGGGCCTTAAGCCTCTGAAAGAGACCATCCTTTTGGCCCGGGTCGCGTGATTCGGAGTGTGCTGGTTACGACCTTTGATAGTCGTCTTCAATCCGGATGATGTCGTCCTCCCCGAGATAGCTTCCCGTCTGGACCTCGATCAGCTCCAGCATGATTTTACCGGGGTTCTCCATCCGGTGCACCGCGCCCATCGGGATGTAGATGGACTCGTTCTCGTGCACGCTTTTGACGGTCTCGTTGACGGTGACGCGGGCGGTGCCGCGGACCACGATCCAGTGCTCGGCACGATGATGGTGCTTCTGCAGCGACAGACGTCCGCCCGGCTTGACCACGATGCGCTTGACCTGGTGGCGCTCGCCATTGTCGACCGACTGGTAGCTGCCCCAGGGCCGATGCACTTTGAGATGCTCCTCGGTGACCTTCGGTGCGACCGCCTTGAGTTTTGTGACCAGCCGCTTGAGCCCGTTGGCATCCTTCTGGCGCGAGACGAGAACCGCATCGGCAGTCGCAACCACGATGAGATCATCGACGCCTTCGAGTGCGACCAGCGCAGAGTCTGTGGTGACGTTGCAGTTGCGGGAATCCTCGAACACCGCGGCGCCATGGGAAGCATTGCCTTGGGCGTCCTTGTCCGACAATTCCCACACCGCGTGCCAGGAGCCGACGTCGGACCAGCCGCACGACACCGGCACGACCGCGGCGCGCGCGGTCTTTTCCATCACCGCATAGTCGATCGAGATCGCCTTGGCCGCGCCGAACGCCTCGGGCTCCAGCGTCACGAAGCCGAGATCGCGGCCGGCGTTACTGACAGCATTGGAAATCGCCTCCACGCTTGCCGCATCGACCTTGCGGTATTCGTCGAGCAGGACGCTGGCCGGGAACATGAAGTTGCCGCTGTTCCAGAGATAGCCCGAATTGACGTAGTCGGCCGCCTTCACCGCATCCGGCTTCTCGACGAAGCGCGCGACCGCGTGTACCTCGCCGGAGATGACCTCGCCCGGACTGATATAGCCGTATTCGGTCGCCGGCCGCTCCGGCTTGACGCCGAAGGTGACGATACGCCCAGCTCTCGCGGCGGTGAGGCCCTGGCGGCACGCCGCGACGAACGCGGCATTGTCCTGCACCACGTGGTCGGCGGCGAGCGCGAGCACGATCGCCTCACTCGCGCGGTTCTGCGCGAACACCGCGCCGGCTGCGATCGCCGGGCCGGAATCCCGCCGCATCGGCTCGAGGATCACGTCGGCCTCGATGCCGATCTCGGCGAGCTGCTCCAGCACCATGAAGCGGTAGGAGGCATTGGTGATGACGATCGGGCGATCGAACAGCGAGGCCTCCGAGACGCGCAACAGCGTGTCCTGGAAGGTCGAGCGCGTGCCGAACAGCGGCAGGAACTGCTTGGGGCGCACCTCGCGCGAAGCCGGCCACAGCCGCGTTCCGGCACCGCCGCACATGATCAGGGGGATGATGCGTTTGTCCATCGTCATTTCAAACCTTGAACTCGTTCCGATACCAGGTGACAAAATTACGAACTCCGTGCGCGATCGGCGTTGACGGTGCAAAGCCGGTGTCGCGCATCAGATCCTCGACATCCGCGAACGTTTCCAAGGGGTCTTCCGGCTGCATCGGTAGCAATTCTTTGATCGCCGTCCGACCCAGCTCCTGCTCCGGCTCCAGAACTCCGACGACGTGCATCAGCTCTTCCGGGTGGTAGTTGCCGACATTGTAGACCTTAGACGGCGCATTTGCGGCAGCCGGACGATCTGCGGTGATCCCTCATCCTGTTCCCAAGGACCGCTTCGCCCGATCCGTCGCTCGATCTTTCGCCCGCGGCGCCTCTTTATCCTCCGCTTCGACGGGGCCGCAATAGCCCCGCCGCCCTGCATGCGGGCTCCTGATCACCGCTATTGCAAGATTGGCGCCAAAACCATACCAAAGCGGCCGAATTCGGCGCCTTGCGTCGGGTTGCTTCAAAACCCTTGTTCATGCGGGCGAAATGCGCCGAATCCTGCTGTCGACGGCCAAGATCCTGATTTCCGGAGCGCTGCTCTACCTGGCGCTGCGCAAGGTCGATCTGTCCGAACTGTTTTCGCGCTTCACCGTGACCAGCCTGTTCTGGATCGGCTTGGCGATCGCCGTCACGTTCCTGCAAATCTTCGTCGGCGTGTTGCGCTGGCGCGAGATCGGCGCCGCATGCGGCGCCCCGCTCGAGCTCGGCCGGGCCATGCGCTACAACGTGATCGGATCGTTCTTCAACCAGACCCTGCCCTCGGCGATCGGCGGCGATGCGGTCCGGCTGTGGCTCGTCGCGCGCGCCGGCGCCGGCTGGCGCGCGGCGACCTACTCGATCTTCGTCGATCGCGCGATCGGTTTGATCGCGCTCGCGATCATGATCGTGGCAAGTCTGCCCTGGAGCTACGCCCTCATCGCCGATCCGCAGGGGCGCTCCGCGCTTCTGCTCGTCGACTTCGCGGCGCTCGCGGGTGGTCTCGGCTTCCTGGTCTTCGGCGCGCTGAAATGGCACTGGCTGAAATCCTGGTGGGCTACGCATCACGTTCACGCCTGTGCGGTGATCGCCAACCGAGTGATCTTCAGCCGCTCGCGCGGACCGGCCGTCGTGATCCTGTCGCTCGCCGTGCATGTGCTGGCCGTCGTGGTCGCCTGGTGCGTCGTGCAGTCGATCGCGGCGCCGGTCGGCTTCAGCGACGTCTTTATGCTTGTGCCGCCGGTGATGCTGATCACGATGATGCCGATCTCGATCGCCGGCTGGGGCGTGCGTGAAGCCACCATGAGCCTCGCCTTCGGCTTCGCGGGCCTCGCCACGAACGAGGGCGTCAACGTCTCGCTGCTGTTCGGCGCCGTGTACTTCATCGTCGGCGCGATCGGCGGCCTGGTCTGGATCCTGAGCGCCGAGAAAGCCGCGCAGGGATCGGCACCGCTGGGGGTTCCGGAGTGAACACGGCCGTCGACGCGCTCGGCGCGATACCGTCGCTGCTTGCCGTTGCGATTGCCGCGCTGGTGTCGGGCGTCATCACCTGGACCAGCCGCCCCCTGCTCCAGCGTTACGCATTGGCGCGGCCCAACGCGCGGTCCTCTCACCGTATCCCAACCCCGCAGGGTGCGGGCATCGCCGTGATATCAGCGACGCTGCTGGTCGCATCAGCCTGGGCAGTCTGGGCGAATGTCGCGATTCCGCCGGCGCTGATCGCCGCGACGGTGTTGATCGCCCTGGTCGGATTTGCCGACGACATCAAGTCGCTGCCGGTGCTTGTGCGTCTCGTGCTGCAGGCCGCGGCCGTCGGCGCCGTCGTATTCACCACGCCCGAGACCGCGCGCATCGTGCCGGCGCTGCCGCTCGCGCTGGAGCGCGGACTCATCCTGCTGGCGGGCGTGTGGTTCTTAAACCTCGTCAACTTCATGGACGGGCTCGATCTGATGACGGTGGCGGAAGTCGTGCCCGTCACCGCGACGCTGCTGTTGTTGGCACTGCTCGGCGATTTGTCGTGGCCGGCCGCGCTGATCGCCGCGACGCTGTGCGGCGCCATGCTCGGCTTTGCGCCGTTCAACAAGCCGGTCGCAAAAGTCTTCCTGGGCGATGTCGGCAGCCTGCCGATCGGCCTTTTGCTCGGCTGGTGCCTGCTCGAGCTCGCCTGGCGCGGGCAGCCCGCCGCGGCGCTGTTACTGCCGGCCTATTACCTCGTGGATTCCACCATCACGCTGTTCCGGCGCGTCGCTAGGCGCGAGCAATTCTGGTCGGCGCATCGCTCGCATTTCTACCAGCGCGCCACCGACCACGGCTTCACGGTGACTCGCGTGATCGGAGAGGTGTTCGCGCTCAATCTCGTGCTCGCCGGGCTTGCCATCGTCACCGCTCGCGCGGGCTCGGCGACGATCACGCTGATCGCGCTGCTGGCGGGCGCCATCGCGATCGGCATCGTGCTGCGCCGCTTCTCCCGCCCTCAGGCGTCCTGAGCCGCCAGCGCCAGCCGCAGGCCCTCATTGAGGGAGACCTGCGGATGCCAGCGGTTGCGGTCACCTTGGAGAGGTTGAGCTCGAGCGAGCCGATCAGGCTGTCATGCGTATCCTGCTGGCCCACCACTCGGAGCAGCGTGCTGAGCAAGTCCGGCGGCATGCCGAACTGCCGCGAGTCCTTGCCGGCAGCCTTGGCCAGCCGCGCGATGAACTCGGGCGTCGAGACCTGTTCCCTGTCGGCCACCAGGAAGATCTCGAAATTGCTCGCGGGATCGGGATGAGAGAGCCGGCGCAGGATGAACGACGACAGGTTCTGCACGGCAAGGAAGGCGCGCTGATTGCGGATCGCGGCAAAGGGCAGCGGCAGCCCGAGGTTCACTGCACGCGTCAGCAGCGCGAATTGCCCTTGGCGCCCGCACCATAGACCAGCGGCGGCCTGATCACCGAGATCTTCATGGCGCTGTCGCCCGCCAGCGTCTTCAGGCCCGCTTCGGCCGACGCCTTGGACATGCCGTAGAGCGCGCGGCGTCAGGATATCGTCCTCGCTGAACGGCGCGCGGCCCTCGTTGCTGCGACCGTGCACGAGAAACGGTTCTGATGAAGATGAACTGGCGCACGCCTGCCGTCGCCGCGCTGCGCGCCAGGTGCAGGGTGCCGGCAACGTTGACGTTGCGGTAGAGCTGGACGGCGTGCTCCTCGTGCTTGTGATGTACCCGCGCGGCGAGATGAACGACGGCATCAGCCTTCAAGCGCCGCCTGCCAGTCGGTTTCGGGCCCGATCGTTTCGATCACGACCTCGTCGTCCATGCCTTCCGGTCTGCGCATCGCGCGGCGGACCGATCATCCCTCGCGCGCCAGCGCGGGCACGACATGACATCCGACGAAACCGCTCGCCCCGTCACCAGCACGACTGGCTTGCGCTCGTTCATCGTTGCTCCGCCAGTTCGGGGTTGCGCAACAATTCGTCGACCAGGGCAGCATAGGCGTTCATCGCGGTGACGCGATCGAATTTCGCCGCCGCCTTGACCGCGCGCTCCGCCATCGCGACTGCGTCGGAGCGAGACGCCGCGCGGATGGCCTCGGCCAGTTGATCGGCACGGCCCGGCGTCACCACCCAGCCCAGCGCGTTCTCGACCACCGTCAACGCAGCCTCAGCCTCCGGCTCCGAGACCAGCACCACGGGCCGGCCGACGGCCAGAAGATTGTAGAACCGGCTCGGCACCGACACCCCCGCAACGTCCTTTCGGTACGGAATGATCCAGAGATTGGCCGCCGCCAGGAATGCCTCGAGCTCGGCATCCTCGACCCGCCCCACGAAGGAGACGTTGGGCAAGTTCGCCTCAGTCTGCAACTGCTTCAACCGCTCGAAGCCGATGCCCCAGCCGGAGAGCAGAAAGTGGATGCCAGGCTCGGCCCTCAAAAGGCGCGCCGCCTCGAACACGATCTCCGGATCATGGGTGAAGCCGAGATTGCCCGACAGGCCGACAACGAAATCCGCCGCGAGCGCTTTGCGGAACGGATTATCCGGCGTCACCGGCCGGGGTGCGGCCACGAGCGTCGCCCAGTTCGGGATGAAGCGGATCTTGTTCCGCGTCATGCCGGAATAGCTCAGCAGCGGCCGTTCCGCATCGCGGCCGATGGTGATGACGGCATTGAGCGCGCGGAACATCAGACTGTTGGCGGCGCGCATCATCATAGCCACGATCGAACCGGGCTTCAGCAGGCCCGCCATCACCAGCACGTCGGGGAAGAGGTCGTGCATGATCAGCGCCGAGCGCGCGCCCTTCAGCCTCGCCGCCGCCGCGACAGCGTAAGGCAGCATGAACGGTGCGGTGACGGTGAGCACGACGTCACCTCGCCTCAGCTCCCGTGTCAGCGCCAGAAACGTGCGCGCCGCGAACAGCAGCTCGGAGGCGCCGCGCCGCACCAGCGCCGCCTTACCCGCCATCCGGTTCTTGACGGCGATTATCCGCGGGTTGCCCGGGCCGGTCTGCAAGGCCGGCAATGCCCCTGATGAGCCCGACAACACCACGACCTCGTGATCCCCGGCGATGCGGCAAGCGATCTCGGCCATGATCGCCGCAGTCGTGCTCGGATCAGGCGGGTAATGCTGGCTCGCCACGACGATCTTGCCTCGAGGCTGCATGATCAGGCCGCGGTCGACCCGAATTCCGGAATCGCGTCCTTCAGGATGGTCCTGATGGTGGCCCGATCGTCGCGCGCGATCGCCTGCTCCAGCGCCGCAATCCATTTGCGCAGCGTCTGCATCGGCGGCTCGTTCGGCTGCGCGGCCATGATGCCGGCGACGCCGATCTCGCGGGTCGGCTCCTCGGAGGCGAACAGGATTTCGTGCAGGCGTTCGCCGGGCCGCATGCCCGTGAACACGATGTCGATGTCGTAGCCGGGTTGCAAGCCCGAGAGACGGATCATGCGCTCGGCGAGATCGACGATCTTCACCGGCTGGCCCATGTTGAGCACGTAGACCGACACGTCCGAACGCTGCGTTCCGAGCGCATGCGTTGCCGCCGTGATGACGAGATCGCAGGCTTCGCGGATGGTCATGAAGTAGCGGACCATGTCCGGATGGGTGACGGTCACGGGACCGCCGGCATCGATCTGGGCCTTGAACTTCGGCACCACCGAGCCGTTCGACGCCAGCACGTTGCCGAACCGGACCGAGATCAGCCGCATCGACCGCCTGGCGCCGCCGTGGCCCGCCGCAAGATCATGGTCGAGCGCCTGGCAATACATCTCGGCGAAGCGCTTGGTCAGGCCGAGCATCGACACCGGCTCGATCGCCTTGTCGGTCGAGATCATCACCATGGCTTCGGCGCCGGCGCTGTGCGCGGCATCGGCAACGTTGATCGAACCGAAGATGTTGGTCTTGACGCCCTCGCTCCAGTCGCGCTCGAGGATCGGCACGTGCTTGAGCGCGGCGGCATGGAACACGATGTCCGGCTTGAACTCGGCCATCAGGCGCATGATGCGCTCACGGTCGCGGATGTCGGCGATCCGCCCTTCGATCGAAGCGGCAGTGCCGAGCGCCGCGAGCGTTTCCGTGATCGCGTAAAGAGCCGGCTCGGAATTTTCCACGATCAGAAGGCGCGCGGCGCCGAACGCGACGACACGTTCGCAGATCTCGGAACCGATCGAGCCGCCCCCGCCGGTGACGATCACCGCCTTGCCCTCGATCAGGGCCTCGAGCCGCGCATAGTCGATCTTTTCGCTCGGCCGCAGCAGCAGGTCCTCGACCGCCACGGCCGTCAGCCGCGGCGTATCGCCGCTCTCGAGCGAGGGCATGCGATTGACGATCACCCCGAGCTTGCGGGCCCGCATCAGGATCGATTCGGGATGAGCCTCCGGCTCGAACGCCGACGGTGTCATCACGATTCGTGCGATCGCCTTGTTGCGCTTGGCGAAGTCGGCGATGACGTCCTCGACGTCGTCGACGCCGCCCAGCACCGGGACGTTGCGGATGAACTGGCCGCGATCGGCACTCGACGGCGAGAGCACGCCGACCGGCCAGATGCGCTTGATGGCCCCGCTCTCGATTCCGCGCAACAGCACCTCGGCATCCGCGGCGCGGCCGATCAGCAGCGTCGGCGCAGCATCCCCGGTGCGGGCGTGACGCCGCACTCGCGTATAGCGGAAATAGCGATAGGTTATGCGCAACGCGCTGAGGAAGGAGATCTCGAGGAACCAATAGAGGACGATCGTCACCTTGCCGAGGAAGAAGGCGCCGCGAACGTTGGGGGAAACGAAGATATAGTCGAGCGCCAGGAGCGCAACCGTCAGCACGGTCGCGACGCGGATGATGTTCAGCGCGTCAGGCAGCGAGATGAAGCGCCATTTGGTCGTGGTCAGGTTGAAGACGAAGCACACGACCAAGCTGAAGGCGAGGAAATAGGGCAGGATCTGGATCAGCAGCGGCAGGCGATCGAAGAAGCCGTCGCCGCCCTCGAAGCGCAGATAGAAGGCGGCGAACAGCGCCGCCGTCGTCGCCAGCAGGTCGTGGAGCGCGATCATGAAATTGCGCAAGGTGAGATGCGAAAGACGCGTCATCCGCTGACCGAAAATCCAGTTTAATGCAACCTGATCGCGCTGATAACCCATCTCGGCCGGACATGCCAGTCAAGGCTTGCCAGTCAAGGTTTGCCGGTCAAGGTTTGCGATCCCGGCGGCCGTTCAGGAACCGGCTACTGTCGCCTTCGCCTCGGCCTGCTGGGTCTGGATCACCATGCCGCCGGCAACGCCGACGCCGATGACGTACATCCAGCCCTCGTGGAAGTCGAACAGATGGGAGTTGAACAGCGAGGTGAAGGCGTTCTGGACCACGACCAGGAGGCCGACCCAGTTTGCGAGCCCGTCGCCGCGAAACAACAGCAGATGCAGGATCCAGATGGCGTAGAGAACGGCGACGCCGATGATGCCCCATTGCACGGCCACGTTCAGCGTCTGGTTATGCGGGTTGCCGATCACCTCGGCGGATGCCAGGTTCTGATTGCCGGGCGTCGCGGCCCGCTCGAACAATCCACGCGTCGAGCCGGTGCCGTGCCCCTTGATCGGCGCCTCCGAGAAGAAACCAAGCGATTTCCGCCAGAATTCGAGCCGCAAGCCGGCCGAGGTCGGCGCGCCTTTTTCCAGGTAGCGTGTGTAGTCGCTGGCAAAGCTTTCGGCGGTCTTGCGCAATTGCGGCGAGACCTGCCAGGCGAGAACCGCGCCCACGAGCAGGGCGGCGGAGATGATCGCGATGCTGCGCCATCTCAGATGAAGCAACGCAAGCACACCGAACAGGATCGGAATGGTGAGGAGCGCGGTGCGCGATACCACCACGAACGCCATGTTGACGAAGAAGGCGAGTGCAAGCGCCGTGAGCAGCCCGGCGATCCAGTAGCGCCTCTCGCGCAGCAACTGCATGATCGGATAGGCGAGCGCGACCGCGCAGAGCGTGAACTCCTGGCTCTGGTCGATGTAATTCTTGACGAAGATGCCGCGCTCGACGCGGTCGGATTTGAGCGCGAGGTCTGGGTAGAAGGCGACGAGCCAGGACATCACCGACAACAGCGCACAGGACATGAGGAAGGCGACGAACACCCAATGTCCGCGCGGCGAGCGCGCAAAATGATAGAGCAGGACCGGCAGCGCCAGCAGCTTGACGGTCGGATTGACCGCATAGAAGCGCGCCCCCCAGGCCGCGTCCGACCACAGCGTCCCGACCAGCGCGAGCAGGACCAGCGCAATCGGCGCCGCACAGATCGGACGCTTGAGCGATTGCAGGAACTCACGGACGTCGAGGAACGGCACCATGCAAAGCAGCATCAGGACATTGAATATCGCCGCAAGCGACGTCGACCATGGCAGCGAGGCTGCAGTCAGGATCGCGAACAGATCGACCGTCTCGGACCAGGCCGCCGGACTGCGCAGACGCCGCCACAGCAGCTGGCCGGTCGTCTCCCCGGCGAGCGTCGTCACTTGCCCTCTCCCCGCGCGCGATGAACCAGCGCGGTCGTGCTGAAGCCCTGGAGAATGTCGACCAGCACGACCGTCCCGCCCGCGGCCTCGACGACCTCATGGCCGACCACCTGCTCGCGGGTGTAATCGCCCCCTTTGATCAGCGCGCTCGGCTTGATGCGGGTGATCAGGTCGATCGGCGTATCCTCATCGAAAATAACGACGAGATCGACCGCTTCGAGCGCCGCCAGCACTTCCGCACGCGCTCGCTCGTCCTGAACGGGGCGGTCGGCGCCCTTCAGCCGCCGTACCGAGGCGTCGCTGTTGAGGCCCACGATCAGGCGGTCGCAGGCGGAGCGCGCCGCTGTCAGCACCTTGACGTGGCCGGGATGCAGGATGTCGAAGCAGCCATTGGTGAAGCCGACGCGCTGGCCTTGCTTCTTCCATTCCGCAAGCTGCGCGTCGAGCGCACCGGGCTCGAGCACGATCTTCTCTTCGGCCGCGAGATAGGCATGCGGCAATATCTTTCGCTTCAGCTCGGCCACACTCACGCTGGCGGTGCCCTGCTTGCCGACGGCGACGGCGGCCGCGGCACTGGCCATGCGAAGCGCCGTGTCCCAGTCCGCGCTCGTGGCGAGCGACACTGCGAGCGCCGCGGCAACGGTGTCGCCGGCACCGGAGACGTCACGCACCTTGACGGGAAACGCCGGAACGTGAACGGCCTCGCCGTTGCGCGGCACCAGCGTCATGCCGTGCTCGCCTTGGGTGACCAGGATCGCCTCGCAATCGGCGAGCCGCATCACGTCTTCGCTGGCATCGGCGATGCTCTGCGGCGTGTCGGCGCGGCTTCGGGTCGCTTCCGAAAATTCCTTGCGATTGGGCGTGAGCAGCGTGGCGCCGCGATAGATCGCCCAGTTCAGGCTCTTGGGATCGACGATCACGGGCTTGCCGAGTTTTCGCGCGGCGTCGATGGTGTGGCGGATGACGCGGGCGGTCAGCACGCCCTTGGCGTAGTCGGACAGCAGCACGACGTCGGCGCGCGCGATCTGCGGCAGGATCGCTTCGATCAGCTTGGTCTCGATCGTATCGGAAGCGGGCTGTGCCTGCTCCCAATCCGCACGCAGCATGTGCGTGGAAAAATGCTCGGAGACGAAACGGACCTTCCGCGTGGTCGGACGCGAGGGATCGCACACCAGCACGCTTTCGATTGCACCCTGCTCTGCAAGCGTCGAGGCGACCTGCCTGCCCGCATCGTCTTCGCCGACGAGGCCGACGAAGATGCAGCGCGCGCCGAGCGCGGCGATGTTGCGCGCGACGTTGCCGGCGCCGCCGATATGAATCTCGCTGCGCTGTGCCGCGATGACAGGGGCCGGCGCTTCCGGCGAGATCCGCGACACCTCGCCATAGACGAACTCGTCCAGCATGATGTCGCCGATGCACAGCACCGTGCGGCCTAAGATGGCTTGTGCGAGGGCATCGAAATCGAGAATGGGCGTCGGCATGGTGATGGGCCTCAGCGGAAGCGGTCGGGCCGGTCGAGATAATCCCCGACATAGGCCTTCACCGCGTCCTCGAGCGTCGTGAAACCGCCATTATAGCCGGCGCGGTGGAGGCGATCGACCTTGCTCTGGGTGAAATATTGGTAGCTGCCGCGGATCTGCTCGGGCATGTCGATGTATTCGATGTTGGGGCTGGCGCCGAGCGCGCCATAAGCCGCCAGCATCAGATCCTTGAAGCTGCGCGCCTTGCCCGTGCCGACATTGAACAGCCCGGATACCGAGGGCGTTGCCAGCAGCCACATGATCACGCGCACGACGTCGTCGACATAGATGAAATCGCGGCGCTGGTCGCCGTCGCAGATGCCTTCGCGATGCGACTTGAACAATTGCACGATGCGGCCCGCTTTGACGTCGTCGAAGCGGCGCGCCAGCACGCTCATCATCGAGCCCTTGTGGTATTCGTTGGGGCCGAACACGTTGAAGAATTTCAGCCCGGCCCATTGCGGCGGCAGCTTCTCGCCGTTCGCGGCGCGCTCGGCGACGACGAGATCGAACAAGTGCTTGCTCCAGCCGTAGAGATTCATTGGCCGCAGTGTCTTCAATGCAGCGACCGAGGCATCGTCGTCAAATCCTGCCTCGCCGTCGCCATAGGTCGCCGCCGACGAGGCGTAGATCAACGGCACGGCATTCGCCGTGCACCAGTCCAGGAGGCGCATCGACAGGCGGAAATTGGTCTCGAACACCAGGTCGCCGTCGGTCGCGGTGGTCGCGGAAATCGCCCCGAGATGGATCACGGCATCGAGCTTGCGGCCCTTCAGCCAGTCCGGCAGTTCAGCCGGTGGCACGATATCCACAAGCTGCCGCTTGGCGAGGTTGCGCCATTTGCCCTCGTTGCCAAGGAAATCACAGACGACGACGTCGCCGCGGCCGGACTCGTTCAGCGCGGCGACGACATTCGATCCGATAAAACCGGCCCCGCCGGTCACCAGCAACATTCCAACTTCCCTGCCAGATTTTGCCTGCCCGAAGTTTTGCGGCCCGGTTCTGCCCTAGCGCATGATCCGCCAAAGTGTAAGCGGTTTTGGGATTGCCGCCCGGCCGGCTTTACCTG
This sequence comes from Bradyrhizobium sp. i1.15.2, assembly GCF_040548425.1. Lineage (NCBI taxonomy): Bacteria > Pseudomonadati > Pseudomonadota > Alphaproteobacteria > Hyphomicrobiales > Nitrobacteraceae > Bradyrhizobium > Bradyrhizobium sp. i1.15.2. The sequence goes on along the minus strand of NZ_JBEPRQ010000008.1, from coordinate 20,883 downwards.
CCGGCCCCGAGCGGCTAACCGAACCGCTACATCATCGCACCCACGGCCCTATAACGAATGAATCAAGATTCGCAGCTTAGTGGACGTCCAGATCGGAGCGACACGCGTCCGATCTTGATCGTCCCCTACATGTGGATCGGCGATTTCGTCCGGAATCACACCGTCGTCCGGGTTCTGAACGAGCGCTGGCCGAACCGGCCGGTCGATCTGCTCACGACCTCCCTCTGCGCGCCCTTGGTCGATTACATGCCGGGCGTGCGCGAAGCGATCGTCTGGGACCTGCCGCGCGGCCGGCTTGCCGTGGGCCGCCAGCTCGGCCTGGCGAAGCTCCTGCGCGAGCGAAACTACGGCACCGCCCTGGTGCTGCCCCGGACCTGGAAGGCCGCCATTGCGCCCGCCTTGGCCGGGATTCCGGAAAGGGTCGGCTTCGTCGGCGAGTTCCGGTTCGGCCTGCTCAATCGCTGGCGCTGGGGCGAAAAGAAGTTGCCCCGCTTCATCGACAAGAACGCCGCCCTCGCCCAGCCCGAGGGGGCCCCGCTGCCGGCGGAATGGCCGGTGCCGCAATTGCGGGCCCCGGCCGAGGACATCGTTCGCTGGCGGCAGGCCAATGGCCTCAGCGCCGGCGCTGCCGTAGCGCTCGCCCCCGGCTCTGTCGGAGTGTCAAAACGCTGGACCTATTATCCCGAGGCCGCCCGCTTGCTCGCCGAGCGCGGCCTTGAGGTCTGGGTTGTCGGCGGCCCCGGGGAAAAGGGCCTGGCCCAGGAGATCGTCGCGGCTGGCGGCGCCGGGGTGCGGGACCTTACCGGCAATGATCTGCGCAACGGCGTGCTGGCCATGGCCGCGGCCGGCGTCGCGATCTCCAACGATTCCGGCCTGATGCACATCGCAGCCGCCCTGGGCACGCCGACCATGGGCATCTTCGGGCCGACCAGCCCCTATCTCTGGGCCCCCCTCAACGGCCTCGCCGCGACCGTGGTCCAGGACAGGAGCGTGCTCTCCTGCCAACCCTGCCAGAGCACGATCTGCAAGATGAACGACCACCGCTGCATGCGAGATATCGCGGCAAGCGAGGTGGTGGAGATTGCGCAGCGGGTGTTGCGGGAGGCGGGGGCAAGGGCTTCGACGTGAAGGCCGTCGAGGCTACGCCGATGATGACATCATACCGGTGTTTTGCCCGACGAGTCAAATCGACTTCGTAAAATCCGCAGCTTCGGGATGACGACCAAACCATTGATTTCGTTGGCCCGGCTACTGTGCATGGGGTTGTTTTCGCGGTTATTTGTTTGCTGCCCTGAAGGCGATGCTCAAAGCAGCGGCCGATAGACGTCCCCGATCCGCGCCGCCTCGGCATCGAGGCTGAACCGTTCGAGCACCCGTGCCCGTCCGCGCTCGCCCATAGCGATCGCAGTGGCTACATCGCGCATCAGCGGTTCGACCGCTGCAGCCAGCGCTTCCGCATCACCGGTCGGGATCAGCACGCCGGTCACGCCATCCTCGACCACGAGTTCGGCCGCGCCGGCGCGCGCGGCGACCAGCGCGCTGCCGGCCGCCATCGCCTCGATCAGCGTCAGGCCAAAACCTTCGTTGCGCGAGGTAAAGGCGTAGATCGTCAGCCGCTGATACCAGCGCTGCACGTGTTCGATCGGCAGCTCGCCGGTGATGACGATGCGCGATTGCAGGCCGGCGGCCTCGATCCGCTTCTTCAGGTCGTTTGCAAAAGCGGTTTGCTCGGGTGTGACCTGGCCGACGATGATTGCGGTGAAATCCGGATAGCGCGGCAGCAAACGGCACATCGCATCGACGAACACATCGGTGCCCTTCTGCGCACGTACGCGGCCAAAGCAGCCGATCGCGTAGCGGCCCGGCAGCGCGGCTTCCGCGAAGGCGGCGGTGCGATCTGCCGGCGGCGCATAGACGGCGGTGTCGACGCCGTGCGGAATCACCGACGCCTTCACTTTCAGGAACGAGGCCGAAAGATCCGATGTCGCGATGATCGCGTCCATGCGCCGGATCAGCCAGCGCGTGATCCAGCTATGATGACGCTGTGCCGCCGAGGTGAAGACGAGCTTGAGCGGCCAGCCGAGCGCGCGCAACAGCACGCCCGCGATCATCTCGTTGTTGCGGCGCGCGTGCCAGATCACCGGCGCCTGGCGGCGCCACAATCCCAGGAGATCGGCACCGTTCAGGCGCGCGATTCCCTCCGGCGCGTCGGAGCCGAACCACGCGGCGCGAAACAGCTTTGCCAGCCGCGGCGCCACCATCCGGTTGGTCGCGGTGACCCCGGAATAGCGCCTGTGCAGATTTGGCACGATCACTTCCAGATCGCTTGGGGAATTCGCCACGCCACGCTCCGTTTCGAAAGTCCCTATACGCAACATTAAGCATAGTGACCAGTTCAGCCGCGCCGATACCCACTCTTCACCACGTAAACGTTAGCTTGGAGCGTTGATCGAAGACGGGTGAGATCATGACTGTGCTTGTCACCGGCGGTGCCGGCTACATCGGAAGCCACACGGTACTGGCGCTGGCGGAAGCCGGCGAGGACGTCGTCGTGATCGACGATCTCTCCACCGGTTTCTCGGCCTATCTGCCCGAAGGCGTGCCGCTGTTCATTGGCGATGCCGGCGACGAGAACCTGCTCGAAGGCGTGATCGCCCAGCACAACATCGAGAGCATCATCCATTTCGCGGGCTCGGTGGTCGTGCCGGATTCGATGCGCGATCCGCTCGGCTATTACCGCAACAATTTCACGACCGCGCGCAACCTGCTCAATGTCGCGGTCAAGCGCGGCATCGACCGCTTCATCTTCTCCTCGACCGCGGCGGTGTACGGCGATCCGGACCAGGTACCGGTGCCCGAGCATGCGCCGACACGGCCGCTGTCGCCCTACGGGTCGTCGAAGCTGATGACCGAGATCATGTTGCACGACGTCGCCGCCGCCTACGGCATGCAATACGTGACCTTGCGCTATTTCAACGTTGCGGGTGCCGATCCGCAGGCCCGCATCGGCCTCGCCACCGTCGGCGCGACGCACCTGCTCAAGATCGCGGTGGAAGCCGCGACCGGCCAGCGCGCCAAGATCGACGTGTTCGGCACCGACTATCCGACCCCAGACGGCAGCTGCATTCGCGACTTCATCCATGTCACGGACCTGTCGCAGGCCCATCGCTCGGCGCTCGCTTATTTGCGCAACGGCGGCGCCTCGACGACGCTCAATTGCGGCTATGGCCGCGGCTACTCGGTACTCGAGACCATCGACGCGGTGCGCCGTGTATCGGGCCGCAGCTTCGCGGTGCAATACGCTCCGCGCCGGCCCGGCGACATCATGACCATGGTCGCCGACACCGGCCGCATCCGCGGCCTGCTCGACTGGAAGCCGCAATACGACGACCTCGAGATCATCGCAGCCCATGCGCTGGCCTGGGAGGACAAGCTGTTCCGCGAGCGTCACGGCGAGCTCCGCCACGCCGCCTCGGCCTAGATTCCATTCCAGCGCAAGCCCTTAATTGGGCTTGAAAAGCGCTGGCTTAGCGGGCACAGAGGCCGTTCGATCCCTGACGCGCGGGCAGGCTTATTCCTGTGCCGTCAATGGACTGCGGATGGCTCAGTTTCCAAAGAAAATCACCGACGATCCCTATGCGGCAGCGGTGCTGATTCGCCGCCTGGTCACGGAACAGGGGATCCTCTACTGGCGGCGCTACCTCGTCGCCTTCGCGCTGATGGCGCTTGCCGCGGGATCGACCGCGGGCGCGACCTACGTGCTCGGCCAGGTCATCAACCAGGCCTATGTCGACAAGAACATCCCGGGCATCGCGATGTTCTCGGGCATCACCGTGATCCTGCTCTTCATCAAGGGCGTGGCGACCTACGGCCACATGGTGATCCTGACCAAGATCTCCAACGCGATCCTCGCCACCAACCAGCGCCAGCTGTTCGCCAAGCTGATGCGCGAAAGCGTCGGATTCTTCTCCGAGCGGCATTCGTCGGAATTCCTGGCGCGGCTGACGGCCGGCGCAAAGTCCATCACCGATGTCCTCAACATGCTGGTCAATGCGGTCGGGCGCGACCTCATGATGTTGCTCGCCATGATCGGCGTGATGGTATGGCAGGATCCGGTGATGTCGTTCATCGGCCTCGTCGCCGTGCCGCCGGCGATGCTGGTGCTGCGCAAGCTGGTCAAGCGCATCAAGGGGCTCGCCTACAACCAGTTCACCGGCACCGCCGACATCCTGGAGACGATGCAGGAATCGCTGCAGGGCATCCGCACAGTGAAAGCCTTCACGCTCGAAGACACCATGCAGAACCGCATCGACGAGAACATCGCGATCGTCGAGCGCAACGCCAACAAGATGGCCCGCGTCGCCAACCGCTCCAATCCGCTGATGGAAATGCTCGGCGGCTTCGCAGTCGCCGGCTGTTTGCTTTACGGCGGCTATAGCGTGGTCGCGCTCAACGCCACGCCCGGCGCGTTCTTTTCCTTCATGACCGCGTTCCTGATGGCGACCGAGCCGGCCAAGCGGCTGGCGCGGCTCAACATCGACCTCAACAGCCAGCTCGTCGGCGCCCGCATGCTGCTCGAAGTCGTCGACAGCCCCGCGAGCGAGCATTCCGACGACGACAAGCCGGCGCTGAAACTGTCGACTGCACGCATCGAGCTGCGCGACGTCAGCTTCTCCTATCGCAACGGTGAGACCGTCATCAACCGCATGAGTTTTGTTGCCGAGCCCGGCAAGGTCACTGCGCTGGTCGGCCCCTCCGGCGGCGGCAAATCGACCGTGCTGGGGTTGCTGCTGCGCTTTTACGAGGTGACGCAAGGCGACATCGTGATCGACGGCCAGTCGATCGGCGCCGTCTCGCGAAAATCGCTGCGGGCCCAGACCGCCTATGTCGGCCAGGACGTCTACCTGTTCCGCGACACCATCCGCAACAACATCGCCTTCGGCCGCGCGGGCGCAACCGAAGAACAAATCATCGGTGCTGCGAAAGCAGCCTGCGCGCATGATTTCATCATGGGCTTCCCGCTCGGCTACGACACGCCCGTCGGCGAGCACGGCACGCAACTGTCCGGCGGCCAGCGCCAGCGCATCGCGGTCGCGCGCGCGCTGATCAAGAACGCGCCGATCATCCTGCTCGACGAAGCCACCGCCGCGCTGGATTCGGAGTCCGAGCGGCAGGTGCAGGAGGCGATCGAGCATCTTTGCCACAACCGCACCACAATCGTGATCGCGCATCGCCTGCACACCATCATGCACGCCGATGCGATCCTGGTGGTCGAGGGCGGCGAGATCGTCGAGCAGGGCCGGCATGACGAGCTGCTCCGCCGCGGCGGGCGCTACGCCTCGTTCTTCCGCCTGCAACATCACGACGCCGGCGCTCTGGCGCCGATCAGCGCAACCGCATAGAGTTCCTTTCACCTCAAGAGCAGCGAGATCGCACCATGAACGCCGCCTCCTACGTCATCCCGCTTCCGACCCAGGCCTCGCTTCCCGTCGTCGGGGAAAGCGGCCGTTATCCCGTGCGCCGCATCTGGTGCGTTGGCCGCAACTATCTCGAGCACATCCGCGAGATGGGCAATGACGAGCGCGCCCCGCCGTTCTTCTTCGCCAAGCACGCCGACATGCTGGTGCCGGACGGCGCCACCATTCCCTATCCGCCGCTGACCAAGGATCTCCATCACGAGGTCGAACTGATCGTCGCAATGAAGAGCGGCGGCCTCAACATTCCCGCCGAGAAGGCGCTCGACCATGTCTACGGCTATGCCGTCGGCATCGATTTGACCCGCCGCGACCTGCAGATCGCCTCGCGCAAGAAGGAGCGTCCGTGGGAGGTCGGCAAGTCGTTCGACTATTCGGCGCCTTGCTCCGCGGTGCAGCCGGCATCGAAGATCGGCCACCCCGCCAAGGGTAAGATCTGGCTCACGGTCAACGGCAAGGAAGCGCAGAAGGGCGACCTCACCGAGCTGATCTGGAATGTGCCCGAGATCATCTGGCAGCTCTCGCAGCAGGTGAAGCTCGCCGCCGGCGACATCATCATGACGGGCACGCCGGCCGGCGTGTCGCAGCTCCAGCCCGGCGACAAGCTCGAATGCGGCGTCGACGGCGTCGGTACGCTGAAGGTGAGCATCGGTCAGCCGGAATAAGGCTGAGCTCGAGATCACGGGACAGCAAAGCCCTGGGCATCACGTCCGGGGCTTTTTTACGGATTCAAGTTCGTCGCTCGTACGCACCTGCCGCGTTGATGTCCTTTCCGGTATAATCGGTCATCATCGCGGTCGCGACCAGCGTCACGACCGCGCAAATCGCGATGTAGATCGCGATCGCGGTCGCCGAGTGGAACGTGCCGTACAGCCAGGTGGCGATCAGCGGCGCGGGGCCGCCGGCGATCACGGATGCGAGCTGATAGCCGAGCGAGGAGCCGCTGTAGCGCAGGCGTCCGGTGAAGCTCTCGGCGATCAAGGCGGCTTGCGGTCCATACTGCATGTCGTGCGGAATCAGCGACAGGATGATCGCGAGGAAGATGATGGTCAGCGACCCCGTATTCAGCATGGCGAAATAGACGAAGCCGAAGATGCCCGTCACAGCAGCGCCGAGCATATACATGTTCTTGCGGCCGATCTGATCGGAGATATGTCCGCACAGCGGGATCGACACGAACGACAGCACCGAGGCCGAGAGCACCGCGGTCAGCAGGAAGTCGCGCGATACGTGCAGGGTGCCGATGCCATAAGAGAACACGAAGGCCGTGAAGATATAGAACGGCGCCTGCTCCGACATGCGCGCAAACGCAGACAGTAGAATCTCCTTCGGGTATTCCCGGATCACCGTGAGCATCGGCGTGCGATCGACCTGGCGCTCGGCCACGAGCTTGGAGAACACCGGGGTTTCGAGAATGCCGAGCCTGATATAGAGACCCACGCCGACCAGGACGATGCTGAGCGCGAAGGGAATACGCCAGCCCCATGCCAGGAACTGATCACCCGCCATCTGGCTGAACACCAGCACGGCAAGATTGGCGAGGAAAAGCCCGCAGGGCACACCGAACTGCGGCCATGATGCGATCAATCCACGGGATCGGTCGTTGCGCGCCCATTCCATCGACATCAGTACCGAGCCGCCCCACTCACCGCCGACGCCGACGCCCTGGATGAACCGCAGCACGGTCAGGATCACGGCGCCCCAAATACCGATGCTGGCATAGGTCGGCACCACGGCCACGGCAGCGGTCGCCAGTCCCATCAAGAGCAGCGTCGCGATCAACGTGGATTTACGTCCGATGCGGTCGCCATAATGGCCAAAGATTGCCGCGCCGACGGGCCGCGCGGCGAATCCGACCGCGTAGATCGCAAACGCCTCCAGCGTGCCGACCAAGGGATCGGAGTGAGGAAAGAAGAGCTTTGCGAAAACCAGACCCGTGACGGTGCTGTAAAGAAAGAAGTCATACCACTCGATCGCGGTCCCGATTGTGGAGGCGATCACGGCGCGGCGAAGCTGGCGCTGATGCTCGGGGGCAGTAAGTCGGGTGGCGTCGAGATCAAGGGTTGCCATGGGAGCGCATCCTCAGATAGGCCCCCGCTTGCGTGTTTTCACCTGTTATTGTTGCCGAAAAAACGACGTTGGGTTCCAAGAGTTCCAACCGACGTGAAATGGGAGGCTAAAACTTTAGTCGGTCGATAAGCCCCGCGAGGGGGGCACTACCAAGCCTTCACCGGCCGATTGGCGTGGCTTGTCTGCGGCACACCGCGATTGAGCGACATGTGCGAATGCACGCAGAGCCAGCTATCGCCATGTCTTGAAAACACCATCGTGGCCCGGCCGGGGCCTGGAAACGCGCTGCCGTCGGGATGATAGCCCGTGCTCGTCCACGGCACGATCACTGTCGCCATTGTGCCATCGGACGATGCCAGGATCGAGGCCTGGGCGATGACGAGACGGAAGTCGGACGTCTTCGGCCAGACGTTGTCCCATTGCGTGGTGACCCATTGCTCGAGGCCGGGGATAACGTCGTTATGCGTGCCGAACGCCAGCACATCCGGATGGAAGAGCGGCCGCGCTGAAGCATAGTCGACCTCGCGGACATAGCCCGCGAAGGTCTCTAGCCAGTGGCGAAAGAACTGCGTGATCTCGGTATTCGCGGTCGGCAAGGAGGCCATCGCCTGCTCCGTGTTCGGCAACTCAATCGCGGCAATCTTTGTTGCCATGAGGCGAACCGTCCAGCAAGGTATGTGGAGAGCACCGGTGGAGATCGATCCACGAACCGGGCCGATTTCATGGAGCCGGACTCATGAGACGCCTTCTCCTGCTTGCAGCCACGGTTATCGTCTCGTGCAATGTTGCCAGCGCGCAGTCCAGTCAGCCCTATGCCGGCCTCGAGCATCGCCCCATCAAGGCGCTGTCGCAGCAGCAGATCGACGATCTTCGAGCCGGACGTGGCATGGGCCTGGCGCTTGCAGCCGAACTCAATGGATATCCCGGCCCAAGCCATGTTCTTGAGCTCGGTGATCGGCTTGATTTGACCGCAGATCAGCGCATCCAGGTTCAGCGCCTCTTCGATGCCATGAAGCAAGAGGCGGTCCCGCTGGGTAACAAGCTGGTCGAGCAGGAAACGGAGTTGGACCGCCTCTTCTCCGCCCGCGTCGTGACATCGGAATCACTCAAGGCGGCCCTCATTGCCATTTCGGAAACCCAGGCACTGCTCCGCGACAGCCACCTCAAATACCATCTATCGACAACCGCTCTGCTCGACCGGAGCCAAATGCAGCGATACGCGGAGCTGCGCGGTTACCAACGCCCCGATGACTCCGAAGAACACAAGCACCATCACTAGACGCGGTCATCGCAGCGCCGACAGCACGATGAGGCCGAAGATCAGCGCCGTCAGCGAATATTTGAGCGTGTAGCAGACGTTGCGATTCCATTGCTCGATCTGCCGGCTCGCAAGATGGATCTCGTAGAGCTTGCCGAACACCTTGTTGAGCACGCCGACGCTCTCGCCGTCGACGTTCTGGGTTGCAGAGGCCTTGACGATGTGGTGGCTGACCCAGCGGTTGATTGCGGTCATGAAGCCGTATTTCATCGGACGCTCGACGTCGCAGAACAGGATGATGCGATTGACGTCGGTGGCATTCTCGGCGCTGTGAATGAAGGTCTCGTCGAACATGAAGGCCTCGCCGTCGCGCCAGATGCATTCGACGCCATCGACTAGGATGCGGCACCTGTTCGAGTTCGGCGTGACGAGGCCGAGGTGGTAGCGCAGCGAACCGGCAAAGGGATCGCGGTGGGCGCCGAGCTTGCCGCCCGGCGGCAGCATCGCAAACATCGCACCATGCACGCTCGGAGTGGAGTTGAGCAGTTCCACCGTGTTCGGGCACAGCGTGCGCGCAGAGGGCAGGAAGTCATCGTACCATTTCAGGTAAAAGCGCTTCCAGCCGCTCTTGAAGAACGAGTAGAAGCCCCAATCGTTGTTCTTCGCCGCCGCGCGAATGAAGCCTTCGTCGAACAGGCGAACGGCCTCATCGCGAATGGTCTCCCAATTCTCGCTGAGGGCTTTCAGCTCGGGAAACTGATCGACCGGGATCACCGGCTTGTTCGGCACCGCCGAGCCCGCATACATCAGCACATTGTAGGGCGCGAGATAGGTGGAGTGGTCGCCAAGCTGGCGCGCGAAGCGCAGCCGCTGCTTGCCGCGGAAATGAACGTAGATGGTCGATGCCGCCAGCACATAGAGAACGACGAGTTGCGGCGCAAAAAGCAGTTTTAACATCTCCCCAGTTCCCGGTGATTTAACCGGGGACGTGATCTATCCCGACGCGGCCCGAGTGGCAAGATATCGACATGCATCCTGAGGCTGCTCCGCAGGTTGTGATTGGCACGGCCCTGGGCGGGGCGGCGCACAAGAACAAATCGAAGCCGCGCCCACCTCAATACCGGCGTTGCAGCCGGTTTCGGCCGCGTGGTATCTTGGGTTCCCCAGGTTGGGAACTGGAGTTGCGTCTTGGGGATATGGCGGTCGTTGGCGGGCTTCGCGCTCGCGCCGTCTCTGCTTGGAATATCCGTACCCGCGAATGGCCAAGGCGCTCAGCCGCGGCCGCAGCAGGGCAAGACGCCAGATCCGGAGCTGCGCGGCCAATGGCTGCGGCAAGGGCAGACATTCGCCTGCCGCGTCGAAACCAAGAAGGGCGCCGCCCCGCAGGATCCTGATTTACTCAGCTTCGCCTGCCAGCGCATGGGCGCGCTGGGCGTCGGCATCTCGGAGGCGTCACTGAAGGCCGCGCTCGGCGAACCGCACCGCAAGCTGCCGCCGGCGAACAACGCAACGAACTATGTGTACTTCCTCGGCAAGGCCGATCAGCCTCCCTATCTCGCCGCAACCGTGAAAGCGAACCGCGTGATCGCGCTTCAGGTCAGCGGGCCGGCACCGGCCCCCGGCTACAGCTTCAACCACATCAATCTCGGCGACAGCACCGAGAAACTGATGGCGCAGTTCGGCGGTCCCTTCCATGTCGGGCCGAGCGGACTGGAGAAGACCGAGCTCTGGACCTATCATCCATGGCCCTTCTCGTTCGAAGTGCAGGCGGACCGCGTCACGTCAATCCGGATCAGCGATCCGACCGTCCAGTAAACAGATTGTACGGGGCCCTGGTCACGCCCGTGACAGGGCCTGGAGACCCTTGAAGGTCAGGCGCTTCGGGTCGGTGACGCCGGCGAGATACAGGCGGCGGATGAACGTGATCACGGCGTCGCGGTCGCAATCGGTCAACGCGACGACGGCGTCGACCGCGATTCTCTGGGCTTCCATTGGGCTCACCTCGGCCTTGCAAGTAACCCCGGCCGAGACAGGCTAGGACTCCGCGGTTAATCCGGCGTTAACCGTTCGGGCAACATGGCCGATTCACCCGAGCGGCCGTATACGCAAAACAACGCATTGCCCGTGCACGCAGCGGCTCACCGCGCGGTGATGCTGTTCTTGAGCTGAGCAAACTGCTTCTTCAGCCGTGGCACCGCAAAGTCCGTGAAGGTCCGCACCTTCGGCACCGAGAGCCGGCCCTGCGGACAGATCAAATGCGCAGGGATCTCGGGATCCTCGTCGCCGGCCAGCACGATCTCGAGCTCGCCGCGCGCGACCTGCTCGCCCACCTGGTACGAATACATTCGCGCCACACCGCGGCCGGCGACGGCCGAGGCCACCGCCGCGTAGGTGCTGTTGACGACGAGCCGCGGCGTGAACTGCACCGTGCGGGCAGCCGACGAGCCGGCCTGCGGCGCAAAGGTCCAGGAATTGGGAAGGTGGGCCATCGCGATGATCTGGTGCTTGGCGAGATCGCCGGGCTCGGTGATGCGCGGGTGCTGCTTCAGATAACGTGGGGATGCCACCACGACGCGGCTGATCTCGCCGACCCGCATCGCGACCATCGCCGAATCCGCGAGATGGCCGATGCGGAGCGCGACGTCGACCCCCTCCTCGATCAGATTGACCGCACGATCGAACAGCAGGAGCTTTGCCGACACGGTCGGAAAGGCATCGAGAAAGGCATCGAGGATCGGCCGCAGCACCATCTCACCCGACACCACGGGCGCAGTGATTGTGAGCAGGCCGCGGGGCGCTGTGCGGGGCCCGGCCGCAATGTCGTCGGCCTCCTCCAATTCGGTGAGCACGCGGCGACAGACCGCGACATAGCGCTCGCCCTCCTCGCTCAGCTTGATCGAACGTGTGGTCCGATGCAGCAGCTCAGCGCCGGCCCGCTGCTCCAGGAACGCAATGGCACGGCTCACCGCCGCCGGCGAACGGCCGAGCTTGCGGCCCGCAGCCGCGAGGCTGCCCTCGTCCACCGCAAGGACGAACACCTTCATCGCATCCAGACGATCCATACGTTTCCCGCCAGCCCATCGAGCTCCGACTCCAAGCTAGGCGTTCGCTCCCGCTGCGACAACCACCGCCGGGCGACGGCCGGCATTCGTTCGCGCCGCGAAAGAGTGTCTGCCGGACAGCGCATATTCGCAGCCGGCCCGCTGCGGCGTACTTCAATCGCCAAGCCAGCCGCGGCTGGCGCAGATTTTGAACATCAACAACAGGAGCCCGTCATGGGTATCGAACAGAAGGTCGCCATCATCACCGGTGCTTCGCAGGGCATCGGTGCCGCCCTAGTCCAGGGTTTTCGCGATCGCAACTATCGTGTCGTCGCGACGGCACGCTCCATCAAGCCGTCGGGCGATGACGATGTCCTCGCCGTTCCCGGCGACATCTCCGAGAGGGACACCGCCGAGCGCGTAGTCTCCCAAGCCATCTCCGGCTTCGGCCGTGTCGACACGCTGGTCAACAACGCCGGCATTTTCGTCGCAAAGCCGTTCACGCAGTACACGGCGGAGGACTATGCGGCGGTGATGGGCACCAACGTCGCGGGCTTCTTCCACGTGACGCAGCTCGCCATCGCCGAGATGGAGAAGCAGGGGTCCGGCCACGTTGTCCAGATCACAACCACGCTAGTCGACCAAGCCAATTCAAACGTGCCCTCGGTGCTGGCCTCGCTGAGCAAGGGCGGAATGAGCGCCGCGACCAAGTCGCTCGCGATCGAATATGCCAGGCGCGGTATCCGCGTGAACGCGGTGTCGCCCGGCATCATCAAGTCGCCGATGCACCCCGTCGCGACGCATGCCCAGCTCGATGCGCTGCATCCTGTCGGCCATATGGGCGAGATGTCCGACATCGTCGATGCCGTGCTCTATCTCGAGGGCGCCTCCTTCGTCACCGGCGAAATCCTGCATGTCGACGGTGGCCAGAGCGCCGGCCACTGAACGCATCCGTGCCTTCGCGCGCACGAGGAGGACGTGACAGACGCAGATGCCAAGCAGCAAGTCCACCCCCGACCGCGTCAGCGGTCGGGTTCGATGTCGGAGGCACTTGTTCACAGGCGCCGTCGTGCTCGCGCTCGCGATTGATCTTCTGCCGCTTACCACGCGCAAGGCATAGAACGCGGAGGTCGTTGCGATCAGGAATATTGCATCACGCCATCGTCGATCCGGCCGAACCGCAGGGAGACGATGTCGAGCGCGTAGTTCTGGTAGAGCCGCCACGGCTGCTTCGAGCCCTGCTTCGGCATCTTTGCGACCGAGCGCTGGACATAGCCCGAGGTGAAATCGAGCGACGGCTGCGCCGTGATCGCGGGATCGTCATTATGCGGCATGCACTGCCGGAAATTGTGCCGGTCCATGTAGTTGATGAGGCGGCAGACATACTCGCAGGTGAGGTCGCATTTCAGCGTCCATGATGCGTTGGTGTAGCCGAACGCAGAAGCCATGTTGGGCACGTCAGCATACATCATGCCTTTGTAGGTCAGCGTATTGGCGAAATCGACGGCGCGTCCGTCGACACTGATGTCGAGACCGCCGACGACCTGGAGCACCAGTCCCGTCGCGGTCACGATGATGTCCGCCGCAAGCTCGCTACCGTCCTTCAGGCGGATACCGCCGTGGGTGAACATGTCGATCTCTTTGGTCACCACGGAGGCGCGCTGCTCGCGAATCGCCTTGAACAGGTCGCCATCCGGCACAAGGCAGAGCCGCTGGTCCCAGGGATTGTAGCGCGGCGTGAAATGGGTCGCGACATCGTAGTCGGGGCCGAGCGCCATCTGCACGCCCTTGAGAACCAGCTCCTTGACCTTCGCAGGGCGGCGCCGACTGAGCTGAAAGAAGAACATCCCCCACATCACGTTGCGCCAGCGGATCAGGTGATAGGCAAGTCGCGTCGGCAGATTTCGCCGCAATTTGTTGGCGACGGGATCCTGCGCCGGGCGCGACACCACGTAAGTCGGCGAGCGCTGCAGCATGGTGACCTGCGCGGCCGTCTTGGCGAGCTCCGGCACCAGCGTCACCGCGGTCGCGCCCGAGCCGATCACGACGACGCGCTTGCCGGCGCAATCGATGTCGTCGGTCCATTTCTGCGGATGCACGACGCGGCCGGCGAAATCCGCGACGCCCGGAAACTCCGGCGTGTAGCCTGCCTCGTACTTGTAATAGCCCGAGCACATGAACAGGAAATTGCAGGTGAAGCGCACGGTTTCTGCCATGCCCTCGCCGGTGATGCTCTCGGCCTCGATGGTCCAACGTGCGTCCGGCGTCGACCACGCGGCACGCTTGACGCGATGGCGGAAGCGGATGTGCTTCTCGATACCGTTCTCGGCAGCGGTTTCGCGCACATAATTGAGAATCTGCGCGCCGTCGGCGATCGCCTTCGGATCCGTCCACGGCTTAAAGGAATAGCCGAGCGTGAACATGTCGCTGTCGGAGCGGACGCCGGGATAGCGAAACAGATCCCAGGTGCCGCCGATGCAGTCGCGCCCCTCGAGGATGACGTAGCTCTTGCCCGGACACTTGGCCTGAAGATGATAGCCCGCGCCGATGCCGGACAGGCCGGCACCGACGATCAGCACGTCGAAATGTTCTTGCGACATTTGTTTCCTCCGCCGTCAACGATTGTCTGACCGGGACGATCCCTCGTCAACTGGCAATCGGCCCCTGACACAACCGCGAGGAGACACGTGCGTTGCGCTCGATACAACAAAGCCCCGGATCGCTCCGGGGCTTTGCGTCGATACATAGATACGATCAGCGGATCAGTAGCGATAATGGTCCGACTTGTACGGGCCTTCCTGCTTGACACCGATGTAGTCGGCCTGGTCCTTGCGCAGCTCGGTGAGCTTGACGCCGATCTTGGCGAGGTGCAGGCGCGCGACCTTTTCGTCGAGCGACTTCGGCAGCACGTAGACTTCCTTCTTGTACTTGCCGTCCTTGTTGTTGGCGTAAAGCTCGATCTGCGCCAGCGTCTGGTTGGTGAAGGAGGCCGACATCACGAAGGACGGATGGCCCATCGCATTGCCGAGGTTCACGAGGCGACCTTCCGACAGCATGATGATGCGATGCTTGTCGGGGAATTCGATCTCGTCCACCTGCGGCTTGATGTTGGTCCACTTCAGGTTACGCAGACCCGCGATCTGGATCTCGTTGTCGAAGTGACCGATGTTGCAGACGATGGCGCGATCCTTCATCGCGCGCATGTGCTCGATCGTGATGATGTCCTTGTTGCCGGTCGCGGTGACGAAGATGTCGGCGCGGGGCGCAGCGTCTTCCATGGTCACGACTTCATAGCCTTCCATCGCCGCCTGCAGCGCGCAGATCGGATCGACTTCGGAGACCATGACGCGGCAGCCGGCCTGGCGCAGCGAGGCGGCCGAACCCTTGCCGACGTCGCCGAAGCCCGCAACCATCGCGATCTTGCCGGACATCATCACGTCGGTGCCGCGGCGGATGCCGTCGACCAGCGATTCACGGCAGCCATAGAGGTTGTCGAACTTCGACTTGGTGACGCTGTCGTTGACGTTGATGGCGGGCCATAGCAACGTGCCGGCCTTCTGCATGTCATAGAGACGATGCACGCCCGTGGTGGTCTCTTCGGAAACGCCCTTGATGCTCTTGGCAATCTCGGCGAAGTAGCCCTTCGGCTTCTCCTTGAGCTGCTTCTTCAGAAGCGCGAAGAAGACTTCCTCTTCTTCCGAACCCGGCTTGTCCAGGAACTTGGTGTCGCCATTCTCGGCGCGCAGGCCCAGATGGACGTACATGGTGGCGTCGCCGCCGTCGTCGAGGATCATGTTCGGGTGACCGCCGCCGTGCCAGTCGAACAGTTTTGCGGTGTAGTCCCAGTACTCGGTAAGGCTCTCACCCTTGACGGCGAACACCGGAATGCCGGCGGCTGCGATCGCCGCCGCGGCGTGGTCCTGCGTCGAATAGATGTTGCAGGAGACCCAGCGGATGTCGGCGCCGAGCGCTGCCAGCGTCTCGATCAGCACGCCGGTCTGGATCGTCATGTGCAGCGAGCCGGCGATGCGCGCGCCCTTCAGCGGCTGCTTCGGGCCATACTCTTCGCGGGTGGCCATCAGGCCAGGCATCTCGGTCTCGGCGAGCGAGAGCTCCTTGCGGCCGAAATCGGCGAGCGAAATGTCCTTGACGATGTAATCGGTGAAGCCGGGCTTCGCGTTCATGTCTGTTTCCTAGTGGTGGGTCTGGCGTGTCAGTAACGAAGCAAACGAAGCGCCTTGCGGCACAGTCTTCTCCCTCTCCCCGTTCTTACGGGGAGAGGGCTGGGGTGAGGGGCTCCATCCGCGCAACTCGGCCAGTGGAGAGTCCCCCTCACCCGCCGCTTCGCGGCGACCTTCCCCGCAAGCGGGGCGAGGTAAGAGCGTTTAGACGGCGCGCTTGAGCGCTTCGACGAGATCGGTCTTCTCCCAGGAGAAGCCGCCCTCGTTGTCGGGGGTACGGCCGAAATGGCCGTAGGCGGAGGTGCGCGCGTAGATCGGGCGGTTGAGATCGAGATGGCTGCGGATGCCACGCGGGGTGAGATCCATCGCCTTGGCGGCGGCCTTCTCGAGCTGTTCCTCCGACACTTTACCGGTGCCGTGGGTGTCGATGTAGATCGACAGCGGACGCGCCACGCCGATGGCGTAGGCGAGCTGCAGCGTGCAGCGATCCGCAAGACCGGCCGCGACGATGTTCTTGGCGACGTAGCGGGCAGCGTAAGCCGCGGAGCGGTCGACCTTGGTCGGATCCTTGCCGGAGAACGCGCCGCCGCCGTGCGGGGCCGCGCCACCATAGGTGTCGACGATGATCTTGCGGCCGGTCAGGCCGGAATCGCCGTCGGGACCGCCGATGTAGAACTTGCCGGTCGGGTTGATGTGCCAGATGGTCTTCGCAGTGATCCATTCCTTCGGCAGCGCCTCGCGCACATAGGGCTCGACGATGTCGCGAATTTGCTTGGACGAGATGTCCTCGACCAGATGCTGATGCGAGACCACGATCTCGCGCACGCCGACCGGCTTGCCGTTCTCGTACTGCACGGTGACCTGGCTCTTCGAGTCCGGGCCCAGCACCTTCTCGCGGCCGGAGTGGCGCGCTTCCGAGATGAGGCGCAGGATCTTGTGGGCGTAGAAGATCGGTGCCGGCATCAGATCCGGCGTCTCGTTGGTGGCGTAGCCGAACATGATGCCCTGGTCGCCCGCGCCCTCTTCCTTGACTTCGCCCGGCTGCAGCGCATCGACGCCCTGCGCGATGTCGGCGGACTGCGGATGCAGCAGGATCTCGATGTCCGCCTTCTGCCAGTGGAAACCTTCCTGCTCGTAACCGATGTCCTTGATCGCGGCGCGGACGACGCCTTCGATCTGCTCATTGGTGACGGATGCGGGACCGCGGGTCTCACCGGCGATCACGACCTTGTTGGTGGTCGCGAGCGTTTCGCAGGCGGCACGGATTTGCCAGGGATCGATGCCTGCTTTCGGTCCTTCGCGGTAGAACAGATCGACGATCTCGTCGGAGATCCGGTCGCACACCTTATCCGGATGGCCTTCGGACACGGACTCGCTGGTGAAGAGATAGGACGCGCGCATCAGTAACCCCTTGTTCCGCCGCTAGCTGGCGGGCGTTGCGATATTTAGCTTTGAATGATGTCAATCACGCCGGCGCGAGATGACGTAGGATTCGTCGAGAAACCAGAGCCCATTGTACTTTCGCAGCACGTCCCTGGCGGCATCCAGAGTGCGGCCGTTTTGAGTCATTTCCGTCAACCGGTCGTCCTCAATCTGAGCCACATACACCGCCGCATTCCAGGCTGCAAAGGCCGTCGAGGTTCCGATAGTGCCTGTCACCTCGTTGGGCAGCGCTTCCATATCATACCTGAAGATCGAGCGGTTATCTGCGTAAGCATTAAAATTTAAGTCGCGGCCCACCGAGCCGAGCTCGTACTTCACCGCGCGCAATAGCTCATGACGGCTCACCGAGAAAGGATTTTCTCCGGGCCAGATCGCCTGGATCATCTCCATGCCCGGATCCTGGCCATGAGAGTGAATTCCGATCAGGCGGCCGCCCGCCCGCAAGGCCCGGGCCAGGGGCGCAATGATCCGTTTTGCCCGAAAATTGACCGAGGACAGCGCGCGGTATGGCTGAGATGCAATAACGAGGTCGAAATTGGCCTCGGCCTGGCCCGGCCGTGGAATGGTCGAATCGAGCAGAAAACGCTGGTCTTCGCGGTAGAGCACCAGCACGACCGGCCGCTCATAGAGCGGCATTCCCGTGCGCGGGCTGACCGCCGCGCGCCAGTTCTGCTCCAAAAACGGCTTCAACTCCGCGATTTGCGTCTCGAACTCGCCCGAGGAAGCACCCCGCAGGGGAACTTCATGCCAGACTGTCGCGGCTGCCGCTGAGGGCGATGACGGCGTGAGCCAGGGCGCCTCCGCATAAAGCATGTTGGTAAAAACGAACACCGAGGCCGGATGCTCGAAAATGCGATCCGGCACCTTGTCCAGTGTCAGGCGGAGGTCCTCGAGACTGAGCTCCTTGCCGGCGACATAGAAGGGCATGTGCGGAAAGCGCTGATGCATCGAGCGCAGCACGCGCGCCAGCACCGTGCCGTCGCCAACGCCGGCATCGAACACACGCAGCGCCGGGGGGCGGGGATGGATGCTTGCAAGCTCCAGCGCCACGCGCTCGGCGACCACCCGCTTCTCACTGCAAGTGTGGACGAACAGCAGGTATTTCTGGCGGTTCTCGAAAAAGCGGAAATTGCCGCGCGGATCGCGCTTTTCCGGGGGCACCTGAAGTCCCCGCGGCGGCGGCACGCCGCCGGCCATCGATGCGGCCATGTAGGCCTGGATCCGGTCCAGGGTGTCGATCGTGATGCGCTTGCCCTCGCGCAGGCGGTGCACGAGCTTCCCATCGTTCACCGCGCGCCGTCCGAACGTCGACTCCGCCATGTCCGCGTTACGGCAGAACTCGGTGATTTGGCTCAGGATTTCGTCATTCTTCATGGAGTGGGACGCGGTGGGCAGAAGGGTTGGGTAATGCCTCGTAGCAAAATCTGCCCACTGAGGGAATAGGGATAGAGCCGCCCCCCGTTTGCCATGTGCACAACAGCGAGGCCGTGAACCACCTTCCCCTTCCGGGCAACCAACAGACGCCTCTGCTCTACGGGACCACCGCCAATGCGTCGCCTGCTCGTCGCGCTCTGCCTGCTCGCCGCAACCTTTTGGTCGGCGCCCGCTTTTGCGCAGGCGCGCAGCCAGCTTGGGCCGCTCTGCACCACCGACAGCACGCCGGCGGACCAGATGATCGATACCTGCAGCAAGATCATTGCGCTGAAGGTGTTCAAGGGCGAGCAGCTCGCAACGGTCTACTTCTGGCGCGCGGTGGGCTGGAACAAGAAGGGCGAATACCCAAAGGTCATCGCCGACGCCACGGAAGCGATCCGGCTCCAGCCGAGCCAGGCAGTCTATAATCTCAGGGGATCGGCCTACTATGACAGAGGCGAGTACGAGATCGCGATCGCCGATTTCGACGATGCGCTGAAGCTGGGCCCGCCTGTTGGTACCATCTTCCATAATCGCGGCAATGCCTGGCGCGGCAAAGGCGATTACGCCAAGGCCATTACCGATTACGATATGTCGATCAAAGCCGATCCGAAATCGGCATTCTCGTACCAGAACCGCGGCATCTCCAAGGAGGCGCTCGGCGACCTCGACGGCGCGCTGGCCGACATCAACCAGGCGATCCGGCTCGACCCGACGTTGCCGCAGCCGCTGATCAACCGGACCGCGATCTGGCGTGTCAGAGGCGATTACGATCGCGCGATTGCCGACGGCAGCGAAGCGATTCGGCTTGCGAAGGAGAAGCCGCCCGTCAACATCATGACGCCGCCGAACAGCGTGCTGATCTCGGGCTACACCCATCGCGCGCTGGCCTATGAGACGAAAGGCGATTACGCGCACGCGAGCGACGACTACAAGGCCACGCTGGCGATCGCGGCGTCCGATGCCGGCAGCAAGGCCAATCAAGCCACCGCAAAGGTGCGGCTGTCGCTGATCACCGACGCTAGCGTGCCGATCCCGCGCGATGCGCCGTCACCGACGACGCAGCCGGCAAAGGCGCCGGCTCCCCAGCAGACGGGTGCCGCGGCGCCTCCCTCGCCTGCTCCGGCCGCGCGCGGCACGCGCATGGCGCTGATCATCGGCAACGGCGCCTATGCGCATGTCAAGGCGCTGCCCAATCCGCCCAATGACGCGCGCGCCGTTGCGACGAGCCTGCGCGATATCGGCTTCACTGTATCAGAAGGCGTCGACCTCGACCGCTCGGCGATGCAGAAGATGACGCGTGACTTCTTGCGGGAGGCGGCGCGGGCGCAGGTCGTGGTGGTCTACTATGCCGGCCACGGCGTGCAGGTCGACGGCCGCAACTATCTCATTCCGGTCGACGTCGAACTTAAGCCGGCCGCGAGGATGACGGACGCGATGATCGACATGGACACGATCATGACCGGCCTCGATGACCAGGTCCGCACCAACATTTTGATCTTCGATGCCTGCCGCAATAATCCGATGGCACAGCAGGTCGCATCGGCTGGCACCAACCGCGCCATCGAAGCTGCCTCGGGCCTCGCAGCGCCAACGAGCCTGGGCGCCGGCGCGACGCTCGGTGCCGGCACGCTGATCGCCTTCGCCACTGCGCCGGGCCAGGTCGCGCTCGACGGCGAAGGCGCCAACTCGCCGTTCTCCGCTGCCCTCTCCCGCCATCTCGGCACGCCTGGCCTGGAAGTGCAGCAGATGCTGACACGTGTGCGGGCGGAGGTGGTGTCGACCACGAAGAGCAAGCAGGTGCCGTGGTCGAACTCGTCGCTGCTGGGAGAGGTTTATCTGGCGGAGAAGTGAGGGGCGGGGTTTGAGGGCGCACCCACCCCGCATTCAGCTGTCATCGCCCGCGAAGTGTTTAGACCGGAGACATAGCTGACGCTTGTTCGGACACATCACTGACAGGTTGGCCATTGGTCAAGTCGATTGATGCGACCTGCCAACTGGCG